>NZ_JAGEKN010000004.1:0-335226 GCF_017565325.1 Allobranchiibius sp. GilTou38 | reverse complement strand
TGATGCGCGAGATCATGAAGGGCCTTGCCAAGTAGAGCGACTCACGCACTGTGAGGATGCAGTCGGCCGGTCACCCCGCGGGGTGACCGGCCGTCGTGCATCTGGGCTTGCGTCGTTCGGGGCCGAGCGGGCCGGAAGGAGGGCGGGCGCGGGGGATCAGCGGCCGGCGAGCGTGATCCGCACGCTGGTCGCCGACCCGGCCGACCTGCTCGCGCCGATCCACTTCGCGCCGTCACGGCCACGATGCCGTTTCCACTCACGATCACCGACGGTGACGCTGGTGATGCCCTCGGCGTCGGCGTGGGTCACCGCCCACGCGGCGACAGCCCAGGCGCGGTCGGTGCTGCGGGCGCGGAAGGTGACGTCCGAGGTACCCGCATTCGCCTGCAGACCCGTCTGATTCGCGATCTTCGACACCACCGCCGCGGGGGTGGAGGAGGTCTTGGCCGGGTCGAGACGGCAGGTCACCTTCTCCGGTGCGCCACCGTCGAGGGAGGCGGTCAGCACCTGACCGGCCGATACGTGGTCCGCGTACGCCGTGGGAACCCCCGAGCGCTGTACCTCCTGCGCCGCGACCTCGACGGCCTGCGCCTGCCAGCCGTCGATGCTGGTCAGCCGGTTGTAGAAGGCGGTGCTGGACTGCACCGGATCGAGGATCTCGGCCTGGGTGCCCCAACCCTGGCTGGGCCGCTGCTGGAAGAGCCCGAGGGAGTCCCGGTCGCCGTAGGTGAGGTTGCGCAGTTTGGACTCGGTGATCGAGGTCGCGACGGCGACCTGCGCGGCGCGTGGCTCCAGGCCCAGCTTCATCGTGCCGACGTCGACGATGGTCGCGGCGTTCGCGGCCTGTTCGGGGGAGTATTCGAAGCTGCCGTTCGCGGTGAACTGGCAGGTGGGTGAGCCGAAGTTGTCCAGCAGATGCTGGTAGCCGTAGTACGCGCCACCGGCCACCGCCGCCACGAGCACGATCGGCACCAGGCAGCCGGCGGTCCACCCGCAGCCGCGCCGTCGGCGGGGTGCGTCGTGGAAGTCGAACTGCGCCACGGGATCGTGGGGATCCACGTCGTGGTCCCAACCGTGCGCGTCATCGGGCTCACGTGAGGCGTCGAGGTGATCGTCGTACAACCCGTCGAACTCGCGGTCGTGGGCGTGCGGATCCTTCTTCTTGCGGAATGGCATGTGGGGGACGGTGGCTCTTTCAGTTCTGGTGCAGTACGTCGTTGAGGGCGATGCCGTGACCCTGGCGACCCCGGCATCGGACGACGCCGGTGGTGGAGTCGCGCAGGAAGAGCATCGAGGATCGCCCGGACAGATCGCGGGCCTTGACGACCGAGTCGTCGTCGAGAGTGACCTTGGTGCCCGCGGTGACGTAGAGGCCCGCTTCGACCACGCAGTCGTCGCCGAGGGAGATACCGACCCCGGCCTGTGCTCCGATGAGACAGCGCTCGCCGATGGACACCCGTTCCTTGCCGCCGCCGGACAGGGTGCCCATGATCGAGGCGCCCCCACCGATGTCACTGCCGTCGCCGACCACCACGCCCTGCACGATGCGACCCTCCACCATCGAGGTGCCGAGCGTGCCGGCGTTGAAGTTGCAGAAACCCTCGTGCATGACCGTCGTGCCCGGCGCCAGGTGCGCACCCAGCCGGACCCGGTCGGCGTCGGCGATCCGGACGCCCGACGGCACGACGTAGTCGGTCATCCGAGGAAACTTGTCGACGCCGTAGACATGCACCGGCCCGTCGATCTTCAACCGCATCCGGGTCTCCTCGAACCCCTCGACGGGGCAGGGACCCGCGCTGGTCCAGACCACGTTGGACAGCACCCCGAAGAGCCCGTCCAGGTTGATCGAGTTCGGCCGCGCGAGCCGGTGGGACAGCAGGTGCAGGCGCAGGTACGCGTCGGGCACGTCGGCGGGCGGCGCGTCCAGGTCGACCTGGGTGGAGACCGTCGCGGTCTTGACCCTGCGCGCGATGTCGTCGCCTGCCAGCGCGGCGAGGCGGGCCGGCGTGGAGTACGGGTCGTCCGCGGGCGCGTCACCGAGCTGGGGGGTGGGGTACCAGGTGTCGAGGACGGTGCCGTCGTACGTCGTGGTCGTGAGGCCATGACCCCAGGCGCTGCGCGTCATGGCCCCAGGGTAGGTGAGCGACCTGTCGTATCAGCCCGTCCCCGACGCGGGGCCGGTGCGTGTCGGCGTACGGTCGCATAGAAAAGCGAACCGACGGCGAGGAGCGACAGTCATGAAGTACACCCGACTGGGTACGACGGGCCTGCAGGTTTCCAGGATCGCGCTGGGCTGCATGAGCTACGGCGAGCCGCAACGTGGAGCGCACCCCTGGAGCCTGGACGAGGAGGCCAGCCGGCCGTTCTTCCGGCAGGCGATCGAGGCGGGGGTCACCTTCTTCGACACCGCGAACGTCTACTCCGCCGGGTCCAGCGAGGAGATCACCGGACGCGCACTGAAGGACTTCGCCCGCCGCGAGGAGGTCGTCATCGCGACCAAGCTCAACGGCCGGATGGGCCCGGGACCGAACGGCGCGGGCCTCTCCCGCGGTGCGGTGCTGACGCAGATCGACGAGAGCCTGCGGCGCCTCGGCACCGACTACGTCGACCTCTACCAGATCCACCGCTGGGATCCCGAGACGCCGATCGAGGAGACGGTCGAGGCGCTGCACGACGTCGTGCGGTCGGGGAAGGCGCGCTACGTCGGCGCCTCCTCGATGTGGGCGTGGCAGTTCGCCAAGGCGCTGCACGTCGCCGATGCGAACGGCTGGACCCGTTTCGTGACCATGCAGGACCACTACAACCTCCTCCAGCGCGAGGAGGAGCGGGAGATGTTCCCGCTGCTCGCCGACGAGGGCGTCGGGTCGATCCCCTGGAGCCCGCTGGCCCGCGGCAAGCTCACCCGCGACTGGGACGCCACCAGCACGCGCAGTGAGACCGACGAGTTCGGCAAGTCGCTCTACCGCGACGAGGACCGCACGATCGTCGACGAGGTGGCCAAGGTCGCGGACGAGCGCGGGGTCACCCGCGCGCAGGTCGCGCTCGCGTGGGTGCTGCGCAACCCCGTGGTGAGCTCGCCGATCGTGGGAGCCACCAAGGCCGCCCACCTCGACGACGCGATCGCGGCGGTCGACCTGGAGCTCACCGACGTCGAGTGCGATCGTCTCGAGGCGTCGTACACGGTGCGGGAGCCCGCCGGCTTCAGCTGATCTGCGACCCTGGCGCACGTGTCCGTCCGTCAGGTGCTGCGCACCCACCCGGTGCTCACCGCATGCGTCGGGTACGTCGTGCTGCGCGCGATCTCGGCGCTGGTCATCATCTGGGTCGGCCAGCACGCCTACCACCACCCGTCGCGCGACTACTTCGGTGTCGCCACCCAGTGGGACGGCCAGTGGTACCGCCGGATCGTCGAGCACGGCTACCCGGCCACGCTGCCGCACCGCCCGGACGGGTCGGTGGCCGAGAATGAGTACGCGTTCCTGCCGCTCTACCCCGGGCTGATCCGAGCCCTGATATGGGCGACCGGCGGATCGTTCGAGGTCGTCGCCACGACCCTCAGCCTGGTGCTGGGCGTCGCGGCGACAGGGATGCTGGTGGTCCTGCTGCGGCGGTTCGTCGGACCGGCGGCCGCTGCGGTCGCGGCCATCCTGTGGGCCGCGAGCCCGGCGTCGCCGACCCTGCAGATGGCCTACACCGAGTCGCTGGCCATGCTGCTGCTCGGCGCCTTGCTGTGGGCACTCACGCGTGAGAAATGGCTCATAGCAACGGTTCTGGCGCCTGTGGTGGGTCTGGCGCGGCCGCTCGGGCCGCCGTTGATCGTCGCCGCACTGGTCGCGGCGTGGCTGCGGTGGCGCGCCCGCGCGGACCGTCCACTCCTGCGCGGCGAGCGCATCCGGATCGTGGCGATGGTGGTGGTCACGGCGCTCGCAGGGTGGATCTGGGCGGCGTACGTCGGGTGGCGCACCGGCGTGCGCAACGGCTACGTCCTCACCGAGCTCGCCTGGCAGTTCACCGACAAGGCGCACCCGTTCGGCTCGCTGCTCAGCCAGCTGAACCGGGTCGTGCCCACCCCCGTCAGCGTCGCGATCGCCGTGGCGGTCGGTCTCGGCATCCTGGCGCTGGCGCTCGGACCCTGGGCGCAGCGTCTGGGCTGGGTGCTGCGCCTCTGGGTGGTCGCCTACCTCGGGTACATCGCGGCGGCCGCTCTGGTCAACGCCAGCGTCGTGCGCTACCTGCTGCCCGCCTTCCCCCTGGCGGTCGTCCTCATCGGCGCCGGCCGCGCCCGACCCAGCAGGCGCCAGGGAGCGCGAGCGATCGGATGGTGTCTGGCATTCGTGATCCTGCAGGTCGTCTGGGCCTGGGGGGTGTTGCGTGGGCCGGGCTTCGGCGGCGCACCGTGACCGATGGGACAGGATGAGGCCCATGCCGATCCACACGCTCGACCTGACCCGGGACGTGGTCACCCTCACCGCCGATCTGTGCGACATCGCTTCGGTCAGCACTCAGGAGCGTGCGATCGCCGATGCGGTCGAGGCCGCGCTGCTGTCGCTGCCGCACCTGGACGTCGTGCGCGACGGCAACGTGGTCGTCGCCCGCACAGAACTCGGCCGTGACGAGCGGGTGGTGCTGGCGGGTCACCTGGACACCGTCCCGCTGACCGATCCGCCCAACATCCCCGTACGACGCGTCGACGGGATGCTGGTGGGTCGCGGCACCACCGACATGAAGGGCGGCGTCGCGGTGCAGCTCGCGCTGGCGGCGCGGGTGCCCGATCCGTCGCGGGACGTCACCTTCATCTTCTACGACTGCGAGGAGATCGAGGAGGAGTTCAACGGCCTCAAGCGCATCGGCGAGCAGCAGCCCGACCTGCTCGACGCCGAGTTCGCCGTGCTGCTCGAACCGACCAACGGCGGCATCGAAGGCGGCTGCAAGGGCACCCTGCGGGTCGACGTCGTGACGAAGGGGACCTCGGCGCACTCCGCGCGACCGTGGAACGGGCACAACGCGATCCACGACGCGGGCGACGTGCTGGCGCGGCTCACGGCGTACGAGCCGGCGACCGTGCAGGTCGACGGCCTCGACTACCACGAGGCGCTCAACGCCGTGGGCATCAGCGGCGGCATCGCCGGCAACGTGATCCCCGACGTGTGCACCGTCAGCGTCAACTACCGCTTCGCCCCCGACAAGTCCGCGGAGGAGGCACTGGCCCACGTGCAGCAGGTGTTCAGCGGGTACGACGTGACGCTGGGTGACTGCGCGATCGGCGCCCGACCCGGTCTGGACCAGCCCGCTGCCCAGGCGTTCGTCGACGCGCTGGGGCTGCCCGTCGTGGCCAAGGAGGGCTGGACCGACGTGGCCCGGTTCGCGGCGCTGGACATCCCGGCGGTGAACTTCGGTCCCGGTGATCCGAACCTCGCGCACACCGACGACGAACGGTGTCCCGAGCAGCAGATCGAGGACGCGCTGGCGGCGCTGACCCGGTGGCTGGCGTGAGCGGGCGGCGTACGCACCGCAAGGGTGCGAGCACGATGCGGGGCAAGTACCTGCCCGCGACGACGACCGACCAGCGGCTGCTGGACAAGGACCAGGACACCGACTGGGTGCACACCGACCCATGGCGGGTCATGCGCATCCAGGCGGAGTTCGTCGAGGGCTTCGGCACCCTCGCCGAGCTGGGCCCGGCGATCAGCGTCTTCGGCTCGGCCCGGCTGAAACCCGGCTCGGACCTCTACGCCATGGGCGAGGAGGTCGCGCGGCTGCTCGTCGACGCCGGCTACGCGGTGATCACCGGCGGTGGACCCGGCGCGATGGAGGCGGCCAACAAGGGCGCGCACGAGGCGGGCGGCACCAGTGTCGGGCTCGGCATCGAGCTGCCCTTCGAGTCCGGCCTCAACGACTACGTCGACCTGGGCGTGAACTTCCGCTACTTCTTCGTGCGCAAGACGATGTTCGTGAAGTACGCGCAGGGGTACGTCGTGCTGCCCGGCGGTTTCGGCACGCTCGACGAGCTGTTCGAGGCCCTCACCCTGGCCCAGACCCAGAAGGTGACCAGCTTCCCGGTCGTCCTCATCGGGCGGTCGTTCTGGGAGCCGATGATCCAGTGGCTCGGCACAACCGTGCTGGAGCACGGGATGATCGCCGCCAGCGACGTCGCACGCCTGCAGGTCGTCGATACCGCGGCCGACGCGGTGCAGGCGATCGTGAAGGAGAACGCGGTCATTGCCGCGAGCCGCCCGGAGTAGCCGCGGCGTGGAGTCGGCGCCGGGTCTGCCGGATAGTCTGGCGCGGTGACGATCTTCCTGCTGGTGCTCCTCGTGCTGCTGGTGGGTGCCGTGCTCGCGGGCATCGCCGGCTGGTTCGGCGGCCATATGGACGAGCCGACCACGACGACGCCCTACACCGGTCTGCCCGAGGGCCGACTCGCCGTCGAGGACGTGGAGTCCGTGCGCTTCGACCAGACCCTGCGCGGCTATCGGATGGGTCAGGTGGACGACGTGCTCGACCGTCTGGTCGCGGCCCTCGGAGAGCGGGACGACGAGATCGCCCGGCTGCGTGCCGATGCCTCCGCGCCGCACCCGCGGCGGGACTGAGAACGATGGCCGTCATCCGCATGACGCGCGACACGACCGCCTCCGCCGACGCCGTGTGGGCGGTCGCCTCGGACTGGTCGCGGCACGGGGACTACTTCCCGCTGACCCGGATGTCGGTCGGCGACGAGCCGGCCGGGGTGGGGCAGCACTTCACCGCGACCAGCCGGCTCGGTCCGCTGGCGATGCCCGACCCAATGGTGGTCACCGAGTGGGATCCGCCGCGGGACGGTGGGCCCGGATCGTTCGCCATCCGCAAACTGGGCAAGGTCCTCGCGGGCACGGTGTCCTTCACGGTGACGCCCACGTCGACCGGGTCGCAGCTGACGTGGGTGACCGACGTCCGGCCGGCGCCCGCATCGCTCGCCGCGGTCAGCAGACCGGTCAGCCGCCCGATCAGCCGGGCCCTCTACGCCGGAGTGCTGAAGAAGATCGTCGCGGCCGCGGAGTCGCAGTGACATCCGACGGGGTGGTCGTCGGAGAGGACGGATTGGCACGCTGTGCCTGGGGATCCAGCCCGGACTACCTCGTCTATCACGACACCGAATGGGGTGTCCCGGTGCGCGGCGAGCGCGCACTGCTGGAGCGGATAACCCTCGAGGCGTTCCAGTCCGGGCTGTCCTGGCTCACGATCCTGCGCAAGCGGGAGGGGTTCCGCGCTGCGTTCGCCGGTTTCGACCCGCAGGTCGTGGCGGCGTACGACGACGCGGACGTCGAGCGGCTGCTGCAGGACACCGCGATCGTGCGCAACCGCCGCAAGATCGAGGCGGCCCGCGCCAACGCCCGTGCCACCCTCGCGCTGCGCGAGCGCGGCGGTCTCGATGAGCTCTTCTGGTCGCACGCACCCGCTGTGCACACCCCGCCGGCCGGGCTCGCCGACGTCCGAGCGACCTCCCCGGAATCGGTGGCGCTGGCGAAGGAGCTGAAGACGGCGGGCTTCGCGCACGTCGGGCCCACCACGATGTATGCCGCGATGCAGGCCTGCGGGGTGGTCGATGACCACCTGCGTGACTGTCACCGGTCCGCGGCGAGCGCGTGACCGCTCTGTTGGCCCCCCGCGCCGTCGCACGCGCGCGCGCCGACTGGCGGATCCTGGCCGACCGTCGCCTGGTGCCGCTGGTAGTGCTCGGATATCTGGTCTGCCGGGCGTTCTCGGCCGTCCTGATGATCTGGCTGGCCCGTCATCAGCCGCCCGCCGGCGTTCCGGGCGGGGTCTCCGGCGGCCACGCGACGTACTGGGACGAGACCCGCATGTGGGACGGGCGGTGGTACCAGGAGATCGCCGCGCACGGGTACCCGCATCACCTGCCGGTCGGTCAGGACGGCAAGGTCGCGCAGAACGCCTGGGCGTTCCTGCCGCTCTACCCGCTCGCCGTGAAGTGCCTGATGCTCGTGACCGGAGCCTCGTTCGCGGTGGCCGGTTCTCTGCTGTCACTGGTGCTCGGCGGCGCCGCGGTGGCGGTGATGGCCGTGCTGCTGCGCGACCGGATCGGCGCGCCGGCCGCGATCGCCAGTGCGGTGGTCTTCAGTGCGCTGCCGCCGGCGATCGCCCTGCAGATGACCTACACCGAGTCGCTGGCACTGCTGGTGCTGATGGGCTTCCTGCTGGCGCTCGAGCGTGAGCAGTGGGTCGTGGCCGCCGTCCTCGCGCTCACCATGGGCCTGACCCGTCCCATCGCCGCGCCGATGGTGTTGGTCGTCCTGGCCGTGGCCGTCTCGAGGTGGCGCGAGCGGCGCATCCGGCCGGTGCGGGGCAGCGACTGGGTCGGCATGTCGGCGGTGGCGGCCGCGGGCGTCGTGGGGGCGCTGTTGTGGGCGCAGATCGCCGGTCGGGTGACCGGCGTCCGGTCGGCGTACTTCGACACCCAGGGCGCCTGGCGCGCTGACGGAGTCGTATTCTTCGTGCCCTGGGTGCGCAACTTCGAGTTGCTCTTCGGCCAGGTCGGGGCGGTCATCGTCCTCGTGGCGCTGCTCGCGACGTTCGTGGTGATGGTCACCGGGCCGTGGGCGCGCGCGCTCGGACCGGTGCTGCTGGGCTGGACCGTGGCGTACGCGGCGTACCTGGTCGCGACCGTCGACGTGTGGACCAGCACCTACCGCTACGCGATGTTCCTCTTCCCGCTGGTGCCCGTCACGCTCGGCGTCGGATGGGTGCGCCGCGAACGCCGCGTCCTCGTCCCGCTGCGGTGCGCGGTCTTCCTGCTGCTCTCGCTCGGCTGGCAGGTCTGGTGGGCCTGGACGCTGCTGCGTTTCGTGCCGCCGGTCGGCAACCCGATCTGAACCTCAGCGTCCCTCGAAGCGGGCCGGCGTCTTGGACAGGAACGCCTCGACCGCGGCCGCGTGGTCCTGCGAGGACCCCGTGCGCGCCATGAGTTCCGCCTCGTGTGCCAGGGACGCCTCCAGGTCGTGACCGGCCGAGTAGGCCAGAGCCTGCCGGATCGAGGCGTACGCCAGCGTCGGCCCGGCCGCCAGCTGCGCCGCGAACCGGGCGACGGTCTGTTCCAGCTCGGCCGCCGGCACGAGGCGGGTCACCAACCCCAGCTGCTGCGCCTCCTGCGCCGGGACGGTCCGGGGGAACATCAGCAGCTCGCGCGCCGCCGGGTAGCCGATCAACCGCGGCAACGTCCAGGACGACCCGGTGTCACTGGAGAGCCCGATGGCCGCGAACGAGGTGTTGAAGCCGGCGGTGTCCGCGACGATCCGCGCGTCGGCCGCGAACGCCATCGACGCACCCGCACCGGCGGCGATGCCGTTGACGGCGGCGATCACCGGCTTGTCCATGGTGAGCAGGAGGGTGGCGATCGGGTTGTAGTGCGACTCCACCGTCGAGGACAGCGGCTCGCCGCTGCGCAGCTGCGTGACGTGCTCCTTGAGGTCCTGCCCGACGCAGAACGCCTTGCCGGTGCCGGTGAGCACGACGGCACGCACCTGCGTGTCCGCCGCCAGCTCCTGCAGGTTGGACAGCAGCGACTCCTTGGTCGCGAGGTCCAGGGCGTTCATGGCCTCGGGCCGGTTCAGCCGGACGGTGGCGACGCCCTCGGTGTGCGTGACTACGACGGGGTGTTCGGCCTGCTCGGCGGCGGACGTCATCGGGGTCTCCTCGGGGAACGGGCGGGTGTGCGGGGCGCGGCGGATTTCCGCAACGCACCCGGTTCGGCGATAATAAGGCTCAATTGCGAGGCCGTTCCGGCCAGCAGATCGTTCGGAAAGCTGCGTGGCGGGTGGCGCGAAGGCGTCACGCCACCGAAGGGAGCACCATGGCGGCGATGAAGCCGCGGACCGGAGACGGCCCGCTCGAGGTCACCAAAGAGGGCCGCAGCATCCTGCTGCGCATGCCGCTCGAAGGCGGTGGCCGGCTGGTGGTGGAGATGAACGCCGAGGAGGCCGCCGCGCTCGGTGATGCGATCAAGGGCTGTATCGGCTGAGGCGACCCTCATCCGCGACGAAGACCTCACCCGCTCGGGTGGGGTCTTCGTTCTTGTGCGGGCCCCGGTCAGTCGGGGGTGACGACGGTCAGCAGGCCGTCGCCGACCGGCAGCAGCGCGACCCGCAACGTCGGGTCGTCGCGTAGCGACTTGCCGAGGTCGCGCACGATGGTGGTGGCCTCGTCGCGCGCCACCGGGTCGGCGACCTTGTCGTGCCACAGCATGTTGTCGATCGCCAGCACGCCGCCTGGGCGCAGCAGTCGCAGGGCCTGCTCGACGTACACGGGGTAGTCGGGCTTGTGACCGTCGACCAGCACCATGTCGTACGCCGAGTCGGTCAGCCGGGGGAGCACCGTGAGGGCGTTGCCGCAGATGATGCGCAGCCGGTGCGGCGCGACACCCGCCTCGGCGTAGGCCTCGCGGGCCGCGCTCTGGTGTTCGGCGCTGACGTCGATGGTCGTGAGGACCCCCCGTGCCGGCATCCCGGAGAGCAGCCACAGGCCGGAGACTCCCGCTCCCGTGCCCACCTCGACGACCGACGTGGCACGCGCCGCGGCGGCCAGGGTCTGCAACGCGGCTCCGGTGCCCGTGCCGATCGGGGTCGCGCCGAGCTTCTCTCCCCGCTCGCGGGCGCGGGCGGCGGCCTCGGGCTCGGTGACGAAGTCCTCGGCGTAGCTCCAGCTTGACGCGCGCATCTGCATGGGTGCAGTCTGCCGGGCCGCGGCGGCACATACCAATACGGCACCGATCTGCTCGGCCGCCGGGAGAACATTCCGGACCCGTCGTACGTTGAAGCGATATGCACCGCATCGAGGATGCCAAGCAACCGCACAGCCCACGCACAGCGGACCTGGCGAGGCTGAGGTCATGACGACCCAGCATGCCCCGTCGACGACCCGCACGATCGTGCCCGACGAGGCGCCACCGGGCTGGGTGCCGCCCACCTGGGAGGAGATCGTCACCGAGCACTCCGCGCGCGTCTACCGGCTGTCCTACCGCCTGACCGGGAACGTGCACGATGCCGAGGACCTCACCCACGACGTGTTCCTGCGCGTGTTCCGCTCGCTCGGCTCCTACCGTCCCGGCACGTTCGAGGGCTGGCTGCACCGCATCACCACCAACGTCTTCCTGGACAAGATGCGCCGCAAGCAGCGCATCCGCTTCGACGCCCTCTCCGACGAGTCCGCAGCGAGGCTCCCGAGCCGTGAGGGCAGTCCGGAGCAGACCTACGTCGACGCGCACTTCGACGACGACATCCAGCGGGCCCTGGACGCGCTCGCACCCGACTTCCGCGCGGCCGTGGTGCTGTGCGACATCGAGGGCCTGTCGTACGAGGAGATCGCCGCGACCCTGGACGTGAAGCTCGGCACGGTGCGATCGAGGATCCACCGCGGGCGTGCACAGCTGCGCGAGGCGCTGGCCCACCGGGCGCCCCGTCCGCAGACCACGTCCACGGCGCCTGCCACCCGCCCGGGTCTGAGCATGCCGGCGATGCCGGCGGGTTCCCTATGATCCGCGTGCGTGACGGGCACGACATGCACGATCAGGACGTTTTGTCCGACTACGTCGACGGGATGCTGGACCCTGAGCGGACCTGCGGCGTCGAGCGGCATCTATCGGTCTGCCTGCACTGCCGCGCCTTCGTGCAGGAGCAGCGCGAGGTCATCGCGCGGATGCGCAGCTTCACCCTGGGTCATCAGGGCCAGCACGACCTCGCGGCCGGGCTGATGCACATGGCGCGGGAGGTGCACCGGGAGTGCGCACCCATCCGGCCGCAGGGGCCGGCCACCCTGGCGATCTCCGCGCCCGCGCAGTACGCATCGGCACGGCGTTCCGTCGCGTGCGCCGTGTTCGCCGTGGCGGGATGCGTCGGCGCCGCGCTCGTCGCGGTCCAGGTGCCGGTGGGCACCACCGGCGGGACGCCGGGTCAGATGCAACGGGGAGGGTCCTCGGTCGTACGGCAGCTGCCCCGGGCCTCGAGCGGTTCCGGCACCGAGCCGGTGGCCGATCCTGTCGTGCGCGCGGCGATGGTGCGGTCCGGCGGCCACTGACCCGTGTCGTAGGCGACAATCGCCGGTATGACGCCGTTCGACCCGCCGAGCCCGGATCCCATGCCCGGCGGTGCACCCCATGGACCTCGACCACCGTTCCATGTGCCCGGGCCGCCGCCTGTCCCGCAGCCGACGTCGCCCCGCAAGGGCCGCGCGGGGCTGCTCGCCGGGGGCGCGCTGGTGCTCGCGCTCCTCGCCGGTGCGGTCGGTGGCGTCGGCGGCTCGCTCATCACCCACCACTACGACCGCACGGATACCGCGGACGTGGCGGGCGGTGAGCAGGTCAGCGCCATCGCCAAGCGGTCGCTGCCCAGCGTGGTCACCATCCAGATCGCCGACTCCACCGGCAAACCCGTCGGCACCGGGTCCGGTTTCGTGATCCGCTCCGACGGTTACATCGTCACCAACAACCACGTCGCGGAGGGCGCCGGCTCGACCGGCCGGCTGACCGTGCAGTTCTCCGACAACTCCACGGCGAGCGCCCGCATCATCGGTGCCGACGCGTCGTACGACCTGGCTGTCATCAAGGTCTCCCACGGCACCCTGCCCACCCTGCGGTACGGCGACTCCGACGCGCTCATCGTGGGGCAGTCGGTCATCGCGGTGGGCGCGCCGCTCGGGCTGACCGGCTCGGTCACCACCGGCATCGTGAGCGCGCTGAACAGGCCGGTCACCACCGGACAGTCGATGTCGGACGTGTCCTACCTCAACGCGGTGCAGACCGATGCCGCGATCAACCCCGGCAACTCCGGCGGCCCGCTGCTCGACATGCACGGGCGGGTCGTGGGCGTGAACTCGGCGATCGCCAGTACGGGGGGCAGCAGCGCGTCGGACGGCCAGCAGAGCGGCAACATCGGGGTGGGGTTCGCGATCCCGTCGGCACAGGTGCAGCGCACGGTGGACCAGCTGATCAGGACCGGCAAGGCGGAGCACCCCAGCATCGGGATCCAGGTCGACACGGACTACGACGGGACGGGAGTGCGCGTCGGGGGCGTGGATGCAGGCGGCCCGGCGCAGCGTGCCGGCGTGGCCACCGGCGACGTCATCACCGCGGTCGACGGGGTCAAGGTGGCCGGTCCGACCGCGTTCATCGTGGCTCTGCGCTCCAAGCCGATCGGCGCCACGGTGACCTTGACGATCGCGAGCAACGGCGGCAGCCGTAGTGTCGCAGTGCAGACCAGCGCATCGACCAACAACTGAGGCTCGCAGAAAGGATGGTGACATGTTCGGGATCACGTCGTGGAAACTGCTGATCCTGCTCGTCGCCGCCATGGTCCTGATCGGGCCGGAGCGGATGCCGGAGTACCTGGAGAAGCTGCGCACGTTCGTCCGGCAGGCCCGTGACATGGCCAACGGCGCCAAGGGCAACCTGAAGGACCAGCTCGGGCCGGACTTCGAGGACATCGACTGGCGCCAGTACGACCCTCGCCAGTACGACCCGCGCAAGATCATCCGCCAGGCGCTCTACGACGACGAGGACTCCGGCGAGCCGACCGAGGAGGCGCCCTACCTCGGCCACGACGGGATCGTCGCGCACGAGGACCACCGCCGGTGGGATCCGGACCGCGCCACGCCGTACGACGTCGACGCCACCTGAGGGCGCCCGGCAGCCCTCAATGCGTGGAGGGCTCCGTCTCGATCTCGGTGCGGTCACCGGACCACAACGTGTGGAACGTGCCCTTCTTGTCCACCCGCTGGTAGGTGTGCGCGCCGAAGAAGTCGCGCAGCCCCTGCACGAGCGCGGCCGGCAGCCGGTCGGAGGACAGCGCATCGTAGTAGGCGAGCGCAGAGGAGAAGCCCGGCGCCGGGATGCCCGAGGCGGCAGCGATGCCTACGATGCGCCGCCACGCCGCGTCACCCTCGGCGACCGCGTTCGCGAAGTAGGGGTCCTCGAGCAGGGTCTCCAGGTCGGGGTTCTTCTCGTACGCCTCGACGATCCGGTTGAGGAACTGGGCGCGGATGATGCAGCCGCCGCGCCAGATCTTCGCCATGTCGCCGAGGTCGATGTCCCAGTCGTACTCCCTGGCCCCGGCGATGATCAGGTCGAAACCCTGCGCGTAGGCGACCACCTTCGAGGCGTAGAGCGCGGCGCGCACGTCGTCCTCGAAGCCCTCACCGACCTCCTGGATCTGCGGCCGTGATGCCGCGGTCTTCCGGACGGCCGCCCGCTGGGTCGGCTTGGAGGAGACCGCGCGGGCGAAGACCGCCTCGCCGATACCGGACACCGGGATGCCGAGGCCGACGGCGTTCTGCACGGTCCACACGCCGGTGCCCTTGGAGCCGGCCTGGTCCTCGATGACGTCGACCAGTGGCTCGCCGGTGTCGGCGTCGGTCTGCTTCAGGACCTCCGCGGTGATCTCGATCAGGTAGGACTCCAGATCGCCGTCGTTCCAGTCGGTGAAGATCTGCGCGACCTCGCTCGTGGAGTGCCTGCCGACGCGCCGGAGCAGGTCGTACGCCTCGGCGATGAGCTGCATGTCGGCGTACTCGATGCCGTTGTGCACCATCTTCACGAAGTGCCCGGCGCCGTCGGTGCCGACATGGGTCACGCACGGCTCGCCCTCGGCGACGGCGGCGATGGATCGCAGGATCGGCCCGAGGGTCTCCCACGCCTCGGCGGAGCCGCCCGGCATGATCGACGGGCCGTGCAACGCGCCCTCCTCGCCGCCGGAGATGCCGGTGCCGACGAAGTTCAGGCCGCGTTCGCGCAGCTGCTTCTCGCGCCGGATGGTGTCCTGGAAGTTGGCGTTGCCGCCGTCCACGATGATGTCGCCCTCCTCGAAGAGGTCGGCGAGCTGGTCGATCACGGCGTCCGTGCCCGCGCCGGCCTGCACCATGATGATCGCCGTACGCGGCTTGGCCAGGGAGGCCGCGAAGTCCTCGATCGTCTCCGACGCCACGAAACCGGCGTCGGCGTGCTCGCGCACGAGATCGTCGGTGCGTGCCTGGGTGCGGTTGAAGACCGCGACGGTGTTGCCCTCCCGGGACGCCAGGTTGCGCGCCAGGTTCGATCCCATCACCGCGAGGCCGACGACCCCGATGTTGGCCTGCTGCTGGTGGTCGTCGCTCATGGCCGTTCCTCTCGAGTGCTGCACTGCGTCCTCTGCGCCCCGGTCGGGGTAGGAATCACTATCAGTGCGAACCCTGCCCGGAGGTCAAGCATTCCGCGAGCAGCAGCGGGACGGACTACCGCCCGGCGGGAGTCAGACCGAGGGAGCGCCCGGCGAGACCGCGCGAGCGACTTCCGAGGCCCGCCGCGATGCCGCGCAGAGCGACGGCAGCCGCGCTGTCGGGGTTGCGCAGCACGACCGGCAGACCCTCGTCGGCGCCCTCGCGCAGGTTGGTGTCCAGGGGCACCTGGCCGAGCAGTTCGACCGGCGCACCGATCGCGCGGCTGAGCGAGGCGGCGACCGCGGCGCCGCCGCCGCTGCCGAAGATCTCCTGACGGCTGCCGTCGGGCAGTTCCAGCCAGGACATGTTCTCGATGACGCCGGCGACGCGCTGGTGGGTCTGCAGCGCGATCGCCCCGGCTCGCTCGGCCACCTCGGCAGCCGCCTGCTGGGGGGTGGTGACCACGAGGATCTCGGAGTTGGGGATGAGCTGAGCGACCGAGATGGCGATGTCGCCGGTGCCCGGCGGCAGGTCGAGCAGCAGGATGTCGAGGTCACCCCAGAAGACGTCGGCCAGGAACTGCTGCAGCGCCCGGTGCAGCATCGGGCCGCGCCACACCACGGGCTGGTTGCCCGGCACGAACATCCCGATCGAGATGACCTTCACGTCGTGGCTGTCCGGGGGCAGGATCATGTCGTCGACCTGGGTGGGCTTGCGCTCCACACCCATCATCCGCGGCACCGAGAAGCCGTAGATGTCGGCGTCGACCACGGCCACCCGCAGGCCCTGCTTCGCGAGCGAGGCCGCCAGGTTGGTGGTGACGGAGGACTTTCCGACGCCGCCCTTGCCGGATGCCACCGCATACACGCGGGTCAGCGATCCGGGCTTGGCGAACGGGATCTCCCGCTCCTGGGCGCCCCCGCGCAGGTGGTCCTTGAGCGCGCCGCGCTGTTCGTCGTTCATCACGCCGAGGCGTACGTCGACGCCGGTCACACCCTCGACCGTCTGCACCGCCTGTGTGGTGTCGGTGGTGAGCTTGGCCTTCAGCGGGCAGCCGGAGATCGTGAGCAGGATGGTGACGGTGACGTGGCCGCTGTCGCTGACGTCCACGCTCTCGACCATGCCGAGCTCGGTGATGGGTCGGTGAATCTCCGGGTCCTGGACACGGGAGAGGGCATCACGAACGGCGTCGACCGTAGGGGTGGGCATGCCACAAGTGTAGAACCGCCCGATCGGGTCAGCCTTTGCTGGTGGGGGAGCCGGACGTCGACGGGCCCGTCTCGTCGGCGGCGCGCAGGTGGCCGCGCTCCTCCATCTCCTCCAGCAGCGAGCGCAGCTCGGACCGCACGAAGTCGCGGGTAGCCGTCTCGCGCATCGCGACCCGCAACGAGGCCACCTCACGGGTGAGGAACTCGGTGTCGGCGAGGCTGCGCGCGTTCTGGTTGCGGTCCTGCTCCAGCGCGACCCGGTCGCGGTCGTCCTGGCGGTTCTGCGCCAGGAGGATCAGCGGTGCGGCGTACGACGCCTGCAGGCTGAGGATGAGCGTGAGCAGGGTGTAGTTGAGCTTGCGCGGGTCGAACTGGAGCGAGTGGGGCAGGAACGTGTTCCAGGCCAGCCAGACGATGACGAAGACGCTCATCCAGATCAGGAACGTCGCGGTGCCCATGAACCGAGCGAACTGCTCGCTCAGGACCCCGAACCGGTCACCGTCGGGCCGGAACTTCGGCAGGAACCCCCGGCGGATCTCCTGGGGCTGGTCGATGCGGTCGCGCTCGCGCCGCTCGTGGGTCGCGCGGGAGCGTCCGCCGCGACGCTTGCGGCCGGTGTCGAGGTCGGTCATGACGCGCTCGCCGCGTCCGACCCGGATGCCTGCGTGTAGCGGCGGCCCTCGTGCCTGGCCTCCCGCCAGTCCTCGGGGAGGATGTGGTCGAGCACGTCGTCGACGGTGACGGCGCCGAGCAGTCGGCCCGCGTCGTCAACCACCGGCAGGCTCACCAGGTTGTACGTCGCGAGCGTGCGGGTCACGTGACCGAGGGGCGCGTCGTCGGCGACCGGCTCGACGGTCTTGTCGATGATCATCCCGACCGCGGACGCCGGCGGCTCGCGCAGCAGCCGCTGGGTGTGCACGACGCCGATGAACCGCCCGGTGGGGGTCTCCAGCGGCGGACGGCACACGAAGATCGAGGACGCCAGCGCGGGCGCGACCTCCTCGCGGCGCACGAGTGCCAGGGCCTCGGCGATGGTGGCCTCCGGGCCGAGGACCACGGGATCGGTGGTCATCAGACCGCCGGCGGTGTTCTCGTCGTACTCCATCAGGCGACGCAGCGGCTCGGCCTCGTCGGGCGCCATCCGCTGCAGCAGCTGCTCGGCCTGCGCGGGCGGCAGGTCGGCGAGCAGGTCGGCGGCGTCGTCGGGCTCCATCGCCTCCAGCACGTCGGCGGCACGCTCGACGTCCAGGCCGGTCATGATCTCGACCTGGTCGTCCTCGGGCAGCTCCTGCATGATGTCGGCGAGCTTGTCGTCGTCCAGCGCGGCGGCGACCTCGCCGCGGCGCTTGGGGGTGAGGTCGTGGATGACCTCGGCCAGGTCGGCGACGCGCAGGTCCTCGTAGGTCTCCAGGAGCCGCTCGGCGCTCTGCGCCTCAGGCTGACGGCGCAGGCCGGTGACGTCGCTGACGGGCACCAGCACCGTGGTGCCGCTGCGCCGCCGGGTGAGCCGGGACATCGCCTTCGAGGCGGCCGAGACGGGGATGGAGCGGCGCACGAAGACCTTGGTGGCCATCCAGTCGCGGCGGGCGTTCTGCTCGATCTCCAGGTCCTCCACCAGACCGGTGAAGACCTCGTCCTCGTCGCGCACGTTGACCTCGCGATCGAGCAGCTCCGCGAGCACGAGGGTCTCGTTCGTGCGCTGCTCGAAGCGGCGCATGTTGACCAGGCCCGTGGTGATGACGGCGCCCGCGTCGATGCTGGTGACCCGGGTCATGGGCACGAAGACCCGCCGCTTGCCGGGCACCTCGATGACCAGGCCGATGGCGCGCAGGGCACCCGTCGAGGCGAACACGACGACCACGTCGCGCACGCGCCCGACCTGATCCCCGAGGGGATCGAGGACCGTCAGGCCGGAGATGCGCGCGATGAACACGCGAGTCAGTGAACTCACGGTGGACAGGTTAGCCCTCGCGTCGCCGACGCTTTCCGAGGTGACCGGGCATCCGCCCGCGGGTGGTCGCAGTGGTCGGTGCGGGTTCGCGGGCGCCACTCGGTGCGTCGGGCGCGACCGGCGCGGGCGCGTCGAAATCCGGTCGCAGCGCCCAGACCGCGCCGTCCCGCGACCAGCGTGCGGCCGGATCGGCGTCGGGGGGGTTCAGCCGCGCCGGCCGCAGCGCCCCGACGGCCTCGTCCCACTCCTCGTCGCCGGGGTGGAGCCGGGTCGCTGACGCGGTGAATCTGCCGGCGTACTCACGGGTGTCCTTGGCGCGCAACGTGATCGACACGCTCGCCGGAAGGGCGGGCAGCTCCTGCTCACCCGGGCCCGACACGACGTACGCGACGTCGCCCAGCGGCGCGTACCAGACCGGCCAGTCCCGGCCGTCGACCTGCACCCAGCAGATGGCGGACTTGCCGAAGGCGGCGGGCGCGGCGGCCGTGACGGGCGTGACGGGCACTGTCATGCCGGGAGCGTAACGGTGCGACGTCGGCGGCTGCTGTTAGCGTCGAACGCATGAGCGACATCGACGAGCCGACCACCGAAGACCCGAACACCGACACCCAGCAGCCCGTCAGCGAGGAGCCCGGCACCGCCGGCGGCGACCCGCTCGCCGGTGTGCGCATCAGCGAGGAGGACGCGAAGGACGCCGTGCCCGGCGACACCGGGCCGGAGCTGCCCGGCGAGCCGGGCAACAACGCCGGTCACGCCTGAGGGACTAGGAGCGCTCGGCCCAGACGCGCGCGATCCAGTCCTCGACCTCGGCGCTGGCCCGGGGCATGGCCGCCGACAGGTTCTCGTGGCCGGTGGCCGTGACCAGCACGTCGTCCTCGATGCGCACGCCGATCCCGCGCAGCTCCGGCGGGATCAGCTCGTCGTCGGCCTTGAAGTACAGGCCGGGCTCGACGGTCACGATCATGCCGGGGGTCAGCCTGCCCTGCATGTAGTCCTCGTCGCGGGCCCGCGCGCAGTCGTGCACGTCCAGGCCCAGGTGATGGCTGGTGCCGTGCACCATCCAGCGGCGGTGGTACTGGCCGTTCTCCTTGTCCAGGGTCGCCTCGACGTCGACGCCGTCCGGAAGCAGCCCCCAGTCGAAGAGCGTCTGGGCGATGACCCGGATCGCCGCCGCGTGGATGTCGGCGAACGTGGCTCCGGGTCGTACGGCGGCCAGCCCCGCCTCCTGCGCGGCGTAGACCGCGTCGTAGACCTTGCGCTGGGCGTCGGAGAAGCGGCCGGTCACGGGGAAGGTGCGGGTGATGTCGGCGGTGTAGAGCGCGTCGACCTCGACGCCGGCATCCAGCAGCAGCAGGTCGCCCTCCTTGATCTCACCGGTGTTGCGGATCCAGTGCAGGGTCGTCGCGTGGTCGCCGGCGGCGCAGATCGAGTCATACCCCACGCCGTTGCCCTCGTGACGCGCGGTGAGCCCGAAGACACCCTCCACCCAGCGCTCGCCCCGCCCACGGCGTACGGCGTCCGGAAGGTCGGCGATCACGGACTCGAAACCGCGGGCGGTCGCGCTGACGGCGGCGCGCATCTGGTCGATCTCGAAGTCGTCCTTGACCAGACGCTGGGTGGACAGCACCCGGGCCAGTTCGTCGTCCAGCTCGTGCCGGTCGCGGTCGTCGTCGTCGCCGGCCTGCTGCTGGGTCTGCACGGTCTGCGCACGGATCTCGTCGATCAGCGCGGTGACCTCCGCGTCGGCGTCGCGCACCACCCGCACGGTCACCTCGCCGGCGTCCTTGGACACCGCGTCCTTGAGCTCGTCGATGTGCCGTGCGCCGATGCCGAGCTCGGATTCCACGTCCTCCAGTCGAGGGCGGGCACCCACCCAGAACTCGCCGTAGCGGGAGTCGCCGAAGAACTCCTCGGTGTCGCGGCCGGCGAGCGGGCGGAAGTAGATCGTCGCCTCGTGGCCGCCGTCCTCGGTCGGCTCCAGCACGAGCACCGCGTCGGGCTCGCGGTCGCTGCCGAGGCCGGTCTGGTGCGCGAACGCGGTGTGTGGCCGGAAGACGTAGTCGCAGTCGTTGCTGCGGACCTTCAGCCCTCCGGCGGGGATGACGAGTCGCTCGCCTGGGAACCGGGCTCCGAGTGCGTCGCGGCGCGCACCGGTGTGGTCGGCCACGGGCTCGCGCGGGGTGGGTTGATCCGGGCGCGGTGCCCACCCGGAGGCCACGAACGAACGGAACTGCGCGCTCGTGGGTTTGCTGCGATGTTCGGCCGCCGGCTGCTTCTCACTCATACCGGCATCGTCGCACCGGCTAGGAACGACTCCAAGCCCAGCTACCGAAGATGCCCGTCTGCGCGGCGGTCGCGGCGGCCGCGTCGGGTGCCGAGGAGGTCATCGTGGTGATGTAGATCGCCGACCCTTGCTGGACGAAGTACTGCCGTTCGCTGATCTGCTTGTCCTGCACCGTCCGGGTGGCGGTCAGCCCCTGGCCCTCGATGCCGCCGACCGTCGTGGGGGAGGCGGCCGTCACGGCGTACCCGCCCTGCTGCAGGCTCGCCTGGCTCTGTGCGACGACGTCGGCCAGAGCCACCCCGGGCGGCGCCTGCTGGCGCAGCACGCTGAAGTTGGTGCGCACCCCGTGCGTGGCGGTGGGCGCCTGCACGAAGATCACCACCCCGGACGCGGAACTCTTGACCGGCTTCCACCCGATCGGGAGCACGACCGAGAAGGACTTGTCCGCGCTGACGGTGCTGCCGGCGTACGCGCTGGTGCTGGAGGAGGCGGTCGTGCCCCCGAGGGGGACCGAGGAGGTCGGGTAGGACGGCGTCTGCGGCGTCGTGCTTCCGCTGGAGCCGCAGGCCGCGACGGAGCAGGTGGCAAGAAGGATGAGGAGGGGCGCCAGGCGCGCACGAGCGGTCGGCATGGCGGTCACCCTAGATCTCGCGCCGGTGGCTCGAAGTGGGCGGCACTGCGCCTGCTCCACATGAGGACCGTCACCGCCACGGCCACCGCGAGCTGCGCCAGGTCCACCAGCACCCCGAGCACGGGGGTGCCGCCCTGGGTGATCGTGCCGTAGACCTTGAGGACGCACAGCACCGCCAGCACCGTGCCGAAGAGGCGGGCCCTGCGCGAGCCGTGCCGGATGCCCCAGGCCAACGCCAGCCACAGGATCGCGCTGAGGATCGCGGCGCAGACCATGAACGAGACGGTGAAGCCGGCGGCGTCGCTGATGTCGTGGGCGCCGAGCCGGCGGCCTCCGGTGTGCGCGTTGTGCCGCTCGAGGGAGGCGCGGATGTCGTCGCGCGCGTGCAGCTCCACCAACGCGGCGAGCACGCTGAGGACGGCTCCGGCGTACATCAGGCGCACGGTCTGGTGCACGCTCGGCGGCGTGACCTGGCGGCGGATGGGGATCGTGACCTCGGACCCGGCGGGCGCGCCGGGGGTGGGTGCGGGCGGTGAGGTCATCGCTCCAGTCTGACAAAGACGGGCAACTGCTCTGTGCATGACCGAAGGCGTGTCGGCGGGTCTCGATAGGGTCGAAGGTGTGCGCATCGACCTCCACACCCACTCCACCGAGAGCGACGGCACGGAGGCGCCTCAGCAGGTGATGGCCGCGGCCGCGGTCGCCGGGTTGGACGTCGTCGCGCTCACCGACCACGACACCACCAGTGGCTGGCAGCAGGCGGCGTCGGCGGTGCACGAGCAGGGGGTGGCCCTGGTCCGCGGTATCGAGATCTCCTGCTCGGTCGGCGGCATCAGCGTGCATCTGCTGGGCTACCTGATCGATCCGAGCAGTGAGCCGCTCACGCGTGAGCTGGACCACGCCCGCGACTCCCGCGAGCACCGCGCGCGCCGGATGGTCGACCTGCTCACCCCGGACACCGGTCTCACCTGGGAGCAGGTGCGTGCCCAGGCCGCGCCCGGCGCGACGCTGGGGCGCCCGCACATCGCCGACGCCATGGTCGTCGCCGGTGTGGTCGCCGACCGCAACGAGGCCTTTGCGACCTACCTGGCGTCGAGTGGGAAGTATCACGTGTCGCACTACGCGCCGCACCCCGCCCGTACGGTCGAGCTCGTGCGCGCAGCCGGTGGTGTGCCTGTGATGGCCCATCCGCTGGCCCATCAGCGCGGCCGGGTGGTGGACGAGAGCGTCATCCGCGAGATGGCCGACGCCGGCCTGGGCGGCATCGAGGTCTTCCACCGCGATCATGACGACGCCTCGCGCCGTCGCGCGGGGGAGTTGGCGAGCGAGCTGGGGCTCTTCGTCACCGGCTCCAGCGACTACCACGGCAGCGGCAAGGACAACCGGCTCGGCGAGAACACCACGACGCCGCAGGTGCTCGAGACGATCGCGGCACAGGCGACCTCCCCGACCGGGATCCTGTGGCCATGAGCGGATCCGAGACGCCGACGCAGACCGAGATCCCCGGCCTTCCCGCGCGGCTCTACTCCGCGAGCCCGAGCAAGCTGTCGATGTGGCTGGACTGCCCGCGCGCCTACCGGATGCGCTACCTGGACCGGCCCTCTCCGCCCGGTCGTGCACAGCGTGCGCACACCTCGGTCGGCCTGGTCGTGCACAACGTGCTACGGGACTTCTGGGACCTGCCCGAGCATGCCCGCACCCCGGACGCCGTGCGGGAACTGGTGCGCACCAGTTGGATCGACGTGGGGTTCCGCGACGCCGAGCAGTCGGCGCGCTGGCGTGCGCGGATCACGGACGAGGTGCTGGACTACCTGCGCGAGAGCGATCGCAGCACCCAGCCCGCGGGGATCGAGCGCACGGTGGGGCTGAAGACCGCCACCTTGGCGCTCACCGGTCGGATCGACCGGCTGGACGACCGTGACGGCGAGCTGGTGGTCGTCGACTACAAGACCTCGCGGCGGCCGCTCGGGCGCGACGACGCGCGGACGTCGTTGGCGCTGGCGTTCTACGCGCAGGCAGTGGCGCGGCTCTTCCGACGCGCGTGCACCCGCGTCGAACCGCACCACGTGCCGACTCGCGAGGTCGTGGCTCACGAGCACACGCCGGAGTCGCTGGAACGCAAGGCCGCCGAGGCGGAGTCCATCGGGCGCGACCTGCGAGCGGCCGACGCGTCGTACGCCAAGCTGGGCGTCGAATCGCCCGTGTTCGCGCCCCGCCCGTCGGCGCTGTGCCGGTGGTGCGACTACCGCCGGCACTGCCCGGAGGGCCAGCTCATGGGTCCGGAACAGCAGTCCTGGGCCGCACTCGAACCGTAGGAGTGACAAGGCTCACCTGATTGGCGTGAGACCCCCGCGCGGTCGTAACGTCGGTGATATGACAACAACTCCTGCCCTGTCCGTCGCGTCGCCCAGCGGCTCGTTCGAGGCCGGCCCCGTCGAGCTTCGCGCGCTGCGCGACGACGACGTCCGCATCGACGTGAAGTTCGCCGGTATCTGCCACAGCGACATCCACCAGGTCCGTGAGGAGTGGGGCACCGCCATCTTCCCGATGGTGCCCGGCCACGAGATCGCGGGCGTCGTCGCCGAGGTCGGTGACGCCGTGACCCGCGTCAAGGTCGGCGACCACGTCGGCGTCGGCTGCATGGTCGACTCCTGCGGTGAGTGCGAGTTCTGCAAGGAGGGCTACGAGCAGCACTGCGTCAAGGGCGCCGTGATGACCTACAACGGCACCGGCTACGACGGTGAGAAGACCAAGGGCGGCTACGCCCAGGGCGTCGTCGTCTCCGAGCGCTTCGTCCTCACCATCCCCGAGGGCCTGGGTCTCGACGTCGCCGCGCCGCTGCTGTGCGCCGGCATCACGACGTACTCCCCGCTGCGCCGTTGGGGCGCCGCTCCTGGCACCAAGGTCGCCGTCATCGGCATGGGCGGCCTCGGCCACATGGGCGTCAAGATCGCGGCCGCCATGGGCGCCGAGGTGACCGTGCTGTCGCGCACCACCGACAAGGCCGACGACTCGGTCAAGCTCGGCGCGACCAAGCACCTCGCCACCAAGGACGGGAAGGTCTTCGAGGACCTCAAGGGCTACTTCGACATCATCCTCAACACGGTGAGCGCCGATCTGCCCATGGAGGACTACGTGGGGCTGCTGAAGGCCCGTGGCGTGCTCGTCTCGGTGGGCCTGCCGCCCAAGAAGTACGAGATCGCACCGGGTCTGCTGATCGGCAGCAGCAAGGTGGTCGCCGGGTCCAACATCGGCGGCATCCCCGAGACCCAGGAAATGCTCGACTTCTGCGCCAAGCACGACTTCGGCGCGACCGTGGAGGTCATCGGTGCCGACGAGGTCGACGCGGCCTACGACAAGGTCGTGGACGGCAAGGTGCGCTACCGCTACGTGATCGACACCAGCACCATCTCCGCCTGATTCTGCTCAGGCTCTGACACGAACAGGGTCGCGGCGCGCTCCATCGAGCGCGCCGCGACCCTGTTCGTCGTGGGTGCGGGCTCAGGCGAAGGCGTCGACCCCGGTCAGCTCTGCCGACAGCTGCCACAGGCGCTGCGCCTGCTCCGGGTCGTGCGCCCACGGCTTGACGCCCACACGCCGTTCACCGTCGGCCATCGGCGCGATGTCGCAGTCCTCGCAGTAGACGCCGCCATGGTCATCGAGCTTGGCTGACGTGGCGGCCCAGATCTGAGTGGCTGCGCCCTGCTCGGTCGTCTTGAAGACATCGCTCGGCGTCCCGTGCTCGTCGATCCAGCCCATCGCGATCTGCTCCTGCTTCGGCAGGTGCCGCTGCAGCGGCGTGAGGATCCCGCCCGGGTGCAGTGAGTACGCGTGGATGCCGCGGTCCGCGCCGAGACGGTCCAGCTCGAGGGCGAAGAGCGCGTTCGCGGTCTTGGACTGCCCGTAGGCGTCCCACTTGTCGTAACCGCCCGCGAACCACATGTCGTCCCAACGGATCCCGCTGCGGTGGTGGCCGACCGAGGACACGCTGACCACTCGGGCGCCGTCGGCCAGGTGCGGCCACAGCCGATTCACCAGGGCGAAGTGACCGAGGTGGTTGGTCGCGAACTGGCTCTCCCAGCCGTCACCGACCAGTTGGTAGGGCGATGCCATCACGCCCGCTCCGGCGATCACGATGTCGAACGGATCGCCTTGCGCAGCAAGACCTTCGGCCGCCGCGCGCACGCTCTGAAGATCACTGAGATCGAGCGGCACGACCTGTACGTCGGGGACGTCGGCCAGCGCCTCGCGCGCCTCGTCCACCCGCCGGGCGGGTACGACCACCTGTGCCCCGGCAGCGTCGAGCGCGCGGACGCCCTCGATGCCTATGCCGGAGTAACCGCCGGTCACGAGGGCACGCCGACCGTGCAGGTCGACGCCCTCGAGGACCTGAGCCGCTGTCGAGTCCGCGCCGAATCCGCTGCCGAGTGGAGTCTGTGTCGAGGTCATGCCACGACGCTACGCCGGTCCGGCGGCACCGGGCTCAGGAGCCTTGCGGCGACCCGCCACGGGTACGACGGCGGTTGCGCGAACGTGCCGGACGGTCACCCGAGGCGGCCGGTGCGCTGCCCTGACCTCCGCCGGTGCGGTCTCCACCGCGCTGGCCGTCGCGTCCGCCGCGGTCGCCGCGTGAGCGGTCGTTGCCGCCGCGGGACGGTGCCCGGTGCGCCTTGCCGGTCTCGCCGAGGTCCTCGAGGACCTCGGCGTCCAGCCCGGCGCGGGTGCGCTCGGAGCGGGGCAGCCTGCCGGTGGCCGTGGTAGGGATGTCCAGGTCGGAGTACAGCTCCGGGGAGGAGGAGTAGGTCTCCGCGGGGTCGGGGATGCCCAGGTCGAGAGCCTTGTTGATCAGGCCCCAGCGCGGGAGGTCGTCCCAGTCCACGAAGGTGACCGCGACACCGGTGTTGCCCGCACGACCGGTGCGGCCGGTGCGGTGCAGGTAGGTCTTCTCGTCCTCGGGGCACTGGTAGTTGACGACGTGCGTCACGTGTTCGACGTCGATGCCGCGGGCCGCGACGTCGGTCGCCACCAGGATGTCGATCTTGCCGGCACGGAACGCGCGCAGCGCCTGCTCGCGGGCACCCTGTCCCAGGTCGCCGTGCAGCGACGCCGAGGCGAAACCGCGCTCGCGCAGGTCATCGGCCACCTTGGCGGCGGTGCGCTTGGTACGGCTGAAGACGATGGTCAGGCCGCGTTCGCGTGCCTGCAGGATGCGCGCCAGCATCTCCACCTTGTCCATGGCGTGCGCGCGGTAGACGAACTGCTCGATCGCGGCGACGGTGTGCCCGGAGTCGCCCTCTTCGTTGATCGCGCGGATGTGGGTGGGCTGGGTCATGTAGCGACGCGCGAGGGCCACGACTGCTCCGGGCATCGTCGCGGAGAAGAGCATCGTCTGGCGCGACGCGGGGGTCATCGCCAGAAGCTTCTCCACGTCGGGCAGGAACCCCAGGTCGAGCATCTCGTCGGCCTCGTCGAGGACGACGGTTTGGACGTAGGACAGGTCGAGGTGGCCCTGGCCGGCCAGGTCGATGAGGCGGCCGGGGGTGCCCACGACGACCTCGACACCGGCGCGCAACGCCTCGAGCTGCGGCTCGAACGCACGGCCACCGTAGATCGCGGTCACGCGGATGCCCCGCAGCGAGGCAGCGGTCTTGATGTCGCCCATCACCTGATTGGCGAGCTCACGCGTCGGCGCGACGACGAGGGCCTGGGGCTTGCCCGGCGCCGGGCGGTCGTCGTACCCGGGGTCGGTGGGGGAGACGATGCGGTGCAGCAGCGGCACCCCGAAACCGAGCGTCTTGCCGGTGCCGGTCTTGGCCTGGCCGATGATGTCGTGGCCGCCGAGAGCGACCGGCAGGGTCATGGCCTGGATCGGGAACGGTGCGTGGATACCTGAATCGGCCAGCGCCTGCACGATCAGCGGGTGCACCCCGAAGTCGGAGAAGCTGGGCGGGGTCACGGGACCAGCGGCCTCGGGCACGTAGGTGCCCACGTCGTCGCCGTCGTCGTCGGGCAGGGTGATGTGGTCGGGCTGGGTCGTCATGATGACGCGATTCCTTATCGAACGGCCCCACGCGTGCGGACGCAGGGTCGCGCCACGGTGAGTGGTTGGGGGAGCCGATCGGGGGATGTCGCTGCCGGCGCGCGTGCGCTGGCGAAGTTGATGTCGAACGTGTCGTATGCCGACCGGGCACCTCTTGACAACCTGCAGTCTACCGGTAGTTCCCCATCCGCCCCGATAGCATCGCGTGATGACCGACTCGCCCACGCAGACCTCCGACGAACGACCCACCGACGCGGACCTGCAGGACCCGGTCTTCCGGTCAGGTGTGACGGCGTTGCTGGGGGTGCTCGCCTACGGCGAGCTGAAGAGTTTCTTCGCCACGGTCGAGGACGCCGGGATGGCGCCCGGAGTCGGGCGCACGGAAGCCATGGCGGCGTTCGCGGTGCGCGAATTCGAGCACTATCAGGCGTTGTCGGAGCGACTGCGGCAGTTGGGCGCCGACCCGCAGCGGGCGATGGAGCCGGTGGTCGATGCGGTCGACGAGTGGCATCGCCGTACGAAGCCGAAGAACTGGACCGAGGGCCTGATGAAGGCGTACGCCGGGCAGTCGATCGCCACCGACTTCTACCGCGAGTGCGCCCAGTGGGTCGACCCGGAGAGCCGGACCCTGATGCTGGAGGTGCTGGGCGACAACGAGCAGGCCGACTACGTCGAGACGCAGCTGCGCGACGCCATCGCCGCGGACAGCCGGGTCGCGAGCACGCTCGCCCTGTGGGGACGGCGCCTGGTCGGCGAAGCCATCACTCAGGCGCAGCTGACGATCGCGGAGAACGACCAGCTGGAGAAGTTCCTCGTAGCCGACGGCTCAGGCAGCGGGATGTCCCTGGAGGAACTGTCGGAGCTGTTCACCCGGCTCACCGATGCCCACAAGGCGCGGATGGAGACCCTCGGCCTCACTGCCTGAGGCGCTCGTTCCGTCGGCGGAATCTGACCTGGTCCAGGTGGAGGATCTCGTTGGTGGGGCCGGGGTAGCGCGGTGGTGCTGGCTGAACCGGGGGTGGTGTCGCGTCGGGTGGGGTGGTGGCGACGGCGGGTTCGATGGGGTGGCCGTGGCGGGTGGCGAATCGGAACCGTGCGGGTCTGCCGGGTCTGCCAGGTTCGGGGTGGATGGTGTAGTCGCCGGTGTGGTGGCGGTCGTGGTGGTGGGGGCAGAGGCTGATCAGGTTGGTGATGTTCGTGGTGCCGCCGTCGGCCCAGTGGACGATGTGGTGGCATTCCAGGTGGTGGACCGCTGCGCAGCCGGGGTAGGCGCAGCCGCGGTCGTGGTCTTCGATCAGGCGGCGGGTGCGGCGGGGGACGATGCGGTGGGTTCGTCCGACGTTGACGGGTGTGCCGTCGGTTTCCCAGACGGGTTGCACGAGCCCATCGCAGGTCCACTTCCTCAGGAGGTGCGGGGGTAGGGCGCCGCGCTTGGTGAGCCAGCCCTGGCCCGATGTGTCGAGGTGCAGGTAGATCCGGAACGTGTCGGCCCGTCCGGCAATCTCGGTGGTGCCGACGTGCAGGGAGCGGGTGGCGATTTGGGCCATCGCGTCCGCGAGACGCACTCGCCGCCCTTGTTCTTTGCTGTCGGTCGCCAGGAAGAGGGCGTCTTTGGCTTCGATGAGGGCTTGTTCGACGAGGGCTCCGATGTCGGCGGGTGCGGAGTAGGTCAGGTGGAACCGGTCGTGGTCGTAGTGCATCGACAGTTCCGCGGGTTGGGCGGAGATGGAGAACGGGTCCGGTGGTGGGGTGGGGCTGTCGGTGTCCGGCTGGTCGGAAAAGTCGTAGTTGACCAGGGCACGGCGTAGTTGGGGGACGGTGGCGTGCACGGCCAGGTCCACGACGGCCTGGTCGTACCCGACCGGGGTGTGCGCGGCGACGACGGCGGCCTGACCCAGCGACAGCCGACCGGTGTGCAGTTCACGGGACAGCGCGGGCAACTCGACCGACCGGGTGGCGATCCAGACCAGGTCGCGGGCGGTGGCGGGGGAGACCCCGGCGAAGCAGGTCAGCCAGTGCTCGGGGGACCGAATCCCGCCGATCGCCCACGACTCCTCGCGCACCAGGTCGGTGACCAGGTCGATCAGGTCAGCGTGTGCGGCGTTCAACCGCCCGCAGATCGCCCTGACCTCATTCAACGGGTCCGTTACCGAAAGTGCAGCAGGCACAGGGCTGTCCGCGCTGTTACCGACAGCTGCGAGACCCGGTGTCGAACTCATGTATGAAGTCAATCACCGACCACCGACAAGCCCTTATCTGCCGACGCCCGAGGACCTCGATGAGGTCCTAGCCTTTTACCGCTCGGTGGGGTGGGTGACTTACGCCGAAGACGCCGTGGTGCTCCGAGCGGCTCTAGCCGGTTCCACCATCGTCGCGGTCGCCCGCCGCGCCGGCGTCCTGGTGAGTCTGGCCAGAGTTATAAGCGACGGCGCGACCATCTGCTTCCTCAGGGACGTTCTCGTTCATCCGAAGGCGCAGCGGGCCGGGATCGGCCGCCGTCTCGTCGAGACCGCGCTTCACCCTTCGGCTCGGTGCGCCAGAAGGTCCTGCTCAGCGACGACGAGCCCGGCCAGCGAGCCTTCTATGAATCACTCGGTTACAGCGAAACCCGCGACTTCGACCGCGGCACGCTGAGGGCGTTCGTCAGGGTCGATCGGTGACAGCGCTCGATCGCTCAGCTGCCGAAACCGACCCGTCGTGCCTGCTCCGAGGCGACGTCGACGTACGCGAGAGCGGACGCGGACACCGTCACGGTGTGACCGCGCTCGTCGGCGAGCACCAGCGGCTCGCCGGACTTGAGCGAGGCGGCAACGAGGTCGCGCACCTCGTCCGGGGTCTGCTCTGACTCCAGCACAACTTCGCGTGCCACGTGCTGCACGCCGATCCTGACCTCCATCGGGGGTCCTTCCGGGTAGTCGGGGTCGGCGTACGCCGACCGTCGCAGGTTGATCTCCTACCCACCGTAAGCGCGTGCGGCCCCAGAAGATTCCACGGGGCTGCGTCCGGGCCGGGTGGGCTATTCGGCGGTCTTCGGGAATCCGGCGAGCCCGCGCCACCCCAGGGCGATGACGAGACGCTCGGCCTCCGCACGCGACATGCGGGTGGCCGCCTCCTGGTGCAGCCAGTCGCGGGCGACCACCTGTGCCATCCCGACCAGCGACACGCCGAGCAGTTGGGCCTGTTGTGGCGTCAGATCGGTGTCCTCGGCGATGACGGCGGCGACCGACGCCGCGCACGCTGCGTCCATCTGGCGCACCCGCTGACGGACCGCCGGCTCGTCGATGAGGTCGGACTCGAAGACCAGCCGGAAGGCACCGTCCTCGCGCTCGACGAACTCGAAGAACGCGCTCATCGCAGCCGCGACGCGCGTGGCGTTGTCGTGGGTTGCGGCGAGCGCCTCCTGGACGAGCCGGGGCACCTCGGTGGTGTGCCGGTCGATCAATGCCAGATAGAGGTCCAGCTTGCCCGGGAAGTGCTGGTAGAGCACGGGTTTGCTGACACTGGCGCGGATCGCTATCTCGTCCATCGACGCAGCGTGGTACCCGGAATCGGCGAACACGGCCTGCGCCGCCTCGAGCAGCTGCGCGCGGCGCGCCGATCGCGGAAGTCGCCCACCCCGGGCGTACACATCGGTCTGGCTTCCCACTCTGACTCCATCCTCCGGCCGGACCGACCGTCCCGGCGCGGATTGCGCACGAGTCGGCCCCCTACCGGCGAGTTAGGTCGGCATCCTATTCCCACGACTACCGTTGCCGATGTGACGCGCCGACCTCTGACCACCCCCGGACCGCCGTTGGAACAAGGCCAGGTGCAGCGCTATTCCCGGCATCTGCTGCTCGAGGAGATGGGCGACACGGGTCAACGACGGCTCGCGACCGCCCGCGTGCTCGTGGTCGGTGCGGGGGGCCTCGCCGCCCCCGTGGTGTCCTATCTGGCCGCCGCCGGCGTCGGTCGGCTGACCATTGTCGACGACGACGTCGTGGAGCTGTCCAACCTGCAGCGGCAGGTGCTTTTCACCCCCGGTGACGTGGGTGCTCTCAAAGCGCAGGTGGCCAGAACCGTCGTCGCGCGGGCGAACCCGGACGTGGAGTTCGAGGCGGTCGCGCAGCGGTTCGAGCCTGGGAACGCGATGGACCTGGCCGCGGACCACGACCTGGTGGTCGACGCGACCGACAACTTCGAGACCCGTTACCTGCTCAACGACACCTGCGTGCTGCTGGGTCTGCCGTTGGTGTGGGCGTCCGTGGAGCGCTTCGCGGGGCGCGCCGCCGTGTGGTCGGCGGGCGAAGGGCCCTGCTACCGCTGCGTCTTCCCTCACCAGCCCCCGGCCGGCGCCATTCCGTCGTGCGCCGAGGCGGGCGTGCTCGGCGCCGTACCCGGCGTGATGGGCGCGATCCAGGCGGCCGAGGTCGTCAAGCTGATCCTCGGGGTCGGCGAGCCGCTGATCGGCAGGCTGCTGGTGCACGACGCGCTCGCCCAGAGCTGGGACACGCTGCCGGTCGCGGCCGATCCGGGGTGCCCGGTGTGCGGCGAGGCGCCCACCATCACCTCGTTGCCGCGGCCCGTCACCGAGTCGCCCGTGCCGGAGGTCTCACCCGCTGCGCTGCGCGAGCTGTTGGCGAGCGGTGGCGCCCGCGTCATCGACGTACGCACCTCGGCCGAGCGCGACATCGTGTCGCTGCCGTTCGCGGAGCACCTGGACGCCGCCGACGTCGGGGTACGACGGGTCGGCCCGCCGGACGGGCGCACGCTCGTGCTGCACTGCAAGTCCGGCGCCCGATCCGCGGCTGCCGTCCGCGCCCTGCTGAACGAGGGGTACGACGGGCCGGTCGCATCCCTGCGCGGCGGCATCCTCGCCTGGGCCGACGAGGTCGACCCCGCTTTGCCGCGCTACTGAATCCCTCCCGGTGCCGGGAGGGATTCAGGTGTCGGTGGCCCGTGATGGGATGCGGGCGTGGTGAGGATGCGACGCGCTGCCGTGTCCGCGGCGGACAGGCCCGCGCTGGACGACGTCCAGGAGCAGGTGGTGAGGGGGACCGAGCGGTCCCTCGTGGTGCTCGGGGCGCCCGGCACCGGCAAGTCCACCGTCGCGATCGAGACGGTCGTCGCCGCCGTCGAGGGCGGGCTCGCACCCGACGAGTGCCTGCTGCTCGCCCCCACCCGGGTGCAGGCGGCAGCGCTGCGCGACCGGCTGACCGCGCGACTGCAGGCCACCTCGACCGAGCCGGTCGCTCGCACCCACCAGTCGCTGGCCTTCGGGATGCTGCGCGAGGCGGCGGCGCTGCACGGCGAGCCAGCACCACGCCTGCTGTCCGGGCCCGAGCAGGACGTCGTGCTGCGCGAGCTGCTAGCCGGGCACGCGGCGGGCGACGGCGACGCACCGCAGTGGCCGGACTTCGTCCGGGAAGCGTTGCCCACCAGAGGTTTCCGGGCCGAGCTGCGCGATCTGCTCATGCGCGCCGTCGAGTGGGGCCTGGACGGTGAGGCGCTGCGCGAGCTCGGGGTGCGGCACGAGCGGCCGGCATGGGTCGCCGCGGCGCAGGTGCTCGACGAGTACGACCGGGTCACGGCCCTGTCGCGCCCCGGCGCGTACGACCCGTCGTGGATCCTCGGCGCGGCCGCCACGCTGCTCGACACGGACGCCGAAGCTGCCGCGAGACTGCGCCGGCGCACCCGCCTCGTGGTCGTCGACGACGCACAGGAGCTCACGCACGCGTCGGCGAGCCTGCTCGACGCGATCGCGCACCCCGGCGCCCGCCTGGTGCTGCTGGGCGACCCCGACTCCACGGTGCAGGGTTTCCGCGGCGCCGATCCGCGCTACCTGCGGATGCTGGCCGAACGACGCGGCGCCCCGGATCCGGTCGTGCTGCCCCGGTCCTACCGTGTCGGGCCCCGCATCGGTGCTGCGACCGGACGGGTCGCCGAGCGGATCGGCACGGTCGGCGCGGGGCTGCAGCGCGCGGCGGCGCCGGTCCAGCGCGTCGACCACGTCGAGGTCGCCCTGCTGCGCGCGACGTCCCAGGAGGCGGCCTACGTCGCAGCGCGGTTGCGCGAGTGCCACCTGATGGAGGGCGTGCCGTGGTCGCAGATGGCGGTGATCGTGCGCGGGCAGGCCCGCGCAGTCGCCCTGCGGCGCGCGTTCGCCGGGTCCGGCGTGCCGGTCGCCGTGCCTGCCACCACGCTGCCGGTGCGTGACGAACCTGCGGTGCGCCCGTTCCTGCTGCTGCTTGAGACGGCGATCGCGCTGGTCGACGGGCAGCCGCACCCGATCACCCCGGAGGCCGCGGTCGACCTGCTGACCTCGCCGCTCGGCGGGGCCGACGCGATCGAACTACGCCGGATGCGCCGGGTGATGCGCGCGACCGAGCTCGACGACGGCGGCAGCAGGTCCAGCGACGAGCTGCTCGCCGCCGCGGTGGTGTCCTCCGGGCCGCTGGACGAGCCGGAGCTGGCGCCCGCGGCCCGGATCGCGCGGGTCCTGCGCGCGGGCCTGACCGCCGGGGAGCAGCCAGCCGCCAGCGCCGAGACGGTGCTGTGGGCCATGTGGTTGGCGAGCGGCCTGGCGAACCAGTGGCGCGACGCCGCGCTCGCGGGCGGAGCGTCCGGCACGCGGGCCGACCGCGACCTCGACGCGATGATGGCGCTCTTCGCGGCGGCCGCGGCGTACGACGACCGGCTCCCCGGTTCGGCGCCCGCCGGTTTCCTGGAGCACATCCGCGGTCAGGACGTGCCCGGCGACCGCATCGTGCCCGCAGCGCCCGAGGACGGCTCGGTGGCCCTGATCACCCCCGCGGCCGCCGCGGGGCGGCAGTGGCGGGTGGTGGCGGTGTGCGGCGTGCAGGAGGGCGTGTGGCCCGACCTGCGGCTGCGCGGCTCCTTGCTGGGCTCCGAAGCCCTCGTCGACGTCATGCGGGGCCGGGAGGCGCGGCTGGAGTCCGCAGAGCTGCTGCGCGCGGCGCAGGCGGCCGTCCGCTACGACGAGACGCGCCAGTTCCACGTCGCGGTGAGCCGGGCGAGCGAACGCCTGCTGGTGACGGCGGTGCGCAGCGACGACGAGCAGCCGTCGGCGTACCTGGACCTGATCGACCCGACGCAGCAGGACGGTGACGGCACGGCCTCCGAGGCGCGCCAACCGGTCGGCGTCCCGGTCGCGCTCACCCTCACCGGCACGGTGGCGGCCCTGCGCCGGGAGATCGTGACCGGGTCGCCCGCTGCTGCAGATCGGGCGGCGGACGAGCTGGCCTATCTGGCGGCGCAGCACGTCCCCGGCGCCGACCCGGCCCAGTGGTGGGCTCTCACGCAGCTGTCCGACGACCGCCCGGTGCGTGCAGCGGATGCCGAGGTGCCGGTGTCGCCGTCCCGGGTCGAGTCGTTCGGCACCTGCGGGCTGAACTGGCTGCTCACCAGCGCGGGCGGTGACGGGCCCGATCTCGGCACCCGCAACCTCGGCACGCTGGTGCACGAGATCGCTGCCGAGTTCCCCGACGCCGATCTCGACACGATGACCGCCGAGCTCGACGAACGCTGGGCCCGGCTGGGCTACGGCGACACCTGGATGAGCGAACGCGACCGGGTCCGGGCCCACCGGATGCTCGCCTACCTGCACGACTACTTCGAGAAGGCCGCGGCCCAGGGGTGGAAGCAGGCCGGCGTCGAGGTGCGCATGGACGTCGTCGTCGGGCGAGCCCGCCTGCGTGGATCAGCGGACCGTCTGGAGTCGCAGGAGGGCGACGCCGGGATTCGGATCGTCGACTTCAAGACCGGGTCGTCCAAACCCAAGAACCCCGACGTGGAGGAGAACCCCCAGCTCGGCGTCTATCAGGTGGCCGTGATCGAGGGAGGCTTCGACGCGGGCGACCGGACGGCGGGGGCCCAGCTCGTGCACCTCGGCACGGCCGCGGGCAGGAAGAGCTTCCTGCCGCAGCCGCAGTCGCCGTTGGACACCGCCGAGAGGCGGTCGTGGGCCTACGACCTGCTCGCCCGGACCGCCGAGGGCATGTCGGCGGCGCACGTGACCGCCACCCTCAACGACCGGTGCCGCACCTGCCCCGTGCGTGGCTGCTGCCCGCTCCAGGAAGAGGGCCGCCGGCTCGGGGGTGACCAGGCGTGACACCGCGACTGGGGGCAGCCCACCTCGCCGACCAGCTGGGGCTGCCGGCACCCACCGCCGAACAGACGGCGGTCATCGAGGCGGCGCCCGACGAGCCGCTGCTGGTGGTCGCCGGCGCCGGATCCGGCAAGACCGAGACGATGGCCTCCCGGGTCGTGTGGCTCGTGGCCAACCGGTTCGTGCAGCCCGCCGAGGTGCTGGGCCTGACCTTCACCCGCAAGGCCGCCGGCGAGCTCGCCGAACGCGTCGGGCGCCGGTTGCGCCAGCTCACCGCGGTGGGTCTGTGGGAGCCGCCGGTCGATGCCGACGGCACCCGCAGCCTCGCCGACATCCCGACCGTGCAGACCTATCACTCCTACGCGGGCCGGATCGTCTCCGAGCACGGCCTGCGTCTCGGGATCGAGCCCGACTCCCGCCTGCTGTCCGAGGCGGCGGCCTGGCAGCTGGCCGCCGAGGTGGTGAGCGCGTACGACGGGCCGATGGAGCGGGTCGACAAGATGGAGTCCACCGTCGTCGCCGCTGTGGTCGACCTCGCCGGTGAACTCGCCGAGCACCTGCGCAGCACCGACGAGGCGCGCGACTACCTCGAGGAGGTCGTGCGGCACATCGAGGGCCTGCCGGCGACCGGCCGCATCAAGGCGCTGTCCCAGGCCGACCGCCTCCTGCCCGCTGCCCTGCAGGCGCGTATCGACCTGCTGCCGATCATCGACCGCTACCAGGCCGCCAAGCGGGCGCGCACCAGTCTCGACTTCGCCGACCAGGTCGCCGTGGCGGCCCGTCTCGCGCGGTCCTTCCCCGACGTCGGGGCCGCCGAACGGGCGCGCTACCGGGCGGTGCTGCTGGATGAGTTCCAGGACACCAGCGAGGCCCAGCTCGTGCTGTTGCGCTCGCTGCTCGTGGCGCCGGGTGAGCCCGTGCCCGTCACGGCGGTGGGCGACCCGCACCAGTCGATCTACGGCTGGCGCGGTGCGAGCGCGACCAGCCTGTCGTCGTACGCCAGGGAGTTCGGCGGCGAGCACGGCACCCGCCAGTTGCCGCTCGCCACGAGCTGGCGCAACGACGTGGCGGTGCTCGACGTCGCCGATCGCACGGCGCAGCCGCTGCGCGAGGAGGGACTGCCGGTCGAGCCGCTGCGCCCCCGACCGGGCGCCCGGACCGGCGCCGTCGACGCGGCACGGTGCGAGACCTCCGACGACGAGGCGCAGCAGGTGGCGGGGTGGGTCGCGCAGCGGTGGTTCGACGACCGTGGGCGGCACACCGGCGCGACCGCCGCGGTGCTGTGCCGCAAGCGGTCCCTCTTCCGGTCGGTCGTCGAGCACCTGGAGCGTGCCGGACTGCCGGTCGAGGTCGTCGGCGTCGGTGGGTTGCTCACGACGCCGGAGGTCGGCGACGTCGTGAGTCTTCTGTGGGCCGTGCAGGATCCGACGCGCGGCGACCGGTTGATGCGATTGCTGACCGGGCCCGCGATGCGCCTGGGGGCGGCCGATCTGGCCGGGCTCTATGCGCGGGCGCGCGAGCTCAGCTTCCAGGAGAGCGGCACCCGGCGCGCGGACGATCTCGAACGGGACTCCCGGGAGCAGCCGAGCATCGTGGAGACGCTGGAGCGACTGCCGAACGCGCAGTGGCGCGGCCGGGAGGACGAGCGGATCGGGGAGGTCGCGCTGCACCGGCTGCACTGGCTGGCGGGCCTGATCCGGCGGGTGCGGTCGATGACGGCACTGCCGCTGCCCGAACTGGTCGGGGAGGCCGAGCGGCTCCTCGGCGTCGACCTCGAGGTGCTCTCCCGCGCCGAGCACACGCCGGGGTCCGCCCGCGTGCATCTCGACGCGTTCGCGGACGTCGCGGCCCAGTTCACCGCGCAGGCCGAGCGGCCCACGCTGAGCGGTTTCCTGTCGTGGCTGGACGCCGCGCTGCGCGAGGAACGCGGGCTGGAGACGACGTTCCTGGAGACCAACACCGCCGCCGTGCAGGTCCTCACCGTGCACGCGGCCAAGGGCCTGGAGTGGGACTACGTCGCAGTGCCCGGCCTGGTGGAGGGCACCTTCCCCGCTCATTCCAACCCGCCCACCTGGAAGAAGCAGCACGACGGCTGGGCCATCGGCGCCTCGGGCGAGCCGGACCTGCACCACACCTGGGCCACCACCGACACCGGCTGGACCGGCGGACTGTCCGGCCTGCCATACGACCTGCGCGGCGACGTCGACGGCCTACCGGAGTTCGAGTGGGCAGCCGACGACATCGCCGGTTTCCGTGAGGCCGTGACCGACTTCAAGGGGCGCGGCGGCGCGCACGCGATCGCCGAGGAACGCCGGCTGGCCTACGTCGCGTTCACCCGGGCCCGTCACGGGATGCTGCTGACCGGCGCGGTGTGGGGGGCCGGCAAGAAGCCGCGCCTGACCTCGCGCTTCCTGCTCGAGCTGGTCGACGCAGGTCTCGTGCGCCGCGGCGAATGGGTCGACCTCCCGGCCGACCCCGAGGCCGTCAACCCCGCCGACGACGACGACCGCACGGCGACCTGGCCCGGTGACCCCATGGCGTCCCGGCGCGCGACGCTGCACGACGGTGTCGAGCGGGTGCGCTCGGCCCTGGAACGCGCGACCGTGGACGGACCGGTCGCCCTGCCCGACGACGGGCGCACCCACCGCCTGCGGGTGCTGCTCGCTGAGCGTGAGGCGCAGCGTGCCCGCCGCGAACAGCACGTCGTCCTGCCGGGCCACCTGTCCACCTCTGCGCTGGTCGCCCTGGCACAGGACCCCGAGCAGTTCGCGCTCGATGTCCGCCGGCCGATGCCCGCGGCGCCTGCGCTCGCAGCCCGACGCGGCACCGCGTTCCACGCGTGGGTCGAGCAGCACTTCCAGCGCGCCGCCCTGCTCGACATCTCCTCGCTGCCCGGCTCCGGTGACGACGACGCCGACCTCGACGCGGACCTGGAGGCGATGAAGGCCCGGTTCCTCGCCTCGGAGTGGGCCGACCGCACTCCGGTCGACGTCGAGGTGGCACTCGAGACGTGGATCGACGGGATCAGCGTGCGCGGCCGGGTCGACGCCGTCTTCCCGTCCGCCGACGGCACGGGTTTCGTGATCGTGGACTGGAAGACCGGTCGTCGTCCGACCGGCGAGCTGGCGGCCACCCGGGCGTTGCAGCTGGCGGCGTACCGAATCGCGTACGCCCGGTTGCACGGCATCGACCCCGAATCGGTGCAGGGCGCGTTCTACTACGCGGCGACGGGGGAGACGGTGCGTCCGCCGCTGCCGAGCGTGCAGGAGATCGCCGCGGTCGTGGGCTCCATCCCCGCCGAGCACGAACCCGACCGCACCTGACGCCGCCCGTTCGCGGGCGCCTCAGCCCTGGCTGGAGCCTTTGCTCTCGTCCTGCCCGTCGTGCGAGTCGTCATCGGCACCGTCGGCGTCCTGCTGACCGTCGGTGAGCGAGGGCGGCGCGACGGTGGCGCCGCCGGCACCGCTCGGGCGAACGCTCGTCGTGATCGGGATCTCGACGGTCTCGTCGTCACCGGACAGGTCGTCCAGTGCCTCGACGTCGGCCGGGTCGACCGGCTCGACCGGGACCGCCGCGGGCGGTCGCTGCCGTACGAAAGGCGACGGCATCAGACGGTCATCGTCGGCGGAGGTCTCGGCGAACCGCCGCAGCGCGGCCGCCCGTCGGTCGACCAGCCGCTCGTCGTCCGCGGCGACGGCGTCGAGCAGGGCGGTCACCCGGTGCAGCTCGGCGCTGAGCCGGATGCGGCGTTCCAGGTGCACGTCCGGGCGCTCGCGCCGGGCACCCGCGTAGGCCTCGAGCACGGTGTCGAATGCGCCGGGGGATGCCAACACGAGCAGCGCCGCGAAGTCCTCGGCGGGGTCGGCGACGCCCGCGCGCTCCCAGACGTCGATGGCGGTGACGGTGCCGTCCGCGAGGACGTGTGCCCCTTCGAGGGTGCCGTGGGTGACGCAGGTCGCGAACTTCCACAGCGTCACCTCCTCCAGTGCGCGCTCCCAGCGGGTGAGCAGTGCGGGGGGCACGTGCCCGGTGCTCGCCGCGCGGTCGAGGGCTGCGAGGCGGCGCGCGCGGTAGGCGTCGGCGTCGTACGTCGGTAGGCCGGCCTCCTCGACCACCCGCGGGTCGGCGTCGTGCAGGGCGGCGACGGCGGCTCCGACGGAGCGCGCCAGGTCCGACCCGGAGACCAGCTCACGCCACACCATCGGTGCCCCCGGCAGCACGGGGTGGACGACGACGGTGGTGCCGTCGTCGCCGGTCGCGGTCCCGGCGACGTCCGGCACCGCGAACGGCATCCGGGTGCGCAACAGCCGAAGCAGCGCGACCGAGGCCTCGAGGGCGGCGCCGGCAGCCGGGTCGAGAGCGGCGCGCACGGTCCACGGCGTTCCGGCGGCATCGGTCACCAGCACGCTCTGGTACTGCGCACCGGGGGCCGTCGGCAGCTCCTGGACGCTCACGGGCCGCAGGGTCGGGGTCGCGGCGTGGGCCAGGGCGGCGAGGATGAGGATGGGGCGGAGCACGTGCTCAACGGTAAACGCAGGGCGGGCCGTAGCCTGGGAACGTGCCTGCGACACCCACGAGCCTGTCCGATCTGGTGCTGTCCCGCACGACGCTGGATCGCGCCGCCCACCGACGCCACGATCCCGGGCTATTGGGGCGGCTCCTGACCAGTCCGCAGACCCGCGTCCTCGATCTGTACGGCGATCGCGCACGGGTGCGCGACGGCGGGCTGGTCCTGCGCGCGCCGGAGGCCGGCGACCTGGATCGGCCAGCCGTCTTCCTCGGGGTGGCCGACGGCGCCGACGTGGTCGCCGTCGACCGGATCGACGACGAGGCGCCGCAGGACGCGGCCACCATGCGCAGCGTCGGGCTCGACCTGGACACCCATGACGTCGGCATCCTCACCACGGGTCTCGGCATCGTGAACTGGCAGCGCACGCAAGGCTTCTGCCCGCGCTGCGGCGCTCGCGCCGAGGTGTCCGAGTCCGGATGGGGCCGGCGCTGCACCCGCGAGGGCACCGAGCAGTACCCCCGGACCGACGCTGCCGTGATCATGTCCGTCATCGATGACGACGACCGGCTGCTGCTGGCGCGCGGCACCCGCTTCGGCGGCACCACCAACCGGATGTCGGTGCTGGCTGGTTTCGTGGAGCCCGGTGAGTCGCTGGAGCACGCGGTCGCCCGTGAGGTCGAGGAGGAGGTGGGTGTGAGCGTGTCGCAGGTCGACTTCCGCGGCGACCAGCCGTGGCCCTTCCCCGCGTCCCTAATGGTGGGGTTCGCGGCGCGCGCGACGTCCACCGAGCTGGTGCTGCAGGACGAGGAGATCGCCGAGGCGCGCTGGTTCAGTCGCGTGGAGCTGGCCGCCGCGCTCGGCGACGGATCGCTCGGCGTCCCACCTTCGCTCTCGATCGCCCGGCACCTCATCGAGGACTGGTACGGCGGCCCGTTGCCGGAGCAGGCCGGCGAACGATGGTGACGTCGGTGGGCTGCTGATGGCCAGCGCCGACGAGGTGCTGGCGGGCCTGGATCCGGAGCAACGTCAGGTCGCCTCACAACCGCTCGGTCCGATGTGCGTGCTCGCGGGTGCGGGCACCGGCAAGACCCGGGCGATCACCCACCGGATCGCGTACGGCGTGCTGTCCGGCGCCTACCAGCCCGGCCGCGTACTCGCGGTGACCTTCACCGCACGCGCGGCCGGTGAGATGCGCACCAGGTTGCGCGAGCTCGGCCTGCCGGGCGTGCAGGCCCGCACCTTCCACTCCGCGGCGTTGCGTCAGCTGCACTTCTTCTGGCCGCAGACCATCGGCGGTCCCGCGCCGGAGGTGCTGAAGCACAAGGCGCCGGTCGTCGCCGAGGCCGGTTCGCGGCTGCGGCTGCGACTGGACCGGGTCGTCATCCGCGACCTCGCGGCCGAGATCGAATGGGCCAAGGTCGCGATGGTGACCCCGGCGGGCTACGCCGTCGCGGCGCGGACCGCCGGGCGCACGCCGCCGGAGCTCGATCTGACCGCGATGGCGCGGCTCTTCGAGACCTACGAGGAGGTCAAGACCGCGCGCGGAGTCATCGACTTCGAGGACGTGCTGCTGCTGATGACCGGCATCCTTGCCGAGCACGAGGACGTCTCGCGGGCCGTGCGCGCCCAGTACCGGCACTTCGTGGTCGATGAGTACCAGGACGTCAACACCGTCCAGCAGGCGCTCCTCGATCAGTGGGTGGGGGACCGCGCCGACCTGTGCGTGGTCGGCGACCCCGCGCAGACGATCTACTCCTTCACCGGTGCCAGTCCTCGGCACCTGACCGACTTCTCCCAGCGCGCCGGCGTCGCAGTCACCAGGCTGGTGCGCAACTACCGCTCGACCCCGCAGGTCGTGCAGCTGGCCAACCTCGTCCTGCAGGCCGGTGCCCGCGAGAGCGAGGGGGTGCAGCTGCAGGCGCAGTCCGACGCGGGACCCGTCCCGCAGCTGGTGCAGCTGCCCGACGACCAGGCCGAGGCCGACGAGGTCGCCCGCCGGATCAAGGCACTGATCGCCGACGGCGTAGCACCGTCCCAGATCGCGGTGCTCTACCGGATCAACGCCCAGTCCGAGGTCCTGGAGCAGGCGCTGTCCGCGGTCGACGTGCCCTATCTCGTGCGGGGCGGAGAGCGGTTCTTCGAGCGCGCCGAGGTGCGGTCGGCGGTGGTGCTCCTGCGGGGGGCCGTGCGCTCGGACGACGGCGCCGACCCCCTCGGCAAGGTGGTGCGCGACGTCATCACGGCGGCCGGGTGGTCACCCCGCCGGCCCGGCGGGGGCGCCGTTCTCGAACGCTGGCAGTCCCTCGACGCGCTCGCGACCCTGGCCGACGACTTCGCCGACACGACCGGGCTGCGGATGCGGGAGTTCGTGGCGGAGCTGGACCGCCGGGCCAGCGAGCAGCACGCCCCGACCGTCGAGGGCATCACACTCGCCTCCCTGCACGCGGCCAAGGGCCTGGAGTGGGACGCGGTCTTCCTCATCGGCTGCTCGGAGGGACTGCTGCCCTTCTCGATGGCGGAGGGTCCGGCGCAGGTCGCGGAGGAGCGCCGACTGCTCTACGTCGGCCTCACCCGCGCCCGCCGACACCTCACCCTCACCTGGGCGGCGTCACGCAACCCCGGAGGTCGCGCGTCGCGCAAGCCCTCCCGTTTCCTGTCGTCCGCGACGGCGGTCCTCGGCGAGGGTGCCCGCGGCCCGGCCCGCACGGCCGGACCCGCCCGCAGCTCGCGGGTGCGCACCGCCAAGGTGAGCAACTGCCGGGTCTGCGGCAAGGTGCTGCACGCCGCAGCAGAGCGCAAGATCGGCCGGTGCGGGGAATGCCCTCCCGGTTACGACGAGGCGCAGTTCGAGGCGTTGCGTGCCTGGCGGCTGGCCGTAGCCACCACCACGAAGGTGCCCGCGTTCGTGGTGTTCACCGACGCCACGCTGGTCGCCATCGCCGAGCAGCGACCGACCGATGTGGCCGGCCTGTCGGGCATCTCCGGGGTGGGGGCCCGCAAACTGGCGACGTACGGGGAGTCCGTGCTCGGCGTACTCGCAGGTGACGACCCGCAATCTGCTGCCGAAAAGTGTTGTGATGCAATGAAATCCGAATCAAAATGACATTGGTGGAAGATTTCAAGGAAAATCAGTTGCCCCGTCTTGTAGGGCACCCGTAACCTCGAACACGTTCAGCCCAGCCGCTTCGGTAGCGGTGTGGGGACCATGACAGCGAAAGGAGGGTCGGCCTGATGGAGAACATCACCGCCACGATCGAGCGCTCGCAGCGCGCGGCGATGACGTCTGCCCAGATCACGATGCCGACCCTCGCGGAGTTCGCACGTTGGTCCCAGGGGAGCAGTGTCGCTACCGCCGCCCGGCGCCCGAAGTTCGCGCCGTACGGCACCGATGTCGTCGGCGACAACACCCCGTCCCGTTCCGCAGCTTGTGGACCACCTGGCTGAGATCAGCTCAGGAGTCTCACCTCCAGGCCGCGGAACCCACCACAGGGTCCGCGGCCTTTTTGTATGTCGCGGCCTTCGCACCGGAAGCGAAAACCCATGCAGACCAGCACGACCCGCCAACACCAAGCCCCCACAAGGGGCGCGACAACCAAGGAGGTGCCGGAGATGATGCTGACCGATCTGATCGATCACACCCAGCAGCAGGAGGACGCCGGGGCACGACTGCCGTGCCGGGTGAACGAAGCCGAACTGTGGTTCGCCGAGAGGCCGCAGGACGTCGAGTTCGCCAAGGCCCTGTGCGGCGACTGCCCACTGCGGGAGGCCTGCCTCGCCGGCGCCCTGGAGCGGTCCGAGCCGTGGGGCGTCTGGGGTGGGGAGCTGTTCGTCGGCGGCGTGACCGTCGCCAGGAAACGGCCCCGTGGTCGCCCGAGGAAGCACCCGGTCGCTGCGTGATCAACGATTGACTCATGAATCGTCATATTCCACAAGGAGTTTCACCATGTACAGCATGCGGTATGTACAGGCCGCCACCCGACCACCCGGTCGGACGGAGAAGCGAGGGGTCCCGCGACCCGCTCACCAGATCACGAGCGAGGTACGCCGGATCGAACGGCGTCGCTACCGGAAGTAGCAACACCGGCACTACGGGCCGGGTGGCCCACCACGGCCGCCCGGCCCGTTTGTCGTATCCCGGGAGGCCGTCGTTGGGTGCGGGAAAGTGACCGCGGCGCCGACAACCCACCCTGGCGCCGTACGCCGGTGCAGGAAAGTGACCGCCCGGCCGATGTTCCACGCAGGTGATACCGGCAGCGCGAGCCAATCGCAGTGGTGATCAGTCCAGCGGGGGGAAGTCCGCGCCGGGCACGGCGCGATTGACGATCTCACGCGCCGGCACGGTACCCTCGATCTGACTGAGCACCGCGATCCCGCCGAGCCAGGCACGGTGGATGAGCAGGTAGCTTGGCGGCAGGTTGAGCTTCAGTCCGGTGGCGAACTGTGCGCTGCGCGGGTCGTTGACGTAGGCGAAGATGCTGCGCATCCACGCCCGGCTGAACTCGAACTCGGCGGTGTGCAGCGGCTCGAGGAAGACGCTGAGGTAGGCCAGCACCGCTTCGTCGTCGATGCGCACGCCGCGGCGGATGAAGCCCTCGGCGCGCAGTCCGTCGAGCAGTGCCGTCGCGTCGCCGTGGACGGCGGCGTTGAGCAACTCGCCCAACGCCGGCGGCAACCCGTCGGGCAGCCGGTTGATCGCACCGAAGTCGAGGACACCGAGACGGCCGTCGTCCATCAGGCGGAAGTTGCCCGGATGCGGGTCGGCGTGCAGCAGCCCGGCGCGGCCCGGACCGGCGACCAGGAACTCCAGGTAGTGGGCCGCCGCGGTGTCGCGCTGCTCCTGCGTGCCTGAGGCGATGATCGCCGACAGCGGTGTGCCGTCGATCCATTCGCTGACGATGGCGCCCGCACTGCTGGTCACGACGTGCGGGATCAGGTAGTCCGGATCGTCGTCGTAGGCCGTCGCGAACTGCTCCTGCATGGTGGCTTCGAGGGGATAGTCGGTCTCTTCGGCCATCCGGCCCTTGAGCTCGTCCAGGATCGGGCCGACGTCCAGGCCCGGCACCCAGCTGGTCGTCAGACGCATCACCCGGGAGACCTGCTGCAGGTCCGACATGAGTGCCTCGCCGGCACCGGGATACTGCAACTTGACCGCCACCTGGCGTCCGTCCTTCCAGACTGCCCGGTGCACCTGACCGATCGAGGCCGCGGCGATGGGCTTCTCGTCAAAGGACTCGAACTTGCCGCGCCACCGGGTGCCGAACTCCTCGCGCATGATCCGGCGCACCGAGGCGACGGGCATGGCCGGTGCGGAGTCCTGCAGCTTGGTCAGCGTCGCCCGGTAGGGACCGGCGATCTCGTCCGGCAGTGCGGCCTCGAACATCGACATCGACTGCCCGAACTTCATGGCGCCGCCCTTGAGGGAGCCGAGCACCCGGAAGAGCTGCGCCGCCGTCTGTGCCTGCAACTCCGCGGCGACCGCCTCGGCCGGCTTGCCGCCGACCCGCTTGCCCAACCCGATCGCCGTACGCGCTCCGAACCCCAGAGGAAGACTGGCGAGTTTGGCTGCGCGTACGACGCCCTTGCGGGGCAGGTCTGTCATGACATCGAGTATCACGCATCAACCGTCGGCGTCCGGGCAGCACCGGGGGTGTGCACGCCACAGCCGGTGCTGCACCCTGGGGCTCGGGGTGGTCACGGTGACCGAGACGCCGACCGGCAGCGGCTGCCCGCTCAGATGGCCCCGGGCCACGAGCCCGACCAGCCCGGACACGACCGCGCGCAGGTCGGCGGGGGCCGACACCGGGCCGAGCATGCCGAGCACGCCGGGAGCATCGACGCCGATGGCGGCGACGTCGTCCCACGGGCCACCGGCCGCGATGGCGGCCCACCCCGGGTCGCGGACGGCACGGTGGTGGTCCAGGCACCCCAGGCACGGACCGATGCCCGGCCGGATGAGCGGTCCGATCACGGCCCGGCCGGCGCCCAACACGACCGGCAGGTGGGGCACCCCGTCACGGCGCCAGCGTTCGGCGGCTCTCGCGGGGACGTGTTCCGCGGCGATCAGCACCGCCAGCGTGGTGTGGTCCGGGTCGGCCTGCGCGCCCATCGCGGTCAGTACGTCACGGATCGCGTCCGGCACGCTGCCGACACCCGCGACGGTCACCGAACCGGAGACGGCGTCGCGGCCGGTCAGGCGGGAGGCGGCGTCGCCGAGCAGGCGCACCACGTCCGGCCATCGGGTCGACGGCGGCCGGACGAGGTGCGCGCTGCCCCACTGGCGGGCGGTCATCGGTCCCAACCCGATGACCGCCCGTGTCTCGGCGTCACTCAGCCCACTCAGCACCAGAGCGCGCTCAGCCCCGAGACCCAGTGCCACCTCGCCGGGATCCCGCAGGTGGGCACGGAGCGGGACGGCGGCTGTGCTCACGGCAGGACTCCTCGTCGGCGGGAAGTCCACACCCTGGCAGTGGGCACCGACAGGGCGCAGAAGTTGTCCACAGGCCACTCGTGGCGCCGTGGTCCTGACGGTGGGCGGACCTACATTTGGCCCATGAGCTCCTCCTCCGTCGCGGTCGACCCCGACGCGCCCGAGCCTGAGGTGGAGATCCGGCGGTCCACGCGGCGGAGTCGCACCGTCTCGGCGTACCGCGAGGGCGACCGGATCATCGTGCTGGTGCCCGCTCGGCTCTCCGCGCAGGAAGAGGCCCGCCTGGTCGCTGACATGGTCGCCCGGGTGCAGCGATCGACCGCCCGCCGCAGGAGCCCGGGCGACGTCGAACTCGGCGCCAACGCCGAACGCCTCTCGCGGCGCTATCTCGGTGGTCTCGCCCGGCCGACCTCGGTGCGGTGGGTGGACAACCAGCGCACGCGGTGGGGTTCGTGCACCCCGACCCGCGGCACCATTCGGCTCTCGTCGCGGCTGGCCGGGATGCCGGCGTACGTCGTCGACTACGTGCTGCTGCACGAGCTGGCCCACCTGCTGCGCCCGGACCACAGCCCGGCGTTCTGGGAGCTGCTGGGCGGTTACCCGCGATTGGAGGAGGCCAAGGCCTACCTCGACGGCGTGGCCTTCGGCGCCGGCCTTCCCGCGGCCGACGACGACGCGAGCGATGTCGACGACGCGGAGGAGCCGGCTAGCTGAGTCCGGCGAGGGCAGGCACGACGACGCGTAGCTCGGGATCGGTATCCACGGGCAGGTCGCGCACGGGCCACCAGCGCACGTCATCCGACTCGTCGGAGACGGCCGGTGTCGCGCCCGGCGGTGCCGTCGCGACGAACCGCAGGTCGCGGTGTGACCGACACCGACCGAAGCGCGTGCTCAACTCGTGATGGCTCAGGTGCGCCAGACCCGGCCGGACGCGAAGGCCCGCCAGACCGGTCTCCTCGGTCGCCTCGCGCAGGGCCGCTTCGGCCACCGACCCGTCGCCCGGCTCGAGGTGGCCGCCGGGCTGCAGCCACAGCCGGGCCTTTTTGTGGAGCACGAGGCAGACGTGTTCGCGGCTCGCGTCATAGACGAACATGCTCGCGGTGAAGTGGTCCGGCGGCCCGCCGCGCCACATCGCCTTGGGGCCGACCGCGAGTGCCCGCACGAAATCGTCCCTCAGCCGCACTTGCGCGGCGTCGGGTGAAGCATGGTCCGTCAGCAGGATCCTCACGTCGCTCGCCAGCACGTCGTACGACGGGTCGAGACTCACCCGCGCGGGGTGTCCGGTCCGTCGGGACCGCGCTCGGGGCCATCCGAGCCATCGGAGCCATCGGAGCCTTGCTCACCCTCGAACTCGGCCTCACCCTGCGCGAGCAGCGCGTCCAGCGCCGCGTCAACGTCGTCCCGCGGAGGCTGCACCTGCTCGCCGGTGCGGCGCGCAACGTAGGCCTGCGGGTCGTCCAGATCGGCGGCGGTGGGCGCGAAGTCCGGGTGCTGCCAGGACTGGTCGCGCGCGTCGGCTCCGGCGGCCTCCTCGAGTGCACCGAAGAGTGCTGCGGCGTCGCGCAGGCGGCGCGGACGCAGGTCCAGGCCCACGAGCGAGGAGAAGACGCGCTCGGCGGGTCCGCCGGAGGCGCGGCGGCGGCGTACGGCCTCCGACAACGCGGCGGCGTGCGGCAGGTGACCGTCGGCCGCGCGGTCGCTGACCACGTCGACCCAGCCCTCGACGAGCGCGAGCAGGGTCTCCAGGTGTGCGAGCGCCCGGCGCTGCGCCTCGCTCGGCTCGGGGGTGAACAGCGAGCCCTGCAGCGCGCTCTGCATCGCCTGGGGGTCGGTCGGGTCGATGTCGCGCAGCGACCGCTCGATGCCCTCGGTGTCGATGCTGATGTCCCCGGCGTAGCTCTGCACGGCGGCGATCAGCGCGGGGGAGAGCCACGGCACCGCGTGGAAGAGCCGCATGCGGGCCGCCTCCCGGGTCGCGACGTAGAGGTGCACCTCGCCGGCGTCGACGCTCTGGCCCTCGGCGAACGCCGCGACGTTGGTCGGCAGCAGCACGACCTGATCGCCGTCGAGCAGCGGAATGCCGATCTCGGCGCCGCTCACAAGGTCACCGGCGAGCGCGCCCACCGCCTGGCCGACCTGCATCGCGAACATCGCGTTGCTCATCCGCGCCATCATCGGCTCGATCTGGCCCATCATGGCCGCGGGATCGGTGCCGGCGGGCAACCCCAGCTGCTCCGCGGCGCCGTCCCCCAGCTGACCGAGCTGCTCCCGCATCGCGTGCTGGATCGCGTTGCCCACGCCCGCCGCGACCGGCTCGACCAGCCGACGCCACATCGGCATGGTGTGCTCGACCCACTCCGCGCGACTCCACGCCAGGCCGGGGCCGACCGCCGCGAAGGTGGTGACGTCGTCCAGCCACAGGTTGGCGACCTGCACGACCTGATCGGTGTCGCCCTTGGTGCGCGCGGAGACCGACTGGTCGCCGTCGGTCGCCACCTGCTTGCGGGCGATGTCGGTGGCCATCTCGATGTTGAACCCGCCGTCGGCAGGGCCGGACATCATGGCCTGCATCTGCGCCTGCAGCATGCCCATGGTCGCCGGGTCGAGGCGGTCGATCCCCATGTTCTTCAGAGCCTCGGCGAACTCCGGGTGCTCGGCCAGCCCCTCACCGGAGAGCAACGAACGAAGGAGCTCGCCCAGGTCCGGCTGATCGGGGTCGTTCGGGTCGCCGGGCCTACCGGTCGGGTAATCGCTCACGGTGAACTCCTCGGTCGGCAGGGTCGGTGAGAGGATGCGTACGTTCCAGATAACCACGACGGGCGGTCCATGAGTTCCACAGGTCGACGTGTTCGCGCAGGGCGCAGCGTGGAGACCCTCGCGGTGACCCGCCCGTCCGGGCCGATCGCCGCCGCCGTCGAGGCACGGTGGACCGATCGTGGCGGCCTGGTGGCGCAGCTGGAGGACAACCTCACCAGCCCGTTGATCGGCCAGGGCCTGCGGGGCGTGAGCGCGTTGGTGCACGTGGTCACTCCGACCGATCTGCTGCAGGACCAGGCCGAGGACCCGGTCGAACGCCGCGACCGGCTGGTCCGCGAGGTGCGCACCCTGGTGCTCGCCTGTGCCGCCAGCGCGGTGCGCCAACTCGTCGTCGTCACCGCCGCCCAGGTGTACGGCGCCCTGCCGGACAACCCGATCCCCCTTCCGGTCGACGCACCACTGCGCGCCCGCGGTCAGGTGGGCCTCTTCGCCGACCTGGTCGCCGTCGAGGAGGCGCTCGCCGAGGCGGCCCCGGCATACCCGGGGTTGCGCATCGCGGTGCTGCGCCCGGCCTCCGTCGTGGGCGGCGTCGACACGCTGACCACCCGGCACTTCGCGGCCCCGCGGCTGCTGCGGGTCGCCGGTGCCAACCCGACGTGGCAGTTCTGCCATGTCGACGACCTGGCCACGGCGGTCGAGGTGACGCTCGATCGGCGGCTGGCCGGCGGGCTGCCGGTCGCCTCACCGGGGTACCTCACCCAGGAGGAGGTCGAGCAGCGCAGCGGCATGCGGGCCGTCGAGGTCGGCGCCAGCACCGCCGGCGCCATCGCGGCGCGGTTGCACCGGCTCGGCACCCTGAAGTCGCCCGAGTCCGATCTGGACTTCGTGATGCACCCGCTCGTGGTCGACTCGGTGACCCTGAGCGCAGCGGGGTGGACCCCCGCGTATGACAATGACCTCTGCCTCGCGGTCCTGCTGGAGGACGTCGCCGCGCAGACCCGTGGCGCGCCGCGTTTCGGAGCCAGGGACGCGGCCGCGCTGGGCGCTGCCAGTGCAGCGGTCGCCGTCGGGGCCACGGCCGCGATCATGCGGCGCCGACGACGGAAGGGTTGAGCCGGTGGATCACGACGCACGGGTGCGTCTCGCGCACCTGCGGGACGCGCCGCTGTCGGTCGACGAGGTGCTCCAGGCCGTGCAGGATCCGGAGGCCGGCGGGGTCGGCCTCTTCGTCGGGCAGGTGCGCGCTCACGACCACGCCCAGCCCGTCGTACGGCTGGACTACACCGCGCACCCGACCGCCGAGCAGACCCTGCACGACGTCGTCCGCAGCGTGCTCACCGACGAGATCACCGCCGCCGCAGCCGTGCATCGCACCGGCGAGCTCGTCGTGGGCGACCTCGCGGTGGTGGTGGCCGTGAGCGCCGCGCACCGGCAGGCGGCGCTGCGGGTGTGCGCCGAGTTGATCGACGTCCTCAAGACCACGGTCCCGATCTGGAAGCATCAGGTCTTCGCCGACGGCACGGATGAATGGGTGGGTTTGTGACGACTTCCTATGACGCTCGCGATGCGGGACGTGCAGGTAACGCGCGTCTGGGCGGACTGCGCCCCCGCACCGTCGTGTGGCTGGTGTTCGCTGTCGTGGTGGTGCTCGCGGTGGCGGCTCTCAACCTGATCCACGTGCCGGTCGCGATCCTGCGGCCGGGCCCGGCGCAGAACACCCTCGGCGCCGTCGACGGCAAGCCGGTGATCTCCATCTCGGGGCACCCGACCTACCCGACGTCCGGCTCGCTGGACTTCACCACCGTGTCGCTGGCCGGCGGCCCGCAGTACCCCGTCAGCGTGTGGGAGTGGGCGACCGCGCACCTCAACAGCAACGCGCAGATCGTGCCCGCCGACGAGTACTTCCCCAAGAACGTCACGAGCAAACAGGTGGAGCAGCAGGACACCACCGACATGGCCGACTCCCAGCAGACCGCACAGGTGGTGGCGCTGCGCCAGGCCGGCATCGAGGTGCCCGAGACCGTGTCGGTCGGCATGGTGAGCCCGGGCTCGCCGGCGGCGAAGTACCTCAAGGTGAGCGACGTCGTACGCAGCATCAACGGCACCGCGCTCGTCCGTCTGGCGACCGCGCGTGCGGTCCTGGACAAGGTCAGCCCGGGCAGCACGGTCACCCTGCAGGTCACCCGCGCGGGCAAGCCGCTCACCCTGCGGATCAAGACCGAGAAGAACACCCAGGGATCGGGGTCGCTGCTGGGGTTCTACCCGGTGCCCGACTACACGCTTCCCTTCAAGGTCGACGTCAACGCCGGCGATGTCGGCGGACCATCGGCGGGCAACATGTTCACCCTCGCGATCTACGACAAGCTCACGCCCGGGTCCCTTACCGGCGGCAAGAGATTCGCCGGCACCGGCACCATCTCCGAGGACGGCAGCGTCGGACCGATCGGCGGCATCCGGCAGAAGATGGTGGGCGCCCACGACTCGGGAGCGAACTACTTCCTCGCGCCGGCCTCGGACTGCAACGAGGCCCACGGCCACATCCCGTCGGGTCTGACCGTCATCAGGATCTCGAGCTTCGCGCAGGCCGTCGCAGCGGTGGAGAAGGTCGCGGCCGGCCAGGGCGCGGGCCTGCCGTCCTGCTGAAATAGGGCAGCTTCAGGCCGTGAGCGTGGCCCGCAGCGCCTCGACCAGCCCGGGGGCGATGTCCTGACCGATGGCGACCTTGTCGTCGGCGTCGTGCGCCCGCTGCCGCAGCAGGCAGACCGAGGCACCGTCGCGCAGCACCGCCACGAGCAGTCGGACGTCCTGGCGGTCGGGGTGCGCGGCCAGCGCCTCGGCTGCCTTCTCCGCATCGGTGGGCAGGTCGTTCTCCGCGTCGGGCGGCACCACGAGGCGCTCTACGGCCAAGGCGACCCCGTCGACCTCAGGCGGCCACGCGAGCCGGCCGAGCATCGACTCCAGGGACGACGTCGGCGCCAGCCCCTCCTGCTCGATGGTGCTGAGACCGTCGGCCGCGGCGGCACCGAGCTGCGCGGCGAGCGCCGGCTCCCGTGCCAGCAGCCCGGCGTTGCGCGCGATCGCGAAGAGGCGCGGCGCCTGATCCCAGCCGGCGGCGGCGACATGGCGTTCGGTGTCGACCGCGCACTCGACCAGGGGAGGCAGGATCGTCTCGGGAGTGCTCGGCATACCTGCCATCGTGCCGTACCGCCCGCGCCCGCTAGGTTGAGGGCGTCGTTGCCCGGTGCGTGGGATGGAAGACCCCGATGAGTGCTGCGGACGGTTCCGGGCGCTCCGGAGGCGCCGGATCCTCGGACGTGCGCGCCCTGCCGCGGCTGGATCGCCGCCGCCACTCCCTGCTGCGCCTCACCCTCACCGTCGTCGTCGTGCTCGTCGGCGGCAACCTCGCGGCGAATCTGTGGACCCGGCACCTGTGGTTCGAGAACCTGCAGTACGCCGGGGTGTACGGCGTGGAGCTGCGCACCCGGGCGGCGCTCTTCGCCCTCGCGTTCCTGGTGGTGGAGCTGCTCTGCCACGGCAGCGTCTGGCTGGCCTACCGCTACCGGCCGATCCGGGTGCCGGACGCCGCGGGCGAGGCGATGCACCGCTACCGGGTGGCGATCGAGCCCTTCAGGCGTGCGGCGTTCGCGGTCGTGCCGCTGCTGACAGCGCTCATCACCGCGGCCAGCGCCTCGAGCCAGTGGCGCACACCGCTGCTGTGGTGGGCACGGCAGAGCTTCGGTCAGACCGACCCGCAGTTCCACCGCGACATCGGCTTCTACGTCTTCACGATGCCCTTAATCGAGATGCTGATCGGCTTCGGCACGGTCATCCTGATCCTGGCGCTGGTCCTCGCCACGCTGACCCACTACATCTACGGCGGCATCACCGTCGCCGAAGGCAGGCTCACCTTCACCCGAGTGGCCCGACGCCACCTGTGCCTGCTCGCCGTCGCGCTGCTGCTGGTGCGCGCTGCGGCGTGGTGGTGGGGCCGCTACGCGCTGGTCTACCGCACCGGGCGCACCCTGACCGGTGTCGATGACACCGACGTGCGCTCGACGCTGCCGGTGCACGCGATCCTCGCCTGCGCCGCCGTCCTCACCGCGCTGACGTTCCTGGTCACGATGCGCACCCGCAGCTGGCGGTGGCCGGCCGCCGCGGTGTCGATGCTGATGGCCACCGCCGTGGCGTTCGGCGGCATCTATCCAGAGATCCTCTCGGCCGTCCGCGGCAACACCGCACGCTCGTCGAACGAGGCGACCTACCTGCAACGGGAGATCGATGCCACCCGCGCGGCGTACGGCGTCTCGGACGTGACGGTGCGCGACTACCCGTCCGGTGCGATCCCGACGGCGGGCCTGACGTCCGCCGCGGCGGACGTGCCGGTGCTGGACCCGATGGTCGTGACCGGCGCGTTCCAGCAGCTGCAGGGGCTCACGCCGCCGGCCGCGTTCGCGGCGGGCCTCGACGTCGGCCGCACGGGTGCCGGTGCCTCGGCCGCCTCGACGGTCGTGGGCGCCCGCGGCATCGACCTGTCGGGTCTGCCCGCGAGCAGACGCGACTGGGTCGGCCAGCACCTCGTCTACACCCACGGCACCGGCGTGGTGAGCGCCCGCGCCGACACCACGACGGCGAGCGGCGCGCCGTCCTTCCTGACCGACCCCGCCGCGGCCGGCAGCCGCATCTACTTCGGTGGCGGGCTGCCGTCGTACTCGGTCGTGGGCGGCAAGCCGATCGAGGCGGACGGCACGGCGAGCACGGGCTTCCGGTATGACGGCAGGGGAGGGGTCGCGCTGGGCGGCATCATGCGCCGGCTCGCGTACGCCGCGAAGTTCCGCTCGTGGGACCTGCTCACCTCGCGTTCCGTCAGCACCACCTCCCGGGTGATCTACGACCGCGACCCCGTCGACCGGGTGCGGCAGGTCGCGCCGTGGCTGTCCGTGGACGAGGGGGCCTATCCGGTGCAGTCCGGAAGCCGCACCCTGTGGGTCGTCGACGGTTACACCACCTCCGACCGTTATCCCTATGCCGAGCACCAGCCCCTGACCACCGGGTCGGACACGCTCGGGCGGTCGATCAACTACCTGCGCGGCTCGGTCAAGGCCACGGTCGACGCGTACGACGGAACGGTGCGGCTCTACGCCTGGGACAGCGACGAACCGGTCCTGCGGGCCTGGGAGAAGGTCTTCCCCGGCACGGTGCGTCCGCGCTCGCAGATGCCCGCCGCGGTGCTCTCGCAGGTGCGCTACCCGCAGGGTCAGTTCGAGATGCAGCGCACCATCCTGGCGGCCTACCACGTGACCGACCGCGCGACCTTCGCCGACGGCGGGCAGCGCTGGTCCGTGCCGGTCGACCCGACGACCGGTGCCGGCGTACTGCAGCCGTCCTACTACCAACCCGTCACCCTGCCAGGCGCCGCCGGTCGCGGCTACGCGCTCACCTCGTCGTACGTCGGCGCGGGCGGCACGGGCGCGGTCACCGGGTACCTCGCGGCCGGGTCGGACACCGGGTCGGACACTGGGACGACGCCCGGGCAGGTCGGCGCGGGGTACGGGAAGCTCACGCTGCTCCGGGTGACCGGCTCGGCGCGGGGTCCTGGCCAGTTCCAGAACGACCTGAACTCCTCTGCCGAGCGCTCTTCGAGCATGCCCGGTACGCTCAGTCAGTTCTTCATCACCCAGGCGCGCGCCAAGGCGACCGTGAGCAAGGGCAACCTCCTGACGCTGCCGGCGGCCGGCGGGATGCTGCAGGTCGAGCCGCTCTACGTACGGCCCAAGGGCGCTTCCTACCCGGTGCTCAAGGCGGTCGTGGTCGGCTTCGGCGGGCGGCTGCGGTGGGGAGCGACCCTGCAGGACGCGCTCGCGGACCTGTCCACCGCCCGCTAGCGCTGCTCGATTTTGCGGCGCGGCAGCCCTCCCGTAAGCTGGTGTCACCGACGCGGGGTGGAGCAGCTCGGTAGCTCGCCGGGCTCATAACCCGGAGGTCGCAGGTTCAAATCCTGCCCCCGCTACCAACGCGTCAACGAGAGATCCCCGGGCCACACGGCCCGGGGATTCTTCGTTTCTCGGCCGGAGCATCGTCCGGCATTCATCGGTCGCTCCGGGCCGACCGCCGCTCGCGGCATGAGTGGCAGAGGCCCCTCACGGGGTGTCGGTGCCGGCTCCTACGGTCGCGGGCATGGTGCAGTGGGATGCAGTCAGGGCAGCTGTGGCAACGACGCTGAGCGGTGAGGCGGACCGTGCCCGGCGGGAGCTCTCGAGGTGCTGGGACACCTGTGAGCCCGTGGATCACGGCCCCCGGTGTGTGATCGCCCACTATCTTGCGGATCTGCAGCCCGATCTGGAGGCTGAGGTGGAGTGGGACGAGCGTGCGCTCGCCGCGTACGCGCACGTCGCGGACGGCGAGCTCGCGGCCATCGGCATCCCGTCGGCGAGCGCGCTGGCTCCCAGCCTGCATCTCAACCTCGGTGACGGGTACCGGCGCCAGGGGCGCCTCGCCGCGGCACGGGTGCAGCACGCCCAAGGGGTGCTGGCCGTGGCCGGTCTCCCCGACGACGGGTACGGCCGTCACCTCCGTGCGGGTCTGACGCGCCTCGGCGAGCGCATCGGCGAGGTCGGCGCCTGACCGAGCCCCTGGTCGAGCCGGGTTCAGCGCCAGCCGAGCTCAGGTGCCAGATGGCGCAGCACGCTGTCCAACACGTGCACGTTGTAGTCGACGCCCAGCTGGTTGGGCACCGTCAGCAGCAGGGTGTCAGCGGCGGCGATGGCTTCGTCGTCGGCCAGCTCCTTGACGAGCTGCTCCGGCTCGCCGGCGTACGACTTGCCGAATCGCGCGAGACCGCCGTCCAAGTGACCCACCTGGTCCGTGCTGTGCGTGTCCCGCCAGAAGTACGCGCGGTCCGTCTCGTTGACGATCGGGAAGATGCTGCGGCTGACCGAGACCCGCGGCTCACCGGGGTGCCCGGCGGACTTCCAGGCGTCCCGGAAGCGTTGGATCTGCTCGGCCTGCAGCTGGTGAAAGGGCACGCCGGTGTCCTCGGTGAGGAGCGTGGAGCTCATCAGGTTCATGCCCTGCTCACCGGCCCCCTCCGCGGTCGCCCTCGAGCCGGCGCCCCACCAGATGCGTTCGCGCAACCCGGGGGAGTGCGGCTCGATCGGCAGCAGACCGGGCGGGTTGGGGAACATCGGGCGCGGGTTGGGCTGCGCGAACCCCTTGCCCTGGATGACCTGCAGGAAGGTGCTGGTGTGCTCGCGCGCCATCGCGGCGTGGTCGCCGTCCTCCGGCTGGTAGCCGAAGTAGCCGTAGCCCTCGATGACCTGCTCGGGCGATCCCCGGCTGATGCCGAGCTGCAGTCGGCCCCCCGAGATCAGGTCGGCGGTGCCCGCGTCCTCGGCCATGTAGAGCGGGTTCTCATAGCGCATGTCGATCACCCCGGTGCCGATCTCGATGCGGCTGGTCCGCGCCCCGACCGCCGCGAGCAGCGGGAACGGAGCCGACAGCTGTCGCGCGAAGTGGTGCACCCGGAAGTACGCACCGTCCGCGCCGATCTCCTCGGCGGCGACCGCCAGGTCGATCGACTGCGTGAGCACGTCCGCGGCCGAGCGCGTCTGCGACTGTGGCGACGGCGTCCAGTGGCCGAAGGACAAGAACCCGATCTTCTTCATGACGGGTAGAACGACCGTTGCCGGGTCAGGATTCCTTGGCGGCTTCCTCGACGGTGAGCTCGGCGGTGGGCATCACTTCGAGGCGCTCGTCAGGGATCGGCGTGCCGCTGCGTACGGAGAGGCCGAACGTGCCGTCCGCCAGGCGCTTCTCGGCGCGCTCGATGGCGGCCAGGCGGTCGCGCAGGCTCGCGGCGGTGGCGTCATCGACCTCGTCGGCGGCCAGGGGCTGTGCCGAGTCCACGTCGTCGCCGGCGTCGCCGCGTCCGGTCTCGCGGTCCTGGTCGAGGTTGGAGTCCAGGTGGGTCAGCAGGCTCTGGACCTCGGCCCGTTCTTCCTCGAGCAGGGTTCGCGCGCGGTCTGCGTCCATCGGTGCACCTCCGGTGCGTCGTCGTGCTTAATGCCGCCGAGCCTCACTGCCGCCCGGCGCCGCAGTGCGCCAGACTAGCCCGCTCCCGTGGGCGCGATCGCGGCCCGTGCAGAGCCGCCGCTGCGTAGGCTCGCGCCCATGCCGTCGCCACTGATCGTGTCCGCCAGTCGCGCCATCCCGGTGCCGGTCGAGGACGCGTTCGAGCGGACGCTGGCCACCCCGTTGCCGCAACTCTTCTCCCGCCGGTACGGCGTGCTGCCGGCGGTGAAGGAGACCACCGGTTTCACTGCGCCCTGGGGCAGCGCGACCGGGCAGACACGCACCGTGCGCACCACCGATGGCGGCTCGATGCGGGAGACGCTGCTGGCGATCGACCGGCCGCGATCCTTCGCATACCAGTTGAACGGCATCACCGGGCCGATGGTCGTGCTGGCCGCTTCGGTGGAAGGGGAGTGGGCCTTCGCCCCTGCCAGCACCGGCACCCTGGTCACCTGGTCCTGGACGATTCGTGCAGCGAACGCCGTTGGCTCACTTGCACTTCCGACGTTCGGGCGGATGTGGCAGGGCTACGCGCGCCAGGCGCTGGAGGAGTTGGAACGGGTGCTGCTCGCCTGACCCCTTCAGGGGGTCGCGACCTGGATCTCTAGTACGTCGCCCCGTACGACGAGCAGCCCGCGGCCCTGCCGCGGACGATCCATCGGCCCGATCCGGATGCCGAAGAGGTCACCGTCGTGCCGGCCGGGTTGCAGCAGCAGCCCCGTCTGACGGCGGCGCAGCTCGGGCGCGAGTCCCCGGTACGACGTGGCGAGGTCGGACGCGACACCGCTGGCGCAGACGATGCCGCCGGTCGTCCGGTGGCGTGCCAGATGCTCCAGGACGGCCGGCTCTGCCGCCATCCCCGTCAGCTGATCGGCGTCGTCGACCAGGACGGCGCCGTCGGGGTGCTCCGCGCACCATGCGCGGACCGCACCCAGATCGTCGTACGGCAGCCGGGTGACCGCGGGCGGCAGACCCCCGACCGGAGCCCCCGGCCTGATCCATCCGACCGCCCGCGATAGACCGAGCACCTCGGCGAGCACCGCCAGGGTCGTAGTACGTCCGCTGCGTGGCGGACCGCACACCAGCCAGCCGGCCCCGCCACGCTCGTCGATGGCGAAGCCGGCAGGACCGTCGACGGTGCACCCCAAAGTCACCACGCCGGGATCCGCCGCGATGAGCGTCGCGAGCTCGACCCGATCCGGCAGCGCCTCGACTCGGTGTGGCCGACCGTTCGGTGCTGCAACGAGATTCGTCCGCGCGTCACCAGGCAGCGCGAACTGCAGTTCTTCACCGCCCGGCAGCAGCAGTCCTCGACCGGGCGGCATCTCAGCGGGGATCTGCGCGGCGCGTAATCCCGCCATCAGCAGATCCGACGGATCGGCCATCCGGGTCGCGACGGTGCTGGTGAAGAGCGCGCTCACCCGTCCCGACAGCAGCGCCCGACCGCCAGTGGCCACGACGCCGACGCCCACGGAGACACCATCGCGCAGGACCTGGGTGATCCGATCCTCCAGGTCGCCGACGGTGTGTTCGTTGCTGATCTCCTGGAAGACCTCCCAGCCGTCGATGACCAGCAGGATGCGTGGGTCGGGGCCGGACGTGGTGAATCCTGTGCCGCTGTAACGCAACTGACGCTCGCGGATTACGTTCGTCAGCCATTGCACGAGGCGCAGCGTGCGCGACAGCTCATCGCGCAGCACGACCGCGCCGCAGTGCGGCAACGACCCGATGTCGCTCAGTCCGCCGCTGCCGTCGAGCACGTAGACGTGCAGCCGATCGCTGGCCCATACTGTCGCGGCCGCACCGATGAGCGCGTGCGCAGCCGTGGTGCGACCGCTGCGCGGCCCACCCACGATCGCCAGGTGGCCGTCGGCATCAATGTCCCAGCCGATGGTCGGCTGCTGTTGCTGGCTCGGGAGGTCCACCAGGCCGAGGGGAACGGCCGACCGAGCAGCATCCCGAAGGCCCATGTCACGCAGCGGTTTGGCGGTCAGGTCGGATGTTCCTACCCGTGAGGGAAGGGGCGGCAGCCAGGGTGACGCAGGTCGACGTACCCGCCCGTTCGCCGCACTGACACACACCGCGTCGGTGAGGGCTCGCAGACCGGTCCGCGCGTTGGCGCCCATGTCGTCCGGCGGCCAGAGCGGAGCTCCGGACTCGGGATCGACGCGCGCAATGCGGACTGGCTCGTCGCCGCCGCGCAACGTCGCCCCCGTCCATGCCGTCTGCAGCGCGCGCGGCGCGCCACCTCCGGTCCGCAGGATCGCGCGCCCTGGGAGGGACGCCGGGATCGCCGCCGCGGCGTCGGTCTCGATGACGTCCTGGGAGTCGGCGGCATCGCGGACGCGGAGGGCGATCCGCAGGTTGAGGTTGGCTCGCATGTCGGCGGAGACCACGCCTGCGGGTCGCTGGGTCGCGAGGACCAGGTGGATTCCCAGCGATCGGCCGACTGCCGCGATGCGCACCAGTCCGTTGATGAAGTCGGGCAGTTCCTCTGACAGCACCCGGAATTCGTCGATGACGATGCACAAGCGAGCGAGCGGCTCACGGTGCGTGGAGCGTTCGTAGTCACCCAGGTCGGACGCGCCCACCGCCGCCAGCAGGCGCTCGCGACGTCGTACCTCGGCCTCCAGGGACCGCAACGCGCGCGAGGTCAGGTGCGTGTCGAGGTCGGTGACCAGCCCGAGCGTGTGGGGCAACCGGGCGCAGTCCTGGAACGCTGCGCCGCCCTTGTAGTCGATCAGCACGAAGGTCAGCCTGTCCGGCGGGCTCGCGAGGGCGAGGGATGCGATCAGGGTCTGCAGCAGCTCGGACTTGCCGGCACCCGTCGTACCGGCGACCAGCGCGTGCGGTCCGTCGACCGCCAGGTCGACCCAGAGAGCACCTTCGGCGCCGACCCCGAGCAGTGCACGAGGCGTGCTGGACGGCGTCCCCCACAACCGTTGCACCGCCACGGGATCGGAGAGGTCGACACCGAGTTCGGCGCGTACTAGCGCGGCGTGCGCCACCTGCTCGGGCACCTGCTGTGCCGGATCGTCCGGTCCCGCGTCGGTCAACGCGCCGAGCGCGCGCGCCGTGGCGGTGACCAGTGACGGCACGGGCAGATCCGGCCGAAAGTCGGTGTCGCCGACCCTGCCGTGATCACGCCGATCGACGCGCACCGTCGTGGTGCACGCCGCGGGCAGCTGCGTGTGATCCTCGTCGAGGGCCAGCACCGCCATCCCGTACGCCGCTGCCCTACGCACCACGTCCGCGGCGATCGGCGTGGTCGCGCACCCATCCAGTACGACGAGGGACCGGGGAGGTGCAGTCCCGTCGAGTTCGACCAGCTGCGAACACCATTCGGCGAATCGCGGGTCATCGGGGTCGGCCACCATCACCCGAGGCTGCGCCGCGGGGTGTGGCAGCACCTGCGGCAGCGTCGTCATCCCACGCCATCGCTCGCGCGCGTCCTGGTCCGCGCACAGGATCACCATGCCGAGGTCGCGCGGCGACTGCCAGGCGGCCAGCTGGATGATGCCTCCCATCACCAGCTGGTACCGCAGGCATCCGCTCACCCCCACCACCCGGTGCTGCGACAGGGACACGGTGATCGGCACCTCGTGCACCGGTAAGGGGCGGGTCGCGCGGTTCCCGCCCGCGACCCGTACCCGGCTCTGCACCGTCCCGACCCCGACGCGGAAGGCGAGGTGGTCCTCGTGCGTCGCGGCCCGGTGCCACACCGCGGAGCTGCGCGAAGCAGCATCGTGCGCGGCGCGGGTGATCGGTGGCGCCATCTGCCGGCGCAGCGCCTGCTCGACGCGCACGGCGGACGCGCAGTCCTCCTCGAACCTCGCTCGCGCCAGGGTGTGCGCCCGCGAATCCTCGCGAAGTTGTCGGTGGGACGTGCTGCGGTCGCCGGCGTACTGGGCGGCCACCATGATGGGGCTGAGCAGCGCGAACATCGCGAAGAGCGGATTGCGGAGCACGACGACCATGGCGGCCGCGAGCACCAGGGGCACGATCGCGGAGACCCACGGGAAGCCCCGATGGGTCGCCAGCTCCGGCGGTAGGGGTGCGGTGAGCTCGACCTCGTCCAGCCGCAACGTCTTTCGCGGTGATCGATGGATGAGGTAGCGGCCCGTCCCGTCGGTCGGCGGGTGCTGGGACGCCCGCGCTGCGCGTTCGATGGCGAGCGTCGTCCCGCCGACGCGCAACCGCTGCCCGACGCGCAGGTCGACGAAGTCGGGGCCGATCCGACTGCCGTCGATCCAGGTGCCGTTGGTGGAGCACAGGTCGCGAACGACCGCGCGCCCCTGCTCGACCTGCAGCTCGCAGTGGTGTCGGGACAGGTCGTCGTCCTGCAGCACCAGGTGGTTCTCCGATGCGCGGCCGACGACCACGCACGCGCCGGTCATGACTGCACGTGCGCCCACGCACGGTCCCTCCGTGGCGACCAGTTCGAGCAGGTGTGGCGGCTCGAGAGGCGCCCCGACATCGCAGACGACCGTCTCGTTGACCAGCGGCGGGATGCCGACCACAGCCTCCGCGTCGAGCCGCGCCGACCCGACGTACACCGGGTCGGGCGCATGGAGGTCGCCGGCGACCTGCGTCCAACTCGTGCCGGCGGGCACGCGGACGCACCATTCGCGCAGCAGCCCGTCGGTCGATCGCACGACGCGCAGGCGCAGCGTGACGGTCGACGCGGGCGGTCCTTGCATCCGGGAAGTATCGGCGGGTTCGCGATCGGAGGCCGCAGTACCTGTGGACAACTTTCGCCTCGACGGTCGGGCTTCGATCTGACGCCGAAACTGGGGCCGACGGGGCCGATGGGACATGCGTGATGGGAGGTGCGGGCAGATCGGAAGAGAGCTGATGGATTTCTGTGGATAACCCGATCGGCACCTGCAGAACTGCTTGCATGAAGACCTTGTCTGCATCGGACAGATCAGACGGTCACCGGCGAGGGGGTCGGCATGAACGGCATCCAGGTCGTCGAGGGGGAGGTCCGCGAACTCATCCGGCGGCAGCGGCTCGACCCCACCACCGAGGCCGTCCAGTTGCGTGGCCTCGTCGGGGATGTCATCAAGGACTACGAGCAGCGCAGCCTGCACGGCGGGATGGCACCGCTGGGCGACGTCGAGCACGCCACGCGCGCGATCCTCGACGCGGTCGTCGGATACGGACCGCTGCAGCCCTACCTCGATGACCCCGGCGTGGAGGAGATCTGGATCAACGATCCCGCGAAGATTCGCTAGAGATAGCATTGGGTGGTGGCGACGGGAGCCCTCCGGGCAGCGGTGTACGTGCGGATCAGCGAGGACGATGGATCGGCCCTGGGGGTCAGGCGGCAGACCGATGACTGCGAGGCCCTCGCTAAAGCTAAGGGCTGGGACGTCGTGGAGATCTTCAATGACAACGATGTGAGTGCGTCGAAGAAGAAGCCGCGACCAGCCTACGAGCGACTTCTGCAGGCGGTCCGGTCCGGTCACATCAACGCCATCGTGGTGTGGGATGTGGACCGACTCACCCGGACGCCCCGAGAGCTGGAGGATGTCATCACCTTCGCCGACTGCTTCGACCTACGTCTGGCAAGCGTCGGTGGCGACATCGACCTCGCCACCGAGCAGGGAAGACTTACCGCTCGCTTGAAGGGATCGGTTGCAAGGTACGAGGTGGAGCAAGCATCACGCCGTCTGAAGCGCAAGCATGACGAGATCGCAGCGGCCGGCAGACCGAACGGGCCGCAGGCCTTTGGGTATGACCGGGTGCGAGTGGAGCTGGAAGATGGGCGTTCGATCGCGAGGGATGTCGTCAACCCCGCGGAGGCAGCCATCGTCCACGAGGCAGCCGACAGAATCCTGAGGGGCGAGTCGTTGTGGCGGGTCGTGAACGACCTGAACCACCGAGGGCTTGTTACCAAGACAGGCGGACCCTGGCAAACGCAGACGCTGCGCCGAGTGCTTCTGCGGACGCGCAACATCGGGATGAGGTCACACCGGGGGGTCGTCGTGGGTGACGCCGACTGGCCACCCATTCTTGAGGTGGCGACGTTCGAGCGCCTGGTCGCGACTCTTACGGACCCCCGGAGGAGGACGTCCAACCGCGGCACGGCCGTGAAGTACCTGCTGAGCAGCAGGGCGCTCTGCGGGGTGTGCGGACAGCGCATGGTGGGGACAGCGGGCTTCGTGTATACGTATCGCACTTATCCGAAGTCGTATGCATGTAATAACAGTGGGTGTCACAAAGTCACACGACGCATGGAGGATGTAGACCGGCTGGTCGAGGGTGTCGTGGTCGGTGTCTTGGAACGAGATGGGGTGCGCATCCTGGGTGGGGATCCTGCAGCCTGCGAAGCGGCGCAGGCGCGGATGGAGTCCATCCGCGCGAAGATGGCGGTGGCCGCAGATCAATTTGCGGCTGACGCGATCACTGGCGAGCAGCTGGCGCGCATCACCGCCCACCTGCGCCCCCAGTTGGAGTCTGCTCAAGCTGAAGCCGGACGTGCTGCACCCCAGGGCGACCTTGCAGACTTCGCAGGTTTGGGTGCGGCAGCGGCCTGGGACCAAGCAGGCGTCGAGACCAAGCGGATGGTGATGCAGCAACTGGGGGTTACGATCTCGATTCTTCCGGTCGGTGCGGGGCGCACCCCGGGTCCCGAGCACATCAGGATCGAGTGGTCTCAGCGTGACGAGCGTGAATGACTACGAGGTGGTCGTGACCTGTGACGACGAGTCCACGAGATCCAGTGCGCACCGTGGGCGAAGTGTGCAGATCGTTCACTACTACTGGGACCCGGAAGACGAGACCTGGGGCGCACGAGGGCACCGCAGCGACATGACCCGCGAAGCTGGTGTGGCGTACCTACGCGCTCGACCCGAAGCACGTTGGGATCGGGAGACCGGGTTCGGGATGCCTGGCAGAGTCGCAAGGGCCCTCATCGCGGGTGCGGGACTTGAGCGCGGTGTACACGAGAAGGAGCACAACGAGCAGAAGAGCTGCGACCTACAGTGCCCGTTCTGCGAGCTGCACGTCGTACGTCACCTAGACAAGGTGTGGCCAGTCTTGGACTTGCTCCGGAGTAGCGGGCTGCACCAGGTCAGCTTGAGGCAGTTGCAAGAGCGGATAGGTGCCACGTAGGGTGCCTGTCTGTTGGCACTGCCAACTTCGATCCTGAGCCGCGACAGCGATCCGGCACATAGAGCTCCTTGGCGGGGGTAAAAGAACCCTGCCCTCAGGAGCTCTTGTGATGTCTGACGCTCAGCGTCAACGCAACCGCGTTGCTGCACTCTCGAAGACCCGTCGCGCCGGCGACCCAGATCTGACCCAAGCCCAGGCGGACCTTGCCGCCGTGAACCTCGATTCCTACATCAGAACGCAGGTCGCGCGTGCTCCGCGGCTGACCTCTGACCAGCGGCAAGCTCTCGCGTCTCTCCTGCGAGGTGACGTTCGATGAGTGCACAGGAACGCCGCCCCGCAGGCGAGGCGGCGACCGTGAAGACCTTGGCCGGGTCAAAGATCAAGATACCTGGTGATTCTTCCGACGGTCGGACGCCAGAGGACATGAAAGATCTGGAGATCGCGATGGGTCTGGTGCGCGCCGGTGTACCGGTCTTCTGCGCACCACCAGTGCAGGATCAGCACGGCGAGTGGCTGCCCCATGAAGGTGCAGGTGGTTACCGTCTGCCGTGTGATTGGCAGCACACCTCAGTAGGGGGCGAAGGGGTCCGAAACTGGCGGCCCGGGTACGCGCTGTGCGCCGTCATGAGCCACGTGGTCGACGCTGTCGATGTCGACCTCCAGCACGATGGGCAGCTCGCCCGCATCGAGTTGGAGGAGCAGGGCAAATGGCCACGCCCGTACGGCACCGCACGCACCCCCTCCGGAGGCACCCATGACCTTGTCTCCCCGTTAGGTGTAGGAAGTCCAATTGGCATCCTGCAAGGCATCGACATCAGGGGTGGTGTGGACGGCAAGAGCATGAGCTTCATCTTCATAGCTCCGACCAAGAGGGAGTCGAAGACGACCAATGAGATCGAGCGGTACTCCTGGACCGTTGCACCCCACCTCGACGATCTCGACCCGAACGACACCACGGGGCACGACCTCGTACAGATCGCCGCTCAACGGGGCCGGCGGGGGACTGCACAAGCGCAACCCGTGTGGTCAGCCCTGCCGGATGCCCACAAGCGTCAAGTAGAGGAGTACCTCGGCGGTGTGCTGCGCAGGATGTCGCTCGAGCTCGACAGCGTGGCTGACTGGGATGAAGGGCGCACCGATGACTGGGGTCGCGGTTGGGAAAAGATGCTGTCTGACACCTGCTACCGCCTCGGTTCGTTGGCACGAGCGAGCTGGACGGGTTGGACACTGGAGTCAGCCGAGCAGAGCCTGCGCGTGATCGTGCCTGATTGGTTGGCTTCTGCAGTGAACGTGCCGATGAAGTGGGCGCAGCAGAGCCGACGAGGAGAACCTGCGTACTGGCCGGCAGCCCTAGACACGCCGCCGACACCGACCCTCTATCAGGATGGATGGATAGAGGACGCACCTGCGGGTAGGCCTCGTCACTCTGGTCAAGTACTGATGGCGGAACGACTGGCCGTTAGAGCTGAGGGCCAGCTACTCCACGTGCATGGGATTGGCTGGCACTGGTGGGATGGGAGTAGGTGGGCCCCGGATCAAGGCAAGGCAGTAGCACGCCGCGCGGTACTGGCCGTTCTGGCGGATGCTCTCGTGGAGTCCATGCGGGACCATGACCTACGTCGTGACGTACAGAAGTGTGAGTCGGACTCCGGCCTGGACGGCGTGCTTGGGGTAGCAGCGTCGTTGTCGGTTTTTTCGGCCACGGTGCAGGACATGGATGCACTCCCGCATCTCCTGAACTGCGCCAACGGGACTATGAATCTGTTGACTCGGAGGCTCCAGCCGCCCAAGCCTGAGGATCGGCTGACGAAGATGGCGTGCGGTTCGTACCTGACCCAGGGTGCCGACAAGCTGTTCGCGACCGTCCTGGAAACGGTGCTCCCGGACGAAAAGGTTCGCCGGTACCTACAGCTTGTCGCGGGTCAGGCGGTCTACGGCCAGGTAGAGCAGCACCTGTTCCCCATCCTGACCGGCACCGGTGCCAACGGGAAGGGCACCGTGTACGCCGCACTGCGGCATGCCCTGGGCGACTACGCGGTCATCATCGACCCGGAGTTGTTGATGGCCCGTGACCGAGCGGGCACCGGCGGGCCAGAGATGCTCCAGCTGCGTGGGGCCCGACTGGTCATCGGCTCTGAGACGAACGACGGCCGGAAGCTCGATGAGGCCCTCATGAAGCGTCTGACCGGTGGCGATGAGTTGACGGCCCGAGGCCTGTACAAGGACCCGGTCTCGTGGCTTCCGAGCCACCAGTTTCTCTACATCACCAACCACCTGCCCAAGGTAAGTGGGGACGCGCCGGCTGTCTGGCGTCGGGTCAGAGTCGTGCCGTTCAATGTGGTGATGCCGGAGGACCAGCAAGACCCCCGCCTCGGGGACAAGCTGCTGCTTGCCAAAGATGAGGTGCTGACGTGGGCGGTGGATGGGTACTTCCAGTACGTCGATGCAGGTCGTCAGATGGAGGAACCTGAGGCCGTTCGCGTTGCGACGGCCACCTACCAGGTAGAAAGCGATGACGTTCGGCAGTTCCTCAACGAGTGCTGTGAGGAAGAACCCGACCACCAGGTGGGATCCCGGGATCTGTACCAGGCGTACAGAGACTGGTGCGAGCAGGGCGGCCGGCGTTACGAGTCGGAAGTGAAGTTCGCGGGGCACCTGCGTCGGCTGGGGTATGACAAGAAGAAGACCAGTACCAGGGCCGTGTGGCTCGGCCTGAAGATCATGGAGTAGCGCTCGCCAGGGGGTGGTGGGTCATGACGGGTTTGGACAAACCCCTCGCGAGGGGCTGTGAAGGATGTTCCTCAAGCCCACCACTACCCGCCATCCCCCTGGTGAGTCCCGGCGACTGTTGCCGGCGCACGAAGGTCAAAGGAGGTAGTCCGCAAGCCGCTCCGCGGCGCCGGGGACGATGCCCCAGCTGCGGCGGTTCTTTCCGGGCTTGCCGAGCTGTTCCACCAGTCCGATGCGCCGTAGGTCGTGTAGCGAGCGGCGCGTCGACGGGACACTCATCTGTGCCAGTTCGCACAGCTGCAGCAGCGTCAGGGGACCCTGACGCTGAACGATGCCGAAGACGTACAGGCGGCCTGCGGTGGCAAGGACCGCGAACTTTCTGCTGAGGGTGAGGGAGTCTTCGATGGGCATCCAGTCGCGCACCCGTTGCTTGGGCCAGTCGGCACCGGTGGGGTCGGCGGGGAAGTGCTCGACGGGTGGCCTGCCGCGTCCTCGGGAGTCCATGCACGGACGGTAGCGGCGCGGGTGGTGCGCACCAGCCGTTTCGTGCAGAGTTCCCCGAGGACCGGCAGGCAAGGTGTCATCCTGCAGCGGTGGATCTGTTCATCTCGGTCGTGCTCGCCCTGGTGCTCACAGTGTGCGCAGTCCTTCAGCACCGCGCTCTCCGTCGCGGGGGACAAGAGGATAGGAGGATAGGAGGGACAACCGGGTTGCGTTGTGCCTGATGGTGTTCGCCGCAGCGCTCCTATGGATGACGATTCTTACGCGCCTCTAGGTCGCTCGGACCGTTCTCGCCGATGTTCTGGTCAAAGTGGGGGCAGGCAGGTGATGTCAGCAGCACCTCGTAGCGTCGGCGCATGAAGATGGCTGACGTACATCTCCCCACCGAGGTGCTGTGCTGCCGATGATCGGTTCGGGAACGGGTGGTTACCCGACCGGGACAGAAGAGCCGATTAACGCATGCTGGCCGCCGAACCCTCGTACCGCGACATACGCGGTCACCCCAATCCGCGTGCAGGTCCGTCTGCACTGGCCTGAGGAAGTGGAGTGGGTGACCGGTCGCGCGGCGAGGTGGCAGGGCCGGTGCGTGTGGGTTTTGCTCTGGCACCGGCGGGTCGCGCCAGTACAGGGAGCGTGGGTGAACGCAGTGGATGTGCGGCGAGCCTTATCCGCGAAGACCGAGGACCTGCTGGCCACGGTCTGATCGTGAAGTGAAGTGGTCGCCTGACGTGCGGCTTGAGAACGACCAATCCAGACGTCCCGGTGTCGCCCGGTTAATCGTCGTCGACCAGCCCGTGAACGGTCGTGTGGTCGATGGGCAGTCCGTCCAACAACATACGTGCCACCTCGCGGATGGCCGGGAGCACCGCTTCCAGCTCCAAGGTCCAGACCTTCCTCCTGTTCTCCATCATCGATTCGACCTTGTGCGCAGGCAGCCCGCTTCTCTGCAGGAGTGATCGCTGCGCGCGATCATCATCATCAACAGCTAACGCATCGCTTGGCTGCATGAAGAGCACTTCGGCGATCAGGTCATCGAAGGATCTACCTTGTTCGTCGATGCCGGCGAGAGTCGGTTCAGTCCAAAGGTGTCGTGCCTCCGCCCACGGGCCGGCGTAGGACTGGAACCCGCTGTCCCAGACGTGAGCGTTCATCCAGGTAACGCCTTCGCCGGGACGCTTTGACAGGGTCACCGACCGCAGAGTGGACCCACCTCGCATGACGGCCGCGACTGCGTGTCCTGCTTCATGGTGGGCGGTGATCACCCGTAGTTCGTCCTGACCTGTGTCGAGTTGTTCTGAATGATCCTCGGGCATGTGGGTGGCTCCGTCACGTCGGTGAGGCCGCCACGTCGCGCAGCCGTACTGCATCACACCACCTATCCGATGCACGTGCTCTGACCAGGGCTGATGCAACCAATCTCACGGTTGTCGAACGCCAGCCTGGACAGTCCAGCCAAGGACTCAGGATCGGCGGTCACCTATCGCGGCCTCCAGAGCGTGGAGCGTCGCTCATTACTTCCCGACTTGCCAGGTCTAGTTCGCTGCGACACGTGTGGGCCGGGCGAACGGTCTTCCAGTCAGCCGTTCGCTTCCGGGACGTCCATACATGCCGGTATGCAGCCGTTCAGCATCGTGCATCGACAAGCAGAGCGAAAGCAGCATCGCAATACACCTGTCGCCAACAATCCAGGCGAGCGAGACGGTGCAAAAGGTCGTAGGTTAGGCGCGCAAGCGAACCCGAGTGGGCACACGAAGCTGAGTCCGTAAGATCTGGTAAAGGTCTGCCGTGGCAAGGTCCCGATCTTCGAGCGTTACCGCGAGTGCATAGTCCTGGCGCTCGTAGGCAGGACTATTCCGCGCCCATTTCTGTGCCTTGTGGGTGACCGCGACGTAGAACGTGTCGGAGTCGTTCGGGAATGACTGTTTGCCGGTCCAGCCTCGCAGCTGCAGGGTGCTATGGACGAAGGTGTTCACCCCTGGCTGGAAGTCGAGTTTGCGGCGATCCTTGATCGGGCTGGATGGGTCGTCGGGGTCTTGGCGTTGGAGGATCAGGGCGAGTTCATCAGGATCGATGTCGCGATACACCTCGAACTTCATTGTTCCAGCCAGATACTCGCGGCGCTGTCGTCGAACCGGTGGGTCGAAGGCGAGGGCGACCGTGATTGTGCGGTCACGCTTGGCGCCTGAGCGGAATTCGTCGGGAACCGGCAGCGGATGAATTTGCACGGTGTCGACCGGCATCGATCCGTCAAAGGTCATGATCACCCGGTGGGCGTCGCTCGCGATCGCGGCAGGCGTCGTCGGTCGTCCGTGGCCGTAGATCCAGGTTCGACTCTGAGTCTCCGACAGGATCGTTGCCGGTCCGGTGTGCACCGACCCGGAGACCAGTAGTGCTCTGATCAGGTTCGCCGAGGCGTCTGGGTAGGCGTAGGCGATGTCGGCGGCCACCCGGGCAACGGCTGGCGCTGCGTAGCTAGTGCCGTTCACGGCGGCGAAGATACCCCCTGAGGGGCCGCGCATCGAGGTGCTCACGATCGATGCCCCGGGGTCATTAAAGATTGCGTTACCAGTGTCGTTGACGACAGTGTTGCCGCCGTAATGAGTCACGTCGGGCTTATTGGAGCGCTTCTTGTTCGTGCCGAGCCCAGGCCCAGTACGGCTGAAAGGCGACGCTTCGTCTTCGATGGCCGCGGCTTGCCAGCCCACACGGCTTGGGATTTCGGCAGGAGCGCCGCTGAGAGCGAGGCTGCCAACCGTGACGGCCAACGCTGCTGGGGCTGGCTCGGCGATTCGATGCTCGGGGGTGAAGAAGAACTCCGGTTTGTCATCGATGATGTGGTGACCACTGGGCGTCCGTGCCGTGACGTCGATCGGTGCATTGCCACTCGGAACGACGATGACAATGCCAAGCTCACGGACAAGGTCGTCGAGAACCTCAGTCAGCGGGCCGACGTGGACGTCGCTGAACGGCTCGTCGTATCCCACCGAGAGGTTGAAGATGCGGACGCCGTATGTGCCGTGCAAGTGGCGGATAGCCTCTTCGACAAGCAGATGGGGTAAGGCGTAGGTCGCAAACCGTGGAGGGTTTTGTGCCCGTCGCGGATCGGGCTCAAGGATCCGGACGACCCGGACCGCTCCCACAGCCCTGATTGGTTCCGCCTCACGAAGTTCTTCGTGGAGGGTAGGGAAGAGAACGCGCCCCGTTACCTCCGTACCGTGACTTCCGCGCTGCTGCCAGACGTAACCCGTGGGGGCAAGAGACTCGTCCGAGAGGATCAGACCGTTCAGAAGAGGGTGTGCCGACTCGGGCGAGTCATCTAGGACGCCGACGACCTCAGACGGCTCCTCGATCCGAGACAGCGTCGCGATGTCGAGGTTGCGCCAGTCGCGGAAGTCCAGGAACGGCACCGGCGGCGTACGGACTAGCTCAACGACACTGGTGTTCAGAAGGTCAGCGAGCCCTGACGCGTTGACCTGGACACGGAAGTACGTGCGTCGTGCTGACACTGACAGAAGCAGGATCTGGCGACCGGAGCCCGTGACCACAGACTCGATCACTCGTGCGCGCCGCTGCGCCTCCTCGTATGTGCCTGATGGCCACACGGAAACGTCGACTGTGATGGGATCCGACGAGGTCACGTCGAGATCCGCAATGCCGGGACCAGTGCGGTCTGCGGGTCCGTAGGGCTCGATGTCGTCGATCTGGTTAAAGAACGACTTCAAACTGCCGTTCTGGATGTACTTCTGAAGGGCGTCATCAAGTGCCGCGCCCTGGTCGCCTGCAAGCACGAAGTAGGTGTAGTCGACCGTCTCGCCGAGGACCTGAAGGCTCCGGCCCTCGAACGAAGAGTCCTCGGGGCGCGTCTTGGCCTCGATCTTGAACACGAGATCGGGATCCACGCCGGCGTTGAGCCGGACGGGCGCGCGTGCGGTGCTGAGCTGCTGGCGCAGGTGGGTGCCGTGCGAACCACGTTGCCGCTCCGGGGTGCCGCCGCCAGCGCCGGCGGCGCGACGTGACTGAAGTTGCCGAGGGTTCGGCAGTAGGAGATGTTCGGGCATTGCCTTACCAGGGCCGCGAGGTGATTCTGGGCAGCACCTTTTCTACGTCCTGGCCCTCAACGGTTGTGGAGTTGCGGAGGAGGGCGCTGCGTCGAGCGTCGATGATCAGCTTCTCGGCGGCGGCGTGGGGCAAGCCATTCAGGGCGCTGGCGTAGCTGTCGATCTCGATGCCCTTGTGCGCCACGCTCTTGAGCCGCAGCCTCAACACTTGGCGCAGCTGGTGGACGGTCGGAAGACCGAACGTGACCACCTCATCGAAGCGTCGCCACAGCGCCTCGTCGAGCAGAGAAGGGTGGTTCGTGGCCGCCAGCAGCAGGCTCGGACCACGGTAGCGGTCGGTCATCTGGAGGAACGCGGTGACGACGCGCTTCATCTCACCGTGCTCGGAGGCGTCATTGCGTGAACGGCCTAAGGCGTCAAACTCGTCGAATAGAACCACGAACGGCGCCTGGTTGGAGTAGTCCAGGATCCGGCGAAGGTTGCTCGCGGTCTCTCCAAGATAAGACGACACGACGGCATCGAGCCGCACAATCAGAAATGGGCGGCCGAGTTCGGCGGCGACTGCCTCGGCCGCGGTGGTTTTGCCGCACCCGGGCGGTCCTTGAAGCAGAAGCCGTTGACGACGCGGCACACCTGCCGCGTCCAGAGTCGGCCATTGGCGAACCTCCTCGACAACGCTCTCCAAGCTGGCGACGACCGTCTTATGGAGGATCAGGTCCTCCAGCAAGCGCTCCGCCTCACGAACCTCGCCTAGATCCCACTCGCCTTCGCGGTCCTTCGGAGGGGCAGGCACCACGATGGTCGACGCGGTATCGACGGAGCCGGCGCCTGCCACAAGGAGCTTGTGCAGGTCGCGCGCCAGGGCGTTGTGATGCTTGGCCTGCTCTTCCTCGACGATCTCCAGGGCCGCGCGACGGAATGCCAACTCATCCCGTGCGTGGAACGCACGGAAAATTTCCTTTAACTGTCGCCCAGCCACGAGCCTCATCCTAGGTGTGGCGTCCGTCAGATTGCGGCCCAGCCCACGCAGACACCGACGGTCTGGCGCTGACAAGTTTGTGGGATCCGCGAGCCGACGCCTACGTGTGCGAGGCAAGGGCGCAGAACCAGCGCGGCCGGCTCGGTGGGCGATCAGCACGCGGCGACTGCCAGTTTCGCTGAGGTGCGCGGTTCAAAGAGCTGGACGCGTAGGAGGTCCCATCTCATTTGAGATGCGAGTGCCTCCGCTGCCGACGCTGACGCGAGCAGCCCCTGGTCCAACAAAGGCTGGACGCCCTGGGTGCAAACCCGTACGCGCATGCCAGGTACGCCGATTCGGAAACCGAAGCTCATGGTTGTCAGCGGTGGGTGTACCCGTGCTTGCGTGCCAGCGGGAGCCATTCGAGGAAGAACTCTCGGATGGTGTCGTTGAAGAAGGCGGCGTCGTCGGTGGGAGGCATGGCGTCGTAGATGGTGAGTCCGACGTTGTCGATGCCGCGTCCGGTGAGACCGCTGTTGAGGTGTTCGAGGTAGTCGCGGCCCTGTCTGTCGCCCCCGATGAGGACGAACTGAAAGAAGTGCGGTCGGGTGCGTGCATCGATGAGCAGGCGTTCGATCTTTCGCGCGTCCTGCAAGTGAGGGGCACCGTCAGTGAAGAACAGGTGGAAGTAAGGCGGTTCGTCGGCCTCGGTGCCCTGCTGCTTGCGTCCCCGGAAACCCCCCTTGCGCTGTTCACCTTGGTCCAGCATCAGCTTCAGCACGGGGGAGTAGAGGGTGGCGCCGAGCTGGCCTGCCTTGGCGTGGAATCGCTCCACCCAGCCCGCATAGTTCATGGGTGTCAGGACGTCCTGGCCGACGATGCGGTGATCGAAGACGGTGATGGGGATCTGTTCGTCATCATCCAGCCCGGTCATCGCGAGCGCCAGAGCTCGTTCAACTGCCTCTTGGTACACCCCTGGCCACTGCGCGGCAGCAGAAGCAGACCGGTCGCATGCGATGTCGACCTGCACGCAGACGTCCCCCAGATCGATCGGCGAGTCCTGCGCGATCTTGGCCAGCGACACCGTCGCTGCTTCGACGCGCTTGCCAAGTTCGACGGCCATCAGTGTGGTCCTCCCTCTCGTCGCGGTGCGTGGGTCCTTGAACTGCAGCACGTTCATGGGTCGGTGTCGCTACAGATGAGCTACTCGCAAGCGACTCCGTCGTCGTCGCGGTCCAGACCCGATCGGTATCCGGGCTGACCCCGGTACAGGGGTGCGGCACCAGCGGCGCGGGCTGCGGCGCAGTTGGCGTAGTACACGTCCGCCGGTTGGGGTGCGGTCGTGGTGGGCACCAGGGGTAGGGGGCTGGTGTAGGTCGTCGATGGTGATGGGGTGTGCGTGCTGCTAGGGCTTGGGGTAGCTGCGGGCGGGTTGGAACAGTGCGTCAAGACCGCTGTCATTGCCGCCTTCTCGGCCGAGGTGACCCACAAGCGGTAAGCAGACTTCACCATCACCTGATCAGCCACGTAGGTGCACCGGAAGCTCTTGTTGGGGGGCAACCACGTAGCGGCGTCTCCGTCTCCCTTGGCTTCGTTCGTCGGCCCGTCGACCGCCAGCAACTCCCTGGGGTCGTTGGCGAAGTTCTGGCGCTGTTCAGCACTGAGCTGCTGGGCTCCGGTCTGCCAAGCGTCGGACAGGGACACGATGTGGTCGATCTGCACCGCTGTCGAGGTGCTGTCTCCGCGGATGAAGCTAATGGTGCGACCGGTGTAGAGATCGTGCAGGGTGCCAGACGTCACGGCGCAGTTGTTTGTGCCGGCCTTGAACGAGGTGGCGGCCAGATCGCGACCCAGGATGTCGTTGCGGGTGTCGCACCCGTTGTGCCCATCGGCCACGGTCACGTCATCGGTCCACGCCTGCCCGAACTGCGCCCGGTCGTATCCCGTCTGCGGAGCACGCCCCTTCACCTGGAGTGTTGCCAGTGTGGCCAACGCTGCGTGGGCTGCGGGGTTCGACCCCACGATTGCCTTCGCTGGGTTCTGGGCAGCGGTGGAGCTCGAGGAATGAGTCGACGAGCTGGACAGCGCTGAGGAGTTCGATTTCGCGGTCGGGGTGGTCGGTGGCGTGGTGCTGGCGGCCGCGGTCGGCGTCGCACTGAGCGAGGCACCAGCTGTGGTCTTGATCGTGGAGCTCGGGCTGTGACCTGCGACCGGCGTCGTTGACGGGTTCTTCGCGGTGGCGCCCCCGACCACCAATCCGACGATTGCCCCAGCAATAGCGATGCCGCTCATCGCGCGGTTGCGTAGCAGTGCCCACCGAACCCTGCCTCGGACGAGCGCGACGACCCCGACGACAAGCACGTAGACACCGGCCAGGCTGAACAGCCCGCTGACGCCCGAGCTTGCCAATCCGATCAGGGCGGTGAGCAGCAAGCCACCCCAACCCGCCCACGCCGTGAAGCCGCGACCGCCGCTGCCGCTCGGTCGTCCTCGCTGAAGACTTGCCCCTGTACCCACGCACGCCCCCTGTATTGGTTCCCGGAGCGTAACTTACTGCGACGGTAGTTAAGCCCCCTGCGAGCAGGTGTGCATCGGATCACCCAACCGATGCCCCGAATCTGACCTGGTGTCTTGCGTCGAATCTCACCCACATCTCACGTCAGCTGACCGCGAGTCGTGCTTCATGCCGGAGTCGTACGGCGACTCATATTTCTGGTATCGCCGGGACGACGGACGTCTCGGAGGAGGCTGGGTGGTGGTCCGCAAGCATGAGAGCCGACCGTTCTCGGCGGCCGGAGCGCCGCCTTCGGCATATGCGGTGAGGTGAACCGGGTCGAGCACCTCTGGGACTGCCGGGTCGAAATGGCGCAGCACATCGGTGGTGATCTCGGAGCAGCAGCTTGAAGTCGCGCTGGTAGCCGTGTCGCTCAGGTCAGCGAGGAGCTACAAGAGTGTGTCCTGCCCGGCGTTGAGTCGACGCAACTGTGCGTACTCCAACAGCTCCGACGCCCGAGCGCTCTTGGACTGCCAGTCCTCCACAATGGTCTGGCCGAGGAGCACGTAGTACCACTCGCGGTCGTCCCGCAGCGAGGGATCCAGCGCGTTGATCTGCTCCACCCACGTCACAGCCGCCCGCTGCTTGCGCTTCACGTTCTCATCCGAGAGCGCGGACTGCGCCTTCGTCTCCACCACGTACACCTCGTTCGCCGTACGCACCAGAAAGTCCGGCGAGTACTGGGCGGGCATGCCGTCAGCCTTGAGGTAGGGGCGGCGAAGGAAGTCGTGGCGATACTCGTGGATCTTCGCCAGCGCCTCGATCTGGGTGTCCGAGTCCGCCCACTCGATGAAGCGGCGCTCCAACCCGCCGCCCACCTTCGGGACCGGCAGCTTGGGGTAGATGCACTTGGTGACCTCGACAGCGCAGGTGGAACGCACGGGGATGGTCTTCACCTCCGAGAGTCGGCGGTGCCGCACCTCCGCCTCGGCCACCTGCTGGTTCGCCTGAAGCTCGGTCAGCTTGGTGGCGAAGACGGCCGCCATATCGTGCGCCACGTCGTCCAGTAGGAGGACGCGCCAATTCTCGCCCTCCATGGGGTTGAACTCGCCACCGAAGAGGCGATTGCGAATGTAGGTATCCAGCCATCCAGTGAGGAGCGGTCGGTACGCCTGCATGATGGGGTACTGGCTGATGGACTTGAACTTCTTCGCGCTGCCGGTCATGTTGCGCCCGAGCGCCTCAGTGATGCGGATGGTCATGCGGGAGAGGTAGTCGTTGTAGCCGGTGGCGGTGAGCACACCGCCGTCCACCCGGTAGTCACCGAACTGTGTCCCCGTCTGCTGATCCTCGGAGACGAAGCGGTCCCCCTTGCCCACCGCCCGCAGGAGCCAATCGAGTTGGTACTTGCTCGTGCCGAGCGCCATGGGGTCCACGCTTGGCTGCTGTAGCTCCTCGTCTGCGTCACGGATGATGATGGGCGTCTCGAAGTCGTAGGCCTGGTAGCCATCCCGTAGGTCCACGTACTCCAGGTCACCGGTGGCTGACTTGTTATCGGCGTCGTCATCGATCTCGGCGATGTCCAGGCCGCCGTCAACGAGCTGGTTGTAGAAGTCGTTAAATGCGGGGTGCTCCACCACGAAGAGCACGTCGAAGTAGTTGTTGGGCTCCTGCTTCTTGCTGATGCGCTCGCGGGTCTCGCGCTTCAGCTCGTCGATCTGGTCGTTGCCCCGCCACATGAGGCGAAGTCCCCGACCCACCGTCTGCTCCAACAGGATGGAGGCTTGGGAGGAGCGCAGCGGAACCACCACGCAAATGTTGTTCACGTCGAAGCCCTCGCGGAGCATGAGCACGCTCACGATCACCTTGGGCTGCTCGTGACGGTCGACGTCGAAGAGAAGCTCCTTGATGGGCTCCCAGTCCTTCGCGCCCAGTTCCTGCTTCCTGCCGGAGTCCACCCGCAGGATGTCATCCTCGGACAGCCCAGTGCTCTGCAGGAACTCCACTACGTAGGGCGAAACGTTGGTGTCCTCGCAGATGACCAGAAGCTTGGGATGCTTCTGCTCCGCTACCCGCGTGAACTGGCTCTCCAGGATCTGAAGCTTCTTGAGCCCCGCTCGAAGCATGACGCGCTGCCCGTTGGACAGCCCGGTGACCTTGCCCTTGCCGTCGCGTTCGGCGCGGAAGTCTAGGGGGAGCGAGGCTACTTCCTTGCGCTTGTCGAGCGCGAGCGCCTTCACGAGCCCGAGGCGCATCGCGGTGCTGAGGGGGAAGTCCACCACGACGTGAGGGAACCATTGACGCTTCCGGTTCTTGCCGGACCCAACTTCGTTGTAGGGCGTGGCGGAGAAGTCCACCTGCACGAAGCGCCGTCCCTTGGTGGAAGCAATCTCCGTCAGGCTCTTCTGCCACTCAACGTCGGTGACCTCATCCTCTTTCTTCACCTCATGGATGTGGTGCGCCTCGTCATTGAAGACAAGCAGATCAGGCAGGTCGACCAATGCTTGAAGGGGACCACCTCGGGCATAGCGCCGGTCCAGCGTGTCGAGGGCGTTGCCGGTGGCAGTGCCCGGAGTGAGTGGGAAGAAGCTCTCCACCGCGTCCTTGGGGTCCACGGGCAAGCCGGGCACCGCGATCTCGTCCTCGTCGGACTCCTCATCGGAGAGGAAGTCCGGATCCTCCTGCCCCGCGAGCAGGTGCCAGTTGGTGATGGCGATGAGCCCAGAACCGGTCACCTTCCGTCCGATGTCAGCCTTGGCCAGCACCGATGCTTGGAGGAAGCCGAACACAGCGGTGCGGTAGTTCTCCGGGACGAAGAGGTCTTGCTGGGCGTAGATATCGCTGCTCTCGAAGTCCCGCTCACCCTCCCGCAGCTTCCCCGCGAAGGAGTCCAGCAGACGCTCGTACACCACGAGTCCCGGCGCGACGAGCAGAAAGTTGCTGGTGAAGCGATCGTCCGTAGGAGCAGCCAGCTTGTTGAGGTATTGCCAGACGAGGAGAGCGTTAAGCACCCAGGTCTTGCCGGAGCCGGTGGCCATCTTGGCGCCGTACTTCGGGTGGTCGTGGCGGGCGCGGCTCACTTCGCCGAGCGTGCTTCCCTTCAGCAGCGCCTCTGGTGCCACCTCCTCGTAAAGCCCGCGCAGAGTGGGGTTGTTGAGGACCTCGTGGGCATAGATGACGTGCAGGATGGCTGCCCGTTGCCCCTCATGAAAATTGAGAAAGCGGGTGTCGCAGTAGTCCTGCTCGATCCAGAAGCGCAGGAGTTCGGCGGTGACGGGGGTGACCTGCTCCAGCAGCTCGCACGGCTCGCCGGCAACGAGGTGGGGGATCTGGTCTTCGAGCAGCTTCGCGAGTCCGGCGGCGAGGGGGAAGTTGTCCACGGGCGCTGTCATCAGGAGACCTCCACTCCATCGATGACTACCTCGGACTCAAAGCCGAACACATCAACCGCACGCACGCATACGCGACGAGGACCAAAGTGGGCAGGTGAGTTCAGCACGGCGGTGGTAATGACGCGCAACTCGTCAGCGTCGTTGTCCGTGTTCTCACGATAGTCCTGCCAGACAGAACGGAAGATTTCACCGTCATAGTCCGGGTCCACCGCCCAATATTCGATGAGTGCAAGAGGTTCGGAGTTCATCACCTCCTGCAGCGCCTTGCGGTTCGCGTCGTCAAGGTTGATGGCTTCGGGTGAGAGCAGGACGTAATTGTCCATCCGCACCCGGAGCTCTTCTCCTTCACTTGTGCTTTTCCTCGAGGCGACATGTGCTTGTAGGTACTGAAGGGAAGCGAAGCGCACCGACGAGGCGAGGTTGTCCTTCCCCTTCTTCTTGAGGCGGTCGAGGAGGTCTGGCGGAATAACCAGCACTTCCAGGCGGTCATCGTTCAACGCAGCAATGTCCTGTCCGATGCCAGCGGAGAAGTTCCAGCCGAGCACCACCACCCTCTCGAAGCCGCCGAGCTTGGAATCTCGATAGCCCTGCGCACGGCGAAGTGTGGAGACAGTGGTGAGGCGGGCGGGACTGTCCGCGTAGACGAGGGTACGGGTGTTGGGCAGCCGCCCAAGCGTGCCGTTGGCGCTCTCCTCCGGAGGGAGGGGAAGCGCTCCATAAAGGTCGAGCACCACCTTCGCCAGGTCTCCCACCTTGTACTTCCGGCCGAGGGTGCTGCGCGCCTGCTCCACCTGGTAGTCGCCAATCGCCTGGTAGAGGAAGGGCTTCGCATCCTGGTCGATGAGGCGCTTACGGGTAATCATGGTCGCTGGCTTGCCAAGATCAACAGCAATCCAGCTCCGTCCTAGTCGCTCCGCGACCGCAGCAGTAGTGCCTGAGCCGGAGAAAAAGTCAGCAACGATAGAATCAGGATTGGAGGAAGCGGCGATGATTCGTTCGAGCAGTCGCTCCGGCTTCTGAGTGTCGTATCCGACTCTTTCCGCATCTTCTCGGTTCAACTGTTCAATGTCAGTCCAATAATCTTCGGGAATTTTTCCTTCGTCGAGATAATACCGATACACCTTGCCTGACTTGCGGTCAGTCTTCTCCTGGTATTCGCGCCCCCCGGCGTCAACTTTAGCTCGCATATGACTATTCGGTTTCCGCGGTTTCGACACCAACGGATCCTTCCCATTAAATATGCGACGGTCGCCTCGCCCGTAGAAGTACAGCGTATTGTGCTTTCGAGCAAACCGATCGGTACCCTTGCCCCCGATGCTGTAACACCAGATGATCTCATTAAGAAAGTTGTCCCTGCCAAAAAGATCATCAAGAATAAGTTTTACATATGGTCCAACGCGCCAGTCCACATGCAGGTATAGCGATCCTGCTTCTGAAAGCATCTCGCGTATGAGCGCTAGACGAGGCGTAATCATCGCGAGGTAGGACGCTGTTCCGTCCGCCCAAGTGTCCGAGTAAGCAAACTGCTCAAGAACGGTAGGACGCTGTTCGATGGTGGTCCCAGGCAGAGTGATCTTGGTGCGATAGTCCGCCTTGCTATCGAAGGGCGGGTCGATGTAGATGAGATCGAGCTTGCCTCGCAGGCTAGGCGTGTCCGCGTCGCCTGCCAGCAGGGCAGCCATGGCAAGCAGGTTGTCACCGTAGATAAGCCGGTTGGGCTCGCCGCCGACCGTGGTGTCCCGTGCCTCGCGGAAAAGGTCCTCTGCGTCCCTGTCTCTTGAAGGGATGACCAGTTCGCGAGTCTGGAGGGTGACGCGGTTGGCGCCCTCGATCTGCTCGAGGATCTGTGACGCCTGGCGCTTTCCGGCGGCGACGATGCCGGGCAGCTGTTCGAGGAGCGACTTGCTCATGTGGTTGACCCTCCACGGTCTATCGTGACGGAAGCTGAGCCCCAGCCTATGACGAGCACAGGCAACCCGAGCGATCGCCATCTGGACGCAACGATCGCGACAACCGCCTCCAGCGCCGGCCGGTCGGGGGAGGCGTTGCCTCCCTTCCGGCATCTAGGACGGGGTGATCCCAGCCCTCACGAAACTGCACACGGTGGGCGGTATGTGGCTCTGCGCGGATAGGTGCCATCTGAGCTGGCTCGCCGGTTAGCTGCTGGTTGCGGCGGGCCACGGATATTGCCTTTACGATTTTGACCGTTGGTCTGCCACCGACCGCTTGCTGGTGGTTGCTTTTGGCGTCGTACAGCAATGCGAATGCGCATGCCAAGGGGCGATCGGATGCTGGCGACCGAGCCTCGTCGCGATGTCCGCGGGTGAGATCTTAGTGAGAAAAACTGCGTCGGTGCAGGTCAGGGCTGGTGCATCGGATACCGGATGTTATCGTTTCGACCAGGCTGTGCCGATCTGCGGCTGTAGTAAGTGTGAAGCGGTGGGCACGAACCTCACGTCGGCCGAAACCACCCTAAAGAGTGGGACAATCTGAGCATGAGTTACGTGTCCGCCGCACCACAGGTGCTCGGCTTGCCAGTTGCAACACTGGCGCTGATCGTCTCGCTCTTCAGCTTCGCCATCGCGGTAGCGGCTCTCATCTGGCAGATCGTTAAGCATGTGTTAGACGGAGGGCGCGTAAAGGTGTACTTGAACGCTGCAATTCTAGAGCCGGACCTCATGCTTTCAACAAACCATTCCGGCCGTTTTCTGCTCCAGGACGACGCAGGAGCGCACAGTGTCAAGCGGGGGCGGGCGTTGGAGCTGGCTCAGTTGGTGGTCGAGAACCCTGGCCGGCTTCCTGTGACTGTTCATTCTCCCGGTTTAGCTTTCAGCGGGCACGGTAAGAAGAGGGAGTCGATCGTGCCGAGATTGTTTGGCACCAACGGGGCGTACGGTGTAGATGATGCAGTGACAGAGACGGTTGTGCGTCTGGAGCCTTTCGGACGCGTGGCTTTCCTTCTCGACTATTGGGCCGTCACTTCGAGCATCTTGAAGGATGCACGGAAGGGACGGGTTCTTGTGCGTGGGAAGGTTGGGGTGGGTGGTAGGGGAAACAAGCCACAAATGTCCAGTTGGAGACGACGCTGGCTCCTAACTCGCGGAATGTACACCGCCATCGAGGGGTCTCCCGAGCTCACCCCGTTTGCCGTTATCTGGGGTGTCATGTATCGCCACCTGCCAACGCGCGAAGCTGCGGAACAAGATGGTGATGCAAGGAGAGGCAGGCCAATCACACGAGAATCCGTGCTGTTCGTTCTCGACGAAGCAATGTCCCGCTTCGATGAACGACCAGCACGCGACCAGCTCGAAGCGGCTCTTGATGAAATCGCTGAAAAGCATGGTGACCTTCACCCCAGCTTTGGCTTCGCGCTGCTGAACTCCTATGAATCTCTTGATCGCATGGACGGTCACTTAACAGAATGGACCGAGGGTTTGCTCTACAGGAAAAGACGCTGAGGGTCGATGCAGTGGCAAACATAGAGCTAGATCTCATACAAGCGCAGCGTCAAGAATTTCAATGCTGCCCTCTTCACGCTCTCGCACCTACTCGACCTTAGGTGCAGCTGAGTGCTGCGCTGTCAACGTCGATTATCTGGAACCCGACTGCGCGCGGGCGCAACAATCAGGCCCGGGGTCCTTGCAAGTGCACAGCCGGACGTAGTACGGGCTCTGGGCAACAACGGCAAGGTCAGGGGCCGGTCCAAGGCGCAGGCTTCGGTAGAAGCTGCTGTTGGTCTCAGCAAAGTCGGCCCACTGCATCCTGCTGCCGACTTCACCCGTGGCGGAGCCGACGAGCCGCTTACGCCTCAGTCGAATTTGCAGAACTGTCATGTGGTCATACCTAGGCAAGGTTCTCGATGTCTCTGACGGCCGACGGGTCAGCAGGGAGCGCACGCAGGAAGCCCTTTGGTGAAGCAGGTGGCACTCTGTGCGTGAATGTGTCCTGTTGGGACCATCCAATCTGGAGTTGCGCTGGTAATCCTAAGAACCAGTAATGTAGTGGGCGCAAGTACTCCAACCTGCAAGTGTCCACGCATCTAGACGTGCCGACTGCATCCTGCGGGTCATGCGGTCTCGACCTAGCGTTCACGCGGGGTCCTGTTCTGCTGGAGGGGATCATTGAGTCGCACAGAGGCTTCTAGGCATTCACGTCGGGTGACCGCGCACCACAAGGTGTTGGTCGTACTTGGGTGGGGATGCCTACTGCTGCCCGTTTTGCTGGTGGTCTGCGGGCTGCTCATGGGCTTCGGTTGCGTTGGGGCCCACACCGTCGTGCTCTGGGGCCCTCTTGTCCTAATTGTCGTTCTGGGCGTGGCCGCTGCTGCGCTCGCACCACCCCAATCTGCGCCATCGACGCTAACCGGGCTACCGGAGCAGGTGAAGGATGACATCAGTGCGTGGGCTGCCATGCGAGTGGGCACAGGACACTCTGCTGACCAGCTCGCGGGGAAGTTGCGTTCAATACGAAACGCGCGACCGGGAAGCCTGCCATCGCTCGATGTGGTGCAGGCATACCCCTCCACCGCGGCAGCTTTGGTCGATGCGCTTCCGGGTATAGGCAGCGAACTTCAGCCTGGCGAAGTGATCGAGGCAGTCCTCACGCTTCGCGACAATTTTCCGGGGTCTCGACCACTTGGAGCCCTCGCCATCACGAACTCACGCGTCATCCACAGTCAGGTCCGAAATCGAAACGCGTTCGTACGGCGTGACATTCAAGGATGTCTCCGCCCGGACAACATCCCCCTTGTCTGGTTTGGGATCGCTGGCAGCACCGCCGGCGGTTTCATGCCCGTCACAGGTACCTGGGGTGGTGAGTTGCCAGGAGCAGGCTGGCCAGTCGGCTTCATCGAGGAACTGCCCCGTCTGTACAGCAGTACAGATGGCCTGCGTCGCGCGTGTCCAAGATGCGCCGAGCACATCGTGCTGGACGCATCTGTCTGCCCATTCTGTGGAAATGAACTCCCGGGTGCGCCACGCATCACCCCCGTGGAGAACTGAAACTGTTCACACTCTGCGCGGTCGTGCGCCACAATCAAGTCATGCCTCAGACCGTGCAAGACTTCAACATTGCAACAGCAACTGTTGGTAGTGGCCTCTTCGCCCTCATGTTTCTTGCGCTGCAACTGCACCCCGAAGTCTGGGCGGACGTGCATCGGCGCGTAGCCGCAGTCGGATTCCTGCTCGAACTCCTGATCGTGATGGTCGTCTCCCTCCTGGCGCTCGTGCCCGGAACACACCTCAAGATAGCGGCCGTCTTCGGTGCATGCCTCGGTTTGGTGACGTGCGTTGTGCAAGTTCCGCTCTTCATGATCTACGCGGGGAAACCGGCCATCGGAGATCTACATCTCTTTGATCAAATCCAGTACTTCGGCTTCTTCTTCTCCGAGGGAATCTATTTTTCTTTGCTCTTTCTAGCGCAACGGCACGCCACGCTCGTCTACGGGGTGCCATATGTATTGGTGTGGCTCTGCTTCTCGGGCTCGACGGAGATTGGTCTTCTTCTGATGTTCCCAATCGCCCAAGACGACAAAAGGCGCTCCGCCTTGGGGTGGCCCAACCGAGAAGTCGCTAAGGTGGGGGTGGCATCTATTCCGCCGGAGAAATAGTGTTTCCCCAGACTCATACCGCTCACCGTTAAAAATCTGCGCAACGAGGTCGCCAACGGTAAGTGAGTAGTGGCTTTATTTCTCGAGACCTCGTGCATTGAACACAAGATTTAACCAGTGCCCCCTTCCACCGCCAGTGGAAGGGGGCATGAGAATCACACTGTGGCTAGGACCTGGTTGAGGGTGGTGCGAGTGTGTTGGTCAATCTGGGTGAAGTCGCCGGTGATGGTTCGCAGCATGTTGCGTTCTGGGCGTTGAGTGCCGCGGATGGTGGCGTGGTGGTGCTCGTAGGTGTTGACCGCTTGGAGGACGCCGAGGGCGGTTCCTGCCCACGGCGTGACGCGTTGATCGTGCCTGTACAGCGATTCCAAGCGTGCTCGTTTGGAATCAGCCAGGGTATGGGCGCGGCCGGTCACGCGTGACCCGTCGGCACCAGTGGTGGGGATGGTGGTGTCCAGGAACGTGGCCCACTGCTGGTCGGTGACTGTGGTCTGGGTCAGTTGGGTGATCTCGTTGGCGAAGTCCTCTGCGAGGGTGTGCACGATCGCGAGGGCGTCCCGTGCTTCCCCGATCTTGGCTTGGGAGTAACGGGAGTGCTTGACCTTGTAGGCCTGTCCTTTCTCCGACAGGGCTGCGCCGAGGGTGTTGTCGCAGACGGTGGCGGTGATGGTGCGTTTGAACGTGGTGGCGATGGATCCGTCGAAGCTGGTGGTGGCCAGCAGGTTGGGGCGGAAGTCGAATCCTTCGGGGGTGGCAACGGTGTCGGGGATGGACACCTCCACCCACGCAACCGCTCCTTGCTTCAGGAGGCCGGCCGAGGAGATGCAGAGATCGTCGTCCAGGACGGTCGCGACAGTGTCCAGCAGCCAGGTGCGGTACTGGTGCATCTGGTAGCCGGTCGTGAAGATCCCCATCAGATGGTGGTTGTCCGAGCGGGTGATGGCTTGCCGGTCGGGGGTGACCGCCCAACGCACCGGTTCCCCCTGCCCGTCCAGGTGGGTCATGGTCTCCAGATCGGCGGGGACCTCCACGGCGAGGGGTCGTGCTTGGGCGTCCCAGTTGAACAGGCGCCGTTCCACATCCGGCAGGGGGATCGGTCCGGGGTAGTGATTGGACTCCTCGCCCTGGTCTTCGGCGCGGTAGTGCCAGGCGTGGCCGCGCTGGTCGGTGTTGCCGATCAGGGTGTGCAGGTTCAGGTCGTGCATCGTTTCCTTCGACATGACAGTGGTTCTTCTTTCTGTTGTGGGCATGACGAAGCCCCCGGCCGGATGGCTTCGGGGGCTGGTTCTGCGGGTGGTGCAGCTTGTGGCGGGGTCAGGTGGCGTATCCCCAGTCGTCGGGGTCGTCGGGGCGGTGCTGGATCAGCAGGGCTGCGATGAGGCGGGCCAGGGTGCGGTAGGCCTGTTGTTCCCGTCCGACGAGTGCTTCGGCGAGGGCGGTGATCAGCTCCCGGTAGACGGGGGAGCGGGACAGGCGGTGCACGTGCTTGGCCCAGCCGGTACGCATCGCGGTGGCGAGGTGGTGGCCGTACCGGGTCAGGGCCTCACGGGCGCGGGTCAGGAGTTGGGGGAGGGGGATGGTCATGCGTTCTTCCTTTCGGTGGGTGTGGAGAGTTGCTCGGCGAGTGCTGCGGCGGCGGTAGTTGCTGCCTCGGTGGTGACGTGGGCATACACGTCGGCGGTGATCCCGATCCCGGAATGACCCAGACGACGACTGACCTGCAGCAGGGGTTCTCCATGAGCCAGGCCCAGGGAGGCGGAGGTGTGCCGTAGGTCGTGCAACCGAATCTGCGGCAGGCGCAGCTGTTTGGTGAGGGTGGTGAAGTGCCGCGACACGTACGCCGGGGACAAGAACGTCCCGTCCCGGTGGAAGACGTAGGAGGTGGCGATGTCCGTGCCGGGATCACTCGCAAGGACCGTGATCCGGTACCGGGCGCGGAGCATGTCGATGGTTTCGGGGTCTAGGTGCACGGTGCGTATCCCGGAGTCACTTTTGGGGACACCAATGGTGGGCTGGCCGCTGATAGTGGTGATGGTGCGGGTGATCGTGACCGTCGCTTCGTCGAGGTGAAAGTCGGACCAGCGCAGTCCGATGGCTTCGCCGCGGCGCATCCCTGTCAGTAACAGCATCCGGTAGGCCGGATACAGCTCATCGCTGGTCGCATCCCTCAGGAAAGTGCGCGCCTGATCTGCGGTCCACACCGCCGCTTGATACCGCAGGGGCCGGGCGAGCTCCACCGTGCTGGCAGGGTTGCGGCGGATCAGTCCACGCTTGACCGCGGTGGCCAGAGCGCTGTGCAGCGTGGCCAGGATCCTGCGTAGAGTCTGCGGCCGGACCGGACGGTGACCAGGTGGAGTTCTCGCTAGATCCCGGAACAAGTCTTCGATGTGGTGGGCACGCAGGTTGATCAACCGCAGACCACCCAACCGGGGGATGAAAATGATCTGGATGTGGCGTGTGTACTCCGCCCTGGTTGCAGGGCGGAGGGCCTCCTTGCCGGCCAACCACCCGGTCAGGTAGTCCTTGACCAGGATCGTGGTGTCGTAGTGATCCCCAACCCGTAATTCCTCCGAGGTCTTGGTGATCCAGGCTTGTGCGTCTCGTTTGGTGTCGTGGGTGGTGGTCTTCTGACGGCGGTGACCGTCGGCGGTGGCTGGGAGGTCAAGGACCGCGTACCACCGGGTCGGGGATCCGTCAGCACGGGTCCTGCGGTAGATGTGACCTGTCATGGTGGAGCCTTCCTCTGATTTTGGGCATGAAAAAGAGGGCCACCGATTACCGGTGACCCTCGCAGGGTGAGGAACCCCCAAAGCGTTCTGTGGGGCTCTTGGGGTGGCAGTTTGTCCAGCTCACTCCAATGTGGGCGTGGTTATCTGCGCAGTTCTATTCTACCATCTGTTGCGCCTAAAAGATAATTTAGAGATCCCGGACTGGACGGACACTTTAGCTTCCAGGCGCTCGCGTCAACAATGGCGACCTCGGCCTTTTTTCGGCAATCTCTTGCCACTTGCCCTGCTCTTCGAATGCCTTAGTCTCAGCTTTCGGACTTCTCCTTGAGGAGTGTCTCGTCTTGTTTGGCCTTGTCGTTTAGCTACTTGAAGCGGTCGCTCTTCAATCTCAGCCCATGCGTCTTCAGGCAGATCGGCTATGTTGAAGCTCTTACGCTCTTCCCCTTTCGGTTCTACTGTTTCGCCAACCGGCGCGGGTGGTGTTGCTGCGTCTTCCTACTCTTCATCGAGGATCGGTTGAGCGTAGTGGTTGTTGGCGTCTGCCATATATTCCCTTCAAAGTGCTTTACGTGGACTGCCCAAGAGTTAATGGGTTTACTCTGAAATGATGTCTAATTTTTCAGAGAAGAGCAACGGCTAAATATTAAGCTCTACGGATCTCTGCCTCAGGGCTGCGTTGAGGCCGTCCTCTAAACTGTTCATCCGCTCAGGAAGAACAATTGCATCAATTTTGTCTACCGGCCAGAATGTGACCGCGTGGTCGCTCTTAATTGGAAATCCTGGCCATATCTCGTTATACCCGATATTCTGATCTGCATCGATCAACCAGTAGTCTCTGCTGTCCAACGAGTCGCCGCGATTCATCAGGAGTGTTCCAACGCGCTTCGTGCACACCACCATTTTGACCCACTTCCTAAACCAGCCATGGGTCTCTATTGATTGAATCGTGAACGGTTCGGACGAATAGGGGCACCTGTCACCGGCCGAGAGTGAGATCATCGCATCAAGCTGCTCCTGATTGCAATCCCCGCCGTGTGAGTCTCCCGCGATAGTGATGCCCAGCGAATGCGAATGGGTGAGCGATCGGCCCTTGTGCGCCACCAAGGCGGCAAATTGTTCGATCAATGCCGCGGTCCGCTGACGCTGGTCGACTTGTTCCTGTTCAAGTTTGGTAGATGCGACCCGAGTCATTTCCTCATAATGGGGGGTACAGGCAACAGCACCGTCAATCCACTTCATGCAGTGGAGGGCAACGGGTCGCTGGCACGTTGTGCAAGCACCCACGGATTGCATCCCGTGTTCGCACAGCGGTACTGATCCAGCACTGGTGTTAGGGATCTGGAACACCGTGCCGCACATGACCTGTGTCTGTGTCGGGCCCACCGCGCCGGATGGGTGCAGACCAGTCGGTGCCAGGTAGCTGCCGTTGCACCGCGCAAGGCCGGGACCAATCTGCGTGTAGTGGGGGCTTCCACAGGTGGGACAGTTCATCATCAGATGATGGCGCGAGCACGGCTTGCCCGGGTGGTCTTTCGTCAAGCCTCTCGGTTGGGCTGGTTGGGCTGGTCTCGCGGAGTACGGCTGGCCTGGGAATCTGTTGCAGACTCGCTGGGTGACGCCGCATCGAGCGAGTGCTTGCAGTTGGCGGGGAACAGGCGGCCAGCTGTCGCATCGCCGATGGTGAAGTAGCCAGGCGTGTTGCAATTTTGCTCAAGATCGCACGCTCCCAGTTCCGGCAGTTATCGGTCGCACCGTGTGACGAGACTCGCACCAGGTCGTCACCGACGCCGCTGAGTAAGTTGATCATGCCGGTGTTGCGAGCCTGCGTACCGAGCGTAGTGCTCACCATGTCGGCGTAGACGCCAATAGCCCAACGCTTACCGGAGCGATCTACCAGCGTGTGGGTCTCCATAGGTAGGTAGGTCTTCTCCCCGATCGTGATGCAGTGCGCGATCTCAATGCTGGTTGGGTCAGCGCTGACGTTGTTTGGGTGGAGGTCGGGGAAGTAGTAGTCCGGCATCACCTGGTTGATTATCACCGACGGCTCACCGCTGGGACCAGCGCCGATGCGGACCTTAAACACGACATCGCCCTGCGTTTTTTCGTCAGCGGTTTACCCTGTTTGGAAGCCTTAAGAATGATGGCCAGTGAACAGTTGCGTGTTGAGGTGGTGACGATTTAGCCGCGTTGTAAAGATCTGGTACTGGAGAGTATTCGATGAGCTTGTTGACGCCGCCGTGCAGCGCCTCGAAGAAACACTATAAGTAGCGCCCAGCAGCAACACTAGAAGCGAAACGAAGTGCAAACGTTCTCGAATATCAATGGCGCCGTCGTGACACGGCTCGATACATACTCCTGACCAAGAGGGGAGGGCCAGTGGGCTTGCGAGACTGTAATCACACGTCGACCAAGTTCGCCTTCACCTCGAGGGGACTACCAGCGGCTCAAGCCGCAGACCACGAACAGGTATCGGTCTTGACCACTGGTGGGCCGGAGGTTAGTGGCACGAACCAGACCCGCACTTCGAGTACGTACCGCAATCAGCCTGAATGATGCCTCCGACGGGCACTGCGGTTGTCAGGACCGGTCTCGCAATGGGCGGCGCCCATGGTTGCCTACTGGCCAAGGTAGACCGTCGCACCGCCGCTCGTGGCGGTGCACTGAGGACTGGGTGGGTTGGTGCATTCCAGCGTGTATTCCTGGCGGGTTACTGGGCTCGTCGCAACGATTTGCGTTGGCGTGCTTCCACCCGCCTCTTGCTGCCACCAGGCCGCGGCGATCGCTTTGGCGAAGGGGCAAGACGTTTTTGAGCCCGCGTAGATCTCCCCACCTTGCTGATCCGCGCCACAGTCGGTGCTTCCTGCTGGGCCCACGTGCGGGACGACGGCACAAGTGTCGGAATGGCTGGCGCAATAACCGTTGAATAGGGAGGCGGCATCGTCCCGAGCGGTCGCATTCGACCAGTACGTCGTGGCGTTCGCGCCCGTGATGTCGCTGGCCATTCGAGCGAACGCCTGGGTCAAGATCGACTTTGTTTCGCTGTCAGGCGCCGCAGCGAGCGCTTGATCCTTGGTGAGGCCGCTGTGGGCGTCGAGGAGATTCGCGAACGAGTTGACGCACGGGTTGTCATCAGGGTGAGCCACCCCGGCGGTTGCGACTGGACCACTTGCAGGGGGTGGTGCCACCGTAGTCACTGATGCACTTGGCTGGTTGGGGTTTGCCGGTGCTCCACCGGAGAGGGCCGCGTTGGCGTTGGGCGTGCCTGATATGCATGCTCGATCCGCCAGTGGGGCGCCATCAGCCATGCCTTGGAGCAGGCCATCACGGTTCAGTCCCTCAGCGATGTCCTCCAAGAACCACGCGACCTGCAGGTAATGGTCGGATGCGGGTCCGTATTTGGCAGCGGGATTCTGCCCATCAAGCGCGCCACCAGACCACAGGTCGGCAGCATCGACGAGGAGGGTCTTCGCGCAGGGGGAGTGAACGAGTCCGTGGTAGTCAGTGGGCTTGACTGCGGCGACGCAGGCCGCCTTGACCTTGGGCAACGCAGCGGCGAAGCCCGCTTGTTCACCGTTGGTGGCGGCCATCTCGACGTTCGCGAGCGAGCCATCGTTGTAGGCCGTGTAGCGCGGGGAACTTGCTCCCCAAATTTTCATAGTTTGAGGGTCAAGGTTGCCGCCTGATTCGATCTGTGCCATGACGTCAGACACGCAGCCGGCCTGGTCGGACACAGGTGTATGAGGTGCCGAAGCTGCGGCAGCGGACGTGGCGCTGACACCCCCCCCTATGGGTTGATGATCCGTCACTATTCGAGCAAGCCGAGAGTGGCCCCATCGACAAAGCGATGGTCGCGGTAGCAATACCGGTCGTGACTTTGGCCCGAGTCCAACTCATATCCATACCCCCGATGTCATCCGCGCCCATGCCCACCGGACGCCCGGTCGAACAGTAGTGGTCACGTACGGTCGCTGGGACACCACGGAGGCGGAGTTTGGGTCTCAACCGCGCCCCCTTTGGCCCCCACGCTTCAGTGGCTGGGCGTAGGCGGGCGCACCGGAGCGGAGCGAGGCGAAGATGCTCATCCAGCTTTGAAGGTGACGTAGGAAACCTCTTGTTAATTTTTCCCCCGGCGAGGGTGTTCGTCGCCCGGTCCGGCGTCGCGGAGCTGACGTCGACGATCCTCACCCAGGACCAGGTGAAGAATCTGGTGGAGCGGATGCTCAAGCCCTCCGGTCGCCGCATCGACCTGTCCTCGCCGTTCGTGGACGCGTCCCTACCTGACGGATCCCGGCTGCACGTAGCCATCCCCGACGTCACCAGGAGCCACTGGTTCGTCAACATCCGCAAGTTCGTCACTCGCGCCCACCAACTCGACGATCTCGTACGCCTCGGCACTCTGACCCACCAGGCCGCACGCTTCCTTGCGGCGGCCGTCGTGTCCGGGCTGAACATCCTGGTGGCCGGAGGCACGCAGGCAGGCAAGACGACGACCTTGAACTGCCTGGCCGCCGCGATTCCGAGCAACGAGCGTGTCGTCTCGTGCGAGGAGGTCTTCGAGCTGCGTCTGGGAATCCGCGACTGGGCGGCCATGCAGTGTCGTCAGCCGAGCCTGGAGGGCACCGGGGAGATTCCGCTGCGCCGCCTCGTCAAGGAGGCGCTGCGCATGCGGCCCTCGCGGATCATCGTCGGCGAGGTGCGTCAGGAGGAGTCGCTGGATCTGCTGATCGCTCTCAATTCAGGCCTGCCCGGCATGACGACCCTGCACGCCAACTCTGCGCGCGAGGCGATCGTGAAGATGTGCACGCTCCCGTTGCTGGCCGGTCCCAATGTCAGCTCCTCCTTCGTGGTCCCGACCGTGGCCAGCTCCATCGACCTGGTCGTGCACCTGGGGCTCGAGCGCGACGGCAGCCGCCGCGTACGTGAGATCGCGGCCGTCCCGGGCCGTGCCGAGAACGAGGTCATCGAGATCGCCGAGCTGTTCGTGCAGCGGGACGGCGAGCTCATTCGCGGTGACGGATTCCCGCCTCATCAGGAACGATTCGCCCGTGCCGGGTACGACGTCGCCCACCTGCTGGGCGACCGCCCATGACACTCCTGCCTCCTCTCCTGCTCGCTCTCGGACTCTTCTGCATCTGGTGGTCGTTCTGGCCACGCGAGGAGCGCGTCGTGAAGCCGAGCACTCCCACCTGGCGCGACAAGCTCTCCGACGCCATCGCGCAGAGCGGCCTGGGGTCGATCAGCACCAACCAGCTCCTCGCGGTCTCTCTCGGCCTCGGCGTGCTGGTCTTCCTGCTGGCGATGGCCTCCACGTCGGTGGTGCCGATCTCGTTCGCTTTCGCCCTCATCAGCGGATACGCGCCGATCGCCTTCGTGCGGGGCCGGGCGCGGCGACGGCGTACCCAGATGCGCGAGCTGTGGCCCGACGTGGTCGACCACATCGCGTCCGCGGTCCGCGCCGGCATGGCGCTTCCCGAGTCGCTCTCACAGCTGTCGGTGCGCGGGCCGGAGGAGCTGCGGCCCGCGTTCCTGGAGTTCGCACACGACTACCGCGCCACGGGAAACTTCCAGAGCTCACTCGACGCCCTCAAGCTGCGCCTCAGCGACCCGGTGGCCGACCGGCTCATCGAGTCCCTGCGCATCGCGCGGGAGGTCGGCGGCACCGACCTCGGGCGTCTCTTGCGCACTCTGTCATCGTTCCTGCGTGACGACGGACGCACCCGTTCCGAGCTGGAGGCACGGCAGAGCTGGACCGTGAACGCGGCGCGTCTCGCCCTGGCCGCGCCGTGGATCGTGTTGGCGATGCTGGCGACTCGCGGCACGTCGCTGCAGGCATACCAGAAGCCGACAGGCGTCGTCGTGCTCATCGTGGGTGCCGCCGTGTCGATGGTGGCCTATCGGATCATGCGGCAGATCGGCCGACTGCCGGACGAGGCGCGGGTGATGCGATGACCTCCTCCGCCTCCTGGGCCGGCGCGCTCGTCGGGCTCGTCCTCGCTGCCGGGCTGGCGCTGATGTGGCTCGGGCTGCCCGTTCGCCGTCGTCCCGGACTGGAAGCGCGGATCGCGCCGTACGTCGACGACACGCCGCGTCCGTCCCGCCTCCTGCTCAGCTCCGACGAGCACCTGGAGGTGGGTCAGATCTTCGCTCCGCTGCTCCATCGGCTGGGCGCCGTCGTCGAGCGGGTGCTCGGCGGCGCAACCTCCGTCCGACGGCGGTTGGAGCGCGCCGGCCTGCCGCCCGACGTCGAGGGCTTCCGGGCGCAGCAGGCGCTGTGGGGAGTGGCCGCCGGGTTCGCCGGGACGCTGTGGGTGACCATGCAGATCCTGGGCGGTGGCACCTCGGTGGTGAGTGCGGTCGGCATCATCGTGATCAGCGTGGCCGCCGGAGTGGTCGCACGCGATCAGATGCTGACCCGGTCCGCCGAACGGCGCGAGGCGCAGATCCTGGCCGAGTTCCCGGCGATCGCGGAGATGCTCGCACTCGCCATCACCGCCGGCGAGGGGGCCGCAGCGGCGTTGGAGCGGGTGACGAAGCTGTCCTCGGGTCAGCTGTCCGGCGAGCTCGCGCGGTGCCTGGGAGATGCCCGTTCCGGCTATTCCCTGCCCGCCGCGCTGGAGGGCCTGGCCGACCGCACCGGCATCCCCGGGCTGGCCCGCTTCGTGGATGGGGTCGTGGTGGCCGTCGAGCGCGTCGTTTGCGCACACTACCATCCGGGGTGTGGAGACTCATCGAGCGATCACTTACTCGCGGCAATCTAAGGCCCGCGAGGACGACAGTCAGTCGAGCCCTGAGGCGCAGCGGACAGCGAGCCGGGCAATGATCGCGGCTCGTGGCTGGGAGCACGTCGGCGACTTCGAGGACGTTGGCAAGTCCGGTTATGACCCGAAGGTCCACCGCCCGGGGCTCGAGGCCGCTCTCGCCACGCTGGAGCGCGGCGAGGCCGATCGGCTCGTCGTGTACCGCCTCGACCGCCTCACGCGGCAGGGCGTGGGGGAGGCCGTTGACCTCGTGGAAACCATCCAGTCTTACGGCGCCGCGATGGTCTCAGCGACCGAGTCCTTTTTCGACCTCGCGAGCCCTATGGGCGTAGGCATCTTTGGCTTGTTCGCCGCAATGGCTAAGCAAGAGAGCTACAACATCTCAAGTCGCACCCGCGCAGGCAAAGCGGAGTTGCGCGCTGTCGGCTCGGCGTCCGGTGGGCGTCCGATCTTCGGTATGACCTCTCGCCGCGAGGTCCGCGGGCGTCTCGTGGCTCGCTTGCTTGAACCGGACCCTGTCGAAGCACTGATTTTGAGGGAGGTCGTTGCGCGCGTGATCGAGGGTGAATCGGTGCGCTCGGTTTGCGGTGACTTAAACGACCGGAAAGTGCGAACTAAAACGGGCTCTGAATGGGGGCCGTCCACACTTACGCGGGTCCTTCGCTCCCCGTCGATTGGCGGTTACATGCCGAAAGCGCGTGCTGCCGACGAGGCGCCACACATCCGAAACGGTCGCGCTGAGATCCAACGCGACCCCCAAACGGGCGAGTACGTCCAGCCGTGGGCGGGCGCGATCGACACGGGGACGTTTCACCGACTGCAGGACGTTCTAGACGCGCGGGTGAAGCCGCGCGGGAGGACTAGTCAAGCCTCTCTCTTCGGCGGATTCCTGCTGCGCTGCGCGTCATGTAAGGGGCCGATGTCAGCCGACCATCGTGGAGAGGGCATGGGCTCCTACCGCTGCTCTCGACATCGCCGCAAGTCGATTGAGTGCAAGGGCGCGGCCGTGTCAATCTTGCATGCCGATCGCTATGTCGCCGATGCTGTCTTTAGCCGCATCGCACGGCTGGATGTCGAACGCTTGAGCGACGCCGAGCTACTCGCCGAGGTGAGCGACCGTTTCGCCGGTAGTGTTGAGTCCGATCCTGGCAGGCGAGCCGAGCTCCAGGGAATCGCTGCAGACGCGCAGCGCGCGCTTGAGCGCTTGGACGACGACCGCGCCGCAGGAGTCTTCGAGGGCGATCTGGGAACGGCCCGGTACAAGCGACAGATTGACGCGCAAAACGCACGACTCGCACTAGCCGCCGAGGAGCTAGCGAAGACGGACGCTCAAGCTGCGCCGTATATCCCGTTCCTCGACCCCGCCAACCTCGGCGATGAGGGACCATTCGGGCAAGACGGATTTTGGACGTTGCAGTCTGTCGAGGGGCGCCGTGAGTTCCTTTCGCTGTTCCTGGATGCAGTGGACGTGCGCAAGTCGACGCGAAATGGTGGAGGGAATGCGCCGTTTCGCGGAAAGGACCGGTTGGCGCTGGTTTGGGCGGCCCGGGAGGAAGGCCCGTAGCTCTCACATCCTCTGCCTTGCAGGTGACACACTTGGACCATGAATGCAGCAGAAGCGGTGGTCGCCGCGGGAGGCCTAGCCGGGCTGTTCGGGTTCGGGGGTGCGTGGTTGAGCGGTCATTACGCTGCGGCGGCAGCGAGGAGCCAGGGCGAGAAGACTCTCGAAGCTGCCAAAGAGCAGGCGAAGGCAACGGTGCTAGCGGTCCAAACACAAATAGGCGACGCCGCCTCTGCGAGAGATGTTCAGCGAGAGGACGACCAAGCCAAACGCGACCAGGCGCGCAGTGAGGAAAAACTCTCAGCGCGTGAACAAGCTGAGGACGATTTTGTCGCTTTCGTGCGTGACACGTTGCTGTGGTCGAGCCTCGAGGACATTGAAGCCTCCATGCGTAGGGAAAGTGAGTCATCGGTAGCTGGCCTACCAAGCAGGGATCTTGTCCGAGAGGAAGCCAGGCGGCGAATAGGCGAGCTGTGGAAGGCGCTCCTGCGGGTGCAAACATCAAGCTCCGCGAGGGTCGCGAGATTAGCGTTGGAAATTGTCGGGGGGACGCAGTCGATATTGGTCGTAGTGTATGCCGCGGCTACTCAGTTCCAGCCTTTGGACGCACCGTCGACAAATGATGTATTCAGTAAGGTTAACGACCTTCTGTGGGCAGTCAGGCAAGAGCGTGGCCTGAGTGTCGAAGGTGGGACAGATACGCCGGATCATTCTCCCGGATAGGCTCGATGAACCTCACGAGCGTCCGAAGCCCCGCTCGCGCGCTTAGGCGCCTCGCGTCCGGGTCACGCCATTTCGGATCGTGTGCCCGCATGCTGGCGCATCTCTTACCTAGAGGTCACACCGGCCGCGGGCGTACCGCCGTACGCGCTGGCGCATCTCTTATGTGGAGGTCACACCGCGCGGGCCACGTGCCCGCGGACTGGCGGACCTCTCTATAGGAGAGACCGTCACACCCTCGCCCGGTTCCCCCCGGGCGCTGGCGCATCTCTCTAGTGAGGGACCGTCACATCGAGAGGCACCCGCCACATGTTCCAGATCCATGACCCACGTATCTGCCGATTCTGCCCGGCGTGCGGTGCGGCCCTTAGCCAGGCCGCCTTTACCTGCGGGCAAACCTGCAGGCAGCGTGTTTCGCGCGCCAACCGCACCGCATACCTCTCCCAAAGCTAGACAGCTAGCCGCCACTGGCGAACCACCCTCCCGCTCCTGAGCGGCTAGCTGTCATCTCCTCGCCGCGCCCCTCCTACGCGGCGACGCCGCCTAGCGCCTGGGAAGCGCTGGGACGGCATCCGGTCCGCGGCTCCATGGTGACGAGTCGACCGTGCCGGTAGTCCTGCTGCTGCGCTCCTCCTGATCAATAGCCAGGGGTCGAGCGCGCAGCGGGGCCCACCTCACCCGCTCCCAGCTACCGAAGGGCCTAACCGTGAACCTCACGCGCACGCTGCATAACGATGACGACCGCCGCGCCTACTGCCGCCTGATCTCCGAGACGCCTCCCAGCTCTCACCCTCGCGACCCCGACGCCCCGGTCGAGCGCCTGTCCTTCGAGCCTGGCGCCCGCGTAACGATCGAATGGCCCGGCGACGTGCTCGAGGTCGACGGCGAGCTGCGAGCGATGCCCGCGGAATCTTTCGAGCTGACCGCCGATGACAGCGGGGAACTGACCGCCTGGGCCTAAGCGCCCGCCCCTATTCCACGAACGGCACTCGCCTAACGGGCGGGTGCCGTTCGTCATGCCTACGCGGGCACTAAACGCGGCGAGTCGCGGATTCTCTCTAACCCGCGTGCACCAAACCGGCTACGCGAGCCTTAATCGCGGATAGCGCGCGACCGCATGCGCTTTTAAATAGCGGGCCTTTCATCATTTCTTGCAATTCCGAAAGGCCACATAATGGCTAACATCATCATCACCCCCGGCACTAACTCCGCATTTGCCCCCGATAAGTCTTTTGTAATCCCGCGTACGGACCTTGAGGGCTTCCTACTGCAGCAGATTACGACCGTCGTTGGCTCCCTCGAGGGCGACGCCGTCCACGCCCGTATCGGCGTCGTGGACGACGACCCAACTTCGGCAATCGTGAAGGAAGGCGACCCGATCGACGAAGGTGCCGTCACCTTCACCGAGCACGTCGTGCAGACCTCCAAGTTCGCAAACCTGCTTGTCATCTCGAACGAACAGCGGCGCCAGCCGGACGGCCTGGGAGAGATCGGTAACGCTCAGGTCCGCTCCGTCGCGGCGATCGCCAACCGGCAATTTCTACAGGCGGGAACGGCGCCCAAGGGCATCCTGTCCGGCGTCGCTCCGACCGCGCTCGGCGACAACACGGACGCCCTGGTCGACGCGCTCGCGGTGATCGAGGGCGCGTACGGCAACAACGTGCAGGTCGTCGCTCACCCGACCGCCGTCGCGGCGCTGCGCAAGTTCAAGACGGCCGCGGGCTCGAATATGCCCGCCCTGGACCTGGCGGCCGACACCCTCCTCGGGCTGCCGCTGATTAAGTCGCCTGCCATGCCTGCCGGGCAGGTGCTCGTCATCGCGAAGAACGCCGTCTACTCGGCGATTTCGCCGCTGACCGTGGCGCTCTCCGAGGAGTACGCCTTTAACCGCGACGGCGTCGCCACCCGCGCAACCTGTCGCGGCGGCTGGGTCATCGCCGACCCCGCCCGCCTCGCGCTGCTCTCGGTCGAATCGACCCTCTGAGCCACACCTCAGCCCGCTTAGACCCCGCCCCTCTCTTCGCCGAGAGGGGGCGGGGTCTGCCGCGGTGCCCGGCGCCGTCGTAGAGCGGCGCCCGCCACTTTCGAAACCACCCCCCTAGCGACCCCTGGGCCACCGGCTAACCCGTCGGGCGGCCCCACCCGCCCGCCCCAAGGAGTCCCCTCGTGTCCCGTACTGCCGCCGCGCCGTGGAAGAGATTCCGAGCTGCCTACCTCGCCGAGGTGCGAGCAGGGGACCTGCCCGACCTTTGCGAGCTGTGCGACGGGCGCGTCGACGTCGACCTAAAGGCGCCTCATCCTGAGCACCCTCAGCTCGACCACCTGATTGGGTATTCGGTAAATCCGCGGCTTGAGTTTGAGCGCTCAAACATTCGGCTCGTGCATGCGTCGTGTCATCGCGAACGTGGCGACGATGGATCGCAGCTCGAACGCGCGAGGCGACAACAAGCCGCCGAAAGGCTATTCAAAGACGCTTTCGGATTCTCCATGAATCCCGACTCGGGCGTTGCCTAAGCGCTGGGCCCTGCGTGCCGCTCGGCTCGCGTCTGCCGCAGCTCTAAGTGCCGCGTCTGGCATCCTGGCGGCCGCATAGGTAGCTGGTGAGCGCTCACTAGACGCGACTCTAAGCGACGCGTCTGCCGCGGGATAACTCCCGAAACCTTTCATTGCTGTACGCAGCGCTAGGGCGGGGGTAACCCCACGAAAGCGGCTAAAAGGGCTCACTCCCTAGCGAGGTGATCCGCCCCCACCGCGCCTCGCGTACCGAGAAACTCACCCGAAAGAGAGTCGAAATGGGCCGACCGCTGATTTACCCGCCGATCCCTGAGCCTGGTTTTGCTGCCGAGGTTGAGAAGGGGCATCGGGCCACCCTCGCGGCGGTTCTCTGCGTTCTCGCTCGTCGCCTCGACGCCGGAACGTCCACCCGGGATCTCGCGTCCCTCGCGGCGCTTCTGCAGACCACCGCCCGCGAGCTGGCAGCGCAGGACGGCGCCGACGCCGCATCTCCCGCCGCCATCATCTAGGAGCTACACAATGCCCACCCCCGAGCACATCCCCGCCGCGCACGTACCGGCCCCGCCCCGCGGCACAGCCGTCGCCGCACACGCGGCGAAACCGACCTACGCGCAGCACGGCTGGCGCCTGGACACACGCCGCGCGAGTAAGCGCGAGGTCGACTCCATCATCGCCAAGGCTGCAGGTCCTCGAACGGTCGGCCAACGCCGCCACCAGCCGTGCGTCGTCCCGCGCTGCCCGGCAGAGGGCGCCGCCGCCGAGCTGCTGCGGCATGCCTACCTGGCGCACCCCTCGCTCGTCGGCCCCCGCTACCTCCCTGAGCAGAAAGTGCCCCGTCGGCGCATCTCTTTGATGACCGATCTTCAAGTTTCCCCGCCTCTGACCTGGCAGAAAGTCTCCCGGCCCTGAGCCGGGCGAGTTGGTGTGCGGACACCTACCCCGCGGCTTAGTCACCCGCACTCGTCGCCGGGAGCGGCTCACCTTCACGGGTGGGCCGCCTCCGGCGTCTTGTCCGTTCACCGCCTGCATTACCCGCGCACTTGACCTGTGTGCGGCCGTCCGCACGATCACCTCGAAAGGCACCTCTATGTCCTATCTCGCCCGCTGGGCCGCCGCCCTCGACCTGCGCCCTACCGTCAACCCTTCCGGCTGCGTCCTGCCCCTGATCGGCAAGGGCTGCAAGCGCCCGAACGGCCGCCCGTGTGTCTGCGACACCCGCCCGGCCGTTTTCGATCACGTCGCCACCTGGCGAGCCGCCACCCCCGGCGCCCTAGTGCTCACCGCGCACCCCTACCGGGTCAGCGACCTGGACGCCGTGGCCCTCGAAGCGCACCTCGCTCCGCACGGCCTTACCTATGCGATCGGCGCCGACGGAACGGGCACCTGGTCACGACAAGCCGAGGCACACACCGGCGGTAACGGCACCTGGACGACACCCGTGGCCGTGTCACTCGACGCCGCCCTCGCGCACCGCGTCGCCCGCCACGACGAACCCCTGACGGCCCCGGCATGAGCACCGCAGGCGCCACCTGCGAAGGGCGGCCGGTCCCCCTTGCGCCGCTGTGCATGTTTGACGACCGGCTGACGAATGACGCCCTCCTCGGCGTCGAGTTGTACGCCGGCCGTTACGACCGCTGTCGTGCGGTGGGCCTACCGGACCCGAAGATCACCCGCGCCGAGTACGCCGCCGCGTGCGGCGTGGGCGGCATCGAGCCGCTACCGGAGATCCTCGCCGACCTACCGGACACCGACGACGGTCTGAGGCGACTCGAAATCTTCGAGCGACCCGCGGCCGGAAGTCGTGGGTCGTTCCAGGAGCATGCGCAGCCGGAGGAGATGACGACTGACGCTTACGACACCTTCAAATCCCACGCGCTCACCCGTTCGGCGCTGCTGTCCCTGCCGAAGCCGGACCCGTTTATCACGGGCACGTTCAACCGGCGGTCGGTCATCGTTCTGGCGGGCGCGGAGAACGTAGGTAAATCCTTTGTCGCCCTTGATTGGGCCGCCTCAATCGCTACCGGTACACCCTGGCTTGGCCGCCCCGCCGAGAGCGCCCGCGTGCTTTACGTCCTCGGCGAAGGCGCCCACGGCATGGGCGACCGGCTCCTTGCCTGGGAGGCCGCCCGCGGCGTCACTGTTGGCGAGACCGACCTCATCGTCTACGACACTGCAATTCAACTCACCGACGCGGCCGCCCGGGATCTCCTCAAGGCATATATCGCCGAACAGGGTTTCGACCTGGTCATCCTGGACACTCTCGCTCGCATGGCCGTCGGCCTGGACGAGAACTCCGCAGATGCGATGGGCCGCCTTATCGACGCGTCCGATGACATTCGCCGCGCCACGCCAAGCGGCTCCGTCGTTCTCGTGCATCACGTCAGCAAGGCCGACCGCGGTGCCCTGCGAGGCTCGTCGGCGCTGTCCGCTGGCGTCGACACCGTCTACATCGCCAGAGGCACCGGAGAGGCCACTCTGAGCCTCACGCGCACGAAGCAAAAGGATGGGAAGCGCGATGACACCCTCGATCTGCAGCTCGTCCCGCACGCCGACGCCGTAGTGCCTGAGCTGGTCGAGCGCATGGCCGACCCGGACGCCGCCAAGCTCGCCGAAGCGTGCCGCGTCCTCGCGGCGCACGACGGCCCGATGACCCCGAAGGATCTCCGAACCGCGCTCAGCCTGAATAACGAGGTCGCGCGGCGCATCCTCGACGGCCTTGAGCGGCGCGGTTTAGCGGAATCGTCGGCGCTACTGAACCGCGACGGCTCACGAGACAGACGCGGCCGAACAAGCGTCAGTCTGACCCCGGACGGGCGCACGTTCGGCCTCGCCGTACACGACGCCCTAGCCGAAGCCCGCGCCCGCCACGACGCGGCGCACCCTACCCTTGCCGACGATGCCCGCGCTCACGCTCGGGACCTCATCGAATGATTAAAAACGCTGCCACCCTGGCCCTCTTTTGAGCGCACGGGTAGGAGCGTTGCTGCGTTTCGTCTCGGGGACACGACTCCTTGTCCCCGAGCGTCATAGTGTGTCCAAATTTGCGGTAGGGGAAACGTCAGATTTTCGCTCCATCGCTGGGAAGTACCGTCGCCGAACGTGCTCGGGGACAATTTCCAGACCTAGTTACGATAGTTGTGTCCTCGAGCGCGCTATCTCGTATTAGAGGCGGCGCCCGCGGGAGCCGTTGAACGCGGAGGTGGCGGCGGACAGCATCCGGAGAGTGTCTGAGCTAAACCCCTGAAAACCTCCCAGACTGATCCCCACTTGACAATCTATGATCGCGCCTCCCACAATTTTGTTTGTTTGGAATTTGGTTTCATCTTGGCCAAATTCAATAATACCATTTTGCGACCGCTCGTAAAGGCTGGCAATGGTCGCCGGGAAAGTGAACATATTTGCGATGTGTGCGTGGTCGGGGTGCAGTTGGACGAAATCGTCTTCCGTATTCACGTCGCGAAACTCGATATAAAACATATCGCCATTTGCGAAGTGCACTTTTAGGTGTCGTCCACGGGGAGGGCACTCGACGGAATTGGCGCCAGGGTCGACGGTCCAGACATTATCTTCTAGCCACGCACGCGGAGATCCAGTGAGCGACGGCATCTTGAAATTGAGCAGCAGATACCCGTCGTCGTCTCGATTGAAATAAACGCAACGCTCACCGTTAATCTGTACTAGAGTTTCACAATCGTAAAAAAGCTGAGAGCCAATGAATACGATCAAATCTCGCCGCATGTAGTCGAACGCGCCAGACGTTTCCCTCTGTTGCAAGGAGCTAGCACGTTTGAGCTCTGATAGATACTCAGCTTCATAGTAGTCCCCGTCGGCCTTAGCCGCATGATTAGAGCACAGGGCGATCATCCCGGCAGGGTTGTGGTGATGTGCAACTCGCCACGGCGGCCCGAAGTGGTGAAAAGTCAGGTATGGAACCCCGCAGCCTGGGATGGGGCACTGGAAAGAAACCTCCTTGCACAGGGCGTCCCTTACCTGCTTCGGGGGTCTGCGAGTTAGGCCTTGCCCAGTCGATTCCGTCTGCATCGGACCAGGATAGTTGTGCGACTCCGGATCTGTCTCCGCCCGGCGTGAATTTGCTACCCAGCTAAGGCAAGTCGATCCTTGCCGAAATCCAAACTCAGGTTTGGCTGGTCGCCGGCAGGGGTTTAGGTCGCGTTACGTCAATCGCGTCTAGCCATACGCCCTGAACAGGAGCCACCCGCACATGCCATAGCAACACCCACACGCATTGTCCCTGCCACCGCGCCGCCCGACCTCTAACGTGCTCCTCGCCATCGGGCCATTGCAGCCGAACGATGACGGCTATGGGCGCGGCTGCATACGTTGCGTGCCTCGGCCGCGGCGGCCAACACGCATTTAACGGCTCCTCGTGCCCGAGCGGAGATCCGCCAGTCCCAGACCCGATCGTCGCCTGCCCCGCCCCGCCGCCCATGCGGGAACGCTAAGGATCACGGCTGACAAACAGCACGAGGCCGCCGCCCTCCCGGAGGAGTGCGGCGGCTCTCGTGTGCTGCGTGGCGCTCGTCTACTCGATCTCGAGTGCTGCGGCTTCCGCATCGAGTGCTGCGGTCTCGGCCTCCACGAGCATCGCGTTGGCTGCCGCAGGCAGGCCCGCCATCACGCGTACTTCGGTGATGAGGTCGGCAGCTAGTCGTGCCTGGGCGGCTGCGGTGCTGACGGCGAGGTCTCTTGCGTCGGGCATCGGGACTCCTGTGTGCTCAAAAAACGCGAACGGTCGAGCGGGAAACCCCGCTCGCCGACGTCATGCGGGCCCAGGCGCAGGACGCCCGTGATGCCAGCAAACAGGCGCTCATCGAGCTGGGAGGGCGACGCGAGATCACCATGATGATCCCCGTGGTCTTCCTGGTGCTGCCGGTGACAGTGGCCTTCGCCGTCTATCCCGGTCTGAGCAGCCTCAATCTGTGAACCCGCACGTCACCGATGAAAGGGAAGTCCCATGAGATCACTGTCCAAGCTGTCCGATCGCCTGACCCGCCGACTGATCGAGGCGCCGTACCGGATGCGTGACGAGCGCGAGCGCGGCGACGTCCCCGGATGGGTGCTGATCACCCTGATGACAGCGGGGCTCGTCACGGCCCTGTGGAAGTTCGCGCAACCGCAGTTGACCTCCCTCTTCGGCAACGCCATCAACTCCGTCAAGGGCTGATGACGCCGGTCGCGGCGCTCCGCGACCGGTTTCGTGCGCTGGGCACCACCCGGGGATCGGCGGTGGCCGAGTTCGCGATGGTCGGATCGCTGGTCGTGCTGCTCTTCCTCGCCGCCTTCCAGGTGGGGTTCTCGCTCTTCGTGCGCAATACCTTGATCGCCGACGCGGCCGAGGGGGCCCGCTACGGCGCACGCGCGGACGAGTCGCCGCAGGCGGGCGCCCAGCGCGCCCGGGACCTGATCGGCTCCTCGGTCTCGACCCGGTACGCGCGGCACGTGACGGCTTCGATCGAGCAACACGATGGGGTGACGGTGATCGTCGTCCGGGTCCAGGCGCCGCTGCCGGTCGTCGGCCCGTTCGGTCCCTCGCAGACCCTGAACGTCAGCGCGCACGCGTACGAGGAGCGGCAATGATGCTGGCGCGGCTGCGAGTCCGCCTCCGTGCGCGCCTCGGTCACGGCGATCGGGGCAGTGCGGTGATCGAGTTCGTGGTGGTCGGGATCCTGATCACGATGCCGGTCTTCTACCTCGTCATCGCGCTCGCGCGGCTGCAGGCGGGCGCGTACGCCGTCACGCAGGCCGCGCGAGAGTCGACCCGTGCCTACGTCACCGCGTCGTCGGACGGTGTCGGAATGAGCCGCGCTCGCGCGGCCGCCCGGTTGGCGTTCGACGATCAGGGCTTCACCGGCCGTGGGGACGTCTCGATGAAGTGCTCGGCGCAGCCTTGCCTCACCCGTGGCGCTTCGGTGGGAGTGTCCGCTGACCTCGGGGTCGATCTGCCGTTCATCCCCAACTTCCTGCGGTCGGCAGTGCCGAGCACCGTGCACCTGCACGCACGGCACGTCGAACCTGTCGACCGCTTCGGCGCACAGGGCGGTCCGCCGTGAGACGCCCGGGTGCTGCGCTGCGCCACCGGTTGGGGGAGGAGCGCGCCGACCGAGGGCGGATCATCATCCTGTGCGCGGGGCTCTTCGCGCTTCTGGGGCTGCTGATCATGGGCGGGGTCGACGTCACGAGCATCCAACTGGCGCGGGTGCACATGCTGGATGCCGCCGACGCTGCGGCGCTCGACGCGGCGAACGCCGCAGACAAGGGGGCGATCTATCGCGGGGGAGTGGGCAGCACCGTTGCCCTGTCGAGTGATTCGGTGCAGGTGGACGCGCGACGCGAGTTGGCTGCGCAAGAACTGCCCGCGCACGTGGCCGGCTGGGCGGTCGTCGGCGGCACGGGCACCTCGGACGGGCGCACCGCGGTCGTCCGGGTGAGCGGCACGGTGCACCCGCCGCTCTTCGGTGGCCTCCTCAAAGCCGTCGGCGCTGACGTGACGATCACCGTGCAGGCCAAGGCCCGCTCCGACGTCGATCAGTGACGCTGCCGGGATCGGTCTGGAAACGGCTGCCGACCTCAGCACGTAGGCTGACCTGTTGTGGCTGTCGATTTTCCCGCTGAGTTGAAGGAACTGCGTACGACGATGGGGTCGGTGCGCGAGGTCAGCGACCTCGACAGCCTTCGTGCGCAGATCAAGGACCTGGAAGCGCAGTCCGGCGCCCCCGACCTGTGGGACGACCCCGAGCACGCCCAGGCCGTCACCTCGCGCCTGTCACGCGCCAACTCCGAGCTCGAGCGCATCGAGACCATGGACCAGCGCATCGACGACCTGGAGATCCTGGTGCAGCTCGCCCTGGAGGAGAGCGACGAGGACGCCGTGCAGGAGACCGAGCGCGAGCTGCGGTCGCTGCAGAAAGCCGTCAGCGAGCTCGAGGTCAAGACGCTGTTGTCGGGCGAATACGACCAGCGCGCCGCCGTGGTGACCATCCGCTCCGGTGCGGGCGGCGTGGATGCGGCCGACTTCGCCGAGATGCTGCTGCGCATGTACCTGCGCTGGGCCGAGCGGCACGGCTACTCCACCAAGGTGATGGACACGTCGTACGCCGAGGAGGCCGGGCTGAAGTCTGCGACCTTCGAGGTCAACGAGCCCTACGCCTACGGCAACCTCTCGGTCGAGGCCGGCACCCACCGGCTGGTGCGGATCAGCCCGTTCGACAACCAGGGACGCCGGCAGACCTCGTTCGCCGCGGTCGAGGTGGTGCCGCTGATCGAGCAGACCGACGCCATCGAGATCCCCGACAACGACCTCAAGGTCGACGTCTTCCGCAGCTCCGGCCCCGGCGGTCAGTCGGTCAACACCACCGACTCCGCGGTCCGGATGACCCACATCCCGACCGGCACGGTCGTCTCCATGCAGAACGAGAAGTCGCAGATCCAGAACCGCGCCGCCGCACTGCGGGTCATGCAGTCCCGCCTGCTGGTGCTGCGCCGGGCCGAGGAGGCCGCGGAGAAGAAGGAACTGGCCGGCGACATCAAGGCCAGTTGGGGTGACCAGATGCGCTCCTACGTGCTGCACCCCTACCAGATGGTCAAGGACCTGCGCACCGACCACGAGGTCGGCAACACCGCGGGCGTCTTCGACGGCGACATCGACGGCTTCATGGAGGCCGGGATCCGCTGGAAGCGCACCGGTGAGCGCGAGGCCGAGAACGCCGACAAGGCCTGACCCTCAGGCGCGCACCATCCGCAGCTCCACACCGTCGAGGCGCTCGTCGTGGAGCGTGACGCCGTCCAGCTCGAATCCCAGCTTGCAATAGAACGCGATCGCCCGTTCGTTGCCGGTCAGCACCCACAGGTACGCCGGTCGGTCGCCGACCGTGGCGGCGACCAGGCGCTGCGCGACTCCCGAGCCGTGATGCGCAGCCAAGACGTTCAGCGCCATGAGCTGGTACGGCTGCGGCGGGTCCTCATCGCGAGCCGGGCCTGACTGACAGAAGCCCGCGATCGATCCCGTCGTGGTCTGCCGGGCGATCCGCAACGCGTGGCCGCCGGCTTCGAGCGACCCGTTGGCGAACGCATCGATCCGGGCGCGCCAGACCTTCTCGCGGCGGCCGGCCGGGTCCATCGCGTCGAGGTAGTCCTGCGACAGCAAACCGCGGTACGCCTCCTGCCACACCCGCACGTGCAGGCGCGCCAGCTCCGCAGCGTCGGCAACGGAGGGCGGGCGCAGGTCATACGCCGCGCCGGCGTCAGTCGGCATCGGTCAGGCGCGACTCGATCCGGGCGACCTTGGCGTCGAGCTGACCGTCGTACCCGGGGCGCAGGTCGGCCTTGACCACGAGGCTCACGCGCGGACTGTGCTGGGCGACCGCGTCGCAGGCGGCCTTGATGACCGGCATGCACTGGTCCCAGTCGCCCTCGAGAGTGGTGAACATGGAGTCCAGGCGGTGCGGGACGCCGGACTCGCGGACGACGCGGATCGCGTCGGCGACCGCGGCGCTGACCGAGCCGTCCGGGTCATCGGTGGTGGACGGGGCGACGGAGAAGGCGAAGAGCATGAGCCCACGGTAGGCGGCCGGCGTACGACCGACGCGCGCACTCGGCGTGCCTGCTCGGCGGGGCGCGGCGGGCGGCATAACCTCGACCGCGGAGTGGCGCCACTCCCTCGTAGCCGAGCACCGAAGGACCACGACCCCCGCGCATGATCCGCTTCGAGAACGTCACCATGAAGTACGGCGCCAATGACGCGCCGGCTCTCGACGACGTCTCCCTGGACATCGGCCGGGGGGAGTTCGTGTTCCTGGTCGGAGCGTCCGGCTCCGGGAAGTCGACCCTGATCCAGCTGACCACCCGGGAGCTGTCCGCCACCCGCGGCAAGATCCTGGTCGCCGGGAAGGATCTGCGGGTCCTGCCCGACCGGCGGGTCCCCCTGCTGCGACGCGAGATCGGCGTGGTCTTCCAGGATTTCCGGCTCCTGGACGGCAAGACCGTCTACCAGAACGTCGCGTTCGTCCTGAAAGTGCTCGGAGCCAAGCGTCACGTCATCAAGCAGCTCGTGCCGGAGACCCTGGAGCTGGTCGGCCTGGAGGGCAAGGCCCGTCGCATGCCGCACGAACTGTCCGGTGGCGAGCAGCAGCGGGTCGCCATCGCGCGGGCCGTGGTCAAGAAGCCGCCGATCCTGCTGGCGGACGAGCCGACCGGAAACCTCGACCCCGAGATCAGCGAGGACATCGTCAAGGTGCTCGACCGCATCAACAAGACCGACACCACCGTGGTCGTCGCGACCCATGATCAGGGCATCGTCGACCGCTTCGGCAAGCGTGTCATCGAGCTGCGCGGCGGCACGATCATCCGCGACGAGCAGAACGGGCGGTACACCGAGATGCTCGCGCCGACGGCGGCGCGCCCCACCCGCCCCGCCGGGAGCCCCGGACGCCCCGTACGTGCTGGACGCACGCCGGCCGAAGACCCGACGATCACCGGCAATGCGCCGGCCGAACGCTGAGCGGCGCCGACATGCGACTGCAGTTCATGCTCGGCGAGATCGCCAGCGGGATCCGCCGCAACGCCTCGATGATGGCGTCGGTGGTGCTGGTCTCGATGATCTCGCTCTTCTTCATCGGCACCGGTCTGCTGGCGCAGCGCGAGGTCGATCTGGCCAAGGGCTACTGGTACGACAAGGTCCAGGTCTCGGTCTTCCTGTGCACCTCCCAGAGCAGCGACGTGCCCTCCTGCTCCGACGGCGCGGCGTCCCCGGCGCAGACGGCGTCGATCAAGCGTGAGCTGCTGGCCCAGCAGCCGCTCGTGGAGCAGGTCTACTACGAGTCCTCGACGCAGGCGTACAGCCGTTTCAAGACCCAGTTCGCGGCCAGCCCCTACCTGTCGCAGATCAGCCCGCAGTCGATGCCGGCCGCGTTCCGGGTCAAGCTCAGCGACCCCAAGAGGTACGGCGACGTCGCGAGCCTGGTGAGCGGCGCGAACGGCGTCGAGGCGGTGAGCGACCAGGGCAAGGTGCTGGACACCTTCTTCAAGATCCTCAACCTGCTCAGCATCGGCGCCGTCATCCTGGCGGGCCTGATGGCGGTGTGCGCGGTGCTGCTGATGACCACGACGATCCGGCAGGTGGCCTTCTCACGCCGGCGCCAGGTCGGCATCATGCGGGTCGTCGGCGCCTCGAACGCGGTGATCTACCTGCCGTTCGTGATCGAGACCCTGGTGGCGACCCTGCTCGGTGCGGCGCTGGCGATCGCCGGTCTGTGGGCGCTGATCCACTTCGGCATCAACCATCTGTTCAACCACGTCGGCAGCGGCGGCGACCTCGTGAGCCTGATCGGCACCGACGATCTGTGGGCCATCACGCCCTGGATGTTTGTCGGCACGGTGATTCTTGCGTTGTTCACGGCCTGGTTGACCCTCCGACGCCACGTCCGGGTGTAGGTATTCGCTATGTCGATCCCGGTGCGTATCGTGCGCGTCCTCGCGGGCGCCCTCGTGGCGATCAGTGCGACCACGGTGTCGGTGCGGGCGTATGCCGACGACCCCGGCACGGCGAAGAAGAAGACCGACGCCCGGATCAAGACCACGGAGGCCGATCTCGACGACATCGGTGTGGCGCTGGTGGCTGCGCAAGCCAAGCTGGACAGCACCACGAAGGCCGTCGCCGGCGCCCGTCGGCAGGTGAGCGCCAAGCAGTCGGCCCTCACCGGAGCACAGAACCACAGCACGATCGTCGCCGGCGAGCTGAGCGCAGCGCAGGCGACCGAGGGTAAGAACACCGCCGCCATCAAGGTCACGGCGGCCGCCCAGGCGCGCACCACCATCCTGGTCGGTGGCATCGCCCGGCGCAGCTATGAGGCCGGCGGTCTCGGCAACTTCGCGTTGACCCTGCAGATCCTCGGCTCCAACGGCGCGAACGGCTCGGATGTCGCCGACGAGGCGTCGATCGCCGACCTGCTGCTGCGCCAGCAGAACGGCATCCTCACCAAGTTGTCCAGCCAGCGTGCGACGCAGAAGGCACAGGGGCTGACCCTCGCGGCCACCCGTCGCCGGGTCGCCGGTCTGAAGATCCAGGCCGACAACGCCGTCATCGCCGCGACGACGGCTCGCAACGAGGCGCAGACCGCTCAGACCCGGCTCGTCGCCCTCCAGCGCACTCAGACCCTGGCCCGCAACAGCCTGTCGAAGCAGAAGACGATCGAGCTGGCGAATCTGAAGACGCAGAAGGCGGAGTCGGCTCGGCTGGGCGGCATCCTGCGGTTGAGGGCGATCGCCCTGGCCAAACTGCAGCACCGCTCCTCGTCCACCGCGACGGCCCGCCCCGCGACGTCCGCGCCTCGCGGCAACGGTTACTTCACCCCGCCGATGCCGCTGTCCAGCATCGTGTCGGTCTTCGGCATGCGGGTGAATCCGGTGCTGCACGTGCTGATGCTGCACGCCGGGGACGACTTCCCCTATGCCTGCGGCACCCCGGTGCATGCGGCGGCTCCCGGCACCGTGATCGAGGCGGCCACCGACAGCATCGCCGGCGGCCATATCGTGATCGATCACGGCTTCGTGGACGGCCAGAACCTCGCGAGCGAGTACGAGCACCTCAGCCGTTTCGTGGTCACGAGCGGACCGGTCACGCGCGGCCAGCTGATCGGCTACTCCGGTACGACGGGCCGCTCCACCGGCTGCCACCTGCACTTCGCGGTGCTCGACAACGGCACCTACGTCAACCCGATGATCTGGTTGCAGTAACCGGTTTGCCCCGCTCCGTACCATTGACGGGTGCCCAGAGAATCCGGCAAGAAGATCATTGCCAACAACAAGAAGGCGCGTCACGACTACCTCATCGAGGACACGGTCGAGGCGGGCCTCGTCCTCATGGGCACCGAGGTCAAGAGCCTGCGGATGGGCCGCGCCTCCCTCGGTGACGGCTACGCCAGCGAGCGTGACGGTGAGCTGTGGCTTGAGAACGTGCACATCCCGGAGTACCTGCAGGGCACCTGGACCAACCACTCCGCGCGCCGTCGCCGCAAGCTGCTCATGCACCGCGAGGAGATCGAGAAGCTGCTGATCAAGTCCCGCGAGAGCGGGCACACCCTGATCCCGCTGTCGCTCTACTTCGTCGACGGCAAGGTCAAGGTCGAGATCGCGCTGGCACGAGGCAAGAAGCTCTATGACAAGCGGCAGGCGCTGCGCGAGCGGCAGGACGACCGCGAGGCGCAACGCGCGATGTCGCTGCGCCGCAAGCTGTAGCGGCTACTCGCTGGTCTTGAGGGTGAGGCGCCACAGGGTCAGCCCCGCGAAGAGCGCGGTCAGCAGCAGGAGCATCGAGGCGGCGAGCGTGCCGTTGCTCAGCGTGTGCTGCCACAGCGGATCCTTGTCGTTCAACGTGAACCGGTCGAGGTCGACGGTCACCGCGGCCAGGCTGAATCCCCATCGGGCCGGCGCGAGCCAGGACACCTGCTCGAGCACGATCCGTCCCGTGACGGGGAAGAGGCCGCCGCACAGCACCAGCTGCGCCATGATCGAGACCACCAGCAGCGGCATGACCTGCTCAGAGGTGCGTACGACGCTCGACATCAGCAGCCCCAGCGCCATCGCCGACAAGGCGGTGAGCCAGCACGCGATGATCAGCTCCAGCGTGGGCGAGCCCAGCAGCACGGCACTACTCGGGGGCGCCTTGCGCGTCTCGACCAGCAGCACCAGCACGACCGCCTGCACCAGGGTCAGCAGTCCGAAGATCAGCAGTTTCGCCAGGACGTAACCGGTGCTGGACAGCCCGACGGCCTTCTCCCGCTTGAAGATCGCTCGCTCTCCGACCAGCTCCCGCACGCTCACCGCCGTACCCATGAAGACCGATCCGAGGATCAGGATCACCAGGATCTGACTGGCCTCGATGCCGGACCGGGGGATCGGCTGACCGCCCTCCAGGAACGTCGTGAACGACAGGCCGTACCTGCCGGGCACCACCGTCGTGAGCAGCGCCAACACGATCGGGAGCAGCACCATGAACGCCGCGTAGCCGCGGTCGGCCAGGATCACCCGGACGTGCCGCCGGGCCAGCGTGGACAGCTGCGAGGTGATGCTCTGCTGGCGCGGCGGCCGCTCCCGGGGTCCACCGTCGCCGCGCGGCGCACGCAACGGACCCGCCACCTGCTCGTCCTGCAGGGGCGAGGTGCGGAACCGGTGCTGGACGCCGCCCGGGTCTGCCGTGACCGCGTTGAAGACGTCGGCGTGGTCGCGGGCGCCGAAGAACGGCAGCAGCTGGTCCGGCGGACCGAAGTAGGCGACCCTGCCACCCGGTGCGAGCAGCAGCACCTTGTCGCAGACGTGCAGGTTGGCGACGCTGTGGGTGATCACCGCGACCGTCCGACCGCCGTCGGCGAGATCCCGCAGGGTCTGCATGACCTGCTTGTCCAGGCCGGGGTCCAGCCCGGACGTCGGCTCGTCCAGGAAGAGCAGGGACGGCCGGGTCAGCAGCTCCAACGCGACCGAGGTGCGCTTGCGCTGTCCGCCGGAAAGGCGGTCGACCCGGGTGTCGGCGTGCTCGGACAGCCCGAGCTCGGCCATCACCTCCTCGACGCGCTGCATCCGCAGGTGCGCGTCCAGGTCGTCGGGGAAGCGCAGCTCCGCGGCGAAGCGCAACGCCTGACGGACGGTGAGCTGGCGGTGCACCACGTCGTCCTGCGGGACCACGCCGATGCGGTGCCGTAGGTCCTGGAAGTTCTGGTAGAGGTCGCGGCTGTCGTAGTAGACCTCGCCGCTGGTCGCGGGCTGCGAGCCGGTCAGCGCCTTCAGCATCGTGGACTTGCCGGCGCCCGACGGGCCGATGATCGCCAGCAGGCTCGACCCGGGCAGCGCGAACGACACGTCGTCGAGCAGCAGCTTGCCGTCCGACAGCGCGTACGACAGGTGGTTGGCGATGAATGCGACGTCGCCCTGGTCGACGCTGGCGACCAGCTGTCCGTGGCGCACCGTGAAGCGGGAGTGCCCGACCGCGAGCAGGTCGCCCTCGCCGAGCCGTCCCACCTCGACACGCTGCCCGTTGACGTAGGTGCCGTTGCGGCTGCCGAGGTCGTGCACCTCGAACCCGCCGTCCTGCGGCACCAGCTCGGTGTGCCGCCGCGAGACCAGCAGGTCATCGAGCACGATCTGGTTCTCCAGGCCGCGCCCGATGCCGAGCACCATCGGACCCGAGGGCTGCCATCCGCCGCGGTCCGGTCTGAACTGGTCGGGCGCCGGGATGACCTGCGGCACAGAGGAACTCACGGCGGCGTACCCGCCGGGTTCGGGTCTGCGTTCGGGCATCGGACCGCTCGGCAGCTGGTAGCGGTCGAAGACGACGCCGGTATTACTGGGTGCCAGGGCGGGCGCCGGGGCAGCGGTGGGGCGGCTGCGGGGCAGCTGCCCGGCGGGGACACCGCTCGGCTGGGGAGCCGGCGCCGGGACGAACCGGACCTGCAACGTCGGTCCCTGCGCTCCGCCGAGCCGGATGACGCCCCCGGCCGGTACGACGGTCGGCCCGGTGATCCGCCGCCCGTCGATCCAGGTGCCGTTCGCGCTGCCGAGATCGCTGGCGACGACGGTGGCACCCTGACGGGTCAGCCCGACGTGCCGTCGCGAGGCGCCGGCCTCGGGGATGCTAAGTTCGCAGTCGCGCGAACGTCCCACGGTGATCGACTCCCCGGGCGCGAGCGGGCGCACCCCGCCGGGGAAGGCCAGCGTGAGATCGCCCGCGTGGCCGCGGTCGTCGTATCCGTCCATGGAGGGCGCGGCTCAGACGCTCACGAGCCAGCCGTCGCGCACCTCGAACGTCGTGGCGCCGATGCCCAACCGGTCTCCCTCGTGCAACGCCGTGCGCTCCACGCGGTGGCCGTTGACGTAGGTGCCGTTGCGGCTGCCGAGATCCTGCAGGACCAGCCCGTCGTCGTCGGCGGTGATCCGCACGTGGTGGCGCGAGACCAGCATGTCGTCCAGCACGATGGAGTTGCCGCGGCCGCGACCGATCGTGAGCGCCTCCTCGTCGTCGGAGGTGTCCGCCGGCTCGGGGTCGCGGGGTGCGGAGGGCTGCTGCGCGGGCACGGGTGCGGGGACCGGTTCAGGGAAGGCGACCGGAGCAGGCGGCTCCTGACGTGCCGGCGCGGGGGCCGGTGCAGGTTCGGGCGCGGCCTGCTTCTCCGGCGACGGGGCGGGCGCCACGGCCGGGGCCGCCACCGGCGGGTGGATCGAGGACTCGGTCACGGGCGCGGGCGGCACGAAGACCTCACGCGGCTGCGGCGCGTCGAACGGGTGCGGTCCGGACCACCCGCGCGGCGCGGACGGGGAGGTCGTGCGATGCCACACGATGGGTGCGGGCTGCGCCGGACCCGTCGGCCGGCCGGTGTCGCCCTGCTCGCCGTAGTGCTGGCGGGCGGGGGAGTCGCCACCTCGGGCCTGTGGGTCGCCGTACGGCGGCCGCTCGCCACCTGCGTGCTCGCCGAAGTCCTGCCGGGCGGCACCGGTGCCGCCGTTCTCCGGCGGCCGGTAGGGGTCGTGCGGGTGGCTCATGGCGTCTCCACGTTTCGAAAAAGGCTCGGTGTCAGGCGTCAGGTGCTGCGAGTCTGGTCACATCGGGCCCCACACTAATGCTGCACGATGCGTGATCACGGCACTCCGGACTACCTTGGAGGAATGCAGGCTTCGCTGGCACCCCAGGCAACCCGGCGACACCGCGTCGTCATCGTCGGTTCGGGCTTCGGTGGTCTCTTCGCCGCACGGGCCCTCAAGCGTGCCGACGTCGACGTCACGTTGATCTCCGGCACGACGCACCACCTCTTCCAGCCGCTGCTCTACCAGGTCGCGACCGGGATCCTGTCCGAGGGCCTGATCGCCCCCTCGACCCGCGAGGTGCTGGCCCGGCAGAAGAACGCGCAGGTGTTCTTCGGTCATGTCACGGGCATCGACGTCGACAAGCACCAGGTGGTCACCGACGCGCTCGACCAGCGGCACGTCTACGAGTACGACAGCCTCATCGTCGCGGCGGGTGCCGGTCAGTCCTACTTCGGCAACGACCAGTTCGCGCGGTTCGCCCCGGGGATGAAGAGCATCGACGACGCCCTGGAGCTGCGGGGGCGGATCTTCGGCTCCTTCGAACTGGCGGAGATGGCCGCGGCGTCCGGTCGCACCGACGACGTGACCCGGCTGATGACGTTCGTGGTGGTCGGCGCCGGGGCCACCGGGGTCGAGATGGCCGGCCAGATCGCCGAGCTGTCGAAGCGGACCCTGTCGCACGACTTCCGGGCCATCAAGTCCCAGCACGCGCACATCGTGCTGCTCGACGCGATGGACAAGGTGCTCCCGCCGTACGGCGACCGCCTCGGCGGGAAGGCCAAGCGCCGCCTCGAGAAGCTCGGGGTCACCGTCACGCTCGGCGCGAAGGTCGTCGACGTCGACGCCGAGGGCATCGAGTACGAGTCGCACGACGGCACCCGGCACCGCATCGAAGCGCTGTGCAAGGTCTGGGCAGCGGGGGTGTCCGCCAGCCCGCTCGGCCGGATGCTGGCGGAGAAGACCGGCGCACAGGTCGACCGCAACGGGCGGGTGCACGTCGAGAAGGACCTGACGCTGCCCGGCCACCCGGAGATCTTCCTGGTCGGCGACATGATCGCGCTGGACAATCTGCCCGGTGTCGCACAGGTCGCGATCCAGGGCGGCAAGTACGCGGCGAAGCGGATCAAGGCGCGGCTCGCGGGTACCCCCGACGACAAGCCGTTCCACTACTTCGACAAGGGTTCGATGGCGACCGTCTCGCGGTTCAGCGCCGTCGCCAAGATCGGCAAGGTCGAGGTCTCCGGTTTCGTGGCCTGGGTCATGTGGCTGGGGGTGCACCTCGTCTACATCATCGGATTCAAGAGTCAGATCGGCACGTTCTTCCACTGGGTGGTGTCCTTCCTCGGCCGGGGCCGCGGTGAGCGCACCTCGACCGAGCAGCAGATCTACGCCCGGGTCGCCATACAGAGGCTGGGCGAAGACTTCACCCCGTCCATCACCAACAGCGACGGGGACCTGGATCGCACGCGCGCGGTCGCCATCGACCGACTGGCCGGAGAGACCGGCTGACGGGAGCGGCGCACCCGCCTCCCTAGGGTGGGGTGCATGCCGCTGGACTATCAGGTCGAGACCTGCACGCTGCCCAACGGGTTGCGGGTGGTCGTCGCGCCGGACCACAACGTGCCCACCGTCGCGGTCAACCTGTGGGTCGCCGTCGGGTCACGCCACGAGGCGGTCGGCCGTACCGGGTTCGCGCACCTCTTCGAGCACCTGATGTTCCAGGGGTCGCGCAACGTCGCCGAGGGCGAGCACTTTTCCCGGCTGCAGGCCGCGGGTGCCCGACTCAACGCGACCACCTGGTTCGACCGCACCAACTACTTCGAGGTGGTGCCGACCGGCGCGCTCGACCTCGCGCTGTGGATGGAGGCCGACCGGCACGGCCACCTGCTCGATGCGGTCAACCAGGCCAACCTGGACAACCAGCGCGACGTGGTCAAGGAGGAGAAGCGCCAGCGCTACGACAACCGGCCCTACGGCAAAGCGCTGCCCGACATCTACGCCGCCGTCTTCCCCGAAGGGCACCCCTACCACCACAGCACCATCGGGTCCATGGAGGATCTGGACGCGGCGTCCCTGGAGGACGTGCGCTCGTTCTTCGCGGCCCACTACCGCCCCAGCAACACTGTCCTCACGTTGTGCGGCGACGTGAGCGTCGAGGCCGGATTCGACGCCGCTGCAAGGTATTTCGGTGACCTGCCGACCGTGCAACGCCCGCCGGTGCCGCCGACCGCGCCGCTGCCCCCGCTGACCACGCCGGTACGGGTGGAGCGCGTCGAGGACGTGCCGAGCGACCGGGTCTACATCGCCTTCCGGCTGCCCGGTGACCGCACCGACGACTACCTCGCCTGCGAACTCGCGATGGACCTGCTCGCAGGAATGGCCACGTCGCGGCTCTACCGCCGCGTCGTACGCCGGGAGCGCCTGGCAGACCACGTCTTCCGCAGCGCGTTCGGTCTCGCCGGCGGGGTCTCGCTCGGCATGCTCGGCGCCGACGTCGCGCAGGGACACTCCGTGGCCGAGTTGGAGACCGCCGTGCACGAGGAGCTCATGACGCTGGCCGCATCACCGCCGACGGAGGAGGAGATGCAGGTGCTGCGCGCGGGCGCGACCCGCGACGTGCTGCAGGCCTTCGCCAGCACCCAGGAGCGGGCCGATTTCATCAGCCAGTACACCCTCCTGCACGACGACCCGACCTACGTGAACACCCATCTGGAGGAGCTGCTCGCCGTGACGCCAGAGCAGATCCAGCAGGCCGCGGCGCGGTACCTGCAGCCGGACAACACCGCCACGGTCGTCTACCGCAGGACCGACAGCGCGAAGGACGACGCATGACCAGCCTCGAACGCCCGCAGGTCCGACCGCCCGCCGCGTGGTCGTTCCGCGAACCCGTCGACACCACGCTGCGCAACGGCATCCCGCTGTCGGTCTTCCATCGACCGGGACAGCACGTGGCCTCGGTCCAGGTGGTCATCCCGCTGCCCGCGACCCTGGAGCCGACGGACCGCGAGGGGCTCGCCACCATCGTGTCGCGGACCATGGACGAGGGCACCCGGTCGCACACCGCGGACGAGTTCGCGGGCCTGCTCGAGGGCAGCGGCATCGCACTCGCGGCGAGCCAGACGCTGCTCGGCCTGACCGTGCAGCTGGAGGTCGCGACGGGTGCGCTGCGCCCTGCACTGGACCTGGCCCGGGAGTGCCTGAGCGAGCCGGCCTTCCCCGAGGAGGAGGTCAGTCGCCATGTCGCGCAACGTCTTTCCGACATCGAGCATGAGCTGGCCGACCCGGGGTCACGGGCTGCACTGGAGTGGATCGACGCCTACTACGACCCGACCGCGCGGGCCAGCCGCCCGGTCGCCGGGCGCACCGCGACGGTGCGCGCGATCGACGCCGCCGCCTGCCGCGACTTCCACGCCGCGCACGTGACCGCCGATGGCGCCCGGGTGCTGGTGGCGGGCGACCTGGACGCCGCCGAGGTGCACGCCGCCGTTGACGCGACGCTGGGCACGTGGTCCACGACGGGCACGGGGTCGGCCGGCTCCGGTGTGCTGGACCTGCCGCGTGCCGGCGGTGACCGCGTGGTCTTCGTGCACCGGCCCGGATCGGTGCAGACCCAGGTGCAGCTCGGGTGGGGCGGTCCGTCGCGGCGGGTCGACGGCGGATGGGCGCCGTACCCGGTGCTGGCCTACCTGGTCGGCGGCTCACCCGGAGCGCGGATCGACCGGGTGCTGCGCGAGGACAAGGGCTACACCTACGGATTCGGCGCCGGTTTCCGGCCCCGCGGTGCCAGCGGCACCTTCGTGGCGGGCGGCTCCGTGCGTGGCGACGTGACCGCCCCCGCCGTGGAGCTGCTGTGGGAGGTGCTGGACGGCGTCGCCGACGGCTTCACCCAGGAGGAGTTGCGCTCCGGCGTGGACTACGTCGGGATGACGGCGCCGGGGCGGTACGCCACGGCGGACGCGGTCGCCGACGAGGCGGCGGCCCTCGCGCTGGACGGGCTCGACACCGGTTTCGTCACCGACTACCTGCGCGACCTTCGTGGACTGACCGCCGAGGACCTGGCGCAGGCGTGGACGCGATGGGGCAGGCAGCCTCGCACGCTGGTGCTGGTCGGGGACGCCGAGGCTCACGCGGACGCCGTACGCGCTCTCGGGCGCGGCGACGTCACCGTCGTCTGAGCGGCTCAGTCGACGTCGATCACGGCGGCGTAGGTGCCGATGCCGACCAGTGCGTCGCCGCGGGCCGAGCCGTCCGGGTAGTGGATCGTCTCCAGCAGACCGGTGCCCGGGTCGAAGTCGACGTCCTTGACCTCGCCGAGGTCGTCGCCGCGGGTGCTGAGCACCCGCTTGCCCATGAGCTGGTAGTCCTTGTCCGACAGTTCCTTCATCGGCCCGTCCGCCTCGGACAGCACCCCGACGTCGGCCACCGTAACCGCGTCGTCGCCGAAGCCGGTCACGTCGCTCCAGGTGAGGATCTCCCCGTGCTTGTCGGTCTTGCGCAGCACCAGCGCGGCGATCCTGCGCTGCGGGACGTCGATCACGAAGCGGGAGACCTTGCCCACCGTCTCCGCGGTGGCCAGACTCACGACCTTGCGTCCGGTCGCCTTCTTGAAACGCATCAGCGGTCCGCCTTCAACTGGGCCCGGAACTGCTTGACGGCCGCGCCGAAACCGGCGAGGTCGTGTCCGACGAAGTCCTTCGCGCTCGCCGGCACGATGAGGTGCTCGCCGGAGACGGAGATGGTGTCCGGCAACGGGATCAGCACGTCGGTGCCACTGCTGCCCAGCGCCTCGGACGCCTCGATCTCGTAGCCGACCACGTCGCACTGGCCCGAACCGCCCTGCGACACCTCGATGATCACGTCGACGACCTTGCCGAGGTCGACGCCCGCGTCGGTGAGCACCTGCGAACCCAGCACGTTGCCGCCGGACCCTCCGCTCGACGCGGACCTGTCGAGGACGGCCTCGGTCGATTCGAGCGCGTCCTCATCGGCGATCATCACCGCGTCGGCACCGAGGGAGGCCACCGAGGTCCACGCCAGGGCCTTCTTCAACGGCCCGGCGAACAGTCCGCGTCCCGCGAGGGTGAAGCCGCCGACCTGACCGCCGCCCGCGGCGTACACGACGTCCTTGATCTGAGCGACGTCCTCACCGCCCATCGTGACCACCGGTCGTTTGGCGAGCTTGGAGGTGCGCATCAGGCGGGTCATCGCCCACCACCGCCCTTGGTGCGCGGCGAGCCGGCCGGATCGACGATCACGCCGCCGCGCCGTCGTCGTGCCTGCACGGCGAGGACGGCCCCCACGAGCAACAGGACGATCACCACGATCACGATCAACCAGACCCACCAGCTCATCGCGGAACCTCCATGTTGTCAGCCACATTCGTCAAACGATGCTCCCGACCCTAGTCCACCCCCGGGGTGCAACATGGCGGGCATGACCGACACCCCGGCACGATGGACGGCGGCGAGCGTCTATCCCGACATGTGGACCGACCCGGACCAGGACCCGCGCAACAGCGACGGCGTGAGCCCTGACGGTGAGCTCGCGACGCTGCAGGACTACCTACGGGATCACCGCTGGACCCTGCGGATGAAATGCGAAGGCCTGAATCCCGAGCAACTGGCGCGGCGTTCGGTGCCGCCGTCCACCATGTCGCTGCTCGGGCTGCTGCGCCATCTGGCCGAGGTCGAGCGCGACTGGCGCAACTGGATCAGCGTCGGCGAACGACTCCCCGGCCTCTACGGCGGCGACGACGGTGACTTCGACGGAGCGGTCGGCGAGCAGCCGGTCGTCGACGCCGCCTACGCCGACCCGGCCCGCGAGCAGGCCGCGACCGACGGGACGCTCGCCGAGCACACCGACCTGGGTGAGCGGCTGGGCGCGGACGGCATCGCGGTGCGCGAACTGCTCGTGCACCGCACCGAGGAGTACGCCCGGCACTGCGGGCACGCCGATCTGCTCAGGGAGTGCATCGACGGCCGGGTGGGGCAGTGAAGACCTCCGTCAGGAGGCGAAGGCCTCTGTCAGCACGTCCAGGCCCTCACCCAGCAACTCGTCGGAGATCACCAGCGGCGGGAGCAGCCGGATCACGTTGCCGTAGGTGCCGCAGGTGAGGATGACGACGCCCTGCTCGTGGCACTTCTTCGCCACGGCGGCGGTGCGCGCGGCGTCCGGCTCCTTCGTGCCCGGCTTGACGATCTCGATGGCCAGCATCGCGCCCCGGCCACGGATGTCGCCGATCTCCGGCGTCGTCTCGGCGAGGGTGCGCAGCCGAGCCTTGACCAGGTCCTCGATGTGCGTGGCGCGCTCGAGCAGGCCGTCGGCGGCCATGGTCTCGATGGCGCCGAGTGCCGCAGCGCAGGCGACGGGGTTGCCGCCGTACGTGCCGCCGAGGCCGCCCACGTGCACGGCGTCCATCAGCTCGGCCCGACCGGTGACCGCGGCGAGCGGCAGCCCGCCGGCGATGCCCTTGGCCGTGGTGACCAGGTCCGGTACGACGCCCTCGTGATCGCTGGCGAACCAGGAGCCGGTGCGCGCGAAGCCGCTCTGCACCTCATCGGCGATGAAGACGATGCCGTTGGCCGTGCACCAGTTCGCCATCGCGGACAGGAAGCCGGGCGCGGGGACGATGAAACCGCCCTCGCCCTGGATCGGTTCGATGATGACGGCGGCGATCTGGTCGGCGCCGATGGTCTTCTCCGCGGCGGCGATCGCGCGCTGCGCGGCCTGCTCGCCCGTCATGCCGTCGGGGTCGCGGAACGGGTAGGACGTCGGCACTCGGTAGATGTCGGAGGCGAAGGGGCCGAAGCCCAGCTTGTAGGGCATCGCCTTCGCGGTCAGGGCCATCGTCAGGTTGGTACGCCCGTGGTAGGCGTGGTCGACCGCGACCACCGCGGTGCGGCCGGTGGCGTAGCGCGCGACTTTGATCGCGTTCTCGACGGCCTCGGCGCCGGAGTTGAAGAGCGCCGACTTCTTGGCGTGGTCGCCGGGAGTCAGCTCTGCCAGCTTCTCCGCGACGGCGACGTACTCCTCGTACGGGCTGATCATGAAGCAGGTGTGCGTGAAGTCGGCGACCTGCTCCTGGACGCCGGCGACGACGCGGGCGTCGGAGTTACCGACGCTCGTCACCGCGATGCCCGACCCGAGGTCGATGAGGGTGTTGCCGTCGACGTCCTCGATGACCCCGCCGCCCGCACGGGCGACGTAGACGGGCATCGTCGAGGCGACACCGGACGCGACGACCGCCGCCCGACGCTCGGCCAGGGCTCGTGACTTGGGTCCGGGCAGCTCGGTGCGCAGCTCGCGCCGCTGGGCCAGCTCGGTGTGCTCGACGACGGACATGGGTACTCCTTCAGGACGGCTTCGGAACGACGACGACATCGTCCCGGTAGAAGTGTGCCACCGCGATCATTCGATATCGAAACGCAGATCAGCTGAGGCGCGCGAGCACCTCGTCGTGCAGCAATCCGTTGGTGGCCACGGCGTTGCCGCTCCAACAACCGTCGCGCCCGTCGAGGCCGGTGAAGCGCCCGCCGGCCTCGGTGACGATGGGCACCAGCGCGGCCATGTCGTAGTCCTCCAGGTCCGGCTCGGCGGCGATGTCGACCGCGCCCTCGGCCACCAGCATGTAGGACCAGAAGTCGCCGTACGCGCGGGTGCGCCAGCACTCGTCCATCAGCGTGACGACGGCGTCCAGACGGTGCCGCTCGCGCCAGCCGCTGAGGCTGGAGTAGGAGAAGGACGCGTCGGAAAGCTTCGAGACACCCGACACGGCAATGGGTTTCGCGCTGGACAGGGAACGCCCGGTCCAGGCTCCGGTGCCGCGCCCGGCCCACCAGCGCCGCCCGAGCGCGGGCGCGGAGACGAGTCCGACGACCGGTTCGCCGGCATCGATGAGCCCGATGAGGGTCGCCCAGACGGGCACGCCGCGTACGAAGTTCTTGGTGCCGTCGATGGGGTCGATGACCCACTGGCGCTGGCCGGTGCCGGTGACGCCGAACTCCTCGCCCTTCACGCTGTCGCGGGGGCGGGCGCGGGAGAGCTGGGCGCGGATGGTGCGCTCGGCGGAGAGGTCGGCCTCGGTGACCGGCGTGAGATCGGGCTTGGTCGAGACCGACAGATCGTCGGCGCGGAAGCGTCCTGTCGTGGTGGGCTCGACCGCGTCGGCGAGGACGTGCGCGATCCGCACGTCGTCGTCGTAGACGCGGTCGCCGGGTGGAATCATCCCGAGACCGTATCCGCGGAGGCCGCTCGATCGCGCGCCATCCCGATGCGCAGTACGTCGTGCAGATCCTTCGCGAGCTCGTGCGCGTCGACGAGGGTGCGGCTGACCGGAGGCAGTTTGGACAGGATGCGCTGTAGCCGAGCGGCCATCGCGTCCGCGTGCAGGGTCGCCGGCGGATTGACCGTCCAGCAGGCCGCAAGGACGGTGTACGACAGCTTGTTGAGGGCCGCTTCCAGCTCGCCCCAGCTGCCGAGAGTGAGGGGCAGGTCCACCTGGGCGATCTGCAGCACCTGCGCGCACTGCAACTGCTCGAAGGACAGGTCACGGCGCGCCTCGAAGCCTGCCGGCGTCGACTGCTCGCCGTCCGCCAGCATCACCAGCACCCGTTCGAGCGCGCGCAGCGCACGGCGGTACTGGCGTCGGACGAGGATGACCGGGGTGCCCCGGCTGCTCACCCAGATGACGATCAACGACGAGGCCGCGCCCACGGCCGTGTCGAGGATGCGCAGCCCGGCGATGTGCCCGACCGGCTGGTAGGGGTTGTCCGCGGTGGAGATGAGCAGCGCCATCGGCGTGATGAAGATGCCGCCGAGCGCGTAGTTGCGCACCACGACCATCTGCATCAGGAAGACCAGCAGCAGCGCGACGCCGAGTAGCAGCACGCCGCTTACGTGCAGCGCGTGCAGCGCGAAGAAGACCAGCACCCCGGCGAGGGTCCCTGCGAGCCGGTGCAGCGCGCGGTGGGTCAGCGACAGGCGGTCGGCCCCCACGGTGATGATCAGCGCGGTGGTGAGCACGGCCCAGTACGGATGCCCGAGGTGCAGCCCGTACGACACGGCACAGGTGAGCAGCACCGCGGCCGCGAGCCGGCGGGCGGCGAGCCAGGGCAGCGACCGCTGGGACAGGCCCCAGCGCAGCAGGTAGGCGAACGACGGCGACCCCAGGTACCGCTGGCCCTCCATCTTGTCCGCAGCGACCGGCGCGGCGTGCAGCCCGGCCAGCGAGATGCGGCGGACCAGGTCGGCGTGCAACTGCCGCAGCCGCAGGTTGTCCCGGGACCAGCGGCGGCTGCGCGGCTTCGACCCGACGGCCGCCTCCAGCACGGTGCTGGCGCGGAAGACGGCGGCGTACGCCCGGTCGCGCAGCAGACCACGCTCGGCGGGATCACCCTGGTCGGGGACCGTCTCGGTGTAGGCGTGCACGGCCTGCTGGGCGTCGTCGACGGCGTCGTGGACAGTCGTGTCCCGCCTGGCGATCTGGATCAGCAGCGATACGGCGCAGGCGCTCCCGGTGCCCAGGGCGTTGATCTCGATCACCGTGTGGACAGGGACGTGCACGGTCGGCAGGTAGGACGCGATGGCCGCGCCCATGATCAGGAACATTGGTCCGGGCTGCTCGTTGACCAGTGCGTTGTAGGCCAGCACGACGACCAGCGAGATCAGGACCAGCACGATGGTGAGCAGCCACGGGCGCGACCCGGTGAGCGCCCCGAGGGTCACCGACGCGAGGTATCCGACGTACATCGTCGACAGGATGATCAGCCGCTCACGCCAGGGCCGGGAGCGTGCGATGGTCGCGAGGAACGCGCCGGTGAGACCAATGATCGCCAGTGACGGGGAGAGCACCAGGCTGATGACCGTGAGCGAGACGGCGGCCAGGAACGTCGCCTCGAGGGCGAACTTCCAGCGACCGGGCTCGACCGATTTGATCTCGGTGAAGGTGAGCACCTGCCGGCTGACGGTCTCCGGCACACCCCAGGTCGCCACGGTCAGTCCCCGGCGGGGTCGGACGCGAGGGGTGGTGCACCGGGTTCGTCCGGCATGGAGCTGTGCTCGTCGGAGGTGCCGGCACGCGAGCGCAGCAGCCTGCGCAGCGACTCCAGCCGCGACGGGCCCGCCGGGCCGGCGTTGCCGTTCGCGACCCACGCGTCCAGCCCGCACTCCGGCTCGTCGTGGGTGCAACCGCGCGGGCACTCGTCCGTGCCCGCGGCCAGGTCGGGGAAGTGGTCGATGATCCGGTCCAGGTCGACGTGCGCCAGGCCGAAGGACCGCACGCCTGGGGTGTCGATGACCCAGCCGCCGTCGGCGAGCGGGAGTGCCACTGCCGAGGTGGAGGTGTGCCGTCCCCGGCCGGTCACGGCGTTGACGATGCCGATCGCCCGACCGGCGTGCGGCACGAGCGCGTTGACGAGGGTGGACTTGCCGACACCGGAGTGTCCGACGAGCACGGTCATCCGGTCCTGCAGGCGGGCGCGCAGGTCGGCCAGCCCGTCGGTTCCGTCGCCCTCCTCGGTGCCGCTCACGGACGTCGTCACGACGTACGGCACGTCGAGGGAGACATAGTCCTGCAGGAACTGGGTCGGGTCGCGCAGGTCGGACTTGGTGAGGACCAGCAGCGGGTCCATCCCCGCGTCGTACGCCGCGACGAGGCATCGGTCGACCATCCGCGGCCGCGGCTCCGGATCGGCCAGCGCGGTCACGATCGCGAGCTGGTCGGCGTTGGCCACGATGACCCGCTCGATCTTGTCCGAGTCGTCCTCTGCGGTACGGCGCAGCAGGCTCGTCCGCGGCTCGATGCGCACGATCCGGGCCAGGCTGCCTGCATCGCCGGTGGTGTCGCCCACCAGGCCCACCCGGTCGCCCACGACCACGCTCTTGCGGCCGAGCTCGCGGGCGCGCATCGCGATCACCGGCCGGTCCTGCACCAGGCAGGTCCATCGTCCGCGGTCGACCCCGATGACCAGGCCGATGACAGCGTCGGCATGCGCCGGACGCTCCTTGGTGCGCGGCCGCGAGCCGCGACGCCCCGGGCGCACCCGGACGTCGCTCTCGTCGTACTCGCGCTGTCTGCTCACCGGGTGCCGACCCGGTCCGCGCCACGCAGCATCGAGTCCCACAACGTCGTGAAGGTGGGCAGGGTCTTGGCCACGGTGCCGATGTCCTGGACCACCAGTCCCGGCACCCGGAGACCGAGGACGGCGCCGGCCATCGCCATCCGGTGGTCGGCGTACGTCAGGAAGACGTCGGGCGACAACGCTCGCGGACGCACGATCAGGCCGTCGTCGGTCTCGGTGACCTCGCTGCCGAGGCGGCTCAGCTCGGTGGCCAGTGCCGCGAGCCGGTCGGTCTCGTGGCCGCGCAGGTGAGCGATGCCGTGCAGGTGCGACGGGGCGTCCGCCATCGCGGCCAGCGCGGCGATGACCGGGGTGAGTTCGCCGACGTCGTGCAGGTCGACGTCGAGAGAGCCGATCTGGCCGTCGCCGCGCACCGACAGGCCGTCACGGTCCAGGCGCACCTCGGCGCCCATCATGTCCAGGATGTCGCGGATCTGGTCGCCGGCCTGGGTCGTCGTGTGCGGCCAGGCAGGCACCCGCACCTCGCCGCCGGCGACCAACGCCGCGGCGAGGAACGGTGCCGCGTTGGACAGGTCGGGCTCCACGTCGACGTCGAGCGCGAAGATATCCGACGGCTCGACCCGCCACTGGTTCGCGTCGCTGTCGTCGACGATGACGCCGGCGTCGCGCAGCACCTCCACCGTCATCTCGATGTGCGGCAGCGACGGCACCGGCTTCCCGTCGTGCACGACGGTCACCCCGTCGTCGTACCGGGCACCGGCCAGCAGCAACGCCGACACGAACTGGGAGGAACCGGAAGCGTCCAGATGCACGGTGCCGCCCGCCACCCGTCCCGACCCCTCGATCGAGAACGGCAGCCCGTCGCCCTCGACGGGCACGCCGAGCGCTCGCAGCGCGTCCAGCACCGGACCCATCGGCCGGCGCCGTGCACCCTCGTCACCGTCGAAGTCCACCCTCCCGCGCGCCAGGGCGGCCACGGGTGGCAGGAACCGCATCACGGTGCCCGCCAGGCCGCAGTCGATCTGCGCGGGCCCCTGCAGCGGCGCGGGATCGATCCGCAGCGTCTCGGCGTCCTCATGAGCGATGCGGGTGCCGAGCGCACGCAGCGCGTCGGCCATCAGGAGCGTGTCGCGCGACTCCAGCGGCAGCCGCAACCGCGAGGTGTCGGCAGCGAGCGCGGCGAGCACCAGGTACCTGTTGGTGAGGGATTTGCTGCCGGGCACCGTGATGTCGGCATCGATCGGGCCGGCCGCGTGCGGCGCCTGCCAGTCGTGCGGATCCAGGGGAGGGTTGCTCATCGGGACCTACGGTATCGGCGCGCGGCCTACGCTCGCCCCCATGTGTGGACGGTACGCCGCGACGTTCAACCCCGACGATCTGGTCGACCAGATGGAGATCGAGTTGGACCGGACGGCCGACGCGACGCGCTCGGTCCTGGTCAACCCGCAGGAACCGCCCGCCGGGGCGCCCGACTGGAACATGGCGCCGACCAAGCAGGCACCGGTCGTACTCACCCGGCCGGATCGCTCGGAGAAGGGCTCCGGCGAGGAAGAGGCGGTCCGCCAGTTGCGCCTGCTCACCTGGGGGCTGGTGCCGAGCTGGGCCAAGGACACCAAGGTCGGCATCCGGATGATCAACGCCCGCGCCGAGACCCTGCTCGACAAGGGCGCGTTCGCCAAGGCGGCCGTCGCGCGGCGGTGCCTCGTCCCGGCCGCCGGGTGGTACGAGTGGCAGGTCAGCCCGACCGCGACCACCAAGGGCGGCAAGCCGCGCAAGCAGCCCTTCTTCGTGCACCGCGCGGACGAGGACCTGCTGGCCTTCGCCGGGGTGTACGAGTTCTGGCGGGACCGCAGCCTGGCCGAGGACGACCCCTCCGCGTGGGTGGCGTCGTTCTCGATCATCACCACCGGCGCCGAGGAGGGTCTGGACCGCATTCACGAGCGGCAGCCGTTCGTGCTCGACCGCGACGTGTGGCAGGAGTGGCTGGATCCGGCCCAGCGGGACCCGGACTTCGTGCGCGCGACACTGGCGGATCACGACCCCGGCCGGTTCGAGGGGTGGCCGGTGGGTGCGGCGGTCAGCTCGGGTCGCAACAACGGCGCCCACCTGCTCGACCCCGCGCCCGAGAGCGAGCTGGTCGGTGTCGTGGACCCCAGCACCGGCCAGGTGCTCGGCCCCGTCGAGGACCGAGCATGACGCTGTCGGTGAGGGAGATCGACACCCCGCAGGGGCCTGCGCGGGTGCACGTCGAACGCCCGGCTCGGGGGAGGTCTCTGCGCGGCTCGCTGGTGTTGTCGCACGGCGCGGGCGGGGGAGTGCAGGCGGGCGACCTGGTCGCGCTGCGGGCGCTGGTGGACGACGGATGGACGTACGTGCGGGTGGAGCAGCCGTGGCGGGTGGCCGGTGGGCGCGTCGCGACGCCACCGCGAACGCTGGACGCCGCGTGGGTGCCCGTCCTCGCCGCGTTGTGCCGTGGCCGGTGGGCGCTGACCCGGCCCCTGGTCGTCGGCGGGCGGTCCGCCGGCGCACGGGTCGCGTGCCGCACGGCCACCGGGGTCGGCGCGGACGCCGTCCTCGCCCTGTCCTTCCCACTTGTGCCGCCGTCGGGCGGGCCGAGCCGGGACCACGAGGCCCGGCTGGTGCTGGACGCCGGGCTGCCGCTGGCCGTCGTACAGGGTCTGCGCGATCCCTTCGGCACCCCCGATGACGTACGCCGCGCGTTGGGTGAGGCGGCCTCGGTGTACGCCGTCCGCGGTGACCACAGTCTCGGCAGACACCCGCAGGATGTGCTCGTCGCGGCCGACCAATGGCTGAGCACCCTGACGCAGTAGCGTCGAACGCATGGCACTTCGTATCGGGTACAAGGCATCGGCCGAGCAGTTCGGCCCCACCGAGCTGGTGGACCTGGCAGTGGCGGCGGAGGCTGCGGGCCTGGACAGCGCGTTCGCGTCCGACCACTTCCAGCCCTGGCGTCACGAGGGCGGCCACGCCCCGCACGCGCTGACCTGGATGGCGGCCGCGGGGGCGCGCACCGAGCGCATCGTGCTCGGCACCTCCGTGCTCACCCCGAGCTTCCGCTACAACCCGGCCGTGCTGGCCCAGACGTTCGCCACCATGGGGTGCCTCTACCCGGGTCGGGTGATCCTCGGCGTCGGCAGCGGGGAGGCACTGAACGAGGTCGCCGTCGGACTGGACGGCTGGCCGGACTTCAAGGAGCGCTTCGCCCGGCTGCGGGAGTCGGTGCGGTTGATGCGCCAGCTGTGGACCAAGGACCGGGTCACCTTCGAAGGGGACTACTACCGCACCAGCGACGCCACGATCTACGACCGCCCGGACACTCCCATCCCCGTGTACGTCGCGGCGGGCGGACCCACCATGGCCAAGTACGCCGGCCGGATGGGCGACGGCGTGATCGTGACCTCGGGCAAGGGTCGTGAGCTCTACGAGGACAAGCTGGTGCCCGCCATCCGGGAGGGGATGTCGCTCGCCCACAAGGAGCCCGGGGACACCGAGCAGCTGCTCGAGGTGAAGATCTCCTACGACCGCGCCCCGGAGAAGGCGCTGGAGAACACCCGGTTCTGGGCTCCGCTCGCCCTGACGGCCGAGCAGAAGAACTCGCTGCACGACCCGATCGAGATGGAGCGCGCGGCCGACGAGCTGCCGATCGAGCAGATCGCCAGCCGCTGGATCGTCGCGTCGGACCCGCAGACGGTGCTCGACGGGATCGCGCCGTACGCCGAGCTGGGCTTCACCCACTTCGTCGTGCACGCACCGGGGTCGGACCAGCGCCGGTTCCTGTCCCAGTTCGCCGAGGACGTGCTGCCGGCGCTGCGTGAACTGTGACCCGCGGGGAATGTGACGCGACGTGACCCTGTTGGAACGAGGGTCATAGTCCGTCGTTCCCCTCGTGAGGAGACAGCGTGTTCGCCCTGTCAGAAGCGCCGGCCGGCGAGGTCCAGCGCCCGGGTGCCCGTCCGCGCGGTGTCGCCCTCCCGGAGGCCCTGCGCCCCGCCGACGCGCCTCCTGCCGTCGGGCTAGGCTGGCGGGCGATGAGTGACAACGACACCGTGGCTGCCCAGGAGCGGGTGAACACCGACGACGGCAATGTCGACGTCTCCACCGAGACCGACGCCGAGCGCGCCGCCCGGTTCGAGCGCGACGCCATGCCCTACCTGGATCAGCTCTACAGCGCGGCGCTGCGCACCACGCGCAACCCGACCGACGCCGAGGACCTGGTGCAGGAGACGTTCGCCAAGGCGTTCGCCGCATTCCACCAGTACAAGCCGGGCACCAACCTCAAAGCCTGGCTGTACCGAATTCTGACGAACAGCTACATCAACAGCTACCGCAAGAAGCAGCGGCAGCCCCTGCAGTCCGACGCGGCCGAGATCGAGGACTATCAGCTGGCGCGCGCCGCGTCGCACAGTTCGGCGGGATTGCGATCGGCGGAGACCGAGGCGCTCGATCACCTTCCGGATTCCGACGTCAAACGTGCGCTGCAGGAGATCCCCGAGGATTTCCGGATGGCCGTCTATCTCGCTGACGTCGAGGGTTTCGCGTACAAAGAGATTGCCGAGATCATGGAGACGCCGATCGGCACGGTAATGTCCAGATTGCACCGTGGCCGGCGAATGCTTCGCGAACTATTGACCGATTACGCCACCGAGCGAGGCTTCATCCGTGAGGAGGCGCGGTCATGAGCGATGGATGCGACGCCTACATCAGCCAGCTCTACACGTATCTCGACGGCGAGCTGAGCGATGCCGAGTGCGCTGAGCTTCAGGCACACCTGGAGGACTGCCCGCCCTGCCTGCAGGAGTACGAGCGCGACGCGATCCTCAAGGCTCTCGTACGCCGGTCGTGCACCTCCGAGCCTGCGCCGGCGACCCTGCGCGCGCAGATCCTCACCCAGATCACCGTCACGGTGACCGAGGTGCGTGTGCACCGCAGCTGAGATCCTCCCTCCCACCCGACGACGAAGGCCCGCATCCCCCTCGGGGGGTGCGGGCCTTCGTCGTTGTGGTCGGTGAAGCGTCAGGCGTTGGGCTTCTTGCCGTGGTTGGCCGACTTGCCCTTGCGGGAACGACGCTTGCGTGCGCGCTTGCTCATGAGGTCCTCCTGCTGACCGGCGGCCTCGGAACGGCTGCGTTGGTCGATCGAATGCGGGTCCTAGAGTATCGCGCCGGCCCCACCGTCCCGACCACACCATCCCGACGGCCGATTCGGGCCTGTTCGGTGTTGACCGTCGAAAGGCTTGGTCAAGGGCCGGTAAATATTGCCAAATCTTGGCAAACCATACCGTTTGAAGGTGGACTTTTTACCCCCTCTTTTGACAAGGTCGTTCTCAACGGGGCAGACCGATGGTCCCGAAGCCGCGAACCTGCGGCATCCATACCACAGCCCGACCGGGCAGACAGAAGGATTCACAATGCTTACTTCCGCCACTTCCGCCTCCGCTGCGTCGTCCTTTCTGGGGTGGAGCCCTCGGGTCGCCATGTCCTACCTCGGTTGGTCACCGCGCTGAACGTGAAGCACTGTCGCCTTGATCGTCGGGCGCTTCTTGTTCCGGCGACGCACTGGATCATCTTCCTAATTTAGGGTCGACTGGAGCTAAGTTGTCGAATGAACGCCCATTGATTTCCAACGGTCAATGGGTGCTGATCGCGTGTTTGATAGTCGCAGCCACCTTGGGAGTCGCGACGTCAGCGTTCCTACCGCTGGGCGTCGTCCGGATCCCCGAGGTGCTCCCTACCGCGTGCCTCGGCGTGATCGGCGTCATCGCCGAATCAAACTTGGGACGTCTGCGTAGTTCGCTGACCTTGTCCCTCACGACCATCGTGGTGGTGACCGCGATGCCACTCACGGGGTTGTTCGGAAGCGTAATAATCGGCGTTTTGAGCACCGCCTTCCTTCTCACGGACGACCCGTTAATATCGCGAGCTTTCAATACAGCGACGATAGTTTTATGCGTGCTCGCCGCAGGGCTAACTTACGATCTCGTCGGCGGGCTGACGCCTCTGAACGGGCAGTCCGGGCCCGGAACTCTCATTGCGCGATGCTTGGTACCGCTGATCGTCGCCACTGCCATGTTGCTGGTAGTGAATGTTGGCTGTTTCAGCGCGATGGTGGCGCTCGCCACTGGCCAATCGTTGTGGGTTACCGCACGCGAAGCGGTGATCAATGCATGGCCCCTGTATCCCATCTATCCGGTGATTGCCTTCGTCTTCGCAGTCCTTTGGGCGTCGGCGGACCTCGGCGCGATCAGCATCCTGCCCATCGTCGCCCCCCTGCTTATCGCCCAGTGGTCCGTGGCGTTACAGGCCGAGGAGGGCGACGCACACCTGAGGACGGTCGAGACCCTGGTCGCGGCCGCGCAGGCCAGTCAGCCGATCCTGCACGGCCGAAGCGCCTGGGTGGACGTGGTGTCTCGGGAGATCGGGCTGGAGCTTCGTCTTTCCGCTTCCCTCATGCACTCCCTGCAGTACGCCGCCCTCCTGCACGACATTGGCCTGGTCGCACCGGCCGCTCACACCCCGGGCGAGCGCCTGACCGGCAAGGAGCTGCGGTGGATCAAGGCCCACCCGCAACAGGGAGTGCGCATGCTGCAGGGCATCGACTTCCTCTCGGACGCCGTCGTCGCCGTAGGGCACCATCACGAACGGTGGGACGGCAACGGTTACCCCTCCGGCCTGGAGGGTGAGCAGATCCCGTTGCTGGCCCGGATCCTCGCCATCGCCGACGCCTACTGTGCACTTCTGGCCGCGGATCCCGACGTGAGCGCGGAGCAGCTCACATCGGTCGCCGAGCGAAGTCTCGACGCGCTGCGCCCGCTCGCCGGTCTGCAGTTCGACGCCGTCGGCCTGGAGGCTCTGGCGCACGCCCAGCCACGGATCGTAGAAGCCCTGAGCGTCCTGATCGCCCGTCAGCCACCGCGACCGATCACCGGGGTGGACCCGCACCTGCCATGGGTGTCGGCCATGTTCGCCTCTGCCCGGGCGGACATATGAGGTTGCGCCAACCCGGTGTCCTGCGGTGGCGATTGCGCTTGGTGTGGGTGATTCTCGCGGGCGTCCTGGTGCTCGCCGCCTTCGTCCGCGTCGTGAGCACGGCCGCGGGCGGTGCCCGGATAGCCGGCTGGGACGCCGCGATCCTGGCCACCCTGACGGTCGCCATCGCCTTCGGGTCGGCGTTGCCGGTGCAGATCGGACGAGCCCGCGCAGTCGCGCCACTCGCGACTGCAGCGTCGGTCGCGCTCGCCCTCGCGTCGAGCCGGCCGCACCAGGCGCCGGTGAGCTACTCGCCCTCCATCGTCATCGTGTGCGCCGCCATCGGATACGCGGCTGGTATCGGTCTGCGACGTATCTGGCAGAGCGACACCAGCCGGTCGGTCGCGGTCGCGGTGCCCGTCGTGACCGTCTCCGCGATGTCGCTGCTCTACCGGTGGTTGCCGCTCTGGGGCGGTCACACCAGTGCGGAGATGTATTCCGATTGGGACTCCCAGCGGTGGAAGGCGGTCTGTGTGATGACCGTCGCCGCGCTGCTCCCGATCCTCGGGGAGCTGCTCATGATCGGCCTCCTGGTCAGCCCGATCCGGACGATCGGCGCATTCCTCGCCGAGACGCTGCGCGACCTGGGTCCGATCTACGGTGCCGCTCTGTCCACCGGTGTCGCGATGGCCATCGGCCTGCAATCACTGTCGCTGTGGGCAGTCCCTCTGGTCGTGATGCCGCTCGTCCTCGCCCGGTCGGCGCTGCGACGCGCGTACAGCGTGCAGCGTGAACGACGCCAGACGATCGCCGCGTTGTCGACGATGACGGACGTCGCGGGATACACCCGCCCCGGTCACTCGGCCCGGGTCGCGGACCTGGCGCGCCGGGTCGGTGAATGCATGCGGTTGACCGAGCAGGAACTGACGCTGCTCGAGGACGCTGCGCTCCTGCACGACATCGGCCAGGTCTCGCTCAGCGCACCGATCCCCGGTGGCGCCACCGTCGAGGCCGCCCCGCTGGACCAGCTGAGCATCGCGCTGGAGGGCGGCTCGATCGTGCGACGCAGCGGAGTGCTGGACGATCTCGCCGTCATCATCGAGGCGCAGACGATCCAGTACCGGCAGGTGCGCGAGTTGGGCGAGGACGTCCCGGTCGCCGCGCGCATCATCAAGGTGTGCAACGCCTTCGACGATCTGACCTCGGGGAACGAGATCATGGAGGACTCGGCGTTCGAGCGACTGTCGCTCGGCCTCGGATACGAGTACGACCCGGCCGTCGTCACCGCGTTGAAGGATCTGTCCGGACGACAGGACGACGTGCGCAGGATCCTGCGCTGAGTACCGACCTCGACGCGTAGGGGTCGTGTCAGGTCGAGGCCTTGGGGGAGCCTCCACCGAGATCGGCGTCGTCGTAGGGCACCGGGTCGTAGGCGGAGACCCGTGGGTCGTCCTCGTCGGCGAAGTAGTCGGCCACGATGGTCTCGTCGGCGCCACGTGGCACGAAGCGCTCGAGGACCACGGTCAGCACGGCCGACACCACGATGTTGATGATCAACGCCGTGAACGCGATGTAGCCGAGCTTGCCGATGATCGGGATGTCGGCCGTCGAACCGCCGAAGTGCGCCACCTTGGTGGCCGGGTTCGCGACGCCATACGCGGTCCACGTGCCGTAGACCATGGCGACCGCCCAGCCGATCAGCAGGGCCCAGCGGTGGAACCAGCGGGTGTAGAGGCCGAACACGATGGCCGGGAACGTCTGCAGGATCCAGATGCCGCCGAGCAGCTGCAGGTTGATGGCGTTCTGCTTGTCCATCGTGAGGACGAAGCCGACCGCGAAGACCTTGACCACCAGTGAGGCGATCTTGGAGACCTTCGCCTCGTGCTCCACGGTGGCGTCCGGGCGCAGCCATTCCTTGTAGATGTTGCGGGTGAAGGTGTTGGCCGCCGCGATCGACATGATGGCCGCGGGCACCAGTGCGCCGACGGCGATGGCCGCGAAGGCGATGCCGGCGAACCAGCTCGGGAACTGGTCCTCGAACAGCTGCGGGATGACCAGCTGGGCGTTCGGCTTGCCGTCAGCGCCGATCGGGGTGGTCTTGGCCGCGATGGCGACCCAGCCGAGCAGCGCGAGCAGTGCCAGCAGGAAGGAGTACGCCGGCAGGATCGCCGCGTTGCGCCGGATGGTGTTCCGGCTCTTGGCCGACAGGCTCGCGGTGATGGAGTGGGGATACATGAAGAGCGCGAGCGCCGATCCGAATGCCAGTGTCACGTAGGCCCATTGCTGCTTGGGCCCGACCAGGATCGAGCCGTTCGGCTTGCCGGTGACCTTGTTCGCGGTCTGCATCTTGGTGTTCGCGGCGTCGAAGATGTGCCCCCAGCCGCCGACCTTGGTGGGCAGATAGATGACGGCGACGACGATGACCAGGTAGATCAGCGCGTCCTTGACGAAGGCGATGATCGCCGGCGCTCGCAGACCGCTGGTGTAGGTGTACGCCGCGAGGACCGCGAAGGCGATCAGCAACGGCAGGTCCTTGGCGAACCAGTTGCCGCTGCCGCCGATCCCGGCCACTTCCAGGACGGCCTGGATGCCGACGAGCTGCAGGGCGATGTAGGGCATCGTCGCGATGAAACCGGTCACCGCGATGGCGAGCGACAGTCCGCGCGATCCGTAGCGACCACGGACGAAGTCGGCCGAGGTGACGTAACCGCGTCGGTGGCTGACTGACCACAGCCGCGACATGAAGAAGAAGATGATCGGGTAGGCCACGATCGTGTACGGGACGGCGAAGAAACCGGCCACCGCGCCGGTCGCGAACATCGCTGCGGGCACCGCCACGAACGTGTAGGCCGTGTAGAGGTCTCCGCCGAGCAGGAACCAGGTGACCCAGGTGCCGAACGAGCGGCCGCCGAGGCCCCACTCCTCCAGGCTCTCCATCGAGGACGCGCGCCTCCAGCGCGCTGCCATGAAACCCATCACGGCGACGATCACGAAGATCACGATCAGCACCGTGAGGGCGACGCCGTTGACACCGGTGTTGGGGCGCGACGGGTCGGCGGCGGCGTGCACCACGGCGAGGGTGTGCGGCGTGATCATGCGTCACCCCGCTCGTTGCGGGCCATCGGACGGTGCGGTCGCGCGCGTTTCACGACGACGTACGCGGAGTAGGTGAATCCTGCGCAGAGGAAGACCCACAGCATCTGGTACCAGATGAAGAACGGGAACCCGCCGAGCTCGGGGGAGCGTCGGGAGTACCAGCCGACCGGGATGAGGGCCAGGCACGGGATCGCCAACAGCACACCCGCCAACACCTGCAAGGGGCGATTGGCTGGAGGTGCACCATCCTGCGAATCCGGTTGGTGGGACATGGGAGACCTCCTGTCGCCGCGCACGACGGACCTGGTCCCGTCGGCTCTGCCCCGCAAACTATCGCGTGACCCGGGTCACACTGTGGTGCGGCTGGGCGTGTCCTGGGTCCGGGCCGGGACGGCGCGGCTGCCCCGGAGCGTCGCGAGGTCGGTCTCGCAGCGGCGCTCCAGCTCGGCCAGTTCGGCGAGGGAGTCCTCGATGTCGCGACGACGCGCCTCCAGATCGGCCCGTCGGTCGCTGATCTGGTCGAGCAGGTACTGCAGCTGGCCGACGCGACCCGGCTGATCGTCGTACATATCGACGATCCTGCGGATCTCCTCCAGTGGGAAGCCGAGGCGTCGTCCCCGCATGATGAGGGCCAAGCGGGTGCGGTCGCGCTTGCTGAAGACCCTTGTGGTGCCCCGGCGTTCGGGGGAGATCAGGCCGAGCTCCTCGTAGTGCCGCAGCGTCCGGTGGGTGATCTCGAATTCCGTCGCGAGCTCGGCGATCGACCACGTGCGCTCACGAGTTGTCATAGCGCTCAGCGTGCTTTACGTTTACGTCAACGTCAAGCGCGTCGACGACCAGGCTCGACGCGCCGAACGCCCTTCACGAGAGGCACCTGATGTTCGAGCTCACCAAGGACCACGACGACTTCCGCCACGCCGTCCGTGACTTCGCGGCCGACAAGATCGCGCCGCACGTCGCCGGATGGGATCGTGAACACCACTTCCCGTCCGATCTCATGCCCCAACTGGGCGACCTCGGGCTGTTCGGTCTGGTCGTCCCCCAGGAGTACGGCGGCGCCGGGCTCGAGCACGGCGGCTTCACCTATCTGTGCCTCGCCATCGAGGAACTGGGCCGGGTGGACCAGTCGATCGGCATCACGCTGTCGGCGGGGGTGGGCCTCGGCATCAACCCGATCCTGAGCTACGGCACGGAGGAACAGAAGCAGAGCTTCCTACCCGACCTGGTCGCCGGTCGTACGCTGGCCGGCTTCGGTCTGACCGAGCCGGACGCCGGCTCCGATGCGGGCGCGAGCCGTACGAAGGCGACGCTGGCCGACGGGTCCTGGACGATCAACGGCGCCAAGGCGTTCATCACCAACTCGGGCACCGACCGCACCAGCGTCGTCACCGTCACCGCCCGCACCGGCACGGCCGCGGACGGGCGACCGGAGATCAGCGCGATCATGGTGCCGTCCGGCACTCCCGGGTTCACCGCGGAGAAGCCCTACGACAAGCTCGGCTGGCACATCTCCGACACCCACGGGCTGACCTTCGCCGACTGTGTCGTCCCGGAGGGCAACCTGCTGGGGGAGCGGGGACAGGGTTTCCGTCAGTTCCTGAAGATCCTGGACGACGGCCGGATCGCCATCTCCGCGCTGGCCCTCGGCTGCGCGCAGGCGTGCCTGGAGCTGGCGACGGACTACGCCAAGACGCGCACCAGCTTCGGCCGCCCGATCGGGGTCAACCAGGGCGTGTCCTTCCAGCTCGCCGATCTGGCGACCTCGGTGGAGGCGGCCCGTCTGCTGACCTACAAGGCGGCCTGGCTGAAGGACGAGCAGGAGGCCGGACGCCGGTCCGTCGCCGAGGTGAAGCAGGCAGCGGCCATCGCCAAGCTCTACTCCACCGAGGCCGCAGTGGTGGCCACCCGCACCGCCACCCAGATCTTCGGCGGAAACGGCTTCATGGAGGAGTACCCCGTCGCGCGGTTCTACCGCGACGCGAAGATCCTGGAGATCGGCGAGGGCACCTCCGAGGTGCAGCGCATGGTCATCGCCCGCGGCCTGGGTCTGCCGGCGTGACGCACCCCACCGACCCGCGCGTCCAGGACGCCCGGAAGCGGCTGCGGGCGGCGTACGACGCAGCGGCGGAGCCCAGCGAGGCGGCGCGCGCGAAGCTGGAGGGTCAGTCGAAACTGTATGTACGCGAGCGCATCGCGCTGCTGTTCGACGAGGGCTCGTTCGTCGAGGACGGGCGTTACGCGAACTCGACCGCGGCGGGCCTGCCCGCCGACGGCGTGGTCACCGGGCGGGGGACCGTCGACGGGCGCGCCGCCATCGTGGTGGCCAACGATCCGACCGTGAAGGCCGGTTCGTGGGGTGCCCGGACGGTGGAGAAGATCGTGCGGGCCACCGAGGCGGCGCTGCGGGAGGAGCTGCCGATCTTCTGGTTCGTCGACTCCGCCGGTGCGCGGATCACCGATCAGGTGCAGCTGTTCCCGGGCCGGCGCGGTGCCGGACGGATCTTCCACAACCAGGTGGCCCTGTCCGGCCGGGTGCCGCAGATCTGCTGCCTTTTCGGGCCGTCCGCCGCCGGCGGCGCGTACATCCCGAGCTTCACCGACGTGCTGATCATGGTCGAGGGCAATGCCTCGATGTACCTGGGCAGCCCGCGGATGGCCGAGATGGTCGTCGGGGAACGGGTGTCGCTGGAGGAGATGGGCGGCGCGCGGATGCACTGCACCGTCAGCGGAGTCGGCGACCTGCTGGTCGAGGACGACACGGAGGCCATCGAGCTGGCGAAGCTCTACTTCTCCTACATGCCGTCGACCTGGCGCGATGAGCCGCCGGCGTACGCCGCGGAAGCCCCTGTCGCGCAACTGGACTCCGACACCGTGCCGGAGGTCGAGAGCCAGCCGTTCGATGTGCACGACGTCATCGACGGGCTGGTGGACGAGGACTCCTTCTTCGAGATCAAGCCGCTCTTCGCGCCCGAGCTCGTCGTCGGGTTCGGGCGGATGGACGGGCGCACCGTCGGGTTCGTCGCCAACAACTCGGCGGTGAAGGGCGGGGTGCTCTTCACCGACAGCGCCGACAAGGCCTCTCGCTTCATCTGGACGTGCGACGCGTACTCGATCCCGCTGATCTACCTGGCCGACGTGCCGGGTTTCATGATCGGCTCGGAGGTCGAGCGCGGCGGCATCATCCGGCACGGCGCCAAGATGGTCTCCGCGGTGTCCGAGGCGACGGTGCCGCAGTTCTGCGTCGTGGTCCGCAAGGCGTACGGCGCGGGCCTCTACGCGATGGGCGGCCCGGGCTTCGGACCCGACGCCACCCTCGCGCTGCCGACCGCACGCATCGCGGTGATGGGCCCGGAGGCCGCGGTCAACGCTGTGTACGCCGGCAAAATCGCCGCGCTCGAAACCGATTCCGAGCGTGAGCAGTTCGTGCGCGAGAAGCGCGAGGAGTACCTCGAGGACGTCGACATCCAGCGTCTCGCGGCGGATCTCGTCGTGGACGGCGTGGTGGAGGCAGAGGACCTGCGCGGTGAGCTGCTCGCCCGCCTGCGCTACGCCGTCCGCCGGGACCGTTCGTTCACCGAGCGGCGGCGGGCCATCCCGCCGGTCTGACCCGCTTCAGCCGAGCCGGCCCGTTCAGGCGGGTTGCTCGGCGCCGGCCCCCGCTCCGACCAGGGTCGTCTTCGAGGTGCCGAAGCTGATCCCCTTGCGTTCCGAGCCGATCAGCGTCAGCAGGATCACCGCGATCAGGACGGGCACGATCGTCACGGACAGCGCGAACGCGTAGCCGTGGGAGGACGCCAGGGACTGCTGGATCGGCAGGTTGAACGCCGCCAGGCAGTTGCCGAGCTGATAGGTGACGCCCGGGTAGAACCCGCGGATCTCGTCCGGCGACAACTCGGTCAGGTGCGCCGGGATCACGCCCCACGCCCCCTGCACCATCACCTGCATCAGGAACGAGCCCAGGATGATCAGGCCGAGGCTGGTGGAGTAGGCGAAGAGCGGCACGACGGGCAGCCCGAGGACGGCGCACGCGATGATCAGCACCTTGCGCCCGTAGCGCTCCGACAGCATCCCGGCGATCGCACCGCCGGCGATGGCGCCGATGTTGTAGATGACCGCGATCCAGGTCGCCGCGCTCTTGCTGAAGCCCAGGCCACCGTCGTTGCTGGCCTTGAGGAACGTCGGGTAGAGGTCCTGGGTGCCGTGGCTCATCCAGTTGAACGCCGTCATGAGCAGCACCAGGAAGACGAACCGCTTCCAGATGGTCGGGTTGGCGAAGATCTGCCGCGCCGAGGTGTTGGTCTGCTTGACGCGCTTCTGCGCGGTCTCCCACACCTCCGACTCATGCACCCGCGAACGGATGATGAGGCTGATGGCCGCCGGGATGATGGACAGCGCGAACATCCAGCGCCAGGACAGATCCAGCCAGCCGGTGACCACGAGCGCGGCGAGCGCGGCGAAGAGGTAGCCCATCGAGTAGCCGCCCTGCAGCAGGCCGGAGAAGAAGCCGCGTCGTTCGGCCGGGATCTTCTCCATCGCCAGCGCGGCGCCGAGACCCCATTCGCCGCCCATGCCGATGCCGTAGAGCATACGCAGGCCGATCAGCAGCCAGAAGGCGTTGTTCGGGACGAAGGCACACGCGAACCCGACGACGGAGTAGAAGACGACGTCCACGATCAGCGGCAGGCGACGTCCCGAGCGGTCGGCCCACAGCCCGAAGAGGAACGCCCCGACCGGGCGCATGACCAGCGTCATCGTCGTGATGAACGCCATCTCACCGAGGGTCTTGTGGAAGTCCTTGGCGATGTCCGCGTAGATGAGCACGACGATGAAGTAGTCGAAGGCGTCCATCGCCCATCCGAGATACGCGGCAGCGAACGAACTGCGTTGATCTGAGGTGAGTCTCACCTTGGTCGGTGCGGTTGCTGCGTCGGACATCCGTGGCTCCTTAGAACATCGGTTGTCTGTGCACCGTACTCATCGCAGTGGCGTACGTCTCACCCGTGCGGTGCGCTCCAGAGTTCGTGCCAGGCCACGTCCAGCTGCGCGAGCATCTCGCGCAACGTGGTGAGACTGACGCCGACCACGTTGTGGAAGTCGCCCTCGATCCCCGTCACGTACGCGCCGCCGAGCCCGTCGACCGTGAATCCACCTGCGACAGAGAGGGGTTCGCCAGTGGCGACGTACGCGTCGATCTCTGCGTCGCTGAGGTCGGCGAAATGGACGACGGTCGAGCAGGTCACGCCGAACGTCGCGCCGGTGGAATCCTCGCGTTCGTCGATGAGCCAGTGACCGGTGTGCAGGACACCCTCCCGTCCGCGCATCGCCCGCCAGCGCTCGGTGGCGGTGTCGGCGTCGCCGGGCTTGCCGTAGTCGCGGCCGTCCATCTCGAGCACCGAATCGCAGCCCAGCACAACGCAGTCCGCGAGGTCGTCGCGGCTGCTCACGTCCTCGCACTTGGCCCTGGCGAGCAGCAGGGCCACGTCGGCCGGCTCCAGATCGCCGTACGCCGCACGTGCCGTCGCCACGACAGCCGGCTCATCGACAGCGGACACCACCACCTGTGGTTCGACACCGGCCGAGCGCAGGGTGGCGAGGCGGGCGGGAGAGGCCGAGGCCAGCACGAGACGCACCCCGCGACCCTACCCACCCGCCGACAGCTAACTGACGCCGCGAGTGGTCGGCACGGCATGGTGTCGACCATGGATGACTATGCATCCCCGACCATTCGCGGGGTCGCGGCGGGGGGTCACATCAGGAGGTCGCGCATCCGCCGCTTCAGGTCGGCTTCGCCGACGCCCAGGTCGCGGTGCGTGATGACCAGGACCCGATATCCGGCGTCCTCCAACTGAGCCACGCGGACAAGGTCCCTGCGCCACGAGCTCTGGTGCATTTCGCCGTAGTACTCCGCGATGACCCGCTGCCGCCGCCACAGGAAGTCCACCGTGGCGATCCACCCTCCCCGCTCGACGATGCGCACGTTCAGCTCAGGCTCGGGTAGGCCCCAGGAGCAGAACCGGAGCCGGGCGGTCGTCTCCATGGGTGAGGCGCTTGCGCTGCGCACCTGGTGTAGGGCCGCGCGGATCGCGAGCCGTCCCCGGCCCGACGGGTGGGCTGCCGAATGGGTTCTCAGCTGCTCAAGGCTGACGAGTCCACGGTGCAGGAGGTCATCACCGGCGATGACGAGCTCGGTCACACCGAGATACTGACCCAGGTCGCACCAAGTGGCCGCCGCGGTCACGACTTGCAGGCGGTGGTGGGTCGCGCGCGGTCGGTCTGCCCGATGGGAGATGACGCCTGGCCGGCGTACGCGATTGCTGCCGCGGGGCAGCGTCACGTGCAGATCGGCAGCCGATCCGGCGGGGAGGGGGACGTCGAGGAGTGCCGCGCAGGTCTGATGGCTGAGGGCCGCCGTGGCGGGAAGGACGGTCAGCAGCGCCGCTGCCCTGTCCTCCAGACGGGAGTCGTCCCGCAGGCTTCGAACGCCACGGAACGGCTGATGGAGGTCGGTCGCCCGCAGCCGGTTCCGGGTCACCCCCGCGTCGTACGCCTCGGACGTTGTGAACACCGTCGGGAGCTGGGGAGGGAGGTCGGCACGCCGCATTGCCCTACCGTCGCAAGCTCGGTCGCCGTGACCACGGGGCTCAGGGATCAGTTGTGGACACCCCCCGTAGACGAGGGGCGATGTGGACAACCGAGTGGTCCTCCCGGCACGGTCGGAGGCCTCCGTCACCGTGCCGGGGCGACCACTCGACCGACAGGGGTCAGCCGAGGCGCTTGTCGACGTAGCACCAGCGCCAGCCCTCGCCGGGCTCGAACGAGCGCATCACCGGATGCCCGGTGTTATGGAAATGGCGATCGGCGTGCAATCCGACCGATGAGTCGCAACAGCCGACGTTGCCGCACGTGAGGCACAGGCGCAGGTGCACCGGCACGGTGCCCTCCCGGGCGCAGTCCGGGCATCCCTCGGGGGTCAACGGATCGACCGCGACGGGTGCCGCTTCCAGGTGGTCGCACTCGAAGGTGCGCGATTCGGGGGTGAGCAGCAACTCCCGGCGCACCTGCTGGGTACGGTCCTCCACCACCGCGATGGTCGACTCCTCGACGTCCAGGTAGCGCATCGCCTCGTCGAGCACCTCGTGGTCCATCACGCCCTTGTCCCTCATGTGCAGCACCTTGGCGCGTTCGGACTGCAGCATCTGCATCCGCAGCCGGCGGTAGGTCTGCGTCGGCGTCTCCACCTGCAACCCGCCGCCGAGTCGCTCCCACACCAGGTTCGCCCGCCGGTCACCCTGCTGCCGCAACTGCCGGACGATCTCCTCGGGCAGGTCGTCCTCCTCCTGCATGATCTCGCCGAGGCGGGACCTGCCCGCGGTCACCGCCGCCTGCACCAGTTGCGCCTGCTGCAGTGCGTCCTCGCGTGGATCCGGAGCGTGCAGGCCGAGCCGACCCGCGACCCAGCCGAGCGAGAACCCCTGCAGCAGAAGGGTGCCCACGGTCACGACGAGGGCGATGAAGATGATGGCGTCGCGCTCAGGGGTGTTCTCGGGTAGCAGGAACGCCGCGGCGATCGTCACCACCCCGCGCATGCCGGCCCACGACGCGACCAGCGCCTCCCGCCGGGTCAGCTGCGGCTGCTCGAAGTCGATGAAGCGGTTGACGAACTGCCAGATCGCCAGGTAGATCGGGCGCAGCGCGATCACGGTGACCAGCACGACGAGGCTGATCAGCACCACCTTGGTCGCACCGAGGCGGGAGTTGGTGATGCCGTCGATGATCGAGTACACCTGCAGGCCGATCAGCAGGAAGACCGTGTTCTCCAGCATGAAGGTGATGGAGGCCCAGTTCGTCCGCTCCGACACCCGCGACTGGGCGGTCTGGATCAGCGGCGCTTCGTGGGCGAGCAGCAGGCCCGCGATCACGACGGCGACGACACCGGACGCGTCGATCCTCTCCGCGGGCAGATAGGCGACCCACGGGGTGAGGAACGAGAGCGCGACGCTGGTGATCGTGTCCTGGATGTGCTTGCGGACCTCGGCGATGACCCGATAGGCGACGTAGCCGATCAGCACGCCGCCGACGGCGGCAACGATGACATCCCACGTCACGCCGTACCAGGTCAGCGTCGCGCCGCCGATGAGCACCTTGGCGATGTTGACCGTGCTCAGTGCGGTGGCGTCGTTCAGCAGCGACTCGCCCTCGAGGATGAGCACGACCCGCCGCGGCAGGCCGATCCGCCGGGCGATCGCCGTCGCCGCGACGGCGTCCGGGGGCGCCACGATCGCGCCGAGCGCCAGCGCGGCGGCGAACGGCACGTCCAGCAGCTTCCAGGCGATGAGGGCGACACCGAACGCGGTGAAGAGCACCAGCAGGATCGACAACCCCAGGATCTGGCGCTTGTCCCGGCCGATGTCGACCAGCGAGGTGCTCGACGCGGCCGCGAACAGCAGCGGCGGCAGGAATCCGAAGAGGATCAGATCCGGGTCGATGTGGATCGGGTCGACGCCGGGCAGGAGCGAGTACGCCGCGCCCACTGCCACCAGCAGCAGCGGAGCCGACGTGCCGATCCGGCGGGCGACGGTGGCGACCACCACGACGGTGATCGCCACGAAGAAGACGGCGAAGGCGACATGCACCCCGTAAGTCTGTCAGGGGCGCGGTAGCGACGTGGGTACGCCGGAGACCTCAGGAGGTCGTGCGCGCGGTCTCCGGTCCGCCGAGCGTGCCGAGCACCGCCTGCCGCAGCGTGTCCAGCCCGACGCCGCCGATGTCGAGCGCGCGACGGTGGAACGCCTTGAGGTCGAACGCCGCACCCTCGCGATCCTGCGCCTGCTCCCGCAGCTGCATCCAGATGCGCTCGCCGATCTTGTAGGACGGAGCCTGCCCGGGCCAGCCGAGATAGCGGTCCAGCTCGAAGCGCAGGAACCCCTCGGCCATGTCGCAGTGAGCGGTGAGGAACGTCCACGCCTTGTCGTAGGTCCAGTCGCCCCCGCCGACCTCGGCCGGTGCCGAGAAACCGCAGTGCACGCCGATGTCGAGGACGACGCGGGCCGCGCGCATCGACTGCGCGTCGTACATGCCCATCAACGTGCCCGGATCGTCGAGGTGGCCCAGCTCCTGCATGAGCCGCTCGGCGTAGAGGGCCCAGCCCTCGCCGTGCCCGGAGGTCCACGCGTCCATCCGGCGCCAGGAGTTGAGCAGGCCCGAGCGGTACATGGTCTGTGCGACCTGCAGATGGTGACCCGGGACGCCCTCGTGGTAGACGGTCGTCAGCTCACGCCAGGTGCCGAACTGCTCGACGCCCTTGGGCACCGACCACCACATCCGGCCCGGCCGGGAGAAGTCCTCGCTCGGACCGGTGTAGTAGATGCCGCCGGACTGGGTGGGCGCGATCATGCACTCGATGCGCTGCACCGGCTCCGGGATGTCGAAGTGGGTTCCGCCGAGATCGGCGATGGCGCGGTCGGCCTTGTCCTGCATCCAGTTCCGCAGCTCGGCGGTGCCGTGCAGCTGGTAGGCCGGGTCGGCGTCGAGTGCCGCCATGGCCTCCTTGACCCCGGCGCCCGGCGTGATCCGCTCGGCGACCTTGCGCATCTCGCCCGTGATCCGCGCCAGCTCCTCCTGGCCCCACGCGTAGGTCTCCTCCAGGTCGACCGTGGTCCCGAGGAAGTGCCGCGAGTGCAGCGGATAGAGGTCACGGCCGCACGCGTCCGCCTCGGGAGCCCGCGGCAGGATCTCCTCCTTGAGCCGCTGCCCCACGGCGACGTACGCCCGCGCGGCCTCGCCGATCTGGTCGGCGATGGCCGGATGCTCGGCGGCGTACGTCGTGAAGTAACCGTCCGCCGCGGTGTGGTCCTGGGTCTGCTGGATGCAGGCGAGCACCTGACGGCGCGGCGCCACCATGCCGCGGTCGGCCGCCGCGTGCAGCGACTCCAGCCACTGGTCGAGTGCTCGCGGCATCGCGCTCATGCGGGCGCCGATCGTCGCGAGATCCTCGGCGGTGTCGGTGCTCATCAGGTCGATGACGTCGCGCATCTCCTGCATCGGCGAGGCGATGACGTTAAGGGACATCAGGGGTGTGCCGGCCTCGAACTCCTCCACCACCAGCTCCAGCCGCTCGGTCATCGCAGCGATGGTGACCTGGTCGACGTCGTCGGTCGCGGTCGCCCCGCCGAGCGCCGCCAGCGTGCGGCGTGCCTGGTCGGCGACCTCGGCGCGACCACCGGGGGAGAAGTCGTCGAGCCGGTCGTCGTAACCGGGGACGCCGAGCTCGGTGGCAAGGATCGGGCTGAGCCGCATGGACGCGTCGTGGTGGGCCTCCGCGATCGCGTCGACGGGCGTGGGCGTGCGGGTGGTGGTGTCCTCGCTCATCCCGCCAAGCTATCGCGCACCGCCGACGGCGTCCCCGACCGGACCGTTCCGCTGCGGCTCACGCGCGCGGCAGCGCCGAGCCCTTCCAGCCGCCGCCCCCGCGGCCGGTCCATCGGGATCGCGCGGGGGCCGCCGGGGGCGCGGCAGCGCCGGCGGCAGCCAGCACCGCGATGACCGCGGCGATCTCCTCGGCCGTCGCATCACCCGAGATGACCTGCAGGGTGGGCGCTTTCGCCGTCTGATCGTCGCTCATAGCGGGATGTTGCCGTGCTTCTTCGGCGGCAGGGTCTCCCGCTTCGTGCGCAGGGTGCGCAGCGCGCGGGTGACGTAGCTGCGCGTGTAGCTGGGCGGGATGACGGAGTCGACGTAGCCGCGCTCCGCGGCGAGGTAGGGGTTCGCCAGCGCGTCCTCGTACTGCTGGATCAGCTCCTGGCGGGTGGCCTCGACGGCGGCCGGGTCGTCCGGATTCGCCTCGCTCGCCGCCTTGATCTGCTTGCGGTAGAGGATGTTGGCTGCGCCCTGCGCACCCATCACCGCGATCTGCGCCGTCGGCCAGGCGAGGTTGACGTCGGCGCCCAGGTGCTTGGAGCCCATCACGTCGTACGCGCCGCCGTACGCCTTGCGGGTGATGACGGTGACGAGCGGGACGGTGGCCTCGGCGTACGCGTAGAGCAGTTTCGCGCCTCGACGGATGATGCCGCCCCACTCCTGGTCGGTGCCGGGCAGGAAGCCGGGGACGTCGACGAACGTCAGCACCGGCACGTTGAACGCGTCGCAGGTGCGCACGAAACGCGCGGCCTTCTCGGAGGAGTTGATGTCGAGGGTGCCGGCGAGCTGCAGCGGCTGGTTGGCCACCACACCGACCGGATGGCCCTCGACACGCCCGAAGCCGGTGAGGATGTTCGGCGCGAACAGTGCCGAGGTCTCCAGGAACTCGCCGTCGTCGAGGACGTGCTCGATGACGGTGTGCATGTCGTAGGGCATGTTCGCCGAGTCGGGGATGAGCGTGTCGAGCTCGCGGTCGAAGTCGTCAATCTCCAGATCGGGCGTCGCGTCGAAGACGACCGGCTCGTCCATGTTGTTCGACGGCAGGAAGGACAACAGCTCCTTCACGTAGGAGATCGCGTCCTCCTCGTCCGAGGCCATGTAGTGCGCGACGCCGGAGCGGGTGTTGTGGCTGCGCGCGCCGCCGAGCTCCTCCATGCCGACGTCCTCGCCGGTCACCGTCTTGATGACGTCCGGTCCGGTCACGAACATGTGCGAGGTCTGGTCGACCATCACCGTGAAGTCGGTGATCGCGGGGGAGTAGACGGCGCCGCCGGCGCACGGGCCCATGACCAGGGAGATCTGCGGTACGACGCCCGAGGAGTGCACGTTGCGCCGGAAGATCTCGGCGTAGAGGCCGAGGGCGACCACGCCCTCCTGGATGCGGGCGCCGCCGGAGTCGTTGATGCCGACGACCGGGCAGCCGATCTTGGCGGCCAGATCCATCACCTTGACGATCTTCTCGCCGAAGACCTCGCCGAGGGATCCGCCGAACACCGTGAAGTCCTGGGAGAAGACGCACACCGGGCGGCCGTCGACGGTGCCGTGGCCGGTGACCACGCCGTCGCCGTACGGGCGGTTCTTCTCCTGCCCGAAGCTTGTCGACCGGTGCCGCGCCAGCTCGTCGAGCTCGATGAACGAGCCCTCGTCCATCAGCAGCTCGATGCGCTCGCGGGCGGTCAGTTTTCCCTTCGCGTGCTGCTTCTCCACGGCGCGCGCCGACCCCGCGTGCACGGCCTCGTCGTTGCGCTGATACAGGTCGGCGAGGCGCCCCGCGGTGGTGTGCAGATCGGGCTGATCGTGCTGGGAGGTTTCTCGGACGCTGGCCCCATCGGTCATGCGACCAGACTCTAGCCTTGTGGCCGTGAGCCACGATCTGCGAGCCGACGTGCTCCGTGACGCCCTGGCGGCCACGGTGTGGCGTGAGGTCGCCGTGCACGACGAGGTGGGCTCGACCAACGACCTGCTGCTGGCCGATCCGCGGCCCTGGCGGGTCGTCACCGCCGATCACCAGAGCAGCGGCCGTGGCCGGCTCGATCGCTCTTGGGAGGCGCCGCCGGGCACCTCCATCGCGCTGTCCTGCACGCTGCCCCTGCCGGCGGACCAGGCCCGCTGGGGGTGGGTTCCGCTGCTCGTGGGCGTGGCGGTACGCCGCGCCGTCGCAGAGCTGACCGGCGTACAGCTCGCCCTCAAGTGGCCCAACGACCTGCTCGCGCTGACGTCCGAGGACGCCGACTGGCGCAAGGTCGCGGGCATCCTGTGCACGGTGGCCGGGGGTGAGGCGCCCGTCGTCGTGGTGGGGATCGGGCTCAACGTCCACCAGAGCGCGGACCAGCTGCCGACCGACGTGTCGACGTCGCTGCGCGAGTGCGGTGCCGACGTCGCGCGCGAGGACCTGATCGAGTGCATCCTGCGCGAGCTGCTGATGATCCAGCGGCAGTGGGCCACCTCGGCCGCCGACGACGATTACCGCGCCGCATGCATCACCGTCGGACAGCGAGTGCGGCTGCAGACCGGCGCCGAGCGCCATCTGACCGGTGACGCCGTCGGGGTCGATGCCGCGGGTCGGCTGCTGATCACCACGCAGGGGCAGACCACGGCGTACGCCGCCGGCGACGTCGTGCACGTGCGGCCCACCGACGACGCGCCCAGCTCGGAGCCCGAGCCACCGGCCGTCCTCTCGCCGGCCGGGGATCTGGATCCCGCGGAGTTCGTCGACGCCATCGAGGCCCGCCTCATGGGCCACCCGCGCTCGATGCGCCGCAGCGAGATCAGTCGTGCCTCGGGGATCTCGCAGGACCAGACCGCGACGATGTGGCGTTCGCTGGGCTTCGCCCGCGCCCGGGACGACGAGGTCTTCTTCGGCGAGGCCGACCTGGAGGCGCTGCGCCGGTTCGACGGCCTGGTGCAGGACGGTCTGCTCGACCGCACGACCGGGCTGTCGCTCGCGCGGGCCGTCGGACGGTCCACCGACCGGATGGCGATGTGGTCGTTGCAGCTGATCGCCGACATGGTGAGCGGCGACCACGGCGGTGTCGACAGCGATGTCGCGCAGCGCACGGCGGCGCTCACCGTCGAGCTCGCGGAGCGGATGTCGCCGCTGGTGGACTACGTCTGGCGTCGCAACCTGTCGGTGGCGATCTCGCGGATGATCGCCGACTCCGAGCCGGAGTCGCACATCGGGATCGTGCGCACCGTCGGGTTCGCCGACCTGGTCAACTTCACCCAGCTCGTCCGCCGCCTGAGCGAGCGGGAGCTGGCGCAGTTGGTGCTGCGCTTCGAGTCGCTGGCCTCGGACATCGTCGGCGCGCACGGCGGGGCGATCGTGAAGACGGTGGGCGACGAGGTGCTCTTCACCCACACCGCGGTCGAGGGCGCCGTCGACATCGCCTTCGACCTGCGGGCCGCCGCGGAGGCCGACGATCTGGTGCCCACGATGCGCGTGGGGATGGCGCGCGGCCGGGTGCTCGCGCGCCTCGGCGACGTCTACGGCACCACGGTCAACCGGGCGAGCAGGCTGACCGGTGCTGCCAAGCCTGGCAAGATCATGGTCGATCAAGAGGTCATGGACGGCCTGCCCGACGGAGCCGCGGTGCGCGTGCGGCGCCGTAAGCGGGTCGACCTGGCCGGCATCGGTGCCACCGATGCCTTCGTCATCGAGCGACCTTCGCAGTGAACGCAGAAGGCGCAGATAGGCTCACTACATGACCAAGGTCCTACTGGCCGAGGACGATCCCACGATCTCCGATCCCCTGGCGCGAGCCCTGCGCCGCGAGGGGTACGACGTCATGGTGCGTGCCGATGGAGTGTCCGCGCTCGCCGCGGCGTCGACCGGCCCCGATCTGGTGATCCTCGACCTCGGCCTGCCCCAGATGGACGGGCTGGAGGTCTGTCGGCGGATCCGATCGACCGGGATCGTGGTGCCGGTCCTCATCCTCACCGCCCGCGCCGATGAGGTCGACACGGTCGTCGGACTGGATGCCGGTGCGGACGACTACGTCACCAAGCCGTTCCGGCTGGCCGAGCTGCTGGCACGGGCGCGGGCGCTGCTGCGCCGTTCCAGCTCCGACGAGGGGCAGGGCGCGCGGGTGCGCATCGACGCCGCCGGCCGACGCGCGTTCAGCGGCGACCGCGAACTGCAGCTGACTGCCAAGGAGTTCGACCTGCTGCGGGTCCTGGTGCGCGAGGGCGGCAAGGTCGTCTCCCGCGAGGACCTGATGCGCGAGGTCTGGAACACCGTGTGGGTGGGATCGACCAAGACCCTCGACATGCACGTCTCGGTCCTGCGCCGCAAGCTGGGCGACGACGCGACCGACCCCCGGTTCATCACTACCGTGAGGGGCGTGGGTTTCCGTTTCGAGACCGACGACGGCGACTTCTAGGTGACGCTGCAGAACCGCCTCGTCGGCGTCATCGTCCTTGCCGTCGCCATCCCCGTGGTGGTCGTCGCCGCCGTCGCCGCGATCGCGGCATCCACCTGGTGGATCTCCCTGCTGGTGATGGGGGTCGCCCTGCTGCTCGGTGTCGGCTCGGTGCTGTTGTCCGCGTCGCGGATCGAGTCGGTCGTCGACCCCGTGCGGGAGTTGGCCGACCGTGCCGACCGGCTCGCGGACGGGCCGATCTCCTTCACCCCGCTGCGGACCGGGATGGACGAGGTCGACCGGATCGCGGCCTTCTACGAGATGCGCTCCACCGAGCTCACCCGCATGCTCGCCGCGGAGCGGGAGTTCGCCTCGGACGCCAGCCACCAGCTGCGTACGCCGCTCACCGCGCTGCTGATGCGGCTGGAGGAGATCTCCTCGGCCGACGACCTCGATGCGGCTCAGGAGGAGGCGCAGATCGGGATCGCCCAGGTCGAGCGACTCACTCAGGTGGTCGACGAACTGCTCGCCCGGTCCCGCGGCACGGTCGACGCGCCGAGCAACATCTCCCTCGACTCGGTCATCGCGGCGCTGCAGCTGGAGTGGCAGCCGGCGTTCGAGACCGCGCGGCGCAGCGTGCTCGTGAGCGGTGAGCGCGGGCTGCACGTGTCCGCGACCCGCGTGGGTCTGGCGCAGATCCTCGCGACCCTGCTGGAGAACGCCCTGATCCACGGCGCGGGCACCGTCGAGGTGCGAGCCCGCCGCAGCGGACCGTCGGTCGTGGTGGAGATGAGCGACATGGGTGCCGGGGTCGACCCCAACCTGGCACCGCACATCTTCGAACGACGGGTCACCACGGGCGGGACCGGGCTGGGCCTGGCCCTCGCGCGCGACCTCGCCGAGGTGAGCGGCGGCCGGCTGGAGCTGCGGAACGCTCAGCCGGCGGTCTTCGCGCTCTTCCTGTCGGCGGCGACCTCGGACTGAGCGGCGTCGCCCGGCGCGGCCGGGCCGTCGAACTGCTCGTCACCGGCGTCCCCGGGCAGGTCGGCCACGTCCGGCTCGTGGGCGAAGACGAACCTGCGGTAAGCCCAGAAGCGGAAGAGCGTGCCGAAACCGATGCCGATGAACGCCGCGACGTTGAGCTCGAGCCTGCCGTGCACATGGAAGGCGTAGTGCGCGAGCGCCACCCAGCCGGCGGAGACGGCCAGCGCGATCCCGTTGACCACGAAGAACAGGACGACCTCGTGGTGCACCGGACGGTTGCGGCGGTGCCGGAAGGTCCAGTAGCGGTTGCCCAGCCATGCGAAGACGGTGGCGACGGCGCCGCTGACGAGTTTGGCGGTGGTGATCTTGTGCTCCATCGCACCGCTCACCAGCAGGTTGAACCCGCCGAGGTCGATGACGAACGAGATGAGGCCGATGACGCCGAACTTCGCCAGTTCGCGCCAGAGGACGTCGAGAGTGAGGCGTAGGCGTTGCAGCACCAGGGAAGGGTAAGCCCGTCTGCTGCGATCGTTACAGTGACGGCGTGGATCGACCCCTTCCCGCCCCCGGTGGTTTCCCGATCGTCGGCATCGTCGGCGGCGGCCAACTCGCCCGCATGTGCGCCGGACCCGCGGTGGAACTCGGCATCACCTTGTCGGTGCTCGCCGAGTCGACGCAGGCCGCGGCGGCGTTCGCGATCCCGTCGGCGCCCGTCGGCGCGGCGGACGACCTCGAGGCGGTGCGCGCGTTCGCGCGTGACTGCGACGTCGTGACGTTCGATCACGAGCAGGTGCCGCGGGACGTGCTGGCCGCGCTGGTGGCCGACGGCGTGACCGTGCACCCGTCGCCGGAGGCTCTGGTGCACGCCCAGGACAAGTTGGTGATGCGGAATCGCCTGTCGCAGATGGGGATTCCGTGCCCCGCATGGGCGCAGGTCGACGACGTGGCAGCGTTGCGCGCGTTCGGCGAGGCCCACGGGTGGCCGGTCGTGCTGAAGACGCCGCGCGGCGGGTACGACGGCAAGGGCGTGCGCGTCGTACGGACCGCTGACGAAGCTGCCGACTGGTTCGCGCACGGCGAGCCCCTGCTGGCCGAGAAAAGTGTCGACTTCGTCCGGGAGCTGGCGGTGCTGGTCGCGCGCAGCCCGTCCGGGCAGGCGTCCGTCTGGCCGGTCGTGCACACCGTGCAGACCGACGGCATCTGCACCTCGGTGGTCGCGCCGGCGGCCGACCTCGACGAGGAGCTCGCGGGGGAGCTCGCGGCGACCGGCCTGCGGATCGCCGGTGAGCTGGGGGTGACGGGTGTGATGGCCGTCGAGGTCTTCGAGCTCGCGGCGGGTGACGGGCCGGCGTACGTCGTCAACGAACTCGCCATGCGGCCGCACAACAGCGGGCACTGGACCCAGGACGGCAGCGTCACCAGCCAGTTCGAGCAGCACCTGCGCGCGGTGCTCGACCTGCCGCTCGGCGCGGTGACGCCGCGGTCGTCGTGGACCGTGATGACCAACGTGCTCGGCGGGGATCCGGAGCGGCACGGGCAGCTCTATCCGACGTACAAGCACCTGATGGCGCGCGATCCCGCGCTGCGCATCCACCTCTACGGCAAGAGCGTGCGCCCCGGCCGCAAGATCGGGCACGTCAACACCTACGGCACGGATCTCGCGGAGGTGACCGCCCGTGGGCGGCACGCCGCCGACTACCTGCAGGGAGTGATCGACGAATGAGCGCTGTGGTCGGCGTGGTGATGGGGAGCGACTCGGACTGGCCGGTCATGAGCGCGGCCGCCGAGGTGCTCGCCGACTTCGGCGTGGACTACGAGGCCGACGTCGTCTCGGCCCACCGGATGCCGCACGAGATGGTGGCGTACGGCGAGCGGGCGGCCGGTCGCGGGCTGCGGGCGATCATCGCCGGTGCCGGGGGAGCGGCGCACCTGCCGGGGATGCTGGCCTCCGTCACGACGCTCCCGGTGATCGGGGTGCCGGTGCCTCTGAAGTACCTCGACGGGATGGACTCGCTGCTCTCGATCGTGCAGATGCCTGCCGGGGTGCCGGTCGCGACGGTCTCGATCGGGGGCGCGCGCAACGCCGGGCTGCTGGCGCTGCGCATCCTGGCGGCCGGGGAGGGCGCCGAGGCTGATCGGCTGCGCGCCGCGATGGCGGACTTCCAGGCGGACCTCAAGACCCAGGCGCAGGATAAGGGCGCAGCCCTCCGGTCGCGCCTGGCCGACGTTACTGACGAGTAGGATGGGCACCGTGAGCGGCAACAAGGATTTCGACCTCTTCCGGATCAACGAGGACCACGAGGCGCTACGCGAGGCGGTGCGCGACATCGCGGACGACAAGATCGCGCCGTACGCGGCCGAGGTCGACGCGGAGTCGCGCTTTCCGCACGAGGCGCTGAAGGCACTGGTCGCCTCGGACCTGCACGCGCCGCACATCGGCGAGGAGTACGGCGGCGCAGGTGCCGATGCGCTCGCCACTTGCATCGTCATCGAGGAGGTCGCCCGCGCGTGCGCGTCGTCCTCCCTGATCCCGGCCGTCAACAAGCTGGGCTCGATGCCGATCATCCTGGGCGCCTCGAACGAGGTGAAGCAGAAGTACCTGCCGCGGATCGCCTCCGGCGACGCGATGATCTCCTACGGCCTGTCCGAGCGCGAGGCCGGCTCGGACACCGCGTCGATGCGCTGCAAGGCCATCGCCGACGGTGACACCTATGTGCTCAACGGGCAGAAGTCGTGGATCACCAACGCCGGTGAGTCGCAGCTCTACACGGTGCTGGCCGTCACCGACCCGGACGGCGAGCGCGGCCGCAACATCTCGGCGTTCGTGGTGGAGAAGGACGATGACGGGTTCGACTTCGGTGCCAAGGAGCGCAAGCTCGGCATCAAGGGCTCGCCGACCCGCGAGCTGCACTTCGACGGCGTACGCATCCCTGCCGACCGCATGATCGGAGCACCCGGTGAGGGTCTGAAGATCGCGCTGCGCACGCTCGACCACACCCGCGTGACGATCGGCGCGCAGGCGGTCGGCATCGCGCAGGGTGCGCTGGACTACGCCCTCGGTTACGTCAAGGAGCGCAAGCAGTTCGGCAAGGCCATCGCGGAGTTCCAGGGGCTGCAGTTCATGCTCGCCGACATGGCGATGAAGCTGGAGGCGGCGCGGCAGATGGTCTACGTCGCCGCCGCGAAGTCCGAGCGCGGCGACGACGACCTGTCCTTCTTCGGTGCGGCCGCCAAGTGCTACGCCTCCGACGTCGCGATGGAGGTGACCACCGACGCCGTACAGCTGCTCGGCGGCGCCGGTTACGTGCAGGACCACCCGGTCGAGCGGATGATGCGCGACGCGAAGATCACCCAGATCTACGAGGGCACCAACCAGATCCAGCGCATGGTGATGGCGCGTCAGCTCCTCAAGCGCTGACCGCTCGCGGTCAGAGTCGCCGCGCGCTCCATAGGGCGCGCGGCGACTCCAGCGTCCGTCACCGCTGCGGGTCGCCCGGCCATCCGCCCCGGTGCAGCGCGGCCTTCACCTGCTCGGCGAACTCGGTCGGCGCGACTCGCAACCCGAGCACGGGTATCCGCAGCACCGCCACGCCGTCGTTGCGGACCACGTTGTCCCGCAGGGCGTCCTCGACGACCGCGTGACCCACGGTGTGCTGGAATCCGTCGACTTCGACGGCGACGTCGTACGCGTCCCAGAAGGCGTCGAGGTAGATGCGTCCGGTATGACCGCGCCGCATCGCCTGCCGGAGGGGCTCGGGGATGCCGTGCGTGCGGCACACCTTCGCGAAGTCGATCTCGGAGAGGGCCTGGGCGCCGCCTGTCACGTCGGCCACGACCCCGCGGATGAGGTGGATGCGGGGAAGGGCCGGTGATCGGGTGAGGAGCGCCTGCAGGCGCGGTCCGGTGGTGATGCGTTGCTGGACCGCCATCGCGAGCAGCGTGGTCGCGGCCCGATCGCTCCCGGCCCACGCGGCTGCGTGCAGGGCGGCCCACTCCGGCGTGGTGCGTACGGGTTCACCGGTGATGTCGACCGCGTGCCGGGTCTTGTGGACCGTCACACCGACGATCGGGGTGATGTGTGTGCCTTCGGGCACGCTGACATGGACGGTGGCCTCCTCCCAGTGGCGCAGGCCGGCCGCCAGCAGGGCGCTCACGCCGTCGAGCCGCGCCGAGCCTCGCACCTCCCAGACCGCTCGCCACCAGTCGGCTGCCGGACCACCTGGCTGCACCTGGACGGTCTGATGACCCCGCAGGATCCAGCGTCCCGCCTGAACCTCGTGGCGGATGTCATCCCGAGTGACGCCGCGTCGGCGCAACTGCTCCCGGTGACAGACGCCGTCGTGGTCGGTTGCCAAGGAGGCGGCGACCTGTCTCCGGAAGGCACGACGGGAGGTGCCGGGCGCAGGGAGGGGGTCACGAGTGATGGTCACCGGCGAATCGTCCGCCGGCCCACCCGCTCGCGCGAGCCCTCCGGGGGAGGGTGTGGTCGGCCGCCAGGGGTGTGGACAGGCGGGTGGAGTCGCGGCGCGCCGTATAGAGCGCGCGGCGACCCTGAGGTCGCGGGGCCTAGGGGGCGATGTCGGGGGAGCGGTCGTGGTTGAGCGCGTCGAACAGGGCCGCTGCCTTGGTCTTGTCCCAGAGCACCGCTTCGCCCGCCGAGGTCGGATAGGCGGCGTTCGCGATCGGCACCTGCACCGAGTTGCCGCCGTTGCCGATCTTCTTCAGCGTCCAGAGGATGCGCAGCGCGGTCCAGGAGTGCATGCCGTTCTCGACCGTCAGGCCCTGGGCACCGGACTCGCCGACGTTCTTCAGCCGCCACGGGACCAGCAGGTTGCCCGGCGAGGCGACCTTCTTGGTGAGGGCCGCGAGGAACTCCCGCTGCCGCTTCACGCGGGCCAGGTCGCTGGTGGCGTCGACGTGGCGTGATCGGACGTACCCGAGCGCGTTCGCGCCACTCAGGTTCTGGCATCCGGCGGGCAGGTTGATGTGCGCGTACGTGTCGTCCATGGCCTTCGGCAGGCACATCCGCACCCCGCCCACGGAGTCGACGATCCCGGCGAACCCGCCGAACCCGATCTCCATGTAGTGCTCGATGCGCAGGCCGGTGACGTTCTCGACGGTCTGCACGAGGACCTGGGGGCCGTAGGAGAACGCCGCGTTGATCTTGTTCGCCCGGTGCCCGGGGATCTGCACGTAGGTGTCGCGCGGGATGCTGACCAGCGTCGGTTCGCCGCTGTCGGGCATGTGCAGCACCATGATCGAGTCGGTGCGGGAACCGGTGATGTTCGAGCCGCCGGTGCGCAGGGCCTTGGCCTGCGCCGAGGTGAGCCCGGCGCGGCTGTCGGAGCCCACCAGCAGCACGTTGGTGCCCTTGCCGGCGGCGGGCTGGTCGCCGGTCGGGATGGCGTCCACCCGTGCGACCTTGTGCCACGCGGCGAGCCCGGCCCAGAGCAACAGCCCCGCCCACAGGCCCACGATGACAACGAAGGCGGCCAGCACCCGCGGCCAGCGGCGCCGCCGGCGGGGGGCCCGACCGGCGGGGCGCTGGGGCTGTGCGGGCCGGTTCGGCGGCCGGTCGTACCCGCCGCCGTCGTACCCGCGCCCACCGTCGTACCCGCGCCCACCGTCGTAGCCGCCGCCGTCGTAGCCGCGCCCGCCGCCACGCGGATCGGCGTACGGGCGACCGGACGCCGGGCGTGCCGCGGGCTGCTGTGCGCCGCCGCGCGGACCGGACGGCATCATCCGGGTGGAATCCCCGGCGCCGCCCTGGGGACGCGCGGCAGGACGCGGACGGCGCACCGGGAGCGGCTGGGCGATGGTCTCGTCGCCACCCCGGCGGCCACCCCGGCCACGGGGATCCATGCGGTACTGATCGTCGTCCGTCATCGGCAAAGGGTAACCGGGCCACCTTGGTCCGCCGTGTAACCTTTCGCCCGTGCAACCTGTGGATTCCCCGTCATTTCAGGGAATTTCAGTAGTGATGCCGATCCTGAACGAGGAACGTCACCTGGCCGAGTCGGTCGGCGCGATCCTGGAGCAGGACTGGGACGGCCCCCTGGAGGTCGTTCTCGCGCTCGGCCCGTCGCAGGACCGCACCGACGAGGTCGCCGCGCGACTGCAGGCAGCGGACGCCCGGGTGCGCACCGTCGCCAACCCCACCGGACGCACCCCCGACGCGCTCAACGCGGCCGTCGGCGCCGCGTCGTACGACGTGGTGGCCCGGGTCGACGGGCACGGAATCCTGTCGCCCGGTTACCTCAAGACGGCCGCGGTGACCCTGCAGGACACCGGTGCCGCCAACGTGGGCGGGATCATGGACGCCGAGGGCACCACCGACTTCGAGCGGGCCGTCGCGGTCGCGATGAAGAGCAAGATCGGCGTCGGTGGCGTCAAGTTCAAACAGGGCGGCGCCGCGGGGCCGGCCGACACCGTCTACCTCGGAGTCTTCCGGGGTGACTGGCTGCGCAAGGTCGGCGGCTACGACCGGCGCTACATCCGCGCTCAGGACTGGGAGATGAACTTCCGCATCCGACGGCAGGGCGGCGTGGTGTGGTTCACCCCCGACCTGCGCGTCACCTACCGGCCACGGGGCAGCTTCCGGGCACTGTCGCGGCAGTACCGCGAGTACGGCCGCTGGCGCAGGGTCGTCGCAAGAGAGCACCAGGGCTCGATCAACGCCCGCTACCTCGCGCCCCCGGTCGCGCTCGCGGCCATCGCGATCGGTACGGTCGGCGGCCTGGTGTGGCGTCCGCTGTGGGTCATCCCCGCGGCGTACGCCGGTGGCGTCACCGTCGGCGGCCTCGCGATCTCGCGAGGTTCGGCGCGCGCCGTCCGGGTACTGGTGCCCGGTGTGCTCGCCACCATGCACTTGTCCTGGGGGTGGGGTTTCCTCACCAGCAGGGTGCGGCTTACCGACGACGTCCAGCGGATGTCCAGCAACACCCCGGTAGCCTGACTCCCAGCAATCAGCCGGTCCTTCCGGACAGACAGATCAGCAAAGGAACTCATGTCGTTCGCGCAACGCCTCCAGCGCATCGTCGATCACCGCGCGGTGCTCTGGACGCTGGTCAAGCGGGACCTGCGGATCCGTTATGCGCGCAGCGCGCTCGGCTACCTCTGGACCTTGATCGACCCGCTGTCGATGACGCTGGTGTACTGGTTCGTCTTCGGGGTGATCTACCAGATCGGTAACAACCCGCGCCAGGAGGGACGTAGCGACCACATCCCGTTCGTGCTCTTCATGGTCTCCGGTGTGCTGGCCTGGAACTGGTTCAGCAACTCGGTCAACGAGACGGCGCGTGCCCTCTACGCCGAGCGGCTGCTGGTGCGATCGACCAACCTGCCGCGCGAGCTGTGGGTCATCCGGGTCGTGCTGTCCAAGGGCATCGAGCACCTGCTGTCGCTGCCGATCCTGATCGCGTTCATGCTGTATTTCCGCTACGTCGATCACGCGGTCATCCTCAACTGGAAGCTCGTGTTCTGGCTACCCGCGCTGGTGCTGGAGCTGGTCCTGTGCATCGGAATCGGCCTCGTCATGGCTCCGGTGACCGCCCTCGTCGACGACTTCGTGCGTATCGTGCGGATCGTGCTGCGGATCGGCTTCTACTTCACGCCGATCGTGTACTCCCTGAACTACCTGCACCAACGCGGCAACAGCGACCCGTCGCTGAAGATCATCGCCCGCATCCTGGAATTCAATCCGCTCTCGGCGGTCAACGACCTCTATCGGGAAGGGATGCTGGTGCGAGAGACACCCCCGTACCACATCTGGCTCTACGGCACCGTCATCAGTGTGGCGTGGCTGATCCTCGGCATGTGGGTCTTCCGCCGTCTCGAAAAACCCATCCTGAAGGAGATCTGAGGTGTCCCTTCCCTCTGCCGAGAAGGTCAAGTGGAAGTCGTCGGTGGGCGAGCCCGTCATCACCGTCGACAACCTGGGCATCGAGTTCCTGACCGGACGCAAGCGCCATCTGTCGATGCGGGAGATCGTCTTCCAACGGCGCACGAGCCACAAGAAGGAGACGTTCTGGGCACTGAAGAACATCTCCTTCCAGGTGGGCCGCGGTGAGGCGGTCGGGCTGGTCGGCAGCAACGGTGGCGGCAAGTCGACCCTGCTGAAGATGATCGCCGGCACACTGCTGCCCGACGAGGGCGACGTCAACGTCCGCGACGGCGTTGCGCCGTTGATCGAGTTGACCGGCGGTTTCATCGGCGAACTGTCGGCGCGGGAGAACATCTACCTCACCGGCGGCCTGCACGGCATGAGCAAGGATGAGATCGACGAGCGCTTCGACGACATCGTCGACTTCGCCGGGCCCAAGGTCCGGTCCGGCCTCGACCTGCCCTACCGGCACTTCTCCTCCGGTATGCAGGTGCGGCTCGGTTTCGCCGTGATCACCTGTCTCGACGAGCCCATCATCCTGGTCGACGAGGTGCTGGCCGTCGGAGACGCGGCCTTCCGCGACAAGTGCTACCAACGGATGGAGGGTCTGCTCGAACAGGGACGCACCCTCTTCCTCGTGTCCCACTCGGAGGGGGACCTGCTGCGCTTCTGCACCCGCGGCATCTACCTGAAGGAGGGCCACATGGTCGCCGACGGGTCGATGGAGGAGATCATGCAGCAGTACATGGAGGACCTCCTCGGGGTGCCGTGGATCCCGCCGGCCGAGCGCAACGCGGTGGACGCGCTCTACAACCGGCGCGACCGCGAGGCCCCCGGCTACAAGGCCGACTGAGCCTCAGGCGCGGGCGAGCGGGGCCGCGGTCGCGGCGCGTACGTCGTCCTCGCTCACCCCGGGCGCGAGCTCGATCAGCACGAGGCCACCCGGCGTCACGTCGATGACCGCGAGGTCGGTGATGATGCGTTGCACCACGCCTTTGCCGGTGAGCGGCAGCGTGCATTCGGGCAGGATCTTCGGCGACCCGTCGCGGGCCACGTGCTCCATGAGCACGATGACCTTCTTGGCCCCGTGCACCAGGTCCATGGCCCCGCCCATGCCCTTCACCATCTTGCCGGGGATCATCCAGTTGGCGATGTCTCCGCCCGCCGAGACCTGCATGGCGCCGAGGATCGCCGCGTCGACCTTGCCGCCGCGGATCATCCCGAAGCTGGTCGCCGAGTCGAAGATGGACGCGCCACGCCGCAGCGTGATCGTCTCCTTGCCGGCGTTGATCAGGTCCGGGTCCTCCTGTCCGGCGACGGGATAGGCACCGACGCCGAGGACGCCGTTCTCGGACTGGAGCACCAGTTCGGTGTGGTCGTCGACGTAGTTGGGCACCAGGGTGGGCAGCCCGATCCCGAGGTTGACGTAGTCGCCGTCGGACAGCTCGCGGGCGGCGCGCGCGGCCATCTGCTCGCGGGTGAGTGCCATCAGCGACCTGCCTCCTGGACCGTGCGCTTCTCGATGCGTTTGTCGTCCGCCTGCTCGGGCGTGAGCGCGAGGACGCGGTGCACGTAGATGCCGGGCAGGTGCACGTCGTCCGGGGCGATCTCGCCGGGCTCGACCAGCTCCTCCACCTCGGCGATGGTGTGCCGGCCGGCCATCGCGGCCAGCGGGTTGAAGTTGCGGGCGCTCTCGTGGAAGACGAGGTTGCCGTGCCGGTCGCCGCGCCGCGCGCGCACCAGGGCCACGTCGGTGACGATCGCCTCCTCGAGCACGAACGTGCGGGATTCGCCGTCGACCTCGAAGTGCCGGGTCTCCTTCGGCGGTGACGCGACCGCGATGTTGCCCTCGGCGTCGTACCGCCACGGCATGCCGCCGTCCGCGACCTGGGTGCCGACGCCGGTCGCGGTGTAGAACGCAGGGATCCCCGCGCCGCCCGCGCGCAGCTTCTCCGCGAGCGTGCCCTGCGGGGTGAGCTCGACCTCCAGCTCGCCTTCGAGGTACTGGCGGGCGAACTCCTTGTTCTCTCCGACATACGACGCCGTCATCCGTCGGATCCGCCTCTCCCGCAACAGGATGCCCAACCCCCAGTCGTCGACCCCGCAGTTGTTGGAGACCACCGACAGGTCGGTGACGCCCTTCGCGAGCAGTTCGGCGATGAGCACGCTGGGGATCCCGCAGAGACCGAAACCGCCGACGGCGATCGAGTTGCCGCTGACCACGCCGTCGACGGCGCGCGCGGCTGAGGAGACGACTTTGTCCATTCGCCGGACCTTACCGGTCGCCCTCGCCGGGGTAGACGACTCCCACGTCGGCGCGTGCCCGATCCAGCAATGTCATCACCCGCAGGGTGGCCGAGGGCGGCATCAGCGGCGACTCGCTCGCACCGTCGGCGACGAGCTGCGCGAGGTGCGCGGCCTCGTACGCCATGGCCTCGTGACCGCGGATGCTCCCGCCGTCGTACGACGCGCGCTCACCGTCGCGGGCGATCAGCGTGATGCGCGTCGGCAGGTAGAAGTCGGGCTCCAGCTCGACCCGGGCCAGGGTGCCGCTGATCGAGGCTGTGGTCGGCGTACGTGCCGCCAGGGTGGTGCTGAGGGCGGCGTACGCCGCGCCGCTGCGCAGCGTCATCGTGACCTGCCGGTCGACGCCGGTGTCGGTGAGGTCGCCGCTCGCGGTCAGCTCGCGCTCCACGCCGGGCAGCGCGAAGTCGGCGAACGAGAGGGGATAGACACCCAGGTCGAGCAGGGCTCCGCCGGCGAGCTCGGGCGCGTAGAGCCGATGTGTCGGATCGGGTGCGAACCACTGACCGTGATCGGCGAGCACGGTCCTCACCTCCCCGAGCGCGCCGTCCTCCAGCAGTTGCCGGATGACATCGGAGCCGGGGAGGAAACGGGTCCACATGGCCTCCAGTGCGATCAGATTCGCCGCGTGGGCGGTGTCGAGCACCTCCTTCGCCTGCGCGGCATCGCGGGTGAAGGCCTTCTCGACCAGCACATGCTTGCCGGCGCGCAGAGCAGCCATCGCGTCCGCGTGGTGCTGGGAGTGCGGTGAGGCGATGTAGACGACGTCGATCGTGTCGTCGGCCAGCATCGCGTCGAGACCCTCGTGAGCGCGCGGGATCTCCCAGGCGGCCGCGAAGCGGTCGGCGGACGCCTGGGACCGGGAGCTGACGGCCACGATCTCCTGGCGGGTGTGCCGACGCAGCGTGTCTGCCATCGACGCGGCGATACCGCCGGTGGAGCTAATGCCCCATCGCAGCGAGGGGGCATCGGACGGCTCGGGAGTGCGGGGTGCGGGCAGGGATGGTGTGCTCATGGGCGGGCCTCGGCTCCTTCGGTGGTCAGACGCCGGTCGACGTCCTCGGGTCGTACGTCGCGCAGGAGGAGCACCGAGCCGTCGTCGGCCCAGACCGCCAGCGCGTCGCGCAGGGCGTCACCGAGGTCGCCGGTGACCAGCACGCGTCGGCGCAGCGCACCCCCGACGGCGACCAGATCGGCATACGACGTGTCGTCCAGCGCGGGGTCGGCGTCGGCAGGGGCGCGGTAGGCGACGAAGACGTCGCCGTACGAGGACAGCTCGCGTGCCTCGTCGATGCCGCCGGCGGGTACGTCCACCGTGGCTCGCCGCGCCAGCGCCGCCAGGGTGACGACGATCTGGGTGTCACCGGACGCGACGGCCGCCTGCGCGACGGCGACGTCGCTCGGCCCGTCGGCGGTGATGACGTGCGCCCCCACGGACCACGCGGCGAGGGCCCAGTAGTAGGTGCGCCAGTGGTCGGCCGGAAGTTGCAGGGCCACGGTCGCGCCCGGGCCGACGTCCAGCTCGTCCTGAAGCAGGTTCGCCGCTTTGGAGACCCAGTTGACGAGCACCTTGCCCGACAGCTCGATGCGCTCCCCGGTGCCGTCGTCGTAGCAGGTGATCCGGGGTGACGTGGGGTCCGACCGCAACAGGCCGGCGAGGACGTCGCCGGGGGTCATGCCGCCCGCATCCGCTCGTCGACCTGCAGGATCTCGCTGAGCGACAACGGTTTCCGTGCAGAAAGGTCGAGGTTCCGGCGAAGCTGCGCGCGGTCGAGCGAGCCGACGGCGACCGCGGAGACTTCTGGATAGCCGAGTGCGTAGGCCATCAGCAGGTCATCGGCACCGTCTCGACGCAGTTCATCGGCCAGGGCTGCGATCCGCGGATCGGCGACCAGCCGCCCACCGGCGTAGATGCTGCGGGCCAGCAGCTCGACGCGTGCCCTGCGGGCGGTCGTCCGCAGATCCTCCGGCAGCGGCGACTCAGGACTCAGGGGCACCTCCAGAAGGCCGATTCCTCTCAAGGACAGAGCTTCTCGACCTTCCTCCGCCGAGCCGACACTCACGCCGATCGCAGCGACGGTGCCCTCGTCGCGGTAGCGAGTAAGGCGTGCCCAGACCTGGGGCCCGGCGTCGACCAGGCCGTCGACGACGACCGCGGAGGCCGTGCGCCGACCGATGGTCGCGAACGAGCGCTCCAGTCCGGCCTCGGCCGCCGCGGCGCCCCCACCTTCGAGCGGGTGCAACCTGCTGATCACCTTCATCCGTTGCACCAGCTGAGGATCGGCGCAGGCGCGCAGCACGGCCTCGGCGGCGCCGTCGGCGCGTCCGACCTCCACGTGGGTGACGCCTCGGGCCACCGCGTCCGACAGCATCACCCGGGTCTCGGGCGCGGACGACTCGGCCAACCGGCTTCCGCCATAGACGAACGAACTCAGGCCGAGCGCTGAATCACGCTCTGGGACACTGACTCCCGCATCGCGGACCTCCTGCGCCAGGAGCTCCATGAGCTGGGTCCACGGGGCTGCGACCGGATCGTCCACCTGGGCGAAGAGGCGGCTGGCCCGGTCGAAGTCGTCCAGCGTGTCCACCGTGCATCGGAAGCGTTTCGGATCACCAGGGTTGGCCACGGGAGCGAAGAGCAGCTCCCCGAGGTGGCGGCGCAACCAGGGCGTCACGTGCTCACGGTCATACGGGTCCTGTGTCGCCTCGGCGGCGCGGCGCAGGTCGCGCACCAGGAATCCCTCGGCACCCAGACCCTCGGGGACCACGTCGATGTCGACGCGGCCGTACGCGTCCCCGGACGCGTCCATCGCGGTCAGCAGCTCGTCGATGACGTCGGCGTCCATCACGGGGTTGTCGCCCGTCAGGCGCACCACCCGATCGTCCGGATCGAGGTCGGCGGTGGCGTGCACGAACCTGCCGAGCACGTCGTCGAGTTCGCCCCGCATCACCGGGACCCCGACGGCCTTCAGGTGCTCGGAGATCCGGGTGTCGTAGTGCTCGTCGCTGGTGGCGACCACGACCTCGTGACCACTGCGACTGGCCCGCCGCGCGACCAGCTCGATTAGAGGCATCCCACCGATGGTCATCAGGGCCTTGCCGGGCAGTCGCGAGGAATTGAGGCGCGACTGGACGACCACTCTGGTGCGGGTCACGGGGAGCCTTCCGGTGCAGTGGAGTACGACGAGGAGACGCTGGTCCGAGGCTAACGCGCCGGGCGCAGCAGGTAGATCGACACGGTGCCGTCGCGGAAGACGGGGCGCGCCAGGGTCCGCAGGGACGCCGACACCGGCCCGGCGGAGGTGTCGGCGAAGAGCACCCGCACCCCGTCGGCGTACAACCGGGCGAGCAGGGCGGGGGTCGGCGCAGTGAACGCGCTGTCGTTGCGACGCAACCGCGCCGGGTCGAAGAACGCGGTGTGCGTGTAGTTGAGATGGCGGGCGGGGTGGTTGCTCGCGGCGGCCGCCGCCTGGTCGGTGTAGCCCCACGACTCCACGTACGCCTGGCGCTCGCCGAGCCCGGTGACCCAGAACGCCCGCGCGTCGCAGGCCGTCCGGGTCGGCCCGCTCAGGCAGTGCACGTCGGTTGCGACCACGTCGCGCGCGGGCGTGTGCGTCCTCAGCCAGGTGGTGCCCGCGATCTCGGCTGCGGACAACCGTGCGGACGATGCGGGCGATGTCGAGTCCGCGGCGCCGGCGCGAGCCGCGTCCACCGTGCTCGGCACCAGGATCGCCGCGAGGAGTGCGACGGCCGCCACCCCGAGGCGGCGTGCCGAACGGCGTACGACGAGGACGCAGGCCAGCGCGCCGGCCGCGAGCACCAGCAGAGCGATGGCGAGCGGCAGGATGCCGACGTGGGCTCCCCGGTGACGCCCCGCCACGGCCGCGACCACGGCCACCAGTGCCCACGCGGCCAGGCCGGCGACGGCCGAAAGGGCGATCGAGACCGCGCCCGGGGCGGTCCGCCGCAGCACGTGGGTCGCGCCCCAGGAGGTGAGCACCGCCACGAGCGGGAGCACGCCGCGCATGAAGTACAGCTGCGACCCGCCGGGGTGGTGCACCAGCATGAGCCCGGCGAAACCGGCCGCGCAGCTCGCCGCGAGCAGCACCGCGCCAGGGTCCCGGCGAAGCGGCCAGGCGAGGAGGACGCCGCTGAACTGGATGAGCACCAGGGCCGACAGGAGGACCGCGAGCACGCGCAGGTCCAGGCCGGTGACGACGTGCGGGTGTGCGTGGTGCTGCGCGATCGCCCGTTTGAGGGCAGTCAGCTCATCGGCGCCGGTCAGCAGCCCCGGCGTCGAGCCCGCACTGCCGCCGGCCAGGAACCGCGAAGCGGGCAGCAGCACCACGAGCAGTACGGCGGCGAGCATCAGCGTCGGTCCGTGGACGGCACGCTCGCGCCACCATCGGATCGCCCCCGTCAGCAGCGCGGCCACGAGGACGGTGGGCAGGATCGAGGACTTCGCGCCCGCGGCCAGTGCGGCGAAGAGGGCCAGCAACACCCATTCGCCGACCGGAACGGCGCGCATGCCGGGAGCGCGGACGAGGTGCACCGAGCTGCCCAGCAGTGCCAACAGGACGGGCAGTCCGAAGACCTGGGAGGGGGACAGGGGCAGGAGTGCGTCCGTCGCGAGGGCGGGCACCCAGGTCACGGGTGTCAGCGCGGAGGGGACGACCAGCAGCGCCACGGCCAGGAGACCCGCCCGCGGCGAGCGGGCGAGGCGGGCCGTCAACAGGTAGGTCAGCAGGAGCGTGGCGGCGTACACCGGCAGGTACCAGAGCCGGGCCGCCACCTCGAGGACGTCGACCCGCGCTACGAGCGCGTCGGCGGCCATCTGCGCGTTGGCGAACCAGTGGTAGAGCAGTGGCTGGCCGCTGACTTGCGGTACCTGCGGGGGAGCGTGGTGCATCGCCTCCGCGCTGATGGACAGGTGCCAGTACAGGTCGGGGTACCACCGACCGGTGGACGGCGGGAGCGGGGTGTGCCGCAGCACGGTGGCCCAGAGGCGCAGCAGCGCGAGCAGGTATGCCGCGCACAGGGCCCAGGCGGCGCCGGTCGGCATGCGTTCGGCGTACGCGGGCCCGCGCAGCCGCGCTCGCAGCCGCGGCACCAGGGCGACGGCGGCGAGCAGTGGCAGTGGATAGAGGATCAGCCAGCCGCCCACGCCGGTCGCGACGAAGGAACCCCAGGCGAGGAGCTGCGCGCCGAGACCGACCACGAAGCCGGTGGCGAACTCCTGCGGGAGGGCCCGGCGCCGCGGGAGCAGCAGGCGCAGGAGGAGGACGCCGGGCAGCAGGATCGACCAGCCGACCGCGGCGGCGAATCGCACGGTGTCCTGGACCGCGACGCCGGTCGCGGTCGCCAGGGCGCCGGATCCGAGCAGCGCCACGATCGCGGGACACCACGGCAGCCCCGCCCTGACGACGCGGGCAGGTCGCGGCCTCACGGGAGGAGGGCGTCTGCGACCCGTTCGCGGCCGGCACCGTCCACCAGGGCCTGGCCACGCGCCGCGTACCCCTCACGGCGGGACGCGTCGGTGACGAGCTCGGCGAGAGTGGCGGTGGCCGCCGCGGCGTCGAACCTGCCGAGGTGGCCGAGGCCGGCGACCACACCGCGGTCCAGGCCCTGGCGGTAGCCCGCCTCCTGGTTGTCCACGACGCATACGACTGCCGCCGGTACGCCCATGCAGAGCAGCTCCCACACCGAGCTCCCCGACGCGCTGAGGATCAGGTCGGCATCGGCCACCAGCGCCCCGAAGTCCGGCGCGGGCGCCACGACCCGGACGGTCTGCCCGGCCGCGGTCCGCATCGCGCGCATCGCGTCGACACTCTCGGGGCGGGCCGCCACGACGGTCACGTCCACGGGCTCGCCGGTCGCGAGCAGGGCGGGTACGACGACTGGTGCCGCCCCGAACGCGTCGGTGCCCCCGAAGACGGCGACCACGCGCACGGGTCGGCCCGGGGCCTGCGGGGTCGCTCGGCGACGGTCGCGCACGGTGTCCCTGAAGAGCGCGTAATCGATGCCCGCCAGCACGGTCGCGCGCCCGGGCAGGCCGGGGTGCGGCACGGCCCCGAGGTTCTGGTCGACGTAGACGTCGGCGTGCTGTCGCACCCCGAAGTCGTAGTCCACCAGCGTGAGAAGGCGCCGGGATGGCGCCGCGAGTGCGCTGCCGATGCCCGTGTCGAGGTGGTACCCGTCCAGCACCACTGCGTCGAGGCCGAGCGCGTCCGCCTCCCGCGCGCACCCGGAGGGATCGCCGGGTGCCGGCACCACGGCGTACCCGTGCGCGGCCACCAGGGCCTGCAGCCAGCCGATGTCTCCCAGGTCGCCCCACAGCAGCACCTCGTGACCGCGGGCCGTCAGCTCCTCGCCCAGCGCGACGCACCGCATGGCATGGCCGACACCGAGCGTCGGGCCTGCGTCGCACCGCAGCGCGACGCGCGCGCCCCCGTGTCGCGACATGCCGTTGCCTGCTCCTTCGTCGTGCGGTCTCCCGGACCCGGAATGCTAGCCTCGTCGCTGGTCTGCGGCGGTCGCGGTCCGCATCGCGGTGCGGTACGCCGGTCGTGTCACGCCGACGCCCCCGTCCACCCTCGTCAGTGCAGCAGGAGTCGCCAGAGTGAGCATTCTTGAAGGTTCGTCCATCCTCGTCACCGGTGGCACCGGATCTTTCGGCAAGGCGTTCATCACCCGGCTGCTGGCCGACGTCGGCCCCAAGCGGGTGGTCATCTACTCCCGCGACGAGCTCAAGCAGTGGGAAGCGCGTCAGCTCTTCGGTGACGACCCGCGGCTGCGCTGGTTCATCGGCGACGTCCGCGACCTGGACCGCCTCAAGCGCGCTATGCACCAGGTGGACTACGTGGTGCACGCCGCCGCGCTGAAGCAGGTCGACACGGGCGAGTACAACCCGTTCGAGTTCGTCAAGACCAACGTGCTCGGCAGCCAGAACGTCGTCGAGGCCGCCATCGACTCCGGTGTGCAGAAGGTCGTCGCGCTCTCGACGGACAAGGCCTCCAGCCCGATCAACCTCTACGGCGCGACGAAGCTGACCGCCGACAAGCTCTTCATCCTCGGCAACCACTACGCAGCGGCGTACCCCAGCCGGTTCGCCGTGGTGCGCTACGGCAACGTCACCGGCTCGCGCGGCTCGATCATTCCGAAGTTCCGTGCGCTGCACGCCGCGGGGGAGTCGCTGCCGATCACCGACCTGCGCTGCACGCGCTTCCTGATCACCCTGCCGGACGCCGTGCAGATGGTGCTCGACACGTTCGACATGATGCAGGGCGGCGAGCTGGTCGTGCCGCACATCCCCTCGCACATGGTCACCGACCTCGCCCAGGCCGTCGCGTCCGGCGCGAAGATGCACGACATCGGTCTGCGGCCCGGCGAGAAGCTGCACGAAGAGATGATCAGCCCCGAAGAGGGTCGTCGGGCGGTCATCGTGATGGACGGCAAGTACTACGTCCTCGAACCCGAGCTCGGCACCTGGGGCTACCAGCCAATCAAGGACGCCGTCCCCGTCCCCGAGGGCTTCCACTGCTCCTCGGACAAGAACGACCTGTGGTACTCCGCCGAGGACATCCGCAAGGTGCTCGAGTCGGGGATCTAGTGGTCGTCCCCTACGGACGCCAGTCGATCGACGAGTCCGACATCGAGGCCGTCGCGCAGGTGCTGCGCGGCGACTGGCTGACCACGGGCCCGGCCGTCACCCGGTTCGAGGACGACATCGCACGCGTCGCGGGGGTGGGCGGATCCGCCGTGGCTGTCAGTTCGGGCACCGCGGCACTGCACACGGCGTACGCCGGGATCGGGGTCGGCGCGTGTGACGAGGTCGTCACCACGCCGCTGACCTTCCTGGCCACCGCGACCTGTGCGATCTGGCAGGGCGCCGACGTGGTCTTCGCGGACGTGTCGGAGGACACCGGCAACCTGGACCCCGAGGCCGCGCAGGCGGCGGTCACCGGGCGGACCAAGGTCATCGCCGGTGTCGACTTCGGCGGTCATCCCATCGACGCGCCCGCGCTGTCGAAGGTCGCGCATGACGCCGGCGCCTTGCTGCTGCAGGACGCCGCGCACAGCATCGGGGGAGCGCTGGACGGCGTACCGGTCGGCTCCATGTCGGACGTGACGACGTTCTCCTTCTTCCCGACGAAGAACCTCACCACGGCCGAGGGCGGCGCCGTTGTCGCGCTCGACCAGGAGGTCACCGACCGCGCCCGCCGGTTCAAGGGCATCGGCATGGTGCGCGACGAGGCGGAGCTGCGGCACGAGTCGCCCGGTGGCTGGTACTACGAGATCTCCGACCTCGGCCTGAACTACCGACTGCCCGACGTCCTCGCCGCCCTCGGCTCCAACCAGCTGAAGCGGTTGCAGCAGTTCAAGACCCGTCGTCAGCAGATCGCGGACCGCTACAACGCGGGGCTGGCAGGCATCGAGGAGCTGCGGCTGCCCGGGCACCGCCCCGAGGCCGACCCGATGTGGCACCTCTACCCGCTGCGGATCCAGGACGGTCGCCGGCGTGAGCTCTTCGACCACCTGCGCTCCGAGGGCATCCTGGTGCAGGTCAACTACATCCCCGTGCACTGGCAGCCGTACTTCGAGGACCGCGGCTACCGGCGCGGCATGTGCCCGGTGGCCGAGACCTACTCCGAGCAGGAGCTCAGCCTGCCGATGTTCTCCGACCTGCGCGACGACGACGTCGACCGGGTCATCGAGCTGGTGCGCGGGTTCATCGGCGTCTGAGGCCTGCATGCACCACGCCAACGTCTTCTACGGGCACGCCCAGATCCTCGCCCGGTACTGCGGACTGGAGCATCCTCCGACGATCTGGGGATATCTGCAGCACGGCTGGAACACCCACGACGGGTTCGCGGTGGGCCACGAATTCGTGCCCGGCTACCCGAAGTTCGTCTGGTCGCACTCGGTCGCGCGCCGCGGACGCTCACTGGGAGAGCACGACTACGTCGTCATCGGCTCACCGTGGGCGTATCTGCTGCAGCAGCAACGTGGTTCGCGCACCGTCGATCCTGACGCGCGCGGCACGATCGTCTATCCGTTCCACGGGTGGGAGGGGCAGCGCATCGTCGGCGACCACGCGGCGTACGCCGCCGAGATCCGCCGGGTCGAGGGCGAGGTGCCGCTGACCGCGTGCCTCTACTGGAACGACCACGAGAAGCCCGCCGTCCGGCGGGTCTACGAGGACGCGGGCTTCCGGGTCATCACCCACGGTCGGCGCGGGCACATGTACGTCGGCGGCGACGACGACTTCCTGGACCGGCAGCTGCTGGAGCTGCGCAGTCACCGGCGCGCCGTCAGCAACCGGATGGGGTCCGCCCTGCTCTACGCCGCGTCGCTCGGACTGTCGATCGGCGTGTACGGCGACCCGATGGTCCTCGACGGAGACCACGCGGTCCTCGGGGGGATGGAACGCCAGCAGCGGCTGTTCCCGGTGCTGCACCAGGCGCACGTCCCCGACCGCGACGCGCAGGATGTCGCCCGCGCCGAGCTCGGGCTCGATCTGACTCTGCCGCCTGCCCTGCTCGCGCACGTGTTGTCATGGGATAAATTCGCCTGACATGGACTCCAGCAACCACTGGTACGGGCACGCCCACATCTTCGCGGCGTACTGCGGCCTCGACGGGACCAATCCGCCTCGCATCAACGGGATCCTGCAGCACGGGTGGACCTTCGTGCACGGCTTCGGCTACGGGCACAACCCGCCGAAGGGATTTGCCCGCTTCGTGTGGTCGGACGTCTGCCGGCGCCGCGGACAGGCCATCGGCTGGCGTGACTACGTCGTGACCGGCAGCCCCTTCCTCTACCTCGACGGCATGCTGGCGCCCGAGCCGGACGCGCCGGAGCCGGAGGGCACCATCTGGTACCCGTTCCACGGCACCGCCGACTACGAGGGCGTGACCGGCGATCACGACCGACTGATCGCGGAGATCAAGGAGACCGAGCCCGGCCCGGTCACCATGTGTCTGTACTACGTGGAGTACGAGCAGCCGCAGATCCGGGCCAAGTACGAGGACGCGGGCTTCCGCGTCATCTGCCACGGCAAGCGCGGCACGTTCTGGACCGGCGGCAACCACGACTTCCTGCACCGTCAGCTGCGCGAGCTGCGCCGGCACACCCGGGTGGCGTCCAACCGGCTGTCCACGGCGACGTTCTACGGGGCAGCGCTCGGCCTGGAGCCGGCCGTCTACGGCGATCCGATGGAGTTCATCGGGGTCAAGGACGGCTTCAACGGCGAGCAGCTGCTGGAGTGGACCTTCCACGACCTGCACGGCAAGCACACCGACGCCGCGGTGGCCCGCCAGATCGCGGACCGCGAGCTCGGCCGGGACGCGATGATGTCGCCGGAGGAGCTGCGCGAGGTCTTCGGCTGGCAGGACGAATGGGCGTTGACCGAGGCGATCGAACAGGAAGTTGTGACCGCATGACCACCACGGCCATCCCCGCGGGCGGCACCAGCCGCCCGCACAACGTGCAGCTCGGCCCCGGGGCCATGCAGAACTGGTCCGATCTGGAGCACCACCCGGCCGGCGCCAGCGCGGCGCAGCGCGCAGTCGTGCAGGAGTTGGTGCGGCCCGGGCAGCGGGTCGCCGTGGTCGGGCCGCACTCGCTCGACGTCATCACCGGCATCGCCTCGCAGGTGGCCCACCTCAGTGTCATCACCCGTTCCATCCCCGACGCGGTGACCATCGGCAACGCGCTGCTGGAGCACGAGTCGGTCGACGTGCAGTGCGCGAGTGCCGCGACCCTGCTGGAGCAGCCCGAGCCCTACGACCTGGTCGTGGCCCTCGACGACGTCACCCGCGTGTGGTCGCCGGAGAGCGAGCCCATGACGTGGGCGCAGGTCTACGACGCCGTGCGCCGACTCGTCGCCCCCGGCGGCAGGTTGCTGCTCGGTGTGGAGAACGAGCTGGGTCTGCAGCGCATCACCAGCCTGCACTCGCGGTACACCAGCGACCACGACGAGGACTGGTCGGTCACGGCGACGTTCGACGCCAGCCGGCCGCGGTCCCTTCAGGCGTTGATCGATGTGGCCGACGGCGACACGGGATCGGTGCAGGTGCTCGGTGCGCTGCCCATCTGGCAGGAGCAGACCGTGCTCGTCAGCGGAATCGACGAGCTGTCACCCGAGCTGACCACCCTGCTCGGCGCGCTCACCCTCGGGTCGCCGGCGTACCGACGCGTCGGCGCCGACCCGACCCGGATGACCCGCGCCGCGGTGTTGTCCGGCCGCCTTCCCCATTTGTGCTCGGGCTGGATCCTGATCACCGGGCCGACCCCGGTGCAGGCGTACGCCGGCGCGGGCATCCTCGCCGACGACGCGGCCGGCCGGGTCGCGACCTACACCGACGTCGACGGTCAGGTGCTGCGCCGCGTGCCGGGTGCCACCGATGCCATCGTGCCGGTCAGTGCGAGTGCCGAATCACTGTCAGGCACAGCCCTCGACGCGTGCGCCGCGCAAGACGTCGCCGGGTTGCGCGCGCTGCTGGTGCGCTACCGGGCGTGGCTCGTCGCCAACGCCACGGACGGTGTGCTGTCGCGCGACGTGGCCGACACGCGGGTCGACAACGTCATGCTGGACGACGTCGGTTTCCAGGCGCTCGCGCCGGCCGAGGACGACCGTCCGTTGGACGCGGCGACCTGGGCCGCGCTCGCCGACCTGGTGCTGGTCATCCGGGCGCGCGGCTCCCGTCACCCGTGGCCGGCCGCCACCGACGACACCACGATGCTCGCCACTCTGGGCGCGATGGTCGGTCTGCCGGCGGACGGTGTACCGGAAGGTCTCCTTGCAGCCGCGGACGAGACGGCCGGTCTGCCCGCACACGACGTGTCCGGCCTGCTGGCCGTGGTCGAGCGGCTCACTGAGACCAACGAGGCGCTGGCATCGCGTTCGCGTTGGTTCGAGGAGCGCCTCAACGTGCGCGAGCGAGAGATGCGCGCGCGTGCCGAGCGGCACCGCAAGGAGCTGGAGCTCGCGGTCAAGCAACAGCGCATCCTGCAGGATTCGGCCGAGGACCTGCGCCGCTCCATCACCTATCGGGCAGGCGCCGCGATCATCAACCCGATCCGCAAGTTCGGCGGCAACCTGCGTCCCTGACGCGGCAGTCGCACTCACGCCGACACCCCCATAGAGGCAGGGCGCTGCCGCGACGAACGCCCGGTTCAGCGCATCCGGCGGTAGGCGCGGATGGCTCCATCGGCCCGCTTGAGCGCGACCCGCGCGAGCTTCTTGGGATCCCGCAGGTCGGCCACCTGGCTCGCGCGGCGTGCGAGCCGGTAGGTGCGGCCCGCAGTGAGCGCCGCAGCCGCCGCGACAGCCTCGTCGCGTTTCTCGACCTCGTCCAGCAGGTCCCGTCGCAGCCCGCGGATCCGTGCCTCGCGCAGCTGCAGTGCGGTGTCGCGATCTGCGAGCACCCTCGTCGTGGTGTCGAGTTCCGAACGCATCGTCGCCACCAGATCCTGGTCGCGGTGTGCCCTCTCCAGCGTCGAGCGCAGATCCTCGGGTGCCGGGGGCAGCGGGGGCGCTTCTCCGTCGAGCACCGGCTCCGTCACCCCGGACATCCCGAGCCACAGCTCGACGAGCTGGTCGGTCGAGAGCGTGGCGGGCCAGGGGTTCTCATGCCCGGCCTCGCGCAACCGGTGCGCGAACCGGCGCCATGCGCGGTCGAGCAGAACGGCCGACGACGCGGACGACCCCTGCGTCGGTCGGTGGTCGAGGCTCAGGCCGGGCGCGAAGCCGTCGCCGACGGGATGGATCTGGTCGAAGTAGACCGACATCGTCGCGAAGGACGCCGCAGATTCGCGTATCCAGGATCCCAGCCGTGCAGCGAGCGATCGGAACTCCTCGGTCTGCGCGAGCGCGACCTGCTGCAGCAGCAGGTGTTCCACCGTGCTGGACGTCGGCAGCGTCGCAGGAAGATCACGGGTGTCGTGCCCGCCGGTGACCAGCCCGTCGGTCGACCGGTCGAGCCAGACGGCGTCGTCACCGGCGCGCAGGTAGGCGGACCTGCCACGCCCACCCACGACGGCGATCCAGCCCGCAGCCGCGGCGGAGAGCGAACCGGCCAGCGACAGACGGTGCACCAGTGCGGCGGCCGACAGGATCCGTTGGCCGTCGGCCTGATCCAGAGCGCGCTGCACGACCGACGTGATGACGGTGCCCGGTCCACCATCGGCGAGGGCGCGGACGGAGACCAGTGTGCGCAGGTCGCGCGGATCGCCGAAACCGCAGTGCACGCTCGCGATCGGGAAACCCTCGGCCGCGAGAGAGGACTCCAGAGCGTGGACGGACGCCGGGCGGGAGTGATCGTGCCCGGCCGCCTCCAGCTCGCGCCCGGCCGCGTCCCGTGCGCTCGGCACGCTGAGCAGTTCATCGAGTCGAGCCGGGTTGCGGGCGCCGATCACGAGCGTCCCGCCCGGCCGCAGCTGCCCGCAGAGCAGACGCAGCGACTGCGACCACGTCGTCGGGGTGCCGTTCAGGGCACCGGTGCGGTCGAGTCCGTCGACGGCGACGACCGCGTCGTACGACGCCCCTCCCGACGCGAACGCCGCGAGTGCGCCGGCCACGACCCGCACGTTGCCCGGCGCATCGGCGGCGATCCGGCCCGCGTCGTCGTGCGAGCGCACCAACATCGTCACCGAGCGCCCCTGGGCCCACAGTGCGGGCAGCAGGGCAGAGTCGGTGGCTCCGACGACGAGAAGCGAGTCAGACTGCGGGAGAACGTCGCTCAGGAGATCGTGCAGGACCGGCCCGGAGATGACCGGCTGGTCGTGTACGGCGCGCAGGGCGCCCTCGATGACATCAGTCACGGTGGTTCCAATCCAGGAGGGTGCGCAGTTCTTCAGGGGTCACCACGTGCGCGGCGCCCAGTTCGCGGTCGGCGTACTCCCGCCAGCCGGTGTCGTCCAGGGTCGCCATCCACCGTCCGAGGCCGGTCAGGACCGGGTCCTGCTCACCGACGGCGGGTCCCTCCAGCGCGACAGGGAATCGTGACGCCGCGGCGAAGAGCAGCTCCGCGCGGGGTGCGTTCGCGATGACCCGTTCGTGGCGTGCGAAGAGATCCCGCAGCCGGACCAGGTAGCGCGGTTCGTCCGTGCCCGGCTCGTCCTGCGTCGGCCCGAGCGGGACGATGTCGTGACCGAGGTCGGTGTAGGCGCCCCGCAGCGCGGGGACGGCGTCGTCGGCCGGGGACAGACCGACGGTCGCCGACCCTGCGACGTGCTGAAGATGCACGGCGAGTCGGCGAGCGAGGTGCTGACCCTGGATGCCGTGGGTGGGGAGGAAGACGACGCCCCGGGGCGCCACGGGGGCGGGGGGCTCCTCCTCGCGCAACTCCAGCTCCTCCGGGGTGCGGAGCGAATCCCGTTCCAGAGTCTGCAGATACGCCCACGGCGCGCCGAGCGCAAAACCGGGAGTCTGGCCGGCCGCCATCCGACGACGACGCGCTGCATCGCTCCACACGAACACCGGCAGGCCGTCGTGCGCACTCGACGCCCGTCCTGTCAGATCCCATTCGGCCTGCACCTGCCCACGGATGCTCGGCGGACTCCACGGGTCGAGGTCGTCGTGCTCGGGGTCGGCGTAGACCGCGAGGATCTGCGCGTGGCCGAAGCGGTGGTTGTCCGGGTGCATCAGCGCACCTGTGCGCGGACGGTGTCGGCGTTGGTGGTCAGCGTGAACAGTCGACCCGCGACCTGCAGTTCGTGCGGGAGCAGGCTCGCCGCGCCGGGCTCGCAGGCGACGGGGAAGTCGCCCCCCTCGATGTGCGCGAACAGCGTCCAGTCCGCGGCCGGTGCCCCGGGGACGACCGGTTCGTCCACGAGCGGGATCAGGAGCGCCGATTCGCAGGTGGCGGTGAATCCGCCTGCAGTGACCTCGTATTCGCAGGCGACCTCGACGAAGTCGTCACTTCCCGGCAGATACCTGCGCCACGCCATGCCGCTGACCGGCACTCCCTGCCACACGACGCCGTGCACGACCACCTCGCCGTCGCGGGGCTGCACCAGGTACGCCGACGGGCGCGCCGGACCGTGGGTCAGACGCATCAGCCCGAACGGCGTGCGGGTGAGGCTCACCAGCTCGTCGGCCACCTCGACGGCCACGTTGCGCGCGTGATCCGGCCAGGACAGCGGGACCGGCCCGATATCGGTGATGAGCTCGACCGATCGCACGGAGGTCTGGGTGAACGGATCGTCGGCGTGGTCGCCCTCGAGCACCTGTGCTGCCGGGACCAGCACCGCGAAGTCGGTGCGGCCATGGTGCTGGCGCAGCTCTGCCGGGAAGGACGCGGGCGGCAGGGGCCGGGCGCGGCCGATCTCCAGCGAGGCGACGGTGGAACGGTCCGGGATGGACCCCTCGATGACCAGGTCGGTGCCCTCGGCACGCACTTCGGTCACGGTCGTGGGCGCGTAGACGCGGAACACCGCGAGGACACCGCCCTGCGACGCCGACGGTTGCAGGAGCGCATCCTCGCCCAGCCGGTGCGACGGCGCGTAGCGCGCGCTGCCGTCGTACAGGTTCTTCAGCATGCCGACCCGGTGGATCCCGCCGTTCGTCAGGTCGACCTCGAAGCGCAGCGGCCACACCATGTCCGAGCGTTTCGCCAGGTGGGCGACGTCGACGCGGGTCTCGAACCCGACCTCGCTCACCCCGCCGCGCAGGTTGCGGGTGCGCCGCCGGGTCACCTCCAGCGGGTAGCGCGCCAGGCCGCACACCGCGCTCACCCCGAGCTCGTAGTCCGGCGCATCGGGGAAGTGCTCCAGCTCGACGCGGCCCTGAATGACCAGATCGTCACCGTCCCAACGCAGATGCGTGACGGCGGTGGCCAGTTTCAGGGCTGTCAAGGGGTAGGAGTAGGTGCGCTCGGGTGCGGTGGAGCGGTCGTGGCCCGGGTAGGCCGCGGCGTACCGCCAGGGCGTGCGCCACGACCGGCGCAGCGGCACGCCGCCGACCAGTCCGCCGTCGTCGCGGAAGCGGGCGAGTTCGCGCAGCAGCGGGACGTCCGAGGCGCGCAGCGCGTGGTACTGGATCTGGTCGATGCGTGGCCGGGAGGCGATGTCGAATCTCAGCCGGGAGGTGAGCCGGTGGCCGAGTTGCAGCAGGGCGTCGACGTCCTCGTCGGGCACCACGGCGAACGCCGCACACAGCGCGGCCAGGTCGATCCCGGCCAGATACCAGTGCAGGGTCTCCCGGATCTTGGGCGTGCCCTTGCGATCGGCCAGGTCGAGGACCATCTCGGCCGAGATCACCCGGTCCAGCAGGTTGTCGTAACGGAACACCTGCTGGGTGATGGAGTCCCCGGATTCCCTCTCGCGCCAGTAGTACCCGTGCGCGGAGATGATGTCGACGGTGACGGCGTCCAGATGAGCGCCCAGCGTGACGGGGTAGTCCTCGTAGCGGATGGCCGGGAACTCATAGCCGTACTCGTCCCAGAAGCTGCGGCGGTAGACCTTGTTCCACACCATCCGGTCGCCGACCAGCCCCGGTCGGTCGAAGATGTCGGTGCCCGCAACGGTGTGCTTGCAGATCCCCCCGTGTGTCCAGCTCTGCCGCACTCCCGAGGTGCGGCTAAAGCGTCGCGCGTTGCTGAGCGCGAACGAGGAGCCGCTGCGCTCCAGCGAGGACACCATCAGCTCGAAACTGGAACGGCTCACCAGGTCGTCGCTGTCGATGAAGGTCAGGTAGCGCCCGGTCGCGTTCCGGGTGCCGGTGTTGCGCGCGGGCCCGAGGCCGGCGTTCTCCTGGGTGACGATCCGGAAGCGCTGATCGCGCTCGGCGTACTCGCGTGCCACCTCGACGCTGGCGTCGGGGGAGCCGTCGTCGACGAGGATGACCTCGATGTCCTGCAGGCGCTGCACCCGGATGGACTCCAGGCATGGCGCGATGTAGTTCTCGACGCCGTAGTAGGGGACGACGACCGACAGGAGCGGACTGGACACCGGCGGTTAGATCAGGTCCAGCGAGAGCGCGGTGCCCCGGGCGACGTCGCGGGTGAAGGTGCGCCCCACGACGGAGTCGAAGTCGTCCGGCGGCAGGCCGTTCGCCGGGCGGATGGACCGTACGTTGTCCGCCGTCACGGCCTCGCCGGCCTTCACGTCCTGGACCACGTAGAGGGAACGGCGGAAGCGCAGCCCCTCCTTCTCCTGCTGACGGGCACCGATGCGCGGCTGCCCCAGGCACTTCCACGCGATCTCGGTCTGGCTGACCAGTGCTGCCAGCTCGTCGGGCTCGGAGGAGAACGCCGAGTCGACGCCGCCTCCCTCGCGCGAGAGGGTCACGTGCTTCTCCACGACGACGGCGCCGAGCGCCACCGCGGCGATCGGCGCGCCGATGCCGATGGTGTGGTCGGAGTAGCCGACCAGGGTGCCGAAGGTGTCACGCATGACCGGGATGCCGCGCAGGTTGGACTCCGCCGGGTCCGCCGGGTAGTTCGCGGTGCACGCGAGCACGACGATCTGGTCGTTGCCCGTGCTGCGGGCGGCCTGGACGGCGGCGTAGATCTCCCCGACCGACGCCATGCCGGTGGAGATGATGATCGGCTTGCCCTTGCTGGCGGCCAGCCGGATCAGCGGCAGGTCGACGATCTCCGAGCTCGCGATCTTGTACGCCGGGGTGTCCAGCGACTCCAGCAGATCGATGGCGGTCGGGTCGAAGGGGGAGGAGAAGACGGTCAGGCCGTGCTTGCGCGCCTCGGCGAAGATCGGCTCGTGCCACTCGAACGGGGTGTGGGCCTCGACGTACAGGTCCCACAGGGTGCGCCCGCCCCACAGCTCGTGCCCCTGCGACAGTCGGAAGTCGGGGGCGTCGGACTGGATGGTGATGGTCTCCGGCGTGTAGGTCTGCAACTTCAGCGCGTGCGCACCCGACGCGGCGACCATCCGGACGATGTCCAGGGCCTTGTCCAGGGAGCCGTCGTGGTTGCCGGACATCTCGGCGATGATGAACGGCGGCTGGTCGGGGCCGATCTCGCGGTCGCCGATGCGCACGTTCGTCGCGGTCGTGCGGTCACTTGTCACGGTCATTGGGCTGCCTCCTGCGTCGGATGGTGTGCACGAGCACGCGTTCGCCATCGATGGTGTGCTCGGTCGCCGAGATCTCCTCGAAACCGTTGCGGGTGTTCATCCTGCGGACCGCCTCGTTGGCGTCCAGCACCTCGCCGTCGAGCTGCTCCAGACCCAGCTCGCCGAACGCGTAGCGCACCGCTTCGCGCTGGATCTGGATCCAGGCCGGGAGGAGCTCGCCGCGCGCTTCGAGTCCGGCGTTGTCCAGGTAGTAGCCCCACATGGCCCGGCGCTCCCCGGACTCCTGCTCGATGCCGAAGAACGTCACGACGCCGGACGGCGTGCCGCCGCGCTCGTACATCAACACGATGCGGGAGGGGTCGTCCTGCAGTGCCGCCCAGTAGCGGTCGTGCTCCTGCGGGCTGATGACCCCTCGCGTCAAGGACACGGATCGCACTGCGGGATGGTTGCGCCAGGTGCGCACGGACTCCTTGTCCACCTCGGTGGCAGGGCGCAGCATCGAGCCTCCGGCAGGGCTGGTCTAGGGCGGATCACGGGTGGCGGACGGATGTCTAGACTACATCGCCATGACCACCCTTCCCCGTGACCAGGTCCGCAGCATGATGGGCGAGGTCCTTGCCGCGCAGGGCAAGGAACTTCCCGCCGAGGACGGCGCGCTTCTGGAGACCATCGGCTTCCGCTCCCTGGATTTCTCCGAGTTGGCGCTGCGTGTCGAGGACGAGTTGGACGAGGAGCTGAACTTCGACGCTCCCGGTCTGCGGTCGATCGAGACGGTGGGGGACGTCCTCACCTTCATCGACCAGCTGCAGCAGGCGTGAGCGAGCGCCTGCCTGCCGGCGCGGACAACCGCGTCGTCTCCCGCGGGTACGTCGGCCGGTGGCGTGACATCGACGAGGCACCCGACCTGCCGGACGCGGCGGCCTTCCTGGTCGCCGACAACACCGAAGCGATGCGGGCCGTCTGGCAGCACGTGCTGCACGCGGACCGCCGCGAGACGCTGGTGGCCGCGCGCTCGCGCATCGGCGCCGAGCAGGAGCGGGAGTTCCGCGAGTCCGGGCTGGCCGTCGTACGACTGCCGGACGTGCAGCCGGCACTGCTCGACCGACCGGCCGACCCCGGCCGCATCTGGCTGCTGACCAGCGGGTCCACCGGGCGGCCCAAGCAGGTCGCGCACACCCTGGACTCCCTCACCACCGTCGGCACCGATCAGCCGCCACGTACCTGGCTGTGCCCCTACGCGACCGGCGCGTACGCCTGGTGGCAGGTCGTCACCCTCTCGATCCAGGTGCCGGGTCAGGACGTGGTCTTCGTCGAACCGGACGAGATCGACGCCTGGCCCGCGCTCGCGGAGCAGCACGGCGTCACCGCCGCGTCCGGCACCCCGACGTTCTGGCGCCAGGCCATCTTCCGTGCGGTCGACACCCTCTCCAGGGTGCCGCTGCGACAGGTCACGCTCGGCGGCGAGCCCGTCGACCAGGCCATCCTCGACCGACTGCACGAGGTCTACCCGGGCGCGCGCATCTCATGGATCTACGCCTCCTCCGAGGCGGGGGCGGCCATCGCGGTGCACGACGGGCAAGCCGGATTCCCGGCCGCATGGCTCGACCGAGAGACCCCCGGCCGACCCCGGCTGAGCGTGCGGGACGGTGAGCTGATCATCGCCTCGGCCAAGGCCGCCGAGGGGATGGACGCACAGATCCACACCGGTGACCGCGCGGAGATCGTGGGCGACCGGGTCCTGATCACCGGCCGGATCGCCTCCGATGAGATCAACGTCGGCGGCTCCAAGGCCTCCGCGTCCGGCGTACGCGCCGTGCTGCTCGCGCACCCGGCAGTCGCCTGGGCGGCTGTAAAGGGCCGTCGCGCGCCGCTGGTCGGCAACGTCGTCACCGCGCAGGTCGTGCTCTCGGGCAGCGGCGACATTGTCACCGAGGCCCAGTTGTTGCAGTGGTGCAACGCGCGGCTGCCGGACTATTCCGTGCCGCGCCGGTTGCGCGTGCTGCCCGAGATCCCGATCAAGGAGTCGCTCAAATCTGATGTCTGAGAATTCGACCGCCATTCCCCGCGCCAGCTGTGTCCTGGTCTCCGGCGGCTCCCGCGGGCTCGGGCTCGCGCTGGTGCAGGACGCGCTCGATGCCGGTGCGAAGGTCGCTACCTTCGCCCGCACGATCACCCCGGAGCTGGAGAAGCTCGCTGCGGACCGCCCCGACGACGTGCACATCGGATCGGTCGACATCACCGACGAGAAGGCGGTGCGCACCTTCATCAAGGAGGCCGCGGCGCACCTCGGACCGATCGACGCTCTGGTGAACAACGCTGCCATCGGTCAGGACTCGCTGCACGTGCACACCTCGCCCGAGCGCATCGCGGCCATCGTCGCGACGAACCTCACGGCCCCGCTGCTGGTGGTTCGCGCGTTCCTGCGGCACGCGATGGCGAAGTCCGGCCGCGGCCGCATCGTGATGGTGACCTCCGTCTGCGCTCAGCGTGGTTACTCCGGTCTGGTCACCTACTCCGCCACCAAGGGCGGGCTCGATTCGGCGATGCGCACCCTCGCCCGGGAGATGCACGGCCGTTTCCTGGTCAACTCGGTGGCGCCGGGCTTCTTCGCCTCCGAGATGTCCTCGGTGCTGGGCACCGAGCAGCTGTCCACGATCACCCGGCGCACGCCGACCGGTCGCCTGGTCGAGCCGGAGAACATCGCGCCCGTCGTGCGCTCGCTGCTCTTCGACGACACCAACATCAACGGCCAGGTCCTGACCATCGACGGCGGCGGCAGCATCTGAGTCCGCTCGACCTGGCGGACTACGTTGCGGCGTACGCCGACCCGGCGCATCTACGCCTCACGCCATCGCTGACGGCGGCGCGGGCGCTCGGTGGTGTGCGGTCCTACCTGCCCGACGGGCGCGGCGTCGTCTGGGTGGCGCCGGAGATGCCGGGAATCGCCCGGGCCATCGACGCCGAACCCGCCGCGGCCGAGGTCTCTCGCCGGCTCGCGCGTCGAGCGGGCACCGAGGACCCCACGGTCGTCTGGCCACTGTGGACCCGCGCCGAGACGGTCGCGAAACTGCTCGACCTTCCGGTCCTGTCCTGGCTGGCGTGGCCGGGGCTCGAGGTCCCCGCCGACCTGGCCTGCCGAGTAGCGCTCTGCACTGTGCTGCTACCTGACGACGTGACAGGTGATGTCACAGTGTCCTGTGGCGCCACTGTGGCGACCTGAGGCCTCAGCCGTCGGCGAGAGCACCCATCGGGTCCCAGGCCGGGAGCACGATCGGCTCCTGCTCCAGAGCATCCTGCAGCTCCTGCGGCAGGCGACTCCTGTGCGCGGCGATCTCGAAGACGTACGGCGCGAACCACGAGTCGTTCATCGTGTAGAAGCCCTGGTCGGCCTTGCTGTCGCCCCAGGAGTTCTCCACCCGCCACTTGCGCGGCGTGTCGCCGTCCAGGTCGACCCCGGTCAACAGCATGGCGTGCGTCATGAGCGTGTCGTGGAACTCCAGCCGGGCGGCCTTGTCCAGCGCGAACGAGGTGTCGTAGACGCCGTCGTAGTCGAAGAGCCGGGCGTCCCAGATGCCCAGGTCGCGCGCCATCATCTTGCTGACGTCGCAGCCGAACCACACCGGCTCGCCGTCGCGGATCGAGGCGGCCGCGATGCTCTTCAGCAGGTCGGGCTCGACGTTGAGGTAGCGCACCGGCACACCGCCGACGACGTTGCCGAGCTCGTCCACGGTGAAGGTCGCTCCGCGCGGGCTGCTCTCACGAGGGTCGTCGACGAGGCAGACGTAGTCGTCCAGGTCCTGCTCGACATACCGGTCACGGAACTCCTGCGGGGTGAGCACTTCGTCGCGGTGGAACTGCTTGTCGGTGTCCGTCCACTGCCACTCGACGGTCTCCGGCGGGGTGCCGAGGTGCATCGCGAGGATCCGGTACGCCGCGGACATGACCTGCGCGCGTACGCCGTCGATGTCCTTCTCCTTCGCCGCCCTCAGGTCGCGTGCGGCCTGGCGCAGCAGCGAGCGCAGCACGCCGTTCATCGCCCCGGTGTCAGAGGAGGAACGGGTCTCCGGCATCGCCGACTTCGGCACCAGGCCGTGCTTGTGCACCAGCGCCACGAACATGTTCCACTGGCCGCCGTCACCCATGACCTCGTCGAGCACGAAGCCGAGGGTGCGGTCGTCGGACGGTCGGTCGCGCAGCCGGACCACCGAGTCCATGAAGTAGTTGCAGCGCTCGAGCTTGTCCCAGAAGAGCAGGTGGTTCTGGGAGAACTCGAAGTCCTTCAGTCCCATCCGGCGGGAGGCGCCGACGCGCAGCAGGTTGAGACCGGCGAAGAGCCAGCAGCGCCCGCTCTTCTCCTGATTGGTGACCTTCCAGTCGTCCAGGCGGTGCGACATCGAGGTGTCGGTGCGGGTCACGATCGTGCGATCGAGCGCGACGTCGGCGAGCGCGGTGTTGGTGAGCGCGTTCTGCACGATGCGGTGGGTGGGGGAGGCGTCGAACTCCTTGCGCAGCAGGTCGACGTCGTCGGAGGTCAGGGAAGTAGTGGGCACATCACTCATCTATGCATCGTCGCACGCATCGGTCAGCCGGGCTTGTTGATGCGGTTCCGGGCCGCTTCGACCAGTCGGGACGTAGGTGCGGTCATGAGGAAGAGCGCCTGTCGGGCCCGGGGGCCGTGCTCGGTCTCGATGGCGTGCTCCAAGGCGCGGATGCGGCGTTCCTGACGGGTGGCGAGGCCCTCCAGATAGGTGATCTTCCCCTCGCGCTCGCGCAGTGCGCTCTCCAGTTGCGCGACCCGGGGGGCATCGCCCGCGGGTTCGGCCCGCGGGTGGCGCGCCGGGAGGGCGACTTCGTAGCGCAGCTTCTCCGCGTGCCGCCACGCGTCCTGATCGAGGTCGGCCCGTCCCGCGAGCGCTCCCAGCTCGTGGGCGATCCCGGCGGCGTCCAGCTCGGGCGCGTACGGGTGCTGGGAGGTGCCGGCGACCAGCGCGGCGGCGTCCCACAGGCCGTGCGCCACGGCCACGGGTGCAGCGACGTCCGCACCCTGGACGAGCACCCGCCGGGCCAGGACGCCGTCCTCGCCGACGACCGTGTTGCGCGGCACGGCATGCCCGCGTTGATCGGCCGGCAGTGCATTTACGTGGTCGCCGTAGCGGACCACCAGGGCGCGGACGTGGTCCAGATCCCCTGTCCTCAGGGCCGCGACGAGCAGCACCTCCAGGGGTTCGCCGTCGGTGTGGGAGTTGTCGGGCAGCGTGGGCGCGAAGACGGCAGGCAGCTCGGGCAGGTCCCGGCCGCGGACGAGGACCCACCCGCTCGCGAGCTGGCGCACAGCGCCGGCGCGCAGGGCGTCCAGCCAGTCAGGGTGCGCCGGCAGTGCCGCGCGGACGGTGGTGCCGGCCAACGGATCGGTGACGCGGGCGCCGTCGAGCACCACCGCGTCGCCCAGGACCAGGTGCGACGCGGACTCGGGCAGGTCCGCGCGCACCGGTGGACGGTCGTCGTACCCGGGAGTGCCCACCCACCACGATGTATCGCCGGATGCCCGACCCTGCGAGACGGGTTCGACGGCGAGGGCGTTCGGGACGTAGGCGATGAACCGGCCGTCGGCGTGGGAGACGGCCAGGTCCAGCAGGTCGAAGTGCCCGAGGCCGGGGGAGTCGGGCGTGAGCACGCGTTCGGGCGGGTCCAGGATCACCACGGTGTCGTAGGCCGACCGCAACGGCAGCCGGTCCAGGCCGCCGCAGTGCACGTCGACGCCCTCGGCGTGCAACCGCACCGCATCGATCGTGCCGCGCACCAGCACCGTCGCCCGCTCGCCCAGCCGGCGGGCCAGCGTGGCCGCCCGCGGGCCGATCAGCAGCACGCTGCCCTCGGCGTCGTCGAGGACGGCTGCGACCCACTCGGAGAGCGCCGTCGGAGGGTCGATGCCGTCGCGCCACCCGGTCATCTCGCCCCCGAGCAGGGTGGGACCGGCGCCTGCGTGCTGGCCGTCGTTGCTCATCCTCGTAGCCTAAGGCGGTCCCGCACCCACCAAGGAGGATCTGCGACCGATGGCGACGACCCCCACGATCGGCGTGGTGCTGCTGCACATGGGCGACCGCCCCGTGCAGCTCGCCGAGGCGCTGAGCACCCTGCGTGCCCAGCGCGACGTCGAGCTCGACGTCGTTCTGGTCGGCAACGGCTGGGAACCCCACGGTCTGCCGGACTGGGTGCGCACCGTGCACCTGCGGGAGAACGTCGGCATCCCGCAGGGCCGCAACGTGGGCGCGAGCGAGGCCCGCGGGGAGTTCCTGTACTTCTACGACGACGACGCATCGCTTCCGACGCCCGACGTGCTCTCCCGGCTCGCGGCAGTCATCGGGGCCGACGACCGCGTCGCGGTCGCGCAGCCGCGCGGCGCGGATCCCACGGGCAAACCCGCGCCGCGCCGCTGGGTGCCGCGGTTCGACGTGCGTGACGGCGGGCGGGCCGGGTCGGCGACGTGGTTCTGGGAAGCCGTCTTCATGATCCGGCGTACGGCGTTCGAGCAGGTCGGCGGGTGGCCCGGGCAGTTCTTCTTCGGCCACGAGGGCATCGACCTGGCGTGGCGGCTCGTGGACGCCGGCTGGCGCATCGAGTACGTCCCCTCGGTGGTGGTGCACCACCCGTCCACCGACGCCGCCCGGCACGACATCTTCTACCGCACCAACGCCCGCAACCGGGTGTGGGTCGCGCGCCGACGGCTGCCCCTGCCGCTCGTCCCCGTCTACCTCGCCACCTGGACCGGCGTGATGATGCTGCGGGTGCCCGACGCGCGCTCCCGGTCGGTCTGGCTGGACGGCTTCCGTGAGGGCTGGACCACCGACCCCGGCGAGCGGGCGCCGATGTCCTGGCGGACGGTCGGCCGGTTGACGCGGGCCGGTCGGCCGCCGGTCATCTGATGCGCGTCGTCGTCACGGGCGTCCGCAGCCGCACCCACCTCGTGCACGTGTCCGCCTATCTGCGCACGGCACTGGACTCCACCGCGCGGGGTGACCTGATCGACGTCGGCTACCTCGGCGGCGGCACCTTCCTCGGCAGCGCCAGCGTCGACGCGTCCGACGTGGCCCGTCTGCTGCCGGACGATCCACGGATGCGGATCCGGATGCTCGACCGCCTCGAGGACTGGTCCCCCGCCGGCGACGAGCTCGTCTATGTCGCCGTCGGCGCCCCGGGTATCCGACCGTGGATCGAGCTGCGCCGGCGCGCCGGCCTGACCCGGATCGCGGTGGTGGTGACCGACGAGGGCATCGGCAGCTACGGCACCTGGCGCACCCGGCACGACGCGTGGCTGCGCCAGGGGGTCAGGGAGCCGTGGTGCACGGTGCGCACGAGCGCGGTACAGCTCGCCGACCGGGTGCTGACCACCCGGCGGTTCGCGATGTACGACGCTGCCCGCGACTGGGCGCTCGACCCGGTGATCGCCGAGGAGTTCCGATCCCGCACCAGCGAGGGGGACGGCGACGGCGCCGACCGGGTCGTGCTGCTCACCCAGCCCTGGGTCGAGATGGGCGCCCTCCCGCAGGCCGCCTACCTGGATCACGTGGCGCAGGTCCGCGACCGGGTCGCTGCCACGGGCCGGCGGCTCGTCGTGCGGCCCCACCCGTCCGAGCACCCGTCCCGGTACGACCGCTTCGAGACCCTCACGGGCGATCTGCCCGCCGAGCTGGACGGGCGCGTCGTGGGCAGCGCCGCTGTCCTCGGCGGGTCGAGCACCGCCCTGCTCAACCTCGCCGCCCTGCACGACCTCCCGGCCCGGCGCTTGCTGGTGCCCGGTCTGGAGCATCTCGAGGAGCGCCTGGGCGCGGATCAGCGCGGCCTGCTGCGGCGCTACCTGCCCGCGGCGGTCGCGGCCGCCGACCTCCCCGCGGGCTAGAGTCGACGAGGTGATAGGTAACTCCACTGCGGCGAGTCGGATCGCGACTTCGCCGACCGTGCAGAAGGCGTTCGGGAGGGCGCGCGCCGCCGCACTCGGTGCGCGAGGTGCCGCCGCGAAGATCCCCCGGCCCCCCGAACCGGCGACCTCGCTCGGTGCCGCCGACGTAGCCGACGTACGCGTCACGGCACTGCTCGTGGACGGCGCCGACGCCCGCGCGGCCCGACGTCGTGCGCGGCGTCTCGGCCTGCCGCGCACCCTGGACGACACCGCCGCCTGGGCGGCGCTCGGCGGGCTCGCGGCCCTGCTGCGGGTCATCGACGACGGTCGTCGCCGCGCCGTGGTGGTCGACACCGCCGGCGCGCGATCGGTCTTCTCCCGATGGGCGGTCACGGCCGGGTTCGAGCCCGTGCACGTGGACGTGATGCGTCCGGAGGTCGTCGGCACCGCGATCGACCCCCGATCGGTTGACCTGGTCGCACGTCTGCACCCGCACTCCAGCGTCGCCGAGACGGTGGACGCCGACCTGGCCCGCGCGGCGGGTGCGCTGCGCCGCGGCGGCGTCGTCACCATCACGGTGCGGCTCGGCCCTCCCGAGGTGGGCGCCCTGTCGGTCGCCGACCTGCGCTCGCTCGTGGCCCGCGCCGACGAGCAGGGGTTGACGCTGCTGGGCGACTTCGACCTGCACGAGGGCGCCCGCGCCCGCGAGGTCGCGCTCATCGACGAGAGCGACACGTTCGGCCTGGCACTGCTGGCCTTCCGGCGCAGGTGAGCACGGCGCCCGAGACCGCCCGCTGGGAGCCCGGGCGTCCGGTGCCGGTCCGGGCGATCCTCGGTCCGCTGCGCCGCGGTGCGGGCGACCCCACCTGGCGCGTACACGAGGGCGCGCTGTGGCGCGGCGTGCTGACGCCGCACGGTCCGGCCACGGTGCGGCTGTGGCGCGAAGCCGACGGCGAGCACGCCGATCGGGCTCACCTGCACGCCTGGGGACCCGGCGCGAGCTGGTGTGCGGCGGCGCTTCCCGACTGGTTGGGCGCGCGCGACGACGTCAGCGCGTTCCAGGTGCACCACGAGGAGCTGCGCGATGCCGCCCGACGGCTGCAGCACTGGCGGGTCGGCCGCACGGGTCTGGTGCTCGAGGCGCTGGTGCCCGCGATCATCGAGCAGCGCGTGACCGGCAAGCAGGCGTTCGCGGCGTACCGGGTGCTGGTACGCCGCCACGGGACTCCCGCGCCCGGGCCCGGCGCGGAGTTCGGGTTGATGTGTCCGCCGGACGTGCCGGGCTGGCGGCGGATCCCGTCCTGGGAGTGGCTGCGCGCGGGCGTCGATGCCCAGCGGGCCGACACCGTGATGCGGGTGCTCCAGGTGGCCCACCGGCTCGAGGAACTGGAGCGGCTACCGCTGCAGACCGCCTGGCGTCGGCTGGGGTCCATCCCCGGGGTGGGGGTATGGACCGTGGCCGAGACCGTACAGCGGGCGTTGGGCGACGCCGACGCGGTCAGCTTCGGCGACTACCACGTCGCCGCGGACATCGGCTGGGCCCTGACCGGCGCCGCGGTCGACGACGTGGTGCTGGAGCGGCTGCTCACGCCGTACGTCGGGCACCGTTACCGGGTGCAGTACATCGTCACGGCCGGCGGCCTCACCAAACCGCGCCGCGGCTCCCGGATCACCCTGCCGACCCACCTGCCGTAGGCGCGGCAGGGAGGGTGCGCTCGCGTACCCGCACGGTGACCGCCGTCCCGGCGCGTGACGTCTCGCACCCCAGGCGCTCACCGGCCAGCGCCACCTCCAGCCGGGCCCACACCCGGCCCAGGGCCATCGGATCGCCGGCGCTCAGCGTGACCAGCTCACCGGAGCCTTCGAGGTCGACCCCCACCTCGTCGTCGGCGCACAGTGCCACCCGCACGGCACGGGCGACCCGGTCGAGGAGCGTCTCGGGCTGCACCGACTCGATGCCCACCTGCTGCGACAGCTCGCTCCCGGCCGGCACGCCGAGCGCGTCACGGACGGCCTCCGCGCGACCGAGCGCGAACCAGTCGCCCGGTCCCGAGCGCACCAGATCCCGAGCAGGTACGCCGTCCCCGGGCTCTCGGACGAGGTGCGCGAGCCCGCGCACGATCGCGACCGGCACCCGGTGCAGCTTTCCCTTGACCAGGTCGGCGGCGGAGGCGATCTCGTCGGCGAGGTTGCGGACCGTGACGGCGAGGTCCCGGCCGTGGGTGTCGGCGTGCCCGCGCAGATCGTCCAGGCCCGCGAGCCCGCTGGAGCCGAGCGCGAAATCGGTGAGGCCGGCGCGCCAGGCACGGCCCGAAGTGTCGCTGAGCAGCACCGCGAACCGCGCCGGCACCAGGCCCGCGAGCCGTTCGTGCAGGTCGCGCGCGGCAGCGTCGGGGTCGTGGGGGAGCAGGAGCAGGCGCTCCTCGCGTGCATTGGAGGCGTCGATGCCGGCGCCCGCCATGACCGGCCCGCTGCGTGCGGCGACGACGCGGGTGACCGAGTCGGGGGTGCGGCGTTCGGCCACCACGGACGTCGACTGCGCGAGCACGAGTGAGGCGCGATTGGTCGGGTCGGCGTAAAGGCCGAGGGCCTTGGAGACGATCTTGCTGGTCACCACCAGGATGTCGCCGTCCTGCAGCGCGAGGTCCGCCGTCGTCATGCCGGCGGCGAGCACGGCGGCGAGGTCGTCGCCGTGGACGATCTCCGGCAGACCGCCGAGAGGGATGACCCGCAGTTCGGTCGTGGCCACGCCTCAGCCCCGTCGGGGCAGTTCGGCGGCGAGGTCCAGGGCGGCGCCCGCCATCGCGCCCGCCGTCTCGACCGAGGTCATGAGCAGGGGTACTGCGCGCACCTGCAGCCGGGCGTCGTACCGCGCGCTCGCGTCGCCCTCGTCGACCAGCCACCCGGACAGGAAGTCGGCGTAGAGGCCGGCGACGCCGACAGGGGTGACCGGCACGTCCAGCGCCGCCAGGCAGGCGTCCGCGTGGCCGCGCACCGGTGCGCCACCGACCAGCGGCGAGACGCCGACGACGGGAGCGGCGGTGCCACGCAGGGCGTCCCGCACCCCGGGCACCGACAAGATGATGCCGATCGAGACGACAGGGTTGCTCGGCGGGAGCAGCACCACGTCGGCCTGCCGGATGGCGTCCAGCACGCCCGGCGCGGGTGCGGCACGATCCATCCCGGCCACGACGAAGCGCTGCGCGGGGACGGACGCCTGCATCCGCACCCACCACTCCTGGAAGTGCACGGCGCGCTGCCCGTCCTCGTCGTCGATCACGACGTGGGTCTCAACCGGGGTGTCGGTCATCGGCAGCAGCCGCACGCCCTGCTCGGGCAGGCCCCACCGGGTCGCGAGCCGCCCGACGACCTCGCTCAGGGTGTGTCCCTGCCCGAGCCACTGGCTGCGCACGATGTGCGTGCCGAAGTCGCGGTCGCCGAGACCGAACCACTGCGGCGACGCGCCGTACGCCGCGAGCTCGCCCTGCACGGAGTGCGTCTCGTCGGCCCGGCCCCAGCCCTGGCTCTCGTGCACCCCGCCGCCGAGGGTGTAGAGCAGGGTGTCGACGTCCGGGCAGACGCGCAGCCCGAAGAGGGTGATGTCGTCACCGGTGTTGGCGATGACCGTGACCTGGTGCGGGCCGCCAGGACGGGTCTGCAGGTGGTGCAGCAGGCCGCGCAGAAATCGTGCGCCTCCTACGCCCCCGGCGAGTGCGGTTATGTGCATGGTCGCCATCATCACCCGTGTCCTCGAAAAGCAGCGCAGTGGACCACAATCCGGGCTTGACTCGGGGGAATGACACGCGTGTAATTAGCTCCGTCGTTTCCGGTCGGTGTTGGAGGACCTCGTGCAGGAATTTGCTTTGATCGATGGGGACGGCGTTGACGACGAGGGGGAGTTGTCCTGGCAGGAACGCGCGCTGTGCGCGCAGACCGACCCAGAGGCGTTCTTCCCCGAGAAGGGCGGTTCGACCCGCGAGGCCAAGAAGGTCTGCGTCGGGTGCACCGTGCAGGCCGAATGCCTCGAGTACGCACTCGCTCACGACGAGCGGTTCGGCATCTGGGGCGGCCTCTCCGAGCGTGAGCGCCGCAAGCTGAAGAAGCGCGCAGTCTGAGCACGCTGCAGACTCGCTCCTCCCGGCCGCCGTCAGAGGATGAGCGCACCGGGGGTCTCGTGACGGCGCTGCTCGTCGTCCGTGGCGGACACACCGACGGTCTTGACCGACCCGCCTTCCTCGACGCCACCTGCGCGGCACTGATCGAGCAGACCCGCCCCCCCGACCGGCTGGTCGTCGTCGACGCCACCGCTGACCGGATGATGCGCGGGTACATCGACGACCACGAGCGACTGCGCGGCGCGTACCCGCAGGTGTCGGTCGTCGCGGTGCCGCGTGACGCGCCGTTCGCCGCGATGGTCGACACCGCGGTCGATGCTCTGCCCGCACCCGGCGAGGACCTGGTCGTCGCACGTCGTACCGGCGGTCGCGCGGGTCGTCGCCCCGTCCGCCCGCGTGATCGCACGCACTGGCTGTGGCTCCTGCACGAGGACTCCGCGCCGGATTCCAGCGCCCTGGCGGAGCTGACCGCCGTGGTCGCGCAGTCCGAACGGGTCGGTATCGCGGGGTGCAAGGTGGTCGACGCTGCCGACCCCACGGTGCTGCTCGACATCGGCACCGACGTCACCCGCACCGGGCGGCACGTCGGCGCCGCGGCGGGCGAGACCGACCAGGGTCAGCAGGACCATCGCCGGGACGTGCTGTCGGTGAGCAGCGCCGGCATGCTGGTGCGACAGGACACCTACAACACCCTCGGCGGTTTCGACCCGGCGTTCGACGGCGAGGGCGACGGTCTCGACCTCGGCTGGCGCGCGCACCTGATCGGCCACTCCGTCGTCGTGGTCCCCGCAGCGCGGGTGCGTCAGGTCGCCGGCGACGCCGGCCGCGACGCCACGACACTGCGCCGTCACCGCCAGGTGGCGCTGGCCCGGGCGAGCCTGCTCGGCATGCCGTTCCTCGCGATCTGGACCGCGCTCAGTTCGCTCCTGCTGACCCTGGTGCTGCTGCTCGGCAAGCGTCCCCGCCGCGCCGGGGTCGAGTTGGCGCAGGGCACGGCACCGTTGGGCATGCTGCGCATCCTCGGCGCCCGCGGCCGATTCTTCCGGCGCGGCACGACCCGTCGGCGCAATCTGCGGGGACTGTTCGTTCCCGCGGCCGGAGCCCTGCGCGCCGCGTACGACGGGCTGCTCGACGGAGCCGGCGGGCGCTCCCGCGGCGCCATGGCACGCGACGCGGGCGCCGCCGAGACAGGTCCGGTTCCGGCCGTCGCCGAGGAACTGCTTGTCGAGCGCGGACCCATCGCCAGGTCCGTGCTCGGACCCGCGGGTCTTCTGGTGCTGCTGCTCGCGATCGCGAGCGCTGTGCTGTGGCGTGACCTGCTGACCAGCGGCGCCCTGACCGGCACGGGGCGCGGCCTGACCGGTGGCCAACTGCTGCCCTTCGACACCGACGCGACCGGCATCTGGCGCACCTACCGCGACGCGTGGGTCGGCCCCGGCCTCGGACACCCCGCCACCGACGCGCCGTACCTGCTCGTGCTGGCCCCGCTCGCCTGGCTCGTGGGTCTGCTGCCGTGGATCGACCATGACGCCGCCGGGGGCGTCGCCGTCGCCTGGCTGCTGTTCGCCGCGATGCCGCTGTCCGGGCTGGCGGCCTACCGCGCCGGCCGGGTCGCGACCGACGCCCGCTGGCCGCGGCTGGCCGTCGCACTGCTCTGGGCCACGCTGCCCACGCTCACCACCGCCGTCGCGCAGGGCCGCCTCGGTGCCGTCGTGGGGCACATCCTGCTGCCGTTCGCGCTCGCCGGCACCCTCGCGGCTCTGCGTCGCGGCGCGAGCGGCGCGGTCACCTTCGCCGCGGTGCTGGCGGTCGCCCTTACCGGTGCCTTCTCTCCGGTCCTGTTGATCGTCTGCAGCGCGGTGGCGTTGGCCGGCGTGCTCCTCGCTCCCGGCGTCGGCCGGTTGCGGGCGCTCGCGGTGTTCGTCGTGCCGTGGCTGTTGCTGGGGCCGTGGAGCCGCGACGTGCTGACCGGTGACCGCCGCGGGCTGCTCGCCGGTCCGGGTGCCCTCGACCCCACCCGCGGCGGCGGCGTCCACCCCTGGGAGTTGGCGCTGCTGCACCCGGGCGGCCCGGGGTCCTACGCCGTCCTCGCATCGATCCCCGTGCTGGCGATCGGCCTGATCGGACTGGTGCGCACCGGACTCGGCCGCTCCGGGGCGGCGCTCGTCGGGGTCGGCCTGCTCGGGCTCGGCGCAGCCCTCGCGGCTCCCCACGTGCTGCTCGCGGCCACGTCCCGTGGCGACGCCACGCCCTGGACCGGTCCCGCGCTCGACGTCTACGGGTTCGCGCTGCTCGCCGCCGGGCTGCTCGGCATCGCCGGTCTGGGCGCCGGGCGGTGGCGTCCGTGGGTGCACGGCCTCACCGCCGTCGCATGCGTCGGGGCCTGCGCTGTCGCAGGGTTCGGGGTCTGGACCGCGTCGGCCACCGCGCTGACGCCGGTCGTGAGCTCGTTGCCATCGGTCGTACAACGTCAGCTGACCTCCGGTCCCGCACCCCGCGCCCTGCTGCTGACCGCCGCATCCGACGACGCGGTCACCTACCAGCTCATCGGCCGGGAGGCGGGCCTGCCCGCGCGCGACCTGCGCAGCCCGTACCCGTCGTACGACGCCCGCACGGCGGCAGCGGCCCGCGTGCTCACCTCGACCGGTGCGAGCGGTCGCACGGAAGGCTCCCGTCTGATGCACCAGCTCGGAGTCGAGTACGTCGTGGTGCGCGGAGCCGCCGCGGTCCGACGACTGGACGCACCCCTCTCGACGACCGCGGGGCTCACCCAGCTGTCCGCCGGCCGCTCCTCGTCGGTCTGGCGGGTGGAACCCACCAGCACGACCGGCGGCGACGAGGTCGGCAGCAGCCGACTCGTCATCCTGCAGGGTGGCCGGCCCACCACCGAGCTCGCCTCCCGTGCCCAACACGGGCGCACCGACCTGACCGTGCCCGCCGGGGCGCCGGGACGCACCCTCGTGCTCTCGGAGGGCAGCGGCTGGACCGAGCACGGCCGAGTCGCGCTCGACGGGCGGGTGCTGTCGGCGTCGCCGGGTGCCGACCAGCCGACGTACGTCCTGCCGGCCGGCGGCGGTCACCTTGTGGTCGAGACCGGTGTCCGGCACGAATGGCTCGCCTGGATGCAGCTCGGGTTGTTGATCGTCGTGCTGTACCTCGCGATCCCGTTCGGCACCCGTCGACCGCGTACGGAGCAGGTGAGCGGCACATGAGGATCGGCGGAGCGCTGCGGGTGCTGATCGCCGGCGGTGTCGCGGCCGGTCTGGTCTACGGCGCGGGGCGCGCCGAGGGCGAGGTGCATCTGGCCCGCGCCGCGGACCGCGTGGTCACGGTCTCCGGCACCCCGCAGGCCCTGCAGAGCGCGTCCGTCACCTGCCCCGGTGCGGACCGCGGCGGGCTGAGCGACAGCACTGACCCGGAGGCCGCGCAGCAGCAGGTGACGCTGCTGTCCGGCAGCGCACCGACCAGCGTCCTGCCCGCAGGCACCCGCACCCAGGGAGCGGGCGGCGGCACCGTTCCCACGACGCGGACGGGCACGACGTCCACCACCCTCTCGGGGGACCGGGCGATGCGGCTCGACACGACCGGAAGCCTGGCGCCCGGCAGCACCGCCACGCAGTATTCCTACGACAGCATCAGATCCGCTCGTGGGATCTCCGTCCTGCAGTGCACGGCTCCCGTGCAGGACGCGTGGGTGCTCGCCGGTGGCACCGAGCCCGGCCGGGTGACCCGCCTCGTCCTCGCCAACCCGGGCAGCTCAGCCATCACGGTGGCTGCGACCGTCGTGGGTAGCGCGGGACGCGATCCGTCCTCGGTCGCGGGGACGGTGATCGCGCCCGGACGGCGGACCGTCCTCACCCTCGGCACGCTGCGCAGCGGGAGCGACCCCGCCATCCATGTGACCTCCTCCGGTGGGCCCGTCACGATCGCGGCCGCCGACGTGTGGATGGACGGCGAGACCCAGATCGGCGAGGAGACCACCGGCGTGAGCGCGTCGCCCGCGACCACGCAGGTGCTGCCCGCCGTACCCGTCCTCGGACCCGCGCCGGTGGTGCGGGTCGCCGATCCCGGCACCCAGGACGCCGTCGTACGCGTGCGCGCCACGGCGTCCGACGGGTCGATCGCCACCGAGCAGGTGCTCACCGTCGCGGCCGGACGCACCGGCTCGCTGACCCTGCGCGGGCTGACCCGCGGCGACTACGGCGTGCAGGTCCTCTCCGACGAGCCGGTCATCGCTGCCGCTTCGGTGCGCACGACGGCGACGGGAGTCGGTGACCTCACCTGGGCGACGGGTGCATCCCTCACGCGCGCGCTCACCGGCACCGGCCTGCCCGTGGGCCTGGGCAACGGCGACGCGGTACTGGGGGTGACGGCTGCGAGCCGCACCGCGCAGATCGTGGTCAGCACCGTCGACGCGCAGGGCCGGGTCACGTCCACCAGGCGTTCGCTGGCCGCGGGCACGCCTCTGCTGCAAGGACTTCCGGCCGCGCGGTCGGTGTGGGTGACGGTGCGGTCCGGCTCCGTCTGGGCTGCGGTCACCCTGCGTCGTATGGACCGCAACGGCCCGCTCGTCGCGACGACCACGCTGACGCCGCTCCCGCTGGCAGCGCAGGCTCCGGCGCTCCGGCCGGCGAGCGGCTGAGGTTCACTCCGAGGCGCGGTCGGCCCACCACTGGGCGTAGGAGCGACCGCCTCGGACGGCCTGGTCGCCGGGCAGGTTCGAACCGTTGCCCAGCGCTGTCAGAACGCGCCCGACCCGCGGGAGCTGGACCCGATGCGGGGTGGGACGACCCGACAGGTGCGCGGTGAGGACAGCGATGTCGCGGGCGCTCAGCACCTCTGGCCCGGCCAGCTCGACGGTGCCGCCGGTCGGCGTGGTCTCCAACGCCACGTCCACCAGCCGTCGTGCCACCCACGCGGTGTCGCACGGCGCGAACCGCAGGCCCCGCAGTCCGACGCCGATCGGGCCGACATGCACGCCGCAGATCCGTTCGACGAACTCGTGGAACTGCGTGGCACGCACGATCGTGTACGGCCGCTTGGACTCACCGACGACCCGTTCGGCCTCGGCCTTGACCCGGTAATAGGGAAGCGGGCTGTCCCAGCACCCGACGATCGACACATGGACGAGGTGAGCGTCCGGGTTGTTCTCGGCCAGTGCGTTGCACAGCCGCTCCAGACCGTCGACGTCAACCTCATGACCGTGGGGGTCGGTCGCGCAGTGGATGACCGCCTGCACGTTCTGCACCGCGTCGCTCAGCCCTGCGCCGGTGCGCAGATCGCCGACGCACACCTGCGCATCCGTCCCGGCGTCGGCGCGGCGGGTGAGGACCTTCGCGGGGACGTCGGAGTCGAGCAGCTCGCGGACCACGGCCCGGCCGAGGGTGCCGGTGCCGCCGGTGACCAGCACGGGCGCGCGTCCGACGTGCGGGAGTCCGGACAGCAGGTTCGGTGCGGCGGTGGGGTCGGTCACGTGCGCTCAGTCCTGCAGGTCGTCGGGATGGATGCCGACGACGCCGGCGACCTGCTCGGCGACGATCTGCTCGATCAGGTCGGCGAGCTCGTCCTCGCCCACGGCCCGCGCCTCGATCGGACGGCGGTAGATCACGACCCGCGGCGTCGCCTTCCCGGTGCCGGGAAAGGTGCGACCCAGCGCGACGTCGGACTCCCACGGTGCCGGATCGTGGGTGGGCACGTCCTCGACGGCCACCTCGAGCATGTCCAGCGGCCTGCCGAGGCGATGCTCGACGCGCTCCAGGGCGCTCAGCACGGTCTCGTCGAACTCCTCTGCGCGGGTGCGCATGACAGGCACCCTCGGCCAGGCCAACGGCCCGCGGATGCCGCGGCCGTGCCGCTCTGAACGCGCAGGGCGGGCAGCGCGCGTCCCGGGTCCGGGTGTGCTGCGGAGGTCCTGCCAGGCGGCGTACCCAGTCATCCCAGGAGCCTATCCAGCCACCCGGCCATGTCGACCTCGCCGTCGCCCGGCGCGCCGATGACGACGAGTCCGGGCGCTCGCCTAAAGTCACGGCGTGATGCACCCGAGCCCCCGCGTGATGATGCGCCAGTGCAACCGCAGCGCCTGCCAGGGGCCGGCCGTTGCCACCCTGACCTACGTGCACGCGGACTGCACGATCGTGCTCGGACCGCTCGCCACCTACGCGGAGCCGCACTCCTACGACCTGTGCGCCGCTCACACCACGCGGTTCACCGCCCCGCGCGGCTGGGACGTCGTGCGACTCGCTGTCGACCTGGAGCCGCCGGTGCCCTCCGGTGACGATCTGGCAGCGCTCGCGGACGCCGTACGTGAGGCCGGTCGACGCGAACCCGCGCGTCCCGCCGCCGACCCGTCGGCCCAGCCGGGACGGCCGCGGTTGCGCATCCTGCCGAGCTCCTGACCCCCGTTAGGCTGCGGCCATGACCTCCCCACGCCTCGCCGAGTTCGTCAAGGCGTACGACGTGCGGGGCCTGGTGCCGCAGCAACTGTCGCCCGAGGTGGCCCGAGCGATCGGCGGCGCGTTCGCCGAGCAGATCGCGATCCCCGAGGGCGCGAGCGCTGTCGTCATCGGTCACGACATGCGCCCCAGTTCACCGCAACTGGTGTCGGCGTTCGCCGAGGGCGTGATGGCGCGAGGTGTCGATGCGGTGCTCATCGGACTCTGCTCGACCGATGGTCTCTACTACGCCAGCGGCGCCCTGGATCTGCCCGGCGCGATGTTCACCGCGAGTCACAACCCCGCGGAGTACAACGGCATCAAGCTCTCTCGCGCGGGGGCCCGGCCGATCAGCACCGACACCGGACTGGATCAGGTGCGCGACCGTGCACAGGAGTGGCTCGACGACGGTCAGCCGGCCGCCGTCGACACGCCCGGCGTGGTCCGCGAGCGTGACCTGCTGGGGGAGTACGCCGCGCTGCTGCGCCGGCTGGTCGATCTGCAGGGGATCCGGCCGCTCAAGGTCGTGGTCGATGCGGGCAACGGGATGGGCGGGCACACCGTCCCCGCCGTCCTCGGCACCGGAGCGGGTCTGGCGGCGCTGCCGCTGGAGATCGTGCCGATGTACTTCGAGCTCGACGGCACCTTCCCCAATCACCCGGCGAATCCCCTGGAGCCGGACAACCTGCGCGATCTGCAGGCCGCCGTCCGCGAGCACGGGGCCGATCTGGGGCTCGCCTTCGACGGCGACGCCGACCGGTGTTTCGTGGTGGACGAGCACGGCGACCCGGTCAGCGCGTCGGCGGTGACGGCGCTCGTGGCCACCCGTGAGATCGGGCGTGCGGTCGCCTCGGGCACTCCTGTCGACCAGGTCCGTGTGGTGCACAACCTCATCTCCTCCCGGGCGGTGCCGGAGATCATCACCGAGCACGGAGCCCAGGCGGTGCGTACCCGCGTGGGTCACTCGTTCATCAAGTCCGACATGGCGCACCACCGCGCGATCTTCGGCGGAGAGCACTCGGCCCACTACTACTTCCAGGACTTCTGGTACGCCGACACCGGCATGCTCGCCGCACTGCACGTGCTCGCCGCCCTCGGAGCCGACCGTCGTCCCCTCTCGGAGGTGATGCGGGAGTACAGCCGCTACGTCGCCTCCGGTGAGGTCAACTCCTCGGTCGACGACAAGGCGGCGGCGACCGCGCGGGTGCGCGACTGGGCGCTGCACCAGGACGGCGTCGTCGAGGACACCCTCGACGGCCTGACCTTCACCCACGATGGGTCGCCGATGTGGTGGCTGAACGTGCGCGGCAGCAATACCGAGCCCCTGCTGCGGCTCAACGTCGAAGCCGCCGACGAAGCGACAATGACCGCCGTACGCGATGCGGCATTGGCTCGGATCCGTATCCACGACAAGGAGACCCGATCGATATGAGCACCGACGAAGCGCACGGTCTCGAACCCTGGCTGCGCGACATCCTGCGCTGCCCCGTCTGCCGCGGTGAGCTGGTCGACGCGACCTCCCCGGACGGCGGACCGGAGCTGCAGTGCGCCTCGTCCTGCGACGCGGAGGGCGTCCGGCGCGGCTACCCGATCACCGACGGGATCCCCGTCCTGCTCGCCGACGAGGCACGCCTCATCCGCGGCTGAGCACGGTGCCCTCCCTCGAAGAGTCCTGGATCGACGATCCGGAAGAGCTGCGCTGGCGCGACTCGCGTGACAGCCTGCGCTCGCTGGCGACTGCCGGCGCGCAGGTGCGCGAGGCCGTCACCCTGAGCCGGGAGGCCGGCGTCGAGCGCGTCGCGTACGGCGAACGCCCCCGATCGGTCCTGGTCGCAGCACTCGGCGGGTCCTCGGTCGTCGCGGACGTGCTGGAGCTGCTCGCCGAGCCGGGTTCGCCGGTGCCGGTCACCGTGCGGCGCAACCTGCCGCTGCCCGGATGGGTCGGACCCCTCGACCTGGTCCTCGCGGTGTCCCTGTCGGGGACGGCCGACGGGCCCGTCGCCATCGCCCGTGAGGCGGCCCGTCGCGGCACCGCCCTGCTGACCGTCGGCGCCGACGACTCGCCCCTGGCCGAGGCGGCGCACCGGGCGCGCGGCGTGCACGTCAGCGTCGGGCGTGGTCGCACCTCGAGCCGCACGTCGCTGTGGTCGTTGTTGACCCCGGTGCTGCTCGCGGCGGACGTGCTCGGCCTCGCCGACGTCCCGGACGCTGTCTTCCCGCAGATCGCCGCGCGGCTCGACGAGCAGGCGGAGACCTGCCGGCCCTCCTCGGAGTCGTTCGTCAACCCGGCCAAGCTAATGGCCGTTCAACTGGCCGAGACCGTGCCGGTGGTGCTCGGGGACAACCCGCTCACCGGCGTCGCCGCGCAGCGGGCGGCGTCCATGCTCGCCCGGACGGCGCGGATGCCGGCCACCTGGGGTGAGCTGCCGGACGCCGCCTCGCAGGTGGTGGCGTGCTTCGACGGGCCGTTCACCGCTGGCGGTGGCCAGGGACTGGCCGGGCGCACCGGCATGGACATCTTCGCCGACCCGTTCCTCGACGGCCCCGCGCAGCCGAGCCTGGGGCTGCTGATGCTGCGCGACGCCCCCTCCGACCTGCCCACCCCTGAGGGCGACGAGGCTGCAGCACTCACCGACGACCTGCTCGCGACCGCTCGTCAGGCCGACGTGCGCGTGGTCGAATCCATTGCTGCACCAGGTCATCCGGTCGTCCGGCTCGCCGAGCACATCGCGATGGTCGACTTCGCCTCGACCTACCTGGCCATCGGACTCGGCGTCGACCCCGCAGTGTCACCGCACGTGGCCGACCTGCGCGACCGTCGCCGCGGTCGCGGGCGGCCGTCTGCGGGATAGCGTGCCCGGCGTGAGCACCGAACCGCACAGCCCCGCGCCGATGTCGTACGCCGATTACCTCGGTCTGGACACGCTGCTGGCCTCGCAGCACCCGCGCGCGGTGCCACCGCAGCACGACGAGCTGCTCTTCATCATCCAGCACCAAACCAGCGAGCTGTGGTTCAAGCTCGTCCTGCACGAGTTGCGTTCTGCCAGAGACCTCTTCGCTGCCGACGAGCTGCAGGCGTCGCTCAAACGACTGGCCCGCGTCAAGCACATCCAGGCCACGCTCACCCAGCAGTGGTCGGTGCTGGCGACGCTCACGCCGAGCGAGTACGCGACCTTCCGCACCTTCCTCGCGACATCGTCCGGATTCCAGTCGGTGCAGTACCGCGCCGTGGAGTTCCTGCTGGGCAACAAGAACCCCGACATGCTGCGGGTGTTCGACGCCGAGCCGGGTGCCCGCGACCTGCTCGCCGAGATGCTGCGCGAACCGAGCATCTACGACGTGTTCCTGCAGCTGCTCGGCCGGCGCGGGTTCGCGGTGCCGCCCGAGGCGCTGGAGCGGGACGTGGCGACGCCGTACGTGCCGCACGACGCGATTGTCGAGGTGTTCCACGAGATCTACTCCGACCCGCCGCGCTACTGGGACATCTACGAGACGTGCGAGGAACTGGTCGACCTGGAGGACAACTTCCAGCTGTGGCGCTTCCGGCATCTGAAGACGGTCGAGCGCATCATCGGCGGCGCGCCGGGCACCGGCGGTTCCAGCGGCGTGGCGTTCCTGCGGCGCTCACTGGACCAGACGTTCTTCCCGGAGCTCTACACCGTCCGCGGGCAGATCGCGCAGGGGCAGTGACCGTCGCGTCCGCCGCTGGGACGCCCCGCCCTACGCTGAGACCGTGACTCACTTCGACCTGGCCATCATCGGCAGCGGTTCGGGCAACTCTCTCGTCACCCCCGATTTCGACGGCAAGTCCGTTGCGATCATCGAGAAGGGACTGTTCGGCGGCACCTGCCTCAACGTCGGGTGCATCCCGACCAAGATGTACGTCTACGCAGCGGAGGTGGCCGACACCGTCCGTGACGCGAGCCGGTACGGCGTCGACGCGCACGTCGACGGGATCCGATGGCCCGCCATCCGCGACCGCATCTTCGGGCGCATCGACCCGATCTCCCAGGGCGGAAGGGACTACCGGGTCAACGGGGCCAACACCACGGCGTACCTCGGGGAGGGCCGGTTCACCGGTCCGAAGACCCTGACGGTCACCGTCGACGGTCGCGAGGAGGAGGTCTCGGCAGACCAGATCGTGCTCGCCAGCGGCAGCCACGCGGTCGTCCCCGACGAGATCACCGCCTCCGGCGTGCCGTTCCACACCAGCGACACGGTGATGCGGATGGAACAGCTGCCGTCCTCGATGGTCATCCTCGGCGGCGGGTTCATCGCCGCGGAGTTCGCTCACGTGTTCTCCGCGCTCGGCGTCGCCGTCAAGATCGTCGCGCGCGGCAAGCAACTGCTGACCAAGGAGGACGCCGACATCTCCGCGGCGTTCACCGAGCAGGCCGAGCAGAAGTGGGACGTGCACCTGGGCTCTCCTCTGGAGCGCGCCGAAGCAGTGGACGGCGGCGTCGAGCTGACGCTCGGCAACGGCACGCGGGTGCGGGGCGAGGTGCTGCTCGTCGCGACCGGACGTGCCCCGAACTCGCCCTCGCTCGACCTGGACGTCGCAGGGGTGGACACCTACCCGGACGGCCGGATCGTCGTCGACCCGCACGGCCGCACGTCGGCCCAGGGCATCTGGAGCCTCGGCGACGCGAGCTCGCCGTACCAGCTCAAGCACGTGGCGAATCACGAGGCGCGCGTCGTGGCGCACAACCTGGCGCATCCGGACGACCTGCACTCCTTCGACCACCGCTTCGTGCCGCAGGCGGTCTTCACCCATCCGCAGATCTCCTCGGTCGGGCTGACTGAGGAGCAGGCCCGCGCGACCGGTCTCGACGTCACGGTCAAGGTGCAGAAGTACGGCGACGTCGCGTTCGGGTGGGCCATGGAGGACACCACCAGCATGGTCAAGCTCATCGCCGACAAGAAGACCAAGCTGCTCATCGGCGCGCACTTCCTGGGCCCGGACGCCAGTTCGCTGATCCAGACCTCGATCCAGGCCATGTCCTTCGGGTTGACGGTGCCGCAGATGGCCCGGGGCCAGTACTGGATCCACCCGGCACTGGCCGAGGTGGTCGAGAACGCGCTGCTGGGGCTGGAGTTCGACGACTGACCCGCACCTAGACTGCGCCCATGTCGAGCGAGGGTGGCAACAAGGCGATCATCGCGGCGCTCGGGGCCAACCTGGGCATCGCGATCACGAAGCTGATCGCGTTCGCCCTCACCGGGATGAGCTCGATGCTCGCCGAGGGGATCCATTCCCTCGCCGACTCCGGCAATCAGCTGCTGCTCCTGATCGGCGGTCGGCGGGCGAAGAAGGCGGCCACGCCGGAGCACCCGTTCGGCTACGGCCGTGAGCGCTACGTCTTCGGGTTCGTCGTCTCGATCGTGCTCTTCAGCCTCGGCGGTCTCTTCGCGCTCTACGAGGCGTACCACAAGGCGCACGAGGCGCATGCGGGCGAAGGGGAGCGGCCGGGTTTCGGCCAGGACTGGTGGTGGGTGCCGGTGGTGGTCCTCCTCGCGGCGATCGTGCTGGAGGGTCTGTCGTTCCGGACGGCGGTCCGCGAGAGCCACCCGCACCGTGGCGATTCCTCCTGGCTGCAGTTCATCCGCAGGGCCAAGGCGCCCGAGCTCCCGGTGATCCTGCTCGAGGACTTCGCGGCGCTGGTCGGGCTGGTCTTCGCGCTCTTCGGCGTCGTGCTCTCGGTGTTGACCCGCAGCTCGTACTGGGACGCCGCGGGCACCGGACTCATCGGCCTGCTGCTCGTGGCCGTCGCCGTCGTCCTCGCGATCGAGACCAAGTCGCTGCTCGTGGGGGAGTCCGCGAGCCCGTCCGTCGCCCGGGCGATCGTCGCGGCGATCGAGGGCGCCCCGGGGGTCGACCGGGTCATCCACGCCAAGACGCTGCACCTCGGGCCGGAGGAGTTGCTGGTCGCGGCGAAGATCGCGGTAGGTGCCGCCGACACCGGCGCCCAGGTGACCGCCGCGATCAACTCGGCCGAGGAGAGAGCCCGCGCGAGCGCGCCGGACCTGCGGCTCGTGATGTATCTCGAACCGGATCTCGACGCCTCGCCCGTGCCGTGACGATCGACCGCATCGCGCTGATCTCCGACGTGCACGGCAACCTGACCGCTCTGCAGGCGGTGCTCGGAGACATCGCCGCACGGGGTATCACGCGCATCGTCAACCTGGGCGACTTCATCGGGAAGGGCCCACGGGGACAGCAGGCGGCCGACCTGTGCCGCGAGGTCTGCGAGGTCAACCTGCGTGGGAACTGGGAGGACTTCCTGCCCGCCGAACAGCCGACGTACCGCGATCCCTCGCTGTGGTGGTGGCGGGAGGAACTGCGCGCCGAGCAACTGCCGTGGCTGCGTACTCTGCCGTTGTCGCACGACCTGCTGGTCGGCGGCCGGCGGGTGCGCCTGCTGCATGCCAGCGCCGGCGATGTGCACACGAAGGTGTACGCCGACCTGTCGCCGGTGGAGTTCGACGGGATGTTCGCCGCCACGGCTCTGACCGGGTCCGGCCCGGTGCCCACGGTGGTCGGGTACGGCGACATCCACGACGCCTACCTGAGCGTGCGCGACGGGCGAACGCTGTTCAACGTCGGCAGTGTCGGCAACGCGCTCGATGAGCCCATCCCGTCGTACGCCGTCCTCGAGGGAGCCGTGGGCAGTGACCTGCCGGGCCCGTTCGGGCTGCAGTTCGTGCGGGTGCCCTACGACGTCGAGGCCGAGATCCAAGTGGCCGCCGACGTCGGCATGCCCGGGCTCTCGTTCTGGGCGACCGAGCTTCGCACCGGGGTCTACCGTTCTCTGCAGCCGGGTTGGCCGTCGTGACCTTCGACGGGCAGGACATCGTTCCGGACGACAAGGACTGGACGTGGACGCTCGAACGGCGTTGTCCTGAGTGCGGACTGGCGGCCGGTGAGGTGCCGGCTCCCTCGTTGGCGGAGGAGTTGCGTCGGGCACTGGAGCCGTGGCCGGACGTCGCCCTCCGGGCAGGTGCTCGCGAGCGCCGCGACCCGGCGCGATGGTCCGATCTGGAGTACGCGTGCCACGTGCGTGACGTCTGCCGGGTCTTCGCCGGCCGCTTGAGGTCGATGCTCACCGAGGACGACCCGACGTTCGACGACTGGGACCAGGACGAGACCGCTGGGCGCGAGCATTACGGCGACTCCGATCCCTCCGACGTCGCGAGCGAGCTGTCTGTGGCGGCGCAGAGCCTGGTCGCCGGGTGGGCGCAGGTCGCACCGGATGCCTGGGGCCGCACGGGTGTGCGCTCCAACGGTTCGCGCTTCACCGTGCTCACCCTCGGCCAGTACTGCCTGCACGACCTCGTGCATCACGGGGTCGACGTGGCACCGCTCAGCTGACGGCGGCACCCGTGCGCGTCACGCGTCGGTGGCGGCCTGGTCGGGTTCGTCCTCGTCCGGGCGTTCCTGGTCGTCCCTGATGCCGATACCGGTGGCGTCGCCCGCCTGATCCTGGGAGCTGCCGTCGGTCTCCCGGCCGGTCGTGGTGGAGTCGTCGGTGAAGACCGGGCGGTGCTTCTCCTCATCACCCTCGCCGGCGTACTCCTCGCTCACCGCGTCCCACTTGTCGAGCTTGTCCTGGTCGACGTCGATCTTCAGCTCGTCGGGGATCGGGTGCTGCGGGGTGTCATCGCTCATACCGTCGACTCTAGCCAGCGCGAGATGTGGACGTCCGGACTCGATGGACCCGGGGTCCGGATGCTCGGGCACCACGAGATCCGGCGGTTCTCCGGTGCCGGCGGCGAGCGCCCACAACCGGCGGACGTCCATGATCTCGGCGGCTGTTGGATTCGGCCGGAATCGCACCCAGTCCGGGTAGAGGGCCTCACCGGATGCCCCGCGGTACGGGGTGACGTCGTCCTCGGTGCCGGGATCCAGTGGGACGCCGGGCACCGGCCCGAGGGTGACGCCGGACCGGTCCAGGAAGCGGAACTGACCTGGGTGGCCAAGCACGGGTTCGATGTGGAAATCGCCGCTGTGGTGCCGGTCGTGGTGGTAGGGACACCGGCTGATCAGACCGTTCATGTCGGTGTCGCCGCCGTCGGCCCAGTGCGTCACGTGGTGGCACTCGACGTGGTGGGTGGCGAAGCATCCGGGGTGCCGGCATCCTCCGTCCCTGTCCTCCACGAGACGGCGCGTTCGCCGCGGAACGATGCGCTGGGTGCGGCCGACGTTGACCGGTGACCCCTGCGTCTCCCAGACCGGCTGGACGAGTCCGTCGCAGGACCATTTGCGCAGCAGGTGCTGTGGGAGCGAACTGCCCTTCGTCACCCACCCGCGGCCCGCGGTGTCCAGGTGCAGGTAAGTCCGGAACTTCCCGGAGCGACCGCCCGATAGCTCTGCTCCGCGTTCGAGGAACCGGGTCGCGACCTCGGTCAGGGCGTCGGCCATCGTGATGTGCGGCTGACCGGCAAGGAACAGCGCGTCCTTGGCCTCGACGATCGACTGCTGAACCAGGGCACCGATGTCGGCCGGCGCGTCGTATGTCAGGTGGAAGCGGCCGTCCCGGGTCTGCATCGACAGCTGTGGTCGCGCCACCGATGGGTCGAACGGGTCGTGACGCTTGGGCGGGGAGTCCGGCTCGGGCGCCGCGGGCGCGAATTCGTACCGCGCGAGTGCACGGCGCAGTTGGGTCACCGTGGCATGCCGCGCCAGTTCTACAACGCTGTCGTCGAAGCCGTCGGGGGTGTACTTCGCGATCACCGCCGCCTGTCCGATCGACAGCTCGCCATCGTCGAGGCCGCGCGCCAGCCCCGGCAAGGACCGGGTGCGGCGCGCGATGCCGGTGACGCGTGCGGCGTCGCCGTGCGTCAGGCCCGCGTAACAGGTCAACCAGTGCTCGGGAGAGCTGATGCCGCTGAGCGCCCACGAGTCGTCGTCGATGACCTGCGCGACCAGCGACACCAGATCTGCGTGAGCGGAGTTCAATCGGCCCACCACGCGCGACAGGGTGGTGCGCGGGTCGGGCGGCGTCAGCACCGCGGCGTTCGAACTCATGTCCACATACAATCACCGACCACCGATAGCGGCCCTGCGTGCGATCACATGCACCCGAAATGGCGCGCGTTCAGGGCCGAGCGGGCCATAACAACGGAGGCGGGGACGGTGACACTCGCGTTCGGGGCCGAGCGGGCTAGAACGCGCGCTGCCGCGATCGTGCCGCTCCGGTCGTGGGCGATGGTCGTTCACCGGTAGAATCGGCAGTGCCGGCGTGGGTGATAACCCGTGCCACGCAGCCCAGCAGGGCGCGCCGGGTCCATTCGTAGACCACATTCGATCAGCCATGGCTGCTGCCGTGGCGGAAGGAGAGCGATCTCCATGTCGTTCGACTACAAGGTCAAAGACCTGGGCCTCGCCGAAGCAGGCCGACACCAACTGCGCCTCGCCGAGCACGAGATGCCCGGCCTGATGTCCCTGCGCGAGGAATTCGGTATGAGCAAGCCGCTGAAGGGCGCGCGCATCGCCGGCTCCCTGCACATGACGGTGCAGACCGCCGTCCTCATCGAGACGCTGACCGCGCTCGGCGCCGAGGTCCGCTGGGCCTCCTGCAACATCTACTCCACCCAGGACGAGGCCGCCGCCGCGTCGGTCCTCGGACCGAACGGCACCGCCGAGGACCCCCAGGGTGTCCCGGTCTTCGCCTGGAAGGGTGAGACGCTCGAGGAGTACTGGGCCTGCACCGACAAGATCCTCACCTGGCCCGGCGGCGAGGGTCCCAACATGATCCTGGACGACGGTGGCGACGCCACGATGCTGGTGCACAAGGGCCGCGAGTGGGAGCTCGCCGGAGCCGTGCCCGCCACGACCGAGGCGGACTCCGAGGAGTTCGCGGTCTTCAAGGACCTGGTCCGTTCCACCATCGCGACCGACCCCCACAAGTGGACCAAGATCTCCGAGGGCGTCCGCGGCGTCACCGAGGAGACCACCACCGGTGTGCACCGCCTGTACGAGCTGGCGCGCGCGGGTGAGCTGCTCTTCCCGGCCATCAACGTCAACGACTCGGTCACCAAGTCCAAGTTCGACAACAAGTACGGCTGCCGGCACAGCCTGATCGACGGGCTGAACCGCGCCACCGACGTCCTCATCGGCGGCAAGGTCGCCGTGGTGTGCGGCTACGGCGACGTCGGCAAGGGCTGCGCGCAGTCCCTCGCCGGTCAGGGCGCTCGCGTCATCGTCACCGAGGTCGACCCGATCTGCGCGCTGCAGGCCGCGATGGAGGGCTTCCAGGTCGCCCGTCTCGACGACGTGCTGGACATCGCCGACATCTACGTCACCACGACCGGCTGCTACGACGTCATCACCGCCGAGCAGATGTCGAAGATGAAGAACAAGGCGATCGTGTCCAACATCGGTCACTTCGACAACGAGCTGGACATGGCCGGTCTGGCCAAGGTCCCCGGCATCACCAAGACCGAGATCAAGCCGCAGGTGCACGAGTGGACCTTCCCCTCGGGCAACAGCATCATCGTGCTGTCCGAGGGCCGGCTGATGAACCTGGGCAACGCGACCGGCCACCCGTCGTTCGTGATGTCCAACAGCTTCGCGAACCAGACGATCGCGCAGATCGAGCTGTTCACGAAGCCCGGTGAGTATGAGAAGCAGGTCTACGTGCTTCCCAAGCACCTGGACGAGAAGGTCGCGCGCCTGCACCTGGACGCGCTCGGCGTGCACCTGACCGAGCTGACCAAGGGCCAGGCCGAGTACCTGGGCGTGGACGTCGCCGGGCCGTACAAGCCGGAGCACTACCGCTACTGAGTCGCCCCACGAAGTCCTGCACGTGAAGAGCGACCCGGGAGATCACCGATCTCCCGGGTCGCCGCACGTGGTCCTCGCATCTCAGGTGGTGGACTCGACCGGCCTCGTCGGGACTCGTCTCGCAATGTGGGAAACTGACCGCTACGTCGTCATACCAGAGGGAGATCTGCTCGATGCCCATGCGGGGACAGGTGCTGATCGTCGACGACGACCCTTCACTGGCGGAGATGCTCGGCATCATCCTGCGCGGGGAGGGTCTGCAGACCAGCCATTGCGCTGACGGCGCCAAGGCGATGCAGGCGTTCCGCGACAGTTCGCCCGACGTGGTGCTGCTCGACGTGATGCTGCCCGGGATGAGCGGCGTCGACGTATGCCGGGCGATCCGTGCGGAGTCCGTGGTGCCCATCGTGATGCTGACCGCGCGCACTGACACGATCGACGTGGTGGCCGGGCTGGAGTCCGGGGCCGACGACTACATCACCAAGCCGTTCAAGCCGCAGGAGCTCATCGCCCGCGTGCGGGCGCGGTTGCGCCGCAACGACGAGCCCGAGACCGAGCACCTGACCCTGGCCGACCTGGACATCGATGTGTCCGGCCACAAGGTCACCCGCGGTGGCGAGGCCATCTCGCTCACGCCGCTGGAGTTCGACCTGCTGGTCGCGCTGGCCCGCAAGCCGTGGCAGGTCTTCACCCGCGAGGTGCTCCTGGACCAGGTCTGGGGTTACCGCCACGCGGGCGACACCCGGCTAGTCAACGTGCACGTGCAGCGTCTGCGGTCGAAGGTCGAGAAGGACCCGGAGAACCCCACGATCGTGCTCACGGTCCGCGGGGTGGGCTACAAGGCGGGTCCGGCATGACCGGCGACGACGCCCGGGCGGCCGGCGCCCCATGAGCGAGCTGGTGCTGGTGACCGGTGCGCGGCGCTCTCGGGCGGGTCGTGCCTGGAGGTTCGTACGCCGCACCTGGCGCCGCTCCATCCACGCCAGGGTCATCACCATCACGGTCACCGCCGGTGTGCTCCTCACTTTCGTGCTGGGCAGTTACATGTACCAGCGGATCGCCGACGGCCTAATGGACAACAAGGTCCACTCCGCCGAGCAGGACGCACTGTCCAAGCGCGCCGTCGCGCAGGGCTACTTCAGCGCCAACGACAAGCCCGACCGCGCCTCGCTGGAATCGCTCGTACGGCAGACCGTCCAGTCAGTGGCGTCTCCTGGCGACGACCTGTCCCGACGGGTCATCTTCGAGCAGGGTCTGGCCCCGGTCACCCAACGCCTGAGCAAGCAGAGCACCGGACCCAAGAACACCGTCGTCCCGAAGGCGATGCAGGAGGCCGTCGCCAAGGACCCGACGCACCAGCAGACTCAGATCGTGACCGTGCCGCGCTACGTGCCGCGCTACATCAACGGTGTCGAGAACGGGAGTGGAATCGGCACAGGCCACATCTCCGCCGTGATGGTGGGGTCACAGGTGGTCGTGCCCGGCGCCGGGGTCTACGACCTCTATCTGGTCTACCCGATGGACACCGAGGAGGAGACCCTCGGCATCGTCAAGAGCGCGTTCGCCGTCGGCGGCATCCTCCTGATCCTGATGCTCGCGTCGCTCGCCTACCTGGTCACCCGCCTCGTGGTTGCGCCCGTGCGCTCCGCCGCGCACGTCGCCGAACGACTGAGCGACGGTGCGCTCAACGAACGGATGCCGGTGCGCGGCGAGGACGACCTCGCACGGCTGGCGACGTCCTTCAACGCCATGGCGGACAGCCTGCAGCGGCAGATCCGACAACTCGAGGACCTGTCCACCCTTCAGAAGCGATTCACCTCCGACGTGTCGCACGAGTTGCGGACGCCGCTCACCACCATCCGGATGGCTGCGGACATGCTCCACGACCGGCGCGCCGACTTCGCGGAACCGGTGGCGCGGTCGGCGGAACTGCTGAACCGGGAGCTCGACCGCTTCGAGACGCTCCTCACCGACCTCCTCGAGATCAGCCGCTTCGACGCCGGCGCGAGCTCGCTGCAGGACGAACCGGTCGACATCCGCGACATCGTGCGCCGGGTCTGCGACGGGTATGAGTCCCTCGCCACCCGCAACCACACCCGCCTGCGGGTGCACGGACGGCGGCCCGCGGTCGCGCCCATGGACCGGCGCCGGGTCGAGCGCATCGTGCGCAACCTCGTGAGCAACGCGATCGAGCATAGCGAGGGCCGGCCCATCGACATCACGGTCGGCAGCAACTCCACCGCGGTCGCAGTGTCCGTGCGTGACTACGGCGTCGGGCTGGCACCGGGCGACTCGGCCCGCGTCTTCAACCGGTTCTGGCGCGCCGACCCCGCCCGTGCCCGAACGACGGGCGGCAGCGGACTCGGGCTCTCGATCTCCTTGGACGACGCACGCCTGCACGACGGCTGGCTGCAGGCCTGGGGCGAGCCCGGCCAGGGCGCTTGCTTCCGGCTGACACTGCCCGCGAAGACCGGTGTCCCCATTGCCCGTTCGCCTCTCAACCTGGCCCCGGACGACTCCGCCGTCGGCCGCATCATGCCGCAGGCGGACAGCCTCACCATCGGGACCCGGACGGCACCAGGGTCCACGACGCACGCGGCGGCCGAGATCACCCGAATGGAGAGGGACCGGTCGTGACCCCGGGTCGCACCCGGGCACGCTGGACCCTGGCGCTGCTGCTCCCGCTCACCCTGACAGGCTGCGCGGGCCTCGCGGCCACCGGCACCGTCCACGCAGAGCAGCCGATCAGCAACGCCGCCGTGCCCCACGTGGACGTGCAGCCGATCGGTCCGTACGACGGCGAGTCGGCCGAGGACGTCGTCACGGGATTCCTCGTAGCGGGGGCCAGCCTCGACGACGACTACGGCGTAGCGCGGCAGTTCCTCACCTCGACGGCGTCGGCGAAGTGGCAGTCGGCCGAGGGCGCGGTCATCACCACCAGCGACTCCGACTTCAAGGTCACGCAGCAGGGATCCGGCCGGGTCCGGGTGTCGGCAGTGGAGCAGGCCGTCCTCGACACGACCGGCCATATCACCGCTCGCGAGCCGAACAGCAGGATCGGTGCGTCGTTCGGAGTGACCAGGGTGGGGGGTCAGTGGCGGATCAGCAGCCTGCCGGCCGGTTTCCGTCCCTGGATCAGCAACGTGAACTTCTCCCAGGTCTACACCCCGCAGCGCATCTACTACCCCAGCGCGACGTCCAGGGTGCTCGTCCCGGACGTGCAGTGGTATCCCGCCGCGGGCCTGGCGACCGCCGTCGCCCGCGCCGTACTCGCAGCACCGCCGGCCTGGTTGCAGGGTGCGCTGCGCACCCCGAACCAGTCGCACATCGGCCTCGCGATCAACGCCGTACCGGTGGATCCGAACACCGGGGTCGCCTCGATCGACCTGACAGCCTCGGCCCAGAGGGCGGACGGCACGGTTCGTACGGCGCTATGGGCCGCCATGACCGCGTCGCTCACCGGTGTGAACTCGACCGTCATGGTCGTTCCGTCGGTGACCCGCGTCGAACTCACGGCCGGCGGCAACCGGGTGGCCGCCCCGCACCTGCTCGCCCAGCCGGCGACCGCGGCGGACCTGGGCTATGCAGTGGCCGGTCCCCCCAGCGCGGCGCTGATCACGCGCAACGGATCGGTCCTGTCCTGGCAGGGCTCGGGGCCCGCGGGTCCGCTGCGGGGTTCCGGGGAGTCAGGGGAGAACACCGTGCGACTGCCGGCGATCTCCTCGAAGTACTACGACCTGGGCGCCGACACCTCTGGCGATGCGATCGCGGCATTGTCGATCGACCGCGCTTCCTTGGGTGTGTGGGTGAAACGCAGCTTCCACGTGGTGCCGACGTTCGCCGGCAACCTGACCCGGCCGACCTTCACCGGCAGCACGGCCCTCGTCGCGGGCATCTCAGGCACCCCGCGGCGCGGCGCAGCGCCGTCCGGCGGGGGTGTGTGGGCCGTCGACACCGCTGCAGGGTCCCGGATGACCGCTCGTCAACTATCGGTGCCGTGGCTCGGGCGGTCGGTCGTGCTGGCGCTGAAGGTGTCCGCGGAAGGCGCGCGAGTGGCCATGGTCGTACGAGACGGGCAGGGCCGCACCTCCGTCCAGGTGGCGGGGCTGCTGCGGGACTCCCGAGGTATTCCCACCGGCATCGGCACGCCCGAGACGATGCCGGTGGCTCTCGCGTCCTATGCGGACGTCGCATGGCTCGACGACGTGACCCTGGGCGTCCTCGGTGCCACCACACCGGAGAAGGGTCACACCCAGGGGGCGGACGAGATCGCGCTGGTGCCGCTGAGCGGGCAGCCGGATATGTTCGCCGCCCCGCTTGGCGTGCAGAGCGTCGTGTCGGGCGGTAGTGGCACCGACGACATCTACGTGCTGGATCACCGCGGCAGTGTCTGGACCCGTCAAGGGGCCGGTTGGGCGCGCATCCCCGGCGCTGACGACCTCGCCGCACCCGGCACCTGAGCACCCGTGGCGTAGCCGGTCCACATCCCCTGAATCCCGGCTGCCCCGTCCACACCCGTGTCGGCCGGGACCGGACAGCGAGATCGAGCGCTGATCTCCTGGTGTGATGCGCTGGGTGGAGGAACTGCTGGATCTGGTCGCACCCCGCCGGTGCGCCGGATGCGACGCGGCCGGCGCACGCGTCTGCGGCAGGTGTGCGGGAGATTTGTCCGCGGCACTGGAGCCGGTGAGCATCCGGGTGCGGCCGAGCCCGGAGCCGGAGGGCTTCCCGCCGACATGGGCGCAGGGCATCTACGCCGGAGTGCTCGCACAGGTGCTGCGCTGCTACAAGGACGACGACCGCCCGGATCTCGTGCAGTGCTGCGCGCCGTTCGTACGCGGTGCGCTCTACGGGTGCCTGCAGGAGGACTCCGCGGTGAGGGACGCGATGCTCGCGGGCACTCTGGCGGTCACTATTGTCCCGTCGTCCGCGCGAGCCTTGCGAACCCGAGGGCGAGATCCCTTGTGGGACCTGGTCACCCGGGCGCTCGCGCGACACGACGGCGTGCTCCCGCGGCCGGTGAGGCTGCTGAGGGTCACGCGCCGGACCCGGGATCAGGCCGGCCTCGATGCGACTGCACGGGCCGACAACCTGAGCGGAGCGATGCGGGTCCGCGATGACGTCGGTCCGCTCGTCGACGGACGCGTGGTCGTCGTGTTCGACGACATCGTCACGACCGGGTCCACCCTGGTCGAGGCGGCCAGGGCTCTGAGGTCCGCGGGGGCGTCCCACGTCGTTGCTTGCACCATTGCCGCCACCCCCCGGGCCGGTTACCGTCAGGGGATGGAGCGCACTGTCGGCACGCTACGTGCCGCCGCTCTGCCCCGCCCCTCCTCGCGTGGGGGTGATCCGTCGGCCTGACCGGTCCGGCCCGCCACCAGGATCTGCCCCGCATCGCGATCAGGAGGTCGTTCATGGAGATCAGTGTGACCGGACGTCACGTGGCTGTGCCCGAGCGTTTTCAGCGCCACATCGAGGACAAGCTGGCCAAGGTGCCGCAGCTTGACCCGGCCGTGGGCCGTTGTGAGGTGGTTGTGACGCACGAGGCCAACCCCCGCCAGGCGAAGGAAGCACAACGCATCGAGATCACCTGTTACGCCAAGCGATCGGTCATCAGGGCGGAGGCGAGCGCCGATGACGAGTACGCCGCCCTGGACCTGGCGGCGACCCGGCTGGGGGAGCGGCTGCGACGCCAGCACGACAAACGACGGGTGCACCGGGGGCGGCGCGTCCCCGTCTCGGTCGCCCGGGCCACGGCGGCCCTCACCGACTGGTCGGACACCTCGGGGCCGGGCGGACCCGCGCAACTGGACGGACATCCCGATCCGCTGCCACCCCACGTCGCCGCCCTCGGCGGGGACGAGGACTGCCCGATCGAACTGCGGGAGAAGGTGCACCGCAGCGTGCCGATGGGCGTGGACCAGGCCCTACGGGAGATGGAACTGGTCGGCCACGACTTCTACCTCTACCAGGACGCCGACACCGGCACACCCAGCGTCGTCTACCGGCGACGCGGCTGGTCCTACGGCGTCATCCAGCTCGAAGTCGCCGCCGAGGATCCGAACTCGTCGAATTCGCCAACCCCGGGGGTCGCGGCCACCGTCTGAGGCACAATCTGGAAGCGTGAGCGACCAGCGAATCACCGTGCAGGTCGCCGCCGCCAGCCCGATCTACCGACGTGGGATCGCGGCCGTGCTCCAGGAACACGGCATGGAGGTGGTGGCCTCGGCCGCCGACGGCGACCAGCTGTCGGCGGCCAGGCCCGCGGACGTCGTTCTCGTGCAACCGGAGTTGCCCGGGCTGGCGGCCGCGCTGCGCGCCCTCGCCACCGACCCGGACCATCCCAAGATCATCCTGCTCGTCGGTCCGGCCGAGCCGTTCGCGGTCGGGGCCGCCCTGCGGCACGGCCCGGCCGGCCTGCTCCTGCAGGACGCGGGAGCCGAGGAGTTCGAGGCTGCGGTGCGGGCGGTGTCCGCCGGCGGGGGATGGATCTCCGCGCCCCTGGTGCCGCTGGTGCTGCCGCTGGCGGTCTCGGGCGCGCTGCGTGCCGCGATCGAGGACTCGGCGGCGGGCACGCTCAGCCGCCGGGAGCGGGAGGTGCTCGTATTGGTCGCGTCCGGCCACTCCAATCGCAAGGTGGCCTCCGAGCTGTTCATCGCGGAGAACACGGTCAAGAACCACGTGCGCAAGATCCTGGAGAAGCTCGATCTGAACAGCCGGGTCGAGGCCACCCTGTGGGCGGTGTCGACGGGCCTGGTCGACTCCAACGAACGCAAGTAGCCGAGCCGTCGGTGCCGACGGGCACAATGCCCCTCATGTCCTCCAGCGCCGCGCCCAGAGTGGTCCGCGCTGGGTCCGCCAGGCGGATCGCGCTGGCCGCGCAGGGTTTCCACGGCCTGCGACCTGCCGGTCCGGTGACCACCCGGTCCCTGCAACGGGTCATCGACCGCGTGGGTGTGGTGCAGATCGACAGTGTCAACGTGCTGGTGCGCAGTCAGTACCTGCCGTTCTTCTCACGACTCGGTGCGTACGACCGCGATCTGCTCGACCGAGCCCGTGACCGCGCGCCGCGCCGGCTCGTGGAGTACTGGGCCCACGAGGCCAGCCTGATCCCTCCGGCCACCTGGCCCCTGCTGGACTTCCGGATGCAGCGGGCCCATGCCGACGCCTGGGGCGGGATGCGTCGGGTCGCCCGCGACCACCCGGATCTGGTGGCGCAGGTGCTCGCCGAGGTGCAGGGGCACGGCCCGCTCACCACCCGCGAGTGCGAGGCACGACTCGCCGCAGACGTGGTGCGCCCGACCGAACACTGGGGATGGAACTGGTCCCTGGTGAAGAACGCGTTGGAGCACCTGTTCTGGGCCGGTGACATCAGCTCGGCGGGGCGCACCGCGCAGTTCGAGCGGCGCTACGACGCCGTACGCCGGGTCCTTCCGCCGACGCAGCGCGCCGCAGCAGATCGGGCCTCCCGGCCCGCTCCGGCCGAGGCGTTCGTGGAACTCATGCGGATCGCGGCGCGAGCCCACGGTATCGCCACCGTGCAGTGCCTGCGCGACTACTTCCGGCTCAGCCCGGAGCAGGCGGCGCCCGCTCTCGAGACGCTGGTGGGCGCCGGAGAGCTGGAGCCGGTGACGATCGAGGGTTGGGATCGCCCTGCCTACCTGCACGTCGACGCCGCGCGTCCCCGCGCCGTGCACGCCGAGGCGCTGCTCAGCCCGTTCGACTCGCTCATCTGGCAGCGGGATCGCACGCACAAGCTGTGGGACTTCCACTACCGGCTGGAGATCTACGTGCCGGCGCCGCAGCGGGTGCACGGCTACTACGTGCTGCCCTTCCTCTTCGGCGACCGGCTGGTGGGGCGGGTCGATCTCAAGGCGGACCGGGCGGCGGGGGCGTTGCTGGTGCAGGGGGTGCACTGGGAGGTGCACGCGGACGTCGCCGCCCGGCGAGCCCTGGGGCGACAGTTGGAGCAGATGGCCGACTGGTTGGATCTGGACAGAGTGACCGGCCCAGGCATGGAGGAGACACGATGAGCGAGCTGACCGTCCGCCGCGACGAGGAGCGCAGCCGCTACGAGGCCTACCTCGGCGACGAACGGATCGGTGTCGCCGACTTCGAGCAGGTCGGGGCAGCCGTTCTGCTGCCGCACGTCGAGATCGACCCGCGCCACGAGGGTCAGGGCCACGCCTCGCAGCTCACCCGCGCGACCCTGGACGACCTGCGCGCTCGCGGGGTCACCCGGATCGTGCCGCAGTGCCCCTTCGTGCGGATGTGGGTGACCAGGCACCCGGAGTATCAGGACCTGGTCGGCTCGTAGTCCGCAGCGAGCAACTCGAAGTAGATGCTGTTGCTGATCGAGCCGTCCGCGCGGGTGTAGTCGGCGTGGGCATGCCCCCACTCGCGAAATCCCCTGTCCCGCAGAAGTTTCTGCGAGTCGACGTTCTCTGCGTCGGTGTCCGCGTCGATACGGATCAGGCCCAGGCCGTCCTGGGTCGGTGGCGCGAAGCCGTGGGCCAACGCGGCGTCGATCGCCTCACCGGCGTACCCCCGGCCCCGTGCGTCCGGATAGAGCCAGTAGCCGATCTCGGCGCGGTCGCGCACCGGTCCGGCGCGGTCGAAGAGGGTGACGGCGCCCAGGGCCTGATCGGTGCGGGCGTCGGCGATGCACCACATCACCTGCCCCTCGTCGGTCTGCCGGGCCCGTCGGTGGTACCACTCGTCCCAGGTGGAGTGCGTCGGCTGGGCGCCGGCGGGCATGTAGCGCAGCGCCGCCCGGTCGAGCTCGACGTCCTCGCCGGGGCGGTCCTGCACGGTCCAGGGCCGCAGCACGAGCCGCGCCGTGTGCAGCGTCGGGACCACGGCGGGCTCGATGTTCTGTGCGAGCCGGTCGTCGCCCTGCAGCAACTCGAAGGTGAGGGCGCCCGACGGTGCGGCGCCGGGGCGCGCGAGCACGGCACGTTCGTTCGCCACCTGGCGGAAACCGGCCCGGCGCAGCGCGCGCGCCGAGGGGCGGTTCTCGATGTCGGTGCCGGCCTGCAATCGATGCAGGCCGAGCCCCGATGCCCCTGAGTCGTCGGTCGACGGCGCGAACGCATGGGCGATGACCAGATCGAGAGCCTCCTGCAGGATGCCGAGACCCCGCGCCGAGGGATACAGCCAGTAGCTGACCCGGCCGCTCCCGAGGGTCATGACGGCTCGCAGGTGCTGCACCGCGATGTGTCCGAGGGGCTCGTCGAGGTCCGGGTCGACGATGCACCAGCAGACGGCGTCGCCCTCGGCCATCCGTTCCCGCCGCTCGAGCAGCCAGGTGGTGTACGACGCGGGGTCGGGCTGGTGGCCCATCATGAAGCGCTCGCTCTGCTCGTCCGGCCCCTGACGCGGCACGTCGTCGGCATGCCATGGGCGCAGGAGGAACCGGCCGCCGTCCAGGACCGGCGGGTCGTACCACGGGTGCCGGGGCCGCCGCGGTTCGCCGGCGCGCAGGTGACCCACCCAGACCCCGTCGACCGAGGCGCCGTCGGACACCGGATGCGGCACGTCCCAGGTGCCGTCCACGGCGAAACCGCATGCCCAGGCCACCCGTCGCGAGGCGAAGTTGCCCCGTGCGGCGCGCCAGGTGAGACTCGACAGCCCGAGCTCGTCGCACGCGTACGACGTGAGCAACTGCAGCGCCCGCCGGCACACCCCCGTCCCGCGCGCGTCCGGGTGCACCATGTAGCCGACCTCGAAGGTGTCGCCGCGCCGGTCGTGCAGCCCGATGTTGCCGACCCACCGGCCGGCGACCTCGATCGCCCACTCGATGCGGGCGCCCTCGAGGCGGCCACGCTCCGTCGCGGCGATGAAGTCCGCGGCGTCGGACTCCTCGTACGGCGCGGGCAATCTCAGCCACGCCCGCGCGCCGGGATCCCGGCACGCCTGCGTCATCCGGGGTATGTCGTCGACGCGCGGGGCGCGCAGGGTGAGGTCGCCCTCGACCAGGAGGGGCACGTCGTGGGGAAGGTGGGGCACGATGCCACTCAACCAGCCGTTGCACATCAGACGCACATCGATTTAGTGGCGCGCAGCACAGGGCCCTAAACTCGACGGCGGTATGCCCACTCACGAGGAGCTTTCGTGCCCAAAGTAGTCGAGAAGGTCCTTCGCGCCGGAGAAGGCCGCCTGCTGAAGAAGCTGCAGGCCATCGCCGACCAGGTCAACGTCCTGGAGGAGGACTTCGAGAAGCTCAGCGACGCCGAACTGCGTGGCGAGACCGACAAGTTCAAGGCGCGGCTCGAGGAGGGCGAGACCCTCGACGACCTGCTGCCCGAGGCGTTCGCCGCGGTCCGCGAGGCCGCCCGCCGCACCATCGGCAAGCGGCACTTCGACGTGCAGATCATGGGTGGCGCCGCGCTGCACATGGGCAACGTGGCCGAGATGCGCACGGGCGAGGGCAAGACGCTCGTCGCGACGCTGCCGTCCTACCTCAACGCACTGTCGGGCAAGGGTGTGCACGTCGTCACCGTCAACGACTACCTCGCGGAGTACCAGTCGGAGCTGATGGGCCGCGTGCACCGCGCGCTCGGTCTGGAGACCGGCGTGATCCTGGCGTCGATGACTCCGGAAGAGCGTCGCGTGGAGTACGCGAAGGACATCACCTACGGCACCAACAACGAGTTCGGCTTCGACTACCTGCGCGACAACATGGCGTGGTCGCAGGAGGAGCTGGTGCAGCGAGGGCACCACTACGCGATCGTCGACGAGGTCGACTCGATCCTGATCGATGAGGCGCGAACGCCGCTGATCATCAGCGGACCCGCCGACGAGGCCACCCGTTGGTACGTCGAGTTCGCCCGGATCGTCGACAAGCTGACCCGGGCGCCCAAGAAGGACCCCAACAACCCCACCGAGGTCCGCAAGGGCGACTACGAGGTCGACGAGAAGAAGAAGACCGTCGGCATCCTGGAGCCCGGGATCGAGAAGGTCGAGGACCTGCTCGGCATCGAGAACCTCTACGAGGCCGAGAACACCCCGCTGATCGGCTACCTCAACAACGCGATCAAGGCCAAGGAGCTGTTCAAGAACGACAAGGACTACGTCGTCATCGACGGCGAGATCCTGATCGTCGACGAGCACACCGGCCGGATGCTCGCCGGACGTCGTTACAACGAGGGCATCCACCAGGCGATCGAGGCCAAGGAGGGGGTGGACATCAAGAACGAGAACCAGACGATGGCCACCGTGACCCTGCAGAACTACTTCCGGATGTACGACAAGATCGCCGGGATGACCGGTACGGCCCAGACCGAGGCCGCCGAGCTGCACCAGATCTACAAGGTCGGCGTGCTCACCATCCCGACCAACAAGCCGATGATCCGCGAGGACAAGTCCGACCTGATCTACCGCTCCGAGAAGGCCAAGTTCGGCGCGGTCGTGGCAGACATCGTGGCGCGCCACAAGGAGGGCCAGCCTGTCCTCGTCGGCACGACCAGCGTGGAGAAGAGCGAGTACCTGTCCGAGCAGCTGCGCCGGCGCAAGGTGCCGCACGAGGTGCTCAACGCCAAGCAGCACGAGCGTGAGGCCGCGATCGTCGCGCAGGCCGGTCGCAAGGGTGCCGTCACCGTGGCCACCAACATGGCCGGCCGAGGCACCGACATCATGCTGGGCGGCAACCCCGAGTTCATCGCGGTCGCAGCGCTGAAGAAGAAGGGCCTGGACCCGGCCGAGACGCCGGAGGAGTACGAGGCCGCGTGGGACGAGGCGCTGACCAAGGCCGAGAAGTCGGTGAAGGCGGCGCACGAGGAGGTCCTCGAACTCGGCGGTCTCTACGTGCTCGGCACCGAGCGCCACGAGTCGCGCCGGATCGACAACCAGCTGCGCGGTCGCGCGGGGCGCCAGGGCGACCCGGGCGAGAGCCGCTTCTACCTCTCGCTGCAGGACGACCTCATGCGGTTGTTCAACAACAAGCTGGTCGAGCGGTTCATGGTCGGCGCCGACGGCGAGGACGAGGTGCCCATCGAGTCCAAGATGGTCAGCCGCTCTATCCAGAGCGCGCAGGGCCAGGTCGAGAGCCAGAACTTCGAACAGCGCAAGAACGTGCTCAAGTACGACGACGTGCTGAACCGTCAGCGCGAGACCATCTACCACGACCGTCGCCGCGTCCTCGAGGGTGAGGACCTGGAGGGGCAGATGCGTCACTTCGTCAACGACGTGGTCGATGCGTACGTCGACGGCGCGACAGCCGAGGGCTTCGCCGACGACTGGGACCTTGACACCCTGTGGGCCGCGCTCAAGGACCTCTACCCGGTGTCGGTCACGTTGGCCGAGGTCGAGGACGAGGTGGGCGGCCGGTCCGGGCTGACCGCCGAGGTGCTGGGCCAGGAGCTGCGCTCGGATGCCCAGCACGCGTACGACGCACGGGAGAAGCAGCTCGGCGAGCGGGTCACCCGTGAGGTCGAGCGCCGCGTCGTGCTCTCCGTCCTGGACCACAAGTGGCGCGAGCACCTCTATGAGATGGACTACCTCAAGGACGGCATCCACCTGCGCCAGTTCGCGCAGCGCGACCCGCTCGTGGAGTACCAGCGCGAGGGGTATGAGATCTTCGCGGCGATGAACGAGGGGATCAAGGAGGAGTCGGTCCAGAGCGTCTTCCATGTCGAGGTCGATCCGCAGGAGCTGGAGGCGTCGCTGCCCAAGCAGTCCGAGGAGCAGATGACGCTGGTCGCGCCGAACGAGTCCGGCCGCGCCGAGGCCCACCTGATCGATGAGTCGGGCCGGATCGCCGACGAGGACTCCCAGCTGCCGCGCGCGCAGCGGCGCGCCAAGAACAAGCAGGAGAAGAAGGCCGCCACGGCGCGGTCGGGGGGCGCAGGGAGCTCGGCCAAGCGCAAGAGCTGAGCCTCAGCCCAGCTCGAACGCGGTGATCAGCCACCGGCCGTCCACCCCGCTGATCCGCACCGCGATCGCCCGTACGCGGCCCTCGTGGTGCACCACCACGCTTGCCTCGACGACGCCGTCGGCGGGCTCGCAGGTGGCGATCTTGCGGATGACGCTGCGGCGCGCCCCGACCGCCCCGCGCCGTCTTGCGACGGCGTGCCGGCGACAGAGCGCGGAGTACAGGTCGGTCGTCATCGACCGGGCGAACTGCTGCGGCGGGCGTGACCCGGTCATGCTCTCCAGCAGCGCCGCGGTCATCGCCCGCACCCAGGCGACCGGTTCGGGCAACTGCGTGCGCAGCGTGGCCTGCGGTCCGAAGTAGGAGTCCTCGTTCGCGCTGCGGAAGTCGACCGCGAGGCAGGACTGCACGTAGCGCCTGCCGCCGCGTCCGATGCCGGCGGCGTCGGCGTAGAGGCGGTCCAGTTCGCCCTCACTGAGCACGCCGGGCTCCACGTCGACCGCGGGCCGGATCCGTAGCGGGCGGACGCCGACGCGCGCGGGAGCCGTTGACGAAGCTGTCGAACTCATCGTGGATCTCCTTGCGGGGCGGGGGTGTTCACGAGCGCGGACGCTTCGGGGCGGTGCAGGGTCTGTCCGACCTGAAGCAGGTCGGGATCGGGGCCGATCAGCTGCCGATTGTGGGTGTACCAGCGCGGCCACTCGGCGGCGATGACCGCCGGGTCGTCGGTGCGCAACTCGCGGCCGACGAGGGACCAGAGACTGTCGCCACGGCGTACGACGACCTCGGTGCCGTCGTGTGCGCTGCCCGCGCAGCCGGTGACCAACGGCGCGCTCTCAGCGCCGCGAGCGCGGGTGGGGGAGGGCGCCGGTGCGGTCCAACCGGGAACCGGTGCGCAATCGTCCACCTCCGCGGGGCTGCGGGGCACGGCAGAGCCGAAGCCGGGCACGGGGGCATGCACGACGGCATCGACGCTGCGCAGGGTGGCCGCCTGCGCGCCGGCGGGTCGAGCCGCCAGTGTCGTGGTCATCGTCGCGGCCAGCAGCACCAGGGCGACGCGGCCGACGAGCCCGCCGGGCAGCTCGCGCGGAGTGCTTCGGATGACACGCACGCCGGCGAGCACGACCAGGATCGCCCAGAGCAGGGCCAGGACCAGCGCGCCGCGGATGACCAGGGGAACGGCGTCGACGGTGCTGATGGTCGCGCGCCGATCCAGGTCGGCATAGACCGCTGCCACCGATCGGACCGACCACCACGCCGCGACCAGCAACATGGTGACCGCGCCCGCGCCGAGCGCACCTGCACGGCCGGGGCGAAGGTTCGAGGCGATGGCGTCGGATGTCGTCATCTTTGGACTGTAGATGCTCTAAGCTACACATGTCCACCCTTTATGACCTACAGTGTCATTTGATGACATCTGCCTCGCTGGTGTCACCGCATCGCTAGCCTGGCCGCATGCGATGGTCGGAGTTGTTCGCCGACCTCGAGGCGCAACTGGACGCGGCCAATCGGGTGGAGTTGGACGCTCAGGTGGCCGATCGCACCCGCCGCGAACGCGCTGCCGTGTCCTGGACGGACCGGGCGGCCTCGGCGCTCGGTGCACCGTTGACCGTGCACACACCCTGCGGCCCGGTCCGTGGCTCGCTGGAGGATCTGGGTGCCGACTGGTTGCTGCTGGACGAGCAGGGGAATGGGCGGCTCGGCAGCGCCGTGCTGCCGTTCTCGGCGGTGCTGTCCGTGACCGGACTGCCGGTGCGCAGTACGGACGGCCGGGGTCTCGGGCGCCGGTTCGGCATCGGGGTCGCGCTGCGCGCCATCGCCCGCGACCGAGGTGCCGTCGCGGTGCACGACATCCACCGCGGGGTGGTCGTCGGCACCGTGGACACCGTCGGGTCAGACCATCTCGACATCGCCGAGCACCCTGCCGACGCGGTGCGCAGGTCGGGCGTGCTCACCGGCCACCGCGCCGTGCCCTTCCGGGCGATCGCGGTGATCAGGCGCGGCTGACCGGGCTCTCAGTCGGCGTCGACGGTGCCGGACTCGACGCGGGTGCGCGTCTGCGCGTACGCGCGCTGGATGTAGTTCTCCAGCTCGGCGACCTCGACCCGCCAGCTCTTGCCCACCTTGATCGCGGGCAACTCACCTGAAGCGACCAATCCGTAGGCCTGGCGGGCGGAGATGTTGAGCGTCTCGGCGACGTCGGCGATCTGCACGAATCGAGCGGGCACCGCCCCATTGTGGCCCACGAGGGTCAGTTGCGCCGTTTCGGTTGTGGACGACCGTGGGTGCCGCGACACTGACGCCGGGAGGTCACCGATGCCACAGCTTCGTCGACGGGGCAGTCACGTCTCGCTGCCCGCGCCCGCCGCAGCGCGGCTGCAGCGGCCGTCGTGGCGGGACGGGCGCCTGATCGCCGGCGTGCTCCTCGTGCTGGTCGCGATGCTCACCGGCGCCGCCGCGCTCTCCCATTTCGACTCCTCGGTCGAGATGCTGCAGGCGTCGCACACGCTCGTGCCGGTCAGACCATCGGAAAGGGCGATGTGAGATCGGTCAAGGTGCGGATGGACGGGCCGCACGCCGGATACCTGAGGGCGGGACGCCGTCTGCCGCACGGCCAGGTGGTGCGCACCGTGCAGAGCGGAGAGCTGGTGCCGGTGTCGGCCGTCGGCGACGGGTCCTCGCTGCACGAGAAGACCATCGCGCTGCCGGCCACCACGGGGCAGTCCGCGATCCTCGTCGCCGGATCGATCGTCGATCTCTACGTGTCGGCCAAACAGACCGCGGCGACCGGCGACACCGACTACCAGGAACCCAAGCTGCTGATCTCCGGTGTGCTGGTGGCCCGGATCTCGACCCCGGCCTCGGGCCTCGGGGCGGGGACCACGGACGACTCGGTGCAGGTGCAGATCCCGGACGCGCAGGTCTCCGCGGTCCTCGCCGCGGTGAACAAGGGCGCGAAGGTCGACCTCGTGCCGGCGGCAGGATCGCCGGTGCGGGGCGGGTCGTGAGCACGACCGTCGTCACGGCGGTCAGCGCGCCGTCGGAGGCCGCCGTGGCCACCGCGCTCGGTACCGAGAGCGAGTTGCGCGTCGTACGCCGATGCCCCGACGTCGCCGACCTGCTCGCGGTCGCGCAGGCCGGCCGGGCGCAGGTCGCCGTGATCTCGCCCGATCTGCCGGGTGTGCGCCGCTCGACCCTGGCTGACCTGCGCGCCAGCGGTGTGCAGCTGGTCGGCGTCTTCGATCCCTATGACGAGGTGCAGGAGCGCACGCTGCGGCAGTGGGCGGTGCCGCGCGTGGTGAGCGTGCACGACCCCCGCGCCCTGGTGGCGCACGTGCTGGCCGCCGCGGCCGGCGCCACGTCCGACCCGCGGGCACCGGCCGGTGACGTCGACGCCGAACTGGCGCTCCTCGTGGGGGATCCGCAGGGCGAGCCGGACGCCGCCGAGGACGACCAGAGCGACGAGGACGACGACGACCAGGATCACGAGGACGAGCCACGCAGCAGCGGGATCATCGCAGTGTGGGGTCCGGTCGGAGCGCCCGGGCGGACGACGGTGGCGGTCAACCTGGCCGCGGAGCTCGTCCTCAGCGGCAGGTCGGCGATGGTGGTCGACGCCGACACCTACGGCGCATGCGTCGGTCAGTTGCTGGCCCTGCTCGACGAGGCGCCCGGGATCGCCGCGGCGATGCGGCTGGCCGAGGCCGGCCGGCTCGACGTGCCCTCCCTGGCAGCCGTGGCACCCGTGGTCGATCCGGGATTCCGCGTGTTGACCGGCATCTCGCGTGCGTCCCGGTGGCCGGAGATCCGAGAGGACGCCCTCACCGAGGTGCTGCACACCGCCCGCGCGATGGTCGACCACGTCATCGTCGACTGCGCCGCGCCGATCGAGGAGGACGAGGAGCTCAGCTACGACACGCTGGCTCCGCGCCGCAACGCCGCCACGCTCGCCACCTTGCGAGCCGCGGACACGGTCGTGGTGGTCGGCACGGCCGATCCCGTCGGGCTGCAGCGCCTCGTCCGGGCACTGGAGGACCTGCGTCCTGTGGTGCGCGTGGATCCCACGGTGGTGGTCACCAGGGTTCGCAGTTCCGCGGTCGGGAGTTCTCCCGAGACCAAGGTCACCGAGGCGCTGCACAGGTTCGCCGGCGTCAGCGATCTGAGTCTGGTGCCCGAGGACCGGGAGGCCATCGACGCCGCACTGCTCGCCGGCCGCACGCTGGCCGCCGGCGCGGCGCATTCGCCCGCGCGCGAGGCGATGCGGGCGCTCGCGGCCCGGCTGTCGGGCGTGGAGCACCTGAGTCGCCGCGGGCGGTTACGCGTACTGCGGCGAGGCTCCGGTCCGGCGTGACGGGCCGACGTCGTCTGGCAGCATGGCGTCGTGGCCGACCGACTCAGTTCCCTCGATGCCTCGTTCCTCTATCTGGAGCAGGCCACGACGCCCCTGCACGTCGGGTCGGTGATGATCTTCGAACCCGGGCCGGGCGGGTTCTCCTACGAGCTGCTGCTCGACCTGGTCGGCAACCGGATCTCCTACGTGCCCCGCTACCGCCAGCGGGTGCGGGAGGTGCCGGGCCGGGTCAGCCCGCCGGTGTGGGTGGACGACGAGGACTTCGACCTCAGCTACCACGTACGCCGCTCCGCGCTGCCGCGCCCGGGAACGGTCGCGCAGCTGGAGGAGTTCGTCGCCCGCATCCAGGCGCGTGCTCTGGATCGCGACCGGCCGCTGTGGGAGATCTACCTGGTCGAGGGTCTGGAGCGAGGCCGGTTCGCGCTCGTCACCAAGACCCACGAGGCGCTCGTGGACGGTCAGAACGCGGTCGACCTGACCCAGGTCATCGTCGACGCCGACCCGGGCCGTGAGGTCGCGCTGCCGCGGTTGTGGCGACCGGCGAAGGCGCCCAGTGACATGGAGTTGCTCGTGGCGGCGGCCGTCGATGTGCTGCGCCGTCCGACCGAGGTCGCCCGCGGCGTACGCGACGCCGTCACCGGCGTCAGATCCATTGCGACACAGGCTCTCTCGACCGTCGGAGACGTCGCCGGAGTGCTCGCCCGCAGTGTGACGCGGCCGGCCCCGTCCAGTCCGTTGAACCGACCGATCGGCGCACATCGCCGCTATGTCATGGTCGAGAGCGACCTGGCGGCCTATCGGGCGGTGCGCAACCGGGTGGCCGCCGCGGAGGACCTGCAGGAGTCGCCCGGCGGCGAGATCACACCCGTCACCTCCATCACCGTGCACGCCGTCGTGCTGGCGACCATCACGGGCGCACTGCGCACCTGGCTGATGACCCGGGGCGAGGGCATGGGCGGTGCGGAGAAGATCCGCGCCATGGTGCCGCTCAGCGTCGCCGGGCGCGAGGGTGAGAGCGGACTGGTGGTGCCGTGCTTCATCGATCTGCCGGTGGGGGAGCCGCGGCCGATGATGCGCCTGCATCAGGTCGCCTACGACATGCAGCAACAGGTCGAGGGAGGTGCCAGTGCGCGGTCGCTGGCCAGCCTCGGCGGGTACGCGCCGACGACGCTGCACTCCCTGGGCTCCCGGCTGGGCAGCGCCATCTCGCGGCGGATGTTCAACCTGGTGATCACCAACGTCCCCGGCCCGCAGCAACCGCTCTACGCGGCCGACGCGCAATTGGAGAGCACCTACCCCGTGATCCCTCTGGCCAAGGGCCAGGCGCTCACGATCGGGCTCACGTCGTACGACGGGAAGGTCTGCTTCGGGCTGAACGCAGACCGCGACGCGATGCCCGATCTGGACGTGTTGGGGCAGTGCATCGAGGACGCGCTGGCCGAGCTGGCGCACGAGGGAGCAGCATGAGACGGGTCTACCTGCCGCTGACGGCGTCGCAGCTGCACACTTTGCAGGGCACACGACGTCTGCCCGACGACGAGCTGGTGGGGTTCGCCGTCACCGAGCTGCTGACGGAGACGCTGCCGGCGTCGGAGGACGACGAGGGTCGCGAGTACGCCGCCCTGCAGGAGGCAGCGCTGCAGTCCGCCAGTCGAGGAGGCCGGGTGGTCGTCGCAGCGGACGTCGACGACGAACTGGTGCAGCCGCCTGCCCCGGGGGATGAGGGATCACCGAGCCGGGTGCTCGTCCGCGAGGGGCTCGACCTGCGGCGCGTGGTCAGCCTGCAGGTGCTGGACCCCGCGGGCGAACGCGATCCGGACAGCGACCTGGACCTGTCCTGGTACGACGTGACCGAGCTGGCGCAGCTGCTGCTCGACCTCGGCGAGGCCTGAGCGCCGCCGGGCCCGATCGGCGTACTCCGCGTCGTCGTGCCACCATGGCGGGACCGTATGCAGGGCCTCGTCGGCTCTGCGCTGCCCCCGCACGAAGGAGCCACCGCTCATGGATGCCGTCACGTCCGTCCCCGCCCCCCGTAACGAGCCCGTCCTGGAGTACCGGCCGGGCAGTCCCGAGCGCGCGGATCTGGACGTCGCGCTGGAGCAGCTGGCGTCGGCGCCGGTCGACCTACCGCACACCATCGGCGGCAAGCGGGTCACCGGCGGCGGCGAGCCGATCGACGTGCGCCAGCCGCACGACCACCGCAAGGTGCTGGGCACGATGCGCAACGCCACCGCCTCCGACGCGCAGCACGCCGTCGACGCGTCGAAGGCGGCGGCGCCCGGGTGGCGCGAACTGTCCTTCGACGACCGCGCCGCGGTGCTGCTCAAGGCGGCCGACCTGCTCGCCGGCCCCTGGCGGGCACGCCTGAACGCCGCGACGATGCTCGGCCAGAGCAAGACCGTCGTGCAAGCGGAGATCGACAGCGCCTGCGAGCTGATCGACTTCTGGCGCTACAACGTGCACTTCGCCCGCGACATCATGGCCGAGCAGCCGATGGCCAACGCGAACGGCGTGTGGAACCGCACCGACCACCGACCGCTCGAGGGCTTCGTCTACGCGATCACGCCGTTCAACTTCACCGCGATCGCCGGCAACCTGCCCACGGCGCCGGCGCTGATGGGCAACACGGTGGTGTGGAAACCCTCACCCACTCAGCAGCGGGCCGCGCAGCTGACCATGGAGGTGCTGGAGGCGGCCGGGCTGCCGGACGGGGTGATCAACCTGGTCACCGGCGACGGCTTGGAGGTGTCCAAGGTCGCGCTGGCGGACCGCGACCTGGCCGGGGTGCACTTCACCGGCTCGACCCCGACGTTCCAGAGCCTGTGGCAGACGGTGGGCGCGAACCTGACCGGTTACCGCACCTACCCGCGCCTCGTCGGTGAGACCGGCGGCAAGGACTTCATCCTGGCGCACCCCAGCGCCGACCCGGACGTGCTGCGCACCGCCATGATCCGTGGCGCGTTCGAGTATCAGGGGCAGAAGTGCTCGGCGGCGTCGCGCGCGTACGTCCCGGCGAGCCTGTGGAAGCAGATCAAGGACGAACTGGTCTCCATCACCGACGGCCTCGCAGTCGGTGACGTGACCGACTTCTCCAACTTCATGGGTGCCGTCATCGACGAGCGCGCCTTCGCCAAGCACAAGGCCGCGATCGACATGGCCCACGCGCACGTCGACATCGAGGTGGTGGCGGGTGGCACGTACGACGACTCGGTCGGCTACTTCGTGCGCCCGACCGTGCTCGAGGTGAGCGACCCCGGCCACGAGATCTTCAGCACCGAGTACTTCGGGCCGATCCTGGCCGTGCACGTCTACCAGGACGGGGACTACGACACGGTGCTGGACCAGATGGAGTCGGTCGCGTCGTACGCGCTCACCGGCGCGATCCTCGCCCAGGACCGGATGGTGATCGCCGACGCGACGAAGCGGCTGCGCTTCGCCGCCGGCAACTTCTACATCAACGACAAGCCCACCGGCGCGGTCGTCGGGCAGCAGCCGTTCGGCGGCGGCCGGGCATCGGGCACCAACGACAAGGCGGGCGCGCCGGTCAACCTGCTGCGGTGGACCAGCCCGCGCTCGATCAAGGAGACGTTCGTCCCGCCGACGAGCCACCCCTACCCGGCGATGGGCTGACGGGGAGGCCTCGCGCGCCGACTCAGCGCGCGAGGTACTCCTTGCCCGTCTCGGCCTCGGACCGGACGGCCGAGACGATGGCGGGAGCCGCCGCCTGCTCGATCTTGCCGCCGATGAGCGGGATGCGCGCCTTGAGATTGCCGGCGACGTCCATCACGGTGTCCTTGCCGCGGGTCCCCGACGGTGTGGCGGTGATGGTGCCGGTCAGCGCGATCGGCACACCCGCGATGACGACCGACAACTGCGCCTCGCGGACGCCGTCCGCGTCGGGCGCTCCCCACGCCTGCGTCTCGGTGATCTTCAAGGAGTCACCGATCATCGACTTGAACTGCGACGGGAACGACGCGGTCGACATGGTGCGATGGGTGACCACGGTGTGCCCACCGCCGTCCGGCTCGATCTCGACCGAATGCTCGACGGCCTTGGTTGCCACGCACTTGGCCTCCTGGAAGGCAGGGTCGACGATCATCGCGTAGACGGCGTCATCGGAGGCGGGATAGACCCACTTCTCTTCGATCTTCATGGCGTCAGGGTAACCATGGCCGCGCGGGTCAGTCGGTGCTCGCCACGCACCACCCTGGCCAGCACCTGATCACGCTGTTCGATGGACTCCGCATTCGTCAGTCGATCGCCCTCGGTCTGGAGCAGATCGGCGAGCGCATCCAACTCCGTTGCGAGACAGAGGCACTGATCGACGACGAGGCGAGCGCCCGCGTCCGGTTGGTCCCCCGTGCCGGCGACGTCCAACAGCTCCTCGGTGGCATCACCCACGCGCCGTACGACGGCCCGCAGCTCGGCAGCTGCCAGGTGCAGCGTGACCGGGCGGCCGGGAAGTCGACCACGGCGGATCCCGGCCCGCAGCGCGGCAGGCGCGCGCGGTGCCACGTCGTCCCCGTCCCGTCCCGGGATCGGCGTGGACTCGTCGATGACGCCCGGCCCGGCGAGGTCGGTGCCGAGCGCCAGCCGGTCATGCCATCGCAGCAGGCCCTCCGCGATCCGCTCGATCGCTTCGGCGACCGCGTCGGCGGTGTCGGCATCGGCCGTCTCCACCTGCACGCCGAGCAACTGCGGCACCGTGGCGACGATGCTTCTCGCCGCCTGCTGCCGGTTGCCCATGGCGCCCACCCTAAGTGCCGGGTGGTCAGGGATAAGGTCGGACCGGGCGTACAACGAGGTGCGTCCGACCCCGCACAGTGAAGGTCCCAAGGCATCCCGATGAGCGCGGCTTCGAGCTCCCGCACCGACCTGTTGCGCGACTGCGCAGCGATGACCGACCACAAGCCGGATCCGGCCCCGCCGTGGCTGGTCGAGCAGTATTTCCGCCACGTGGCGGACGAGGATCTGCGGGCGAACGGGCCCGCGTCCCTCGCCGGCATCGTCCGCAGTCACCTGCAGCTCGCCGTTGACCGTCCCGCGGACACCACCAGGCTGCGGATCTTCTCCCCGCAGGAGGACACCGACGGGTGGTCCTGCTCCTACGCGGTGCTGCAGATCGTCACCGACGACATGCCGTTCCTCGTGGACTCCGTGCTCGCCGCGCTCGGGGAGCGCGGCGTGCATCTGCTGATCCACCCGCAACTGCAGGTACGCCGCGACGCTGCCGGCGCGCTGCAGGAGGTCGTGCAGGACGGCAGCGGCGCGGAGGGCATCGCCGAGGCGTGGATGCACTTCGAGATCGACCTGTCCGCGGACAGCGCCGAGGACGACGACCTGGCCGACCGGCTGCGCAGCGTCCTGCACGACGTCCGCCTGGCCGTCACCGACTGGCACGCCATGAGCGCCCGGTGCACCCAGATCGCCACGGAGCTGGCGGACCACCCGCCGTACCCGGTGCCCACCGAGATCGTCACCCGCACCTCCAACTTCCTGCGGTGGCTGGCCGACGGGCACTTCACCTTCCTCGGCTACCGCGACTACGTCCTCGACGAGGTCGACGGTGAGGTGGTGCTGCGGGCGACCCCGTCCGGGGGCCTCGGCATCCTGCGCGGCGCGTCCGACGAGTCGAAGTCCTTCGCCCGGTTGACCCCGAACGCCCGTGCCAGCGCCCGCGATCCGCGGCTGCTCACGGTGACCAAGGCCAACACCCGGTCCACCGTGCATCGGCCCCAGTACCTCGACTACATCGGTGTGCGCACCTTCGACGAGCACGGCGCGGTCGTGGGGGAGCGGCGCTTCCTCGGGCTCTTCACCTCGACGGCCTACACGGAGTCGGTGCTCGCGGTGCCGGTGATCCGCGACCGGGTCGCCGAGGTCATCCGCCGCTCCGGCTTCCTCGCCGAGAGCCACTCGGAGAAGGACCTGCTGCAGGTCCTGGAGTCCTTCCCGCGCGACGAGCTCTTCCAGACGGGCACCGAGGAGCTGCACCGCACGGTCACCGCCGTGATGCGGCTGCAGGAGCGCAGCAAGCCCGGTGTCCTGCGCCGGATCGACGAGTTCGGTCGCTTCGTGTCGGTGCTCGTCTACGTGCACCGGGACCGCTACAACACCTCGGTGCGGCTCGCGATCGAGAGGGTGCTGCGCTCGGCGTACGACGCCCGCTCGATCGACTGGACCACCAGTGTCGGCGACTCCTCGTTGGCGCGGTTGCACTTCGTGGTGCGCCCGGCGCCCGGGCAGCCGATCCCGGAGGTCGACCTGGACCGGCTGCGCGAAGAGGTGCTGGAGAGCACCCAGAGCTGGGGCGAGCGGCTCGGCGCCGTCAGCCGAGCGGAGGACGGCGAGGACGCCTCGGCGCGGGTGATGAGCCTCTACGCCCGGGCGTTCCCCGAGGCGTACAAGGAGGACTTCACGGCCCGCCAGGGGGTCGCCGACCTTCGCCGGATCGAGGCGCTGGCCAGCGACGACGACACCAAGCTGACGCTCTATCGCGAGCCCGGCGCTGATCCGCGGGAGCGCCGGTTCAAGCTCTTCCGCCGTTCCCGGCTGATCCTCACCGAGATCCTCCCGGTCTTCACCGGGCTCGGCGTCGACGTCACCGATGAGCGTCCCTACACGATGCGGCGCGCCGACGGCGTGGTCGTGCACATCTACGACTTCGGCCTGCGGGCGGCGAGCGAGCAGTTCTGGGGCACCGAGCAGGACGCCGCGCAGGTGCGCGAGCGCTTTCAGGACGCCTACATGGCCGTGGTGGCCGGCCGCGCGCAGAGCGACGGGCTCGGCGCGCTGGTGCTGCGGGCGGGGTTGAACTGGCGGCAGGTCGCGATGCTGCGCAGCATCGCCAAATACCTGCAGCAGATCGACTTCGGGCGCAGCCAGCGCTTCGTGGAGGAGACCCTCACCACGAACGTCGACATCACCCGGGCGCTGGTCGCGCTCTTCGAAGCCCGGTTCGACCCGGCGTACGACGAGGACCGCGCTGCGGCCCAGGAACGCATCGTCGAACGCATCGAGCAGGGCCTCGGCGACGTCAGCAGCCTGGACGAGGAGAAGGTGCTGCGCACGGTGATGGAAGTGGTGCTCGCCACCACCCGCACCAACGCCTTCGCCCGAAAGGCAGACGGCACGCACCTCGACGTCCTCAGCCTCAAGCTCGACCCCCGCGCGATCACCGGTATGCCGAGCCCCAAGCCGCACTTCGAGATCTGGGTCTACAGCCCGCGGGTCGAGGGCGTGCACCTGCGTTTCGGCCCGATCGCTCGCGGTGGGTTGCGCTGGAGTGACCGACGGGAGGACTTCCGCACCGAGGTCCTCGGTCTGGTCAAGGCGCAGACGGTCAAGAACTCGGTCATCGTGCCGACCGGATCCAAGGGCGGCTTCTTCGCCAAGGCGCTGCCCGACCCGGCCGACCGCGAGGCCTGGATGACGGAGGGGATCACCTGCTACAAGCACTTCATCAGCGGTCTGCTCGACCTCACCGACAACCTGGTGGACGGTGTCGTCGTCCCGCCGCGGGACGTCGTGCGCCACGACGGCGACGACACCTACCTGGTCGTGGCCGCGGACAAGGGCACCGCGTCCTTCTCCGACATCGCCAACGGCGTGGCGCAGGACTACGGCTTCTGGCTCGACGACGCCTTCGCGTCCGGCGGATCGGCCGGCTACGACCACAAGGCCATGGGCATCACCGCCCGCGGTGCGTGGGAGTCGGTCAAGCGGCACTTCCGCGAGATGGGGCTGGACACGCAGGCCGAGGAGTTCACCGTCGCCGGCGTCGGCGACATGAGCGGCGACGTCTTCGGCAACGGGATGCTGTGCTCACCGCACATCCGGCTGGTCGCAGCGTTCGACCACCGGCACATCTTCCTGGACCCCACGCCGGACGCCGCCACGTCGTACGCCGAACGCCGGCGGCTCTTCGCTCTGCCGCGGTCCTCGTGGGCCGACTACGACGCGAGCCTGTTGTCACCCGGGGGCGGTGTCTATCCGCGGACGATGAAGTCGGTGCCGATCAGCGCCGAGGTGCGCACCGCGCTCGGCCTGCCCGAGGGCGTACGCGCCCTCGCGCCGGCCGATCTGATGCGCGCCATCCTGCTGGCACCGGTCGACCTCTTCTGGAACGGCGGCATCGGCACCTACGTGAAGTCCGCCGTGGAGAGCAACGCCCAGGTCGGCGACCGCGCCAACGACGCGATCCGGGTCGACGGGAAGCAGCTGCGCTGCAAGGTGATCGGCGAGGGCGGCAACCTCGGTTCGACCCAGTTGGGCCGGATCGAGGCCGCGCAGTCGGGCATCCGGGTCAACACCGACGCCATCGACAACTCCGCCGGCGTCGACACCTCCGACCACGAGGTCAACATCAAGATCCTGGTGACGGACCTGATGCGCCGCGGACGCTTCGATCGCGCTCAGCGGGATGCGTTGCTGCACAGCATGACCGACGAGATCGGCCGGCGGGTGCTGCGCGACAACTATGAGCAGAACGTGCTGCTCGGCAACGCCCGCGCGCAACGGCACGCGATGGTCGGGGTGCACCGCCGGTTCACCGACTGGCTCGTCGAGCGTGGCGAGCTGGACCGGGAGCTGGAGTTCCTGCCGAGCGATGCCGAGATGGCCGACCGTGAGGCGAACGGCGGCGGTCTCACCTCGCCGGAGTTCTCCGTCCTGGTCGCCTACGCCAAGCTCGTCCTCAAGGCGGATCTGGCCGACAGCGGCCTGACGGACGACCCGTGGTTCGAGGAGACCCTGGTCGACTACTTCCCGCGCCAGTTGCGCGAGGAGTACGCCGCCGATCTGGCCCAGCACCCGCTGCGCCGGGAGATCGTGATCAACACGGTCGTCAACTCCCTGGTCAACCGGGGCGGGATCACCTTCGCCTTCCGGACCAGCGAGGAGACGGGCGCTTCGCCGGAACGGGTCACCCGCGCATATGTCATCGCGCGCGAGATCTTCGACCTGGCCGGGTTCGTGCGGCAGGTCGAGGCGCTGGACAACCTGGTGCCGACCGACGTGCAGACCAGGCTCTACCTGGAGTTCCGCCGGCTGATCGACCGCACCACTCGGTGGCTGCTGCACAGCCGTCCCGTGGCGCTCGACATCGGCAGCGAGATCGCACGCTTCGCCCCGGTCGTCGCCGAGCTGATGCCGCAACTGCCGCAGCTGCTGCAGGGCACCGAGCACGAGCGTTGGGCCAGGGAGACCACCGTCTTCGGCGCGCCGGGAGTCCCGCACGAGCTGGCCGGGCAGGCGGCGGCGCTGTTGGACGCGTACTCGCTGCTCGACATCACCGAGCAGGCGCACCGGACCGGCACGCCGGTGCAGGACATCGCCCAGGTCTACTTCGCGCTCTCCGAGCGTCTGGGCGTGGATCGGCTGCTGCACGCCGTGTCCGCGCTGCCGCGAGAAGACCGGTGGGACGCGCTCGCGCGCGGTGCCGTGCGCGATGACCTGTACGGCGTCCTCGACGCGTTCACGGCGGCAGTCATCGCCGGCACGCCCGACGACCTGACCGCGACCGAGCGGCTCGAGAACTGGGTGCAGGCCAACACCGAATCGGTGACCCGGGCCGGTCAGGCGCTGCAAGGCCTCTCGGAGCTGGAGCACCCCGGTCTGGCGCCGCTGTCGGTGGCGCTGCGCACCCTGCGCTCGGTGATCAGATCGGGGTCGGCCACGCACGCTCGCTAGGCTCGCGCCGTGCCCTCGCTGAAGGACGTCGTCGCCGAATGCACGGCCCTGCAGGAGCCGGAGGTCGAATGGCTGCACCTGCTGGTCGCCGACTGGCAGCTCATCGCCGACCTGTCCTTCGCCGACCTCGCCCTCTGGGTGCGCTCGACCGAGGGCACCTGGGTGGCGGCGGCACACGTCCGCCCGACGACCGGGGTCGGCGTCTTCACCGAGGACCTGGTCGGGCGGGAGTTGGATCTGCCGCGGGACCAGTTCGTGCAGCAGGCCTACGACGAGCGCCGCCAGATCCGCTCGGCCACGACGTTGTGGCGCAGCGAGGCGCCCGTCCGCTCCGAGGCGGTACCGGTCGTGATGGACGGACGGGTGATCGCCGTCCTCACCCGCTACACCAATCTCGCCGCGATGCGCACCCTCAGCCGGCTGGAGGTGACCTATCTGGCGACCGCCGATGCGCTCGCCCGGATGATCGCGAACGGGGAGTTCCCGCAACGGGATTCGGCCGCGCAGGGCCGTCGTGGCGCACCCAGGGTCGGTGACGGGGTGCTGAGACTGGATGCCGAGGGGGCGGTCACGTACGCCAGCCCCAACGCGGTGTCCGCCGCGCACCGTCTCGGCTACGCAGGTGAGCTGGTCGGGGTGCGGCTGGCGTCCGTGCTGCAGCAGATGCTGCCGGAGCGCGGACCGGTGGACGAGGAGCTGATGCTCGTGGTGGCCGGACGCGTGCCGTGGCACACCGAGATCGACTCCGGTGACGCCGTCGTCAGCGCGCGGGCGATCCCGCTGGTCGAGCGGGGCACCCGGGTAGGGGCGGTCCTGCTCGTGCGCGACATCTCCGAGCAGCGTCGGCGCGAGCGGGAGCTGCTCACCAAGGACGCCACCATCCGCGAGATCCATCACCGGGTGAAGAACAACCTGCAGACCGTCGCCGCCGTGCTGCGCCTGCAGGCCCGCCGCCTGGACGACCCCGCAGCGCGCGCGTCCCTGGAGGACGCCGTCCGCCGGGTGGCGACGATCGCGGACGTGCACGACACGCTCAGTGCGCGCCTGGACGACCATGTGTCCTTCGACGAAATCGCGCAGCGGTCCATCTCGGCCGCCATCGAGCTGGCGAACCGGTCCGGCACCCGGGTGACCGGCAGCTTGAGCGGCTCGTTCGGCTTCCTCACCGCCGAGGACGCCACCACCTTGGCGATGATCCTGGCGGAGCTCGTCCAGAACGCGGTCGAGCACGGCTTCGCCGACCGAGGGGGTCAGGTGCAGGTGGACGTACGCCGTACACCCGCCAGTGGCGGCGGCGAAAGGGACGATCTGGTGATGGAGGTGCGCGACGACGGCAGTGGGCTACCCCCGGACTTCGAGGTGGCGAGCGCCGGACTCGGCACGCAGATCGTGCAGTCCCTGGTCACCGACCTGGCCGGGTCGATCTCGTGGGGGCACGGTCCCGAAACCGGGACGGTCGTGCAGTGCCGGGTGCGGGTCAGCGGCGGCTGAGGTCAGCCGGCGCGGCGGGCGCGGGCGTTGCGCCGCTTGAGCGCCCGACGCTCGTCCTCGGACAGTCCGCCCCAGACGCCGGCGTCCTGGCCGGACTCCAGAGCCCACTTCAGGCAGGTGTCGATGACGGGGCAGCGACGACAGACGGCCTTGGCGTCTTCGATCTGCTGCAGGGCGGGGCCGGTGTTCCCGATGGGGAAGAACAGCTCGGGGTCCTCGTCCAGACACGCAGCGCGGTTGCGCCAATCCATGTGTTTTCGCTCCTTGCACATCAAACCCCGTGCGCTAGCGCACACGGAGCTACTTTGGTCCGTCAGCTTGGTGATCCGGCGCAGCGGCTGGAGCCGACAGCAACGACCTGTTGCATAACCCAACGACGCGTCACGCACGGATGTTCCTACCTTCACAGACTCCAACACTGGGACACAAGGGTTTCCGTCCGGCATTTCGGTCTCGAAGGTGAGTCCTTGGTCACATGACGCCCCCGCCTACCATCGTCGGGTGTCATCCAACGACCGCGAATCCGCGCCCCCGCGCCTCTCCACGGCCTGGCGTCGGGTGCTCCCGGCGGCACTCCTGGCGCTCCAGGGTGTGGTGCTGCTCGTGCTCGGGGTGCTGCTGATCATCCGCACGATCACAGGGCATGCGTCCAACGCCGGCCGTTCGCTGACGCTCGCGATCGTGGTCCTGGTCTTCGCGCTGGGTGCGGGACTGATCGCCCGCGCGCTGCTGCGGGGTGAGGAGGGGGCCCGCAGTCCCACCCTGGTGTGGGGGGTGTTCGTCGTGCTGATCGGAGTCACTCTGGCGCGGGGGGGTGCGCCCGTGGTCGGTGTGGTCGTCACGGTCCTGGGGGCCGCCACGCTCGCCGCGGGATGGACCGCGGCCGGAGGCCGGCCCGGCTGAAGGGTGCCGAGGGGTCAGGAGGCGGTTCCGGTCGCCGTGCCGACGAGCGGTACACCCTCGTTCGTCCGCGGCAGGCGTCCGACCAGGTCCTCGACCAGCACGGGGAAGACCTGGGTGCGCAGCCCCGCCAGGGTCTTGTCGGCGTTGTTGCCGAACGCCTGGTAGAAGCCGGAGAAGTCCAGGTCGATCCAGGCGGCGTTCTTCCCGTTCGAAACCAGCACCGAGGAGTGCATGTTGGACAGAAAGTAGGCGCCCTTCGCGCCGAACGTCCCGGGGGTGAAGAAGACGTCGCCGGTGATCCTGCCCGTGATCTGCGTGCGTTCCTCCGCGAGCCAGGCCGCGGTCATCGGGCCGTCCGCGCCGAACCCGTGGAAGGACAAGGTCACCGTGCTCACGGTGCCACCGGACTCCGGCAACGACACCGACCATGTGCAGCTGCTGTTGCGAGGAGTCTTGACGCCGCCGGGCAGGGTGAGCTTCGTGCAGGACGGTGTCTTGACCTTCGCCGCCTCGGGGAACAGGGTGACCAGCTGTTCGTCGGTGAAGACTGTGGCGGCATCCGGCCAGGACGACGGATCGACGTTCGGATCGCCGGGCGTGGACCGCGTCAGGTTCCAGGTCGAGGGCGCGGAGACAGCCGCGCGTGCGCTCGATCCGGGGTCGACGGCTCCGGTCGTGAACACCCCGGTGGCCGTCTGCACCGGCCAGCTGCTCGGCCCGTCGTACGACGCCGCTCCACCGCCCCCGCTGCACGCGGTGAGCAGGATCCCGGCGGCGCCCATCAGGCATCCTCCGAGCGCGGCGCGCGATCTGCTCATGCCAGATCGACCACGATCAGCAGGTCGCCGCCCTCGACCTGCCCGGGGCCGCTCAGCGCCACACGGCGCACGGTCCCGGCGACCGGCGAGGTGATCGCGGCCTCCATCTTCATGGCCTCGATCGAACCGACCGCCGAGCCGGCCGTGATCGCGTCGCCTTCGGCGACCGACAGGGTGACGACCCCGGCGAACGGCGCCGCGATCTGCGTCTTGTCGCCCGGGTCCGCGCGCTCGGCCTGGGTGACCTCGACCTTCGCCTTCTCGTCCTTGACCTGCACAGGACGCAACTGACCGTTCACCAGGCACATCACGGTGCGCATGCCGCGTTCGTCCGGTTCGCCGATCGACTGGATGGACAGCAGCAGCCGCTTGCCCGGCTCCAGGTCGAGCTCGTACTCGGCGTCCGGCTCCAACCCGTAGAGGAACTCCCGGGTCGCGAGCAGCGACAGGTCGTAGTACTGCTCCTTGGACCGCTCGAAGTCCTTCGTCGGCCCGGGGAAGAGCAGCCTGTTGAGGGTCGGTCGCGGCATCCGGGCGAGTGCCTGTTCGTCCTCCTCGGACAACGTCGCCCGCGGCGGGGTCACGGTGCGGCCCTGCAGCGCCTTGGTGCGGAACGGCTCGGGCCAGCCCCCCGGCGGGTCTCCGAGGTCGCCGGCCAGGAAGCCGATCACCGAGTCCGGGATGTCGAACCGCCCCGGCTCCTGCTCGAACTCGGCCGGGTCGATGCCCGCGCCGACCAGCGACAGGGCGAGATCGCCGACGACCTTGGAGCTCGGGGTCACCTTCACGATGTGGCCGAGCATGGCGTTGGCGGCGGCGTACATGTCCTCGATCGCCTCGAAGCGATGGCCGAGGCCGAGCGCGATCGCCTGCTGGCGCAGGTTGGACAGCTGGCCGCCGGGGATCTCGTGGTGATAGACCCGCCCGGTGGGGGAGGCGAGGCCGGACTCGAACGGCTTGTAGAGCGCGCGGACCGCCTCCCAGTACGGCTCCAGGTCGCAGACGGACTGCAGGTCCAGACCGGTGGCCCGGGAAGTGCCGTCGGTGGCCGCGACCAGCGCCGACAGCGACGGCTGGCTCGTGGTGCCCGCCATCGACGCGCTCGCGGCGTCGACGGCGTCGACCCCGGCATCGATCGCGGACAGCAGCGTCGCAAGCTGCCCACCCGCGGTGTCGTGGGTGTGCAGGTGCACCGGCAGGTCGAACCGTTCGCGCAGGGCCGATACGAGCGTCCGGGCCGCCGGCGCGCGCAGCAGGCCGGCCATGTCCTTGATCGCCAGGATGTGCGCGCCGGCATCGACGATCTGCTCCGCGAGCCGCAGGTAGTAGTCGAGGGTGTAGAGCTTCTCGCCGGGGTTGGAGAGGTCGCCGGTGTAGCAGAGGGCGACCTCCGCCACCGCCGACGTCGAGGAGCGCACCGCGTCGATCGCGGGTCGCATCTGCTCGATGTCGTTGAGGGCGTCGAAGATACGGAAGATGTCCACCCCGGTACGGGCGGCCTCGGCCACGAAGGCGTCGGTCACCCGCGTCGGGTACGGCGTGTAGCCCACCGTGTTGCGGCCCCGCAGCAGCATCTGGATCGGCAGGTTCGGCATCGCGGCGCGCAGCCGCTCCAGCCGGTCCCAGGGATCCTCGGACAGGAAGCGCAGCGCGACGTCGTACGTCGCGCCTCCCCAGGCCTCGACCGACAGCAGCTCGGGCGTCAATCGGGCGGTGTACGGCGCCACGTGCAGCAGATCGCGGGTGCGCACCCGGGTGGCGAGCAGCGACTGGTGCGCGTCCCGGTAGGTGGTCTCCGTGACTCCCACGGCGGTCCGTGCTCGCAGTGACCGGGCGAACGCCTCAGGTCCCTCTCGCAGCAGCAGATCGCGGGCCCCGGCGGGCACCGGCCCGTCCAGATCCACGGCGGGCAGCTTGCTGCGCGCCGAGTGCGCGATGGTCGAGGAACCGTACGGCCGGTTGACGCTCTGATGGGCCAGATAGGTGAGCAGCTTGGTGCCGCGGTCGCCGGGGACGCGCGCGTTGAGAAGTTGCGGTCGCTCCTCGATGAACGCGGTGGTGACCCGCCCGGCCAGGAAGTCCGGCTCCTCCAGGACGCTCTGCAGGAACGGGATGTTGGTGCTGACCCCACGCACCCGGAACTCGGCCAGCGCACGCCGGGCTCGGCGTACGGCGGTCGAGAAGTCCCGGCCGCGGCAGGTGAGCTTGACCAGCATCGAGTCGAAGTGCGCGCTGACCTCGGCACCGACGAAGATGGTGCCGCCGTCGAGCCGCACGCCCGAACCGCCGGCCGAGCGGTAGACCGTGATGGTGCCGGTGTCGGGCCGGAAGCCGTTCGAGGGGTCCTCGGTGGTGATCCGGCACTGCAGCGCGGCGCCGCGCACGTGGATGTCCTCCTGGGCGATCCCCAGGTCGGCGAGCGTCTCGCCCGCGGCGATGCGCAGCTGCGAGGACACCAGATCGACGTCGGTGATCTCCTCGGTCACGGTGTGTTCGACCTGGATGCGCGGGTTCATCTCGATGAAGACGTAGCGACCCGACGGGTCGAGCAGGAACTCCACCGTGCCGGCGTTGACATAGCCGATCTCGCGCGCGAAGGCGACTGCGTCCGCGCACATGCGATCACGCAGTTCCTCGGGCAGATTGGGCGCTGGCGCGATCTCCACGACCTTCTGGTGGCGCCGCTGCACCGAGCAGTCCCGCTCGTACAGGTGCAGCACGGTGCCCTTGGCGTCGGCCAGGATCTGCACCTCGATGTGGCGCGGGTCCACCACCGCCTCCTCGATGAAGCAGGTGGCGTCGCCGAACGCCGCCTGCGCCTCACGCATGGCCGCCTCAAGCGACTCGCGCAACTCCTGCGGCCGCTGCACCCGCCGCATACCGCGACCGCCCCCACCGGCGACGGCCTTGACGAACACCGGATAGCCGATCTGCTCCGCGCCGTCGAGCAAGGTCTGCAGGTTGTCACTGGGCTCGATGCTGCGCAGGGTGGGCAGCCCGGCCGCCTTGGCGGCCGCGATCGCGTGCGCCTTGTTGCCGGTCAGGTGCAGCACCTGGGGCGGGGGACCCACGAAGGTGACTCCGGCGGCTTCGCACGCCTCGGCCAGGGCCGGGTTCTCCGACAAAAAACCGTAGCCGGGATAGACCGCGTCGGCCTCGCACTCCAGGGCGACCCGGACGATCTCCTGGGGGTCCAGGTACGCGCGGACGGGATGGCCGACCTCGCCGATCTGGTAGGCCTCGTCGGCCTTCATCCGGTGCTCGCTCTTGCGGTCCTCATAGGGGAAGACCGCGACGGTGGCAGCACCGAGTTCGGTGGCCGCGCGGAAGGCCCGGACGGCGATCTCACCTCGGTTGGCGACAAGGACCTTGCGGAACACGGGGGACTCCCTCTTCCGGCTGCGGTGCAGACACGTCGTACTCGTGCGCAGCACCCTAATAGCTGGGTCAGCGCTGTCGGTCCGTGTCTCGCACCCCGGTCACGGGAACGACGAGAGGGCCGCCACACCGGTCGGTGTGACGGCCCTCGTCGGGAACCGGCTGGATCAGCCCACGTGAGCGGCGGCGTTGCCGTCGGTCTGCAGGTGCTCGTGGCTGACGGTCAGGAACGCGAACAGGCTCAGCGCACCGATCAGGATCATGCCGGCCGCAACCCAGTACACATGCGAGGACGCGTACGTCTGGACGTGCAGCGCGATCTGGTGCTTCCCGGCAGCCACCTGTGCGGACGTCGGGGTCTGACCTGCGGCAGCTGCCGCCTTGGCCTTGGCGGCCGCGGCAGCACCGAGCACCTTGCCGTGCGCGGTGGCGGCATGCGTGAAGACCGTGGTCAACGCCGCGATGCCGACGGCACCACCGACCTGCTGCATGGTGTTCAGCGCGGACGCCGCTGCTCCCGCGTCGTCACCGCGGACGCCGGCGGTGGCCGTCAGCGTCAGCGGGATGAAGACCAGGCCCATACCGAGCGACATGATCACGATGTAGGGGAACAGGTGGCTCCAGTAGCCGGAGTCGACCGACAGGTGGGTGAAACCCCACATGCCGAACGTGGCGAGCAGACCGCCGAAACCGGCGATCCAGCGAGGGTCGATGCGGGCGACCACATTGGTGGCGATGCCCGCGGCGATCACGATGCCGGCACTGAACGGCAGGAACGCCAGACCGCTCTTGATCGGGGAGTACCCCAGGACCTGCTGCAGGAACAGGCCGAGGAAGAAGAACATCGCGAACATCCCGGCGCCCACGATGAGCATCGCGAAGAGGCTCACCCCGCGGGTGCGGTCGGCGACGATGCGCAGCGGCAGCAGCGGGTGCTGCACGCGGCTCTCGACGATCACGAAGACGACGAGCAGGGCGAGGCCGAGGCCGAGGGGCACCAGCGAGAGCGCGTCACCCCAGGAGTGACCGCCGGCGTGCGAGAGACCGTAGACGATGCCGAACAGACCGGCGGTGGCTGTCACCGCCCCGGGGATGTCCAGGCGTCCGTCGTGTCCTTCTGACTCCACGAGGACCCGCGGCGCGGCGATCGCGACCGCCAGGCCGATGGGCACGTTGATGAAGAAGGTCCACTCCCAGCCCAGTGTCTGGGTCAGGAATCCACCGAGGATGAGGCCGACGGCGGCGCCCATGCCGGACATGGCGGCGTAGACCGCCATGGCACGGTTGCGCTGCTTGCCGACCGGGAACGTCGTGTTGATCAGTGCCAGGGCGGCCGGTTGGGCCAGCGCGGCGCCGACGCCCTGCAGGACCCGGGCGGAGATGAGCAGCGTGCCGGTGGGCGCGAGACCACCGAGCAGCGAGGCGATGGAGAAGATCCCGACGCCGAGGACGAACATCTTGCGGCGACCGAACAGGTCACCGAGGCGCCCTCCGAGCAGCAGCAGGCTGCCCAGCGCGAGTGCGTACGCGGTGACGACCCACTGCACCTGGTCGGCCTGCGAGAGGTGCTGGGACGCGTCACGCTGGATGCGCGGAAGCGCGATGTTCACGATGGTGGCATCGAGCACGATCATCAGCTGGGCGAACGCGATGACGATCAGCGCGATGCCGAGATGACGCGTGCCTGGTGGTGGCTCGGTCGTCTCGACCGACTTCTGCGTGGTGACGGACATGGGGACTCCTTCGGGGGCGAACTGATTCGGACTGAGTGAGCGGCGCGTCGGTTTCTCTGTCGTCGTCGTGATCGACGCTAGGCGTCGGCACCGACAGTGCTGCGGTCTGTTCCGGCGGCGCATGCCGGAAGCAGGACCTGCTCGATGATGTGTTGCAGTCGAGCCGGCGTCGGACACTCGTCGAGCATCACGACGTGATGGAATTTCAGGGCGGGGAGGACCGCGGCCAGCAGGTCCAGATCAGCATTCGCGCCGACCTCGCCGCGACGTTGTGCGCGCTCGAGCACGATACGCAGACCCTCCATCCGCGGAGCAATGAATTTTTCGGTGAACAGCCGGGTGAACTCCGCGTCCCGGTGCAGTGCCGGCAGGACGGCGGCCATCACCTGGGACAGCTCGGTGGGCAGCTCGTGCGCGGGACAGAACATGGCGAGCAGGTCGGTCTTCAGGCATCCGCTGTTCGGTACGTCCGGAAGGCTGTCCGCGCCGTCCGGACACGCGTGCGCCTCGACCGCCGCCACGACCAGATCCGCCTTGGACTTCCAGCGGCGGTACAAGGTGGCCTTGCTGGCCCGCACGTGTGCGGCCACCGCGTCGAAGGTCAAACGGTCGTAGCCGCTCTCCAGCAGCACGGTGATCGCACCCGCGAGGATCTCGCGTTCGCGGTCGCCCTCGACCCGGGGCCGAGCAGCGGCAGGTGAAGCGATGGCTGCGCCGGTCGAGCTCATGGGGAATACCTCCGCTGGACGTGAGGTTGGCCCCGAGGTCTGCTGCGAGGACAACCGGATGGAACGGTACTGTTTCGTTTCATCCTGCACCTTTCGCTCGCATCGTGCAACCAGGGCGGCCTGTGAGGGCGCTCACAGTGCGCTCGGCCGGCCCTGATCTTGTACGGGGCTGCGCCTGGACGTCGCTAATGTGCGGTATTGCCCGGTCTGCAGTGCGACAGCACGACGCAGGTCGGAGACGGACGTCGTAGGACACACAGCACCGATGGAAGGTCGAGGCGAGCCCGGTGGCAGCGGTAGGGGCAGGAACGGTCGGCTGGCGACGGCACACGGAGGCGGCCGCGGGACTGGTCGAGCAGCTACGTCGCATCCCGCCCGGCCGCCCGGTGCGGTTGGCGAAGAAGACCTCTAACCTGTTCCGCACCCGCGACGACACCCATCAGCCCGGTCTGGACGTGTCCCGCCTCGACGGCGTGATCGAGGTCGACCCGGTGGCCCGGACGGCCGACGTCCAGGGCATGGCGACGTACGAGACCCTCTGTGCCGCAACGCTTCCGCACGGACTCATGCCGTACGTCGTGCCGCAGCTGCGCACCATCACCCTCGGCGGCGCCGTGACCGGCCTCGGCATCGAGTCGAGCTCCTTCCGCAACGGGCTGCCGCACGAGTCGGTGCTGGAGATGGACATCCTGACCGGTGCCGGCGAGATCGTCACCGCGACCCCGGACGGCGAGCACGCCGACCTCTTCCACGCCTTCCCCAACTCCTACGGGTCGCTCGGCTACAGCGTCCGGCTGAAGATCGCGCTCGACCCGATCGAGCCCTACGTGCACCTGCGCCACGTGCGTTTCGAGCTCTTGGGCGATCTCGTCGACGTCATGGGATCGGTGGTCGAGAGCCGCGAACACGACGGCGAGCGCGTCGACTTCGTGGACGGGGTCGTCTTCTCCGGTGAGGAGAGCTACCTGGTGCTGGGCACCTTCACCGGGCACGCGCCGTACACCTCGGACTACACCGGTCAGCAGATCTTCTACCGCTCCATCCAGTCGCGCACCGAGGACTACCTGAGCACGCTGGACTACATCTGGCGGTGGGACACCGACTGGTTCTGGTGCAACCGCGCGCTCGGACTGCAGAACCCTCGGGTACGCCGCCTGGTGCCGCGCCGCTACCTGCGCAGCGACGTCTACTCCCGGATCATCCGCTTCGAGACCCGGCACGGGGTGATGGCCGGAATCGACGCACGCCGCGGCAAGCCCGCGCGCGAGCGCGTCGTGCAGGACGTCGAGCTGCCGCTGGGGCGCACGCAGGAGTTCCTCGAGTGGTTCCTGCGTGAGGTGCCGATCGAGCCGATCTGGTTGTGCCCCATGCGTCTTCGCGACGCGCCGACCGCGTCGCACGGGGAGGGCAGGCCGTGGCCGCTCTACCCGATGCGGACTGGCGAGACCTACGTCAACGTCGGCTTCTGGTCGACGGTGGCGATCGCCGACGGCGCCCAGGACGGCGACGTCAACCGCGAGATCGAGCGCGTGGTGCACGCGCTCGACGGACACAAGTCCCTCTACAGCGACGCCTACTACGAGCCCGAGGAGTTCTGGGCGATGTACGGCGGCACGACCTACGAACTGGTCAAGAAGGCCTACGACCCGGACGGGCGACTGCCCGACCTCTACACGAAGGCGGTGAAGCGTCGATGACGATGACGATTGGTGAGGTGTTCGACGAGCTGTTCGGCACCGAGTTGCCGCTGAAGGTGACGGCGTACGACGGGTCGTCGGGTGGCAATCCCGAGGCGCCGTACGCGATCGAGCTGCGCAACGAGCGTGCGCTGCGCTACATGGTGACCGCTCCCGGCGAGCTCGGACTGGTGCGCGCCTATCTGATGGGCGACCTGGAGCTGCACGGAGTCTCGCCGGGCAACCCCTACGACTTCCTCAACCTCTTCATGACCGATTTCCAGGTCAAGCGCCCGCAGTTGACGCGGCTGCCGAAGATCGCGAAGTCACTCGGGATCAAGAACTTCCAGGTGCCTCCGCTGCCGGATCAGGAGCAGCCGCCGCAGTGGCGCCGTGGCCTGGAGGGACTGCGCCACTCCCGCAAGCGCGACGCCGATGCGATCCGCTATCACTACGACGTCAGCAACGAGTTCTACGAGCTGGTGCTCGGTGACTCGATGACCTACACCTGCGCCTGCTACCCCGCGGACGATGCGACGCTGGACGAGGCGCAGGCCAACAAGTACGACCTGGTCTGCCGCAAGCTCGATCTGCAGCCCGGACAGCGACTTCTCGACGTCGGCTGCGGCTGGGGCGGCATGGTGAGGCACGCGGTCGAGCACTACGGAGTCACGGCGCTCGGGGTGACCCTGTCGCGCAACCAGGCCACCTGGGCGGACCAGAAGATCAAGCAGATGGGTCTGGACGACCGGGCCGAGGTGCGTTACCTGGACTACCGCGATGTCACCGAGTCCGACTTCGACGCCGTCAGCTCGATCGGTCTGACCGAGCACATCGGGGTGAAGAACTACCCGGCGTACTTCAGCTTCCTCTACTCCAAGCTGCGTCCGGGTGGCCGATTGCTGAACCACTGCATCACCCGGCCGAACACCAGGACGCCGGCGCTCACCCGCGGCGGGTTCATCAACCGCTACGTCTTCCCCGACGGCGAGCTCACCGGGGTCGGCGTGATCACCTCCGCGATGCAGGACCAGGGTTTCGAGGTCCGGCACCTGGAGGATCTGCGTGAGCACTACGCGCGCACCTGCGCCGCCTGGGCGCACCGCCTGGAGGAGCACTGGGAGGAGTGCGTGCAGGACGCGGGTCTGCCGATCGCCAAGATCTGGGGCCTGTACCTCGCCGGCTCGTCGCTGGGCTTCGCCCGCAACAACATCCAGCTGCACCAGGTGCTCGGCCAGAAGATCGGCGCCGACGGCGTCGCGGACTACCCGTTGCGGCCGTCGTACGTCTGAGTGCCGTTCGGCGGCAGCGGTGTTCGGGCGTGGACAAAGGAATGTGTTCGCCCGGGGGAGCGTTGACGCCTACGATGGACGACGTCGACCCTCGTGGCCGGCGACAACTCAACAGTGCGACGTGCCCGCAACTTGGGGGTGATCGGTTTCGACGTTGACCGACCTTTCAGGGGAAGCGGGTCGAGGATGCACAGTTATCTCGTTAACGATCTGTGCAAAACCAATAGGTGCCAATTCCAAGCGCACCGACTTCGCCCTCGCCGCCTGAGCGAGCCTCGAAGTCCGTCAGCCTGAGGTAGTTCTCGACTCAGAGTCTGGCGTCAGCTAGAGAACTTGCTGTGTCGTCACGCCGAGGGGCGACACGGGACTCTTACTCGGCTGGGCCTGTCAGGGAACGTGTGCGCGCGAGCCCTGGGGCCGAGAAAATCCTTTGCGCACTGCACCCGGAGAAGCCCTGGAGCGCGTTTAGCGGACGCGGGTTCGATTCCCGCCACCTCCACTCCCGGCACGTCGCACTGTTGAGTCACCACCACCCCGACTGCCCGGTACGGCCGGGATGAACTTGAATGTGTGGCATGCCTGCCATGCCTTCGGTTTCGAACTCCATCATCGTCCGGCTGGAACTGCCCGGACGTCCCACTGCCGTCAGCGAACTGACCGGTGCGGTCGAGCGGGCCGGCGGCCTGGTGACCGCACTGGACATCAGCTCCTCCGACACGGCGCGCATGCAGGTGGACGTGACCGCAGCGGCCCGGGACGCCGACCACGCCGACGACCTGGTCGAGGCCATGCGCTCGATCGACGGTGTCGACATCCGCAAGGTCAGCGACCGCACCTTCCTCGCGCACCTCGGCGGCAAGCTGAAGATCGAGTCGAAGGTGCCGATCCGCAACCGCGACGACCTGTCGATGATCTACACCCCGGGTGTCGCGCGGGTGTGCATGGCGATCTTCGAGCACCCCGAGGACGCGCGCCGGCTCACCATCAAGCGCAACACCGTCGCCGTGGTCACCGACGGCACCGCGGTCCTCGGACTGGGCAACATCGGGCCCCTGGCCGCGATGCCGGTGATGGAGGGAAAGGCGGCGCTGTTCAAGCGGTTCGCCGACATCGACGCGTTCCCGATCTGCCTGGACACCACCGACGAGGACGAGATCGTGCGGACCGTGAAGGCCATCGCACCCGTCTTCGCCGGGATCAACCTGGAGGACATCTCCGCGCCGCGCTGCTTCGACATCGAGCGCCGGCTGCGGGAGGAGTTGGACATTCCGGTCTTCCACGACGACCAGCACGGCACGGCGATCGTGGTGCTCGCCGCGTTGCGCAACGCGCTGCGTGTGGTCGGCAAGGACCTGGCCGACGTGCGCATCGTGCAGAGCGGTGCCGGCGCCGCGGGTACGGCGATCACCCGCCTGATGCTGCACGCCGGCGCCCGCGACCTGGTGCTGGCCGACATCGACGGCGTCGTGCATCGCGACCGCCCCGACATCGCGGGCGACGTGTCGTCCACCCTGGCGTGGGTGGCCGATCACACCAACCCGCGCGGGGTGACCGGCAGCCTCAAGGACGCCGTACGAGGCGCCGACGTCTTCATCGGGGTGTCCGCGCCCGACCTGCTCACCGGCGACGACATCGCCACCATGTCGCCGGACTCGATCGTCTTCGCGCTGGCCAACCCCAAGCCGGAGGTCGACCCCACCGAGGCGGCCGCGCACGCGGCGGTCGTCGCGACCGGGCGCAGCGACTTCGCCAACCAGATCAACAACGTGCTGGTCTTCCCCGGCGTCTTCCGCGGGCTGCTGGACGCGGCGGCCACCGACATCACCCTCGACATCATGCTGGCCGCCGCTGTCGCGCTCTCGGGCGTGGTCAAGCGGGAGGAGCTGAACGCCGCGTACATCATCCCCAGCGTGTTCCACCCGGGGATCTCCTCGGTGGTCGCCAAGGCGGTCGTCGACGCGGCCGGAGGCCGTGACCACCGGATGGCGGTCAGCCAACCGGATGAGGCGACCGTCTGACCGTCCGCGGTCAGCGCCTGCGCTGGTGACTGCCGCGTCGAAGCCGGGAGGCGACGGCGCGCCGGGCGACGGGACCCAGGTCGTCGAACACATCGAGCAGAGCGGCAATCTGGTCGAGGGTGGCGAGCGCGGCGTCGGCGCCGTCCGCTTCGACGCCCTGCATCAACTCCACCCCGACGAAGCCGCACGTCACGGCATGCGCCAGGCCGCCGACGTCGATCAGGTCCGCGACGGGGTGACTCCTCAGCACTCGGCGTAGGACGCGCTCGACCTGCTCGGACCACTGACCCAGGCAGTACCTGGCGGTGCTCGCCAGCGCCTCGTCGTGCTGGCCCGCCGCGAGCAGCTGGGCCATCATTGCGACGTTCCCGGCTCGACGTTCCTCGGCGTTCAACTCCCGCGCCAGCGCGAGGAAGGCCTCGATGTCGTCGATCGCGTCGAAGCGGTCGGCGTACGCGGCGACCCGGGCGTCCAGGGCGGTGCGGCAGGCCAGGTCGACCAGCTCCGCGACGGTGCCGAAGTGATAGAAGACCAGGGCCTGATTGACCCCCGCCCGGGTGGCCACGGCGCGCGCGGACACCGCGCCGATCCCGTCCTCCCGCAGCACGGTGTCGGTGGCGTCCAGCAGCTTGGTCCTGGTGTCGTTCATCGCACCGCACGCTAGGCCACGAGCGCGGCTGTCGCGCGGTCGCTCGATCGCCCCTGCTAGCTCCAGGTGAGGCTGGCGGACCGGCTCCGCCGCTCGCGGCGTTCCAGCACTGCGAACACGACGATGCTTACCAGCAGGATCGTCGCTCCAACGGTGATGAAGGGCCACGTGTGCGCCCACTGGAAACCAGTCGGCAGCTCGCCGGGATGGTGGGGAGTGGTGTCGGTGACCGTCCCGGACGCGCTTACCTCGCCCAAGCTCTCACAGGTGATGCCGCCGTCCTGGCGGTAGCAGTGGTCGCCCGGATCGCTCGTGGCGTAGGTGGACCACGACCCGAGCCATCCGATCGCGATCGCGGGCCCGACGGCGATGCCCGCCAGACACCGCGGACGCACAACCGGGAGGACGGTGAGCACTGTCGCACCGACGAGAGCCAACAGCGCGAACGGTACGACGAAGATCCCGATGCTCAGCAGGGTCGCGACCGCGACGATGCCGAGCGCGCCGGTGGCCGCCCACAGCAGATAGACCTCGATATCTCGGGTCCAGGGCGATCGCGCACTCGTGATTGAGCGACTGCTCAAATAGATCATGCTGACAGTTGAGCACTTGCTCAAACTGCGCGTCAAGGGCGATGTGGGACCGGTTCGCGGCTCTCCGCCGGTGAGATGGGTCACTTCGTGGGCTGTTCGAGCCGTTCGAGACGTTTCGGATTCGAAGGTGACCGCGAGATCGGCTACGGTTGTCAAGTATTCACGCGATCTTGCGTTCTCTCTTCTGATCGGCCCACCTACTCCTGCAGTCTGCAGCGGGCCGACTTTCATGTATGGGCGCCGAGATCTTCGACGGCGCCATGCGCTCCCGCTCCTGTCGACACGGGCTCATTCGTCCGGTCACTTCGACATGTTCAGCGGTGGTCTGTGCGCGCCCATATCCGAGAGGCATGAGAGATGAGCACCCCCAAACAGTCCGGCCCCAAGAAGCAACGATGGAGTCGCGCCCAGAAGCTCGAGGCGCAGCGCGCACCCGTCCGCCGCGCGGACGGCGCTCCCGGCCGATCGGCCGAAGGTCCGCGATCCGCTGACCGCCGGCAGGGCTCGGCAGGTGGCCCGCGCTCCTACGGCTCCCGCGACCAGCGCCCGTCGTACAACCGCGACGACCGCCCCTCTCACAGCCGTGACGACCGTGCGGACCGTGGGGAGCGCCGCTCCTATAGCAACCGGGATGACCGGCCCAGCTACAACCGGGACAACCGCAGCGACCGCAGCGAGCCCCGTTCGTACGGCAACCGGGATGACCGGCCCAGCTACAACCGGGACAACCGCAGCGACCGCAGCGAGCCCCGTTCGTACGGCAACCGGGATGACCGGCCCAGCTACAACCGTGCCGACCGCGGCGAGCGTCGCACCCCGAGCAACCGGGGCGAGCGCGGTGACCGGCCCTCCTACAACCGCGACGACCGTCCGACCTACAACCGCAGCGACCGGAGCGAGCCGCGTTCGTACGGCAATCGCGAGGACCGACCCAGCTACAACCGTCACAACCGCAGCGACCGCAACGAGCCGCGTTCCTACGGCAATCGCGACGACCGTCCCGCCTACAACCGTGCCGACCGTGACGAACGCGGCGGCGAGCGCCGGACGCCGAGCAATCGCAGTGACCGGCCCAGCTACAACCGCGACGATCGTGGCGAGCGTCGCTCCTACGGCAACCGCGAGGACCGTCCCAGTTACGGCCGCGGTCCCCACGACGAGCACCGGTCCAGTCGCCCGCGCAGCGATGAGCGCACCTATCCCCGCACCGATCACCGCTCCGAGCCGAAGGCAGATTCACCCGTGACCCAGCAGATCGCCCCCGTCGACACCGCCCCGGCGGCGCCCGAGAAGGCGGCGGTGCACGCTCCCGACGGCCCCAACGGGTTCGAGGCGCTCGGCCTGCCCGAGCCGCTCGTACGCCGCTTGGCCCGCGACGGCATCACCACGCCGTTCCCGATCCAAGAGGCGACCATCCCGGACGCACTCGCCGGGCGCGACGTGCTCGGCCGCGGCCGCACCGGGTCCGGTAAGACGCTGGCCTTCGGCCTGCCCGCCCTCACCCGGCTCGCGCAGGGCGGCAAGGCACGCCCGGGCTGCCCCCGCGCGATCGTGCTGGTGCCGACCCGTGAGCTGGCCATGCAGGTCGCCGACGCGCTGCAGCCGCTCGTGCACGCCATCGGTCTGCACCACAAGCTGGTCGCCGGCGGCATGCCGTACGAGCCGCAGCTGCAGGCGTTGGCGCGCGGCGTCGACCTGCTCATCGCGACCCCCGGTCGCCTGATGGACCTGATCGACCGCGGCGCGGCCGACCTGTCCCGGGTCGAGATCGCCGTGCTCGACGAGGCCGACCACATGGCCGAGATGGGCTTCTTGGAGGACATCACCAAGATCCTGGACGACGTCCCCGCCGGCGGTCAGCGGCTGCTCTTCTCCGCGACGCTGGACCGCGGCATCGACAGCGTCGTCGACCGCTACCTGATCGACCCGGTCACTCACTCCACCGACGACGGCACGGTGAGCATCTCCAACATGGCGCACCACGCGCTGCTCATCGAGCCGCGCGACAAGAAGGTCGTGACGGCCGAGGTCGCCAACCGCGAGGGTCGCACCGTGGTGTTCTCCCGCACCAAGCTCGGCGCCGATCGCATCGCCAGCGAACTGCGCGAGCAGGGCGTCCTGGCGGCGGCGCTGCACGGTGGTCTGAACCAGGGCCAGCGCAACAAGGTGCTGAGCGCCTTCAAGGACGGCCGCATCCCCGTCCTCGTCGCGACGGATGTCGCCGCGCGCGGCATCCACGTCGACGACGTGGGCGTGGTGCTGCAGGTCGACCCGCCGGCGGACCACAAGGACTACCTGCACCGTGCCGGACGTACGGCGCGTGCGGGCGAGGCCGGCACCGTCGTCACCCTGGCCCTGCCGCATCAGCGCAAGGCCGTCACCCGGCTGCTGGAGCAGGCGGGCGTGGAGTCGGGCCTGCAGCGTGCGCGTCCGGGCGACGAGGTCATCCGGGCCACCGGCGGCCGCACTCCGCAGGAGCGCGCGATCTCCGACCAGGACTTGCACCGCATCCTCACCCCCAAGCGCGAGGCGGGTCGCGGAGGCGGCGGCCGTGGCGGTCCGAGGAGTGGCGCGAGCGGTCGTCCGGGCAACTACCGCGGCGGTCCCGGTGGCGGCTCCGGTCGTCGTACCGACGGGCCGTACCGGGGTCGACCGAGGGGCTGACCCTCGACTCTCGCGCGGGGCAGAATGAACGGCATGGACGATCTCACCGGTCGGCTGCTGATCGCCTCCCCGCGCGAGAGCATCGGCAGCGAGGAGGACGCCGAGGTCGATGTCTTCGACCGCAGCGTCGTCCTCGTCCTGCATCACGACGACGACGGCGCGCACGGGCTGGTCCTCAACCGGCCGCTGGCGGCCGATGTCGACTCGGTCCTGCCCGGTTGGCAGGAGCACGTCAACGCTCCGCCGCTGATCTTCCAGGGCGGGCCGGTGTCCATGGACACCGCGCTCGGCCTGGTCCGGATGCCCGGCACCACCGAATCGGTCGGCATCAAGCGGTTGTTCGGCGCGGTCGGTCTGGTCGACCTCGACGCGCCGCCGCTCGTGGTCGTCCCGGAGGTCGCGGGCATCCGCATCTTCGCCGGCTACGCCGGATGGTCCGGGGGGCAGCTGGAGGGCGAGATCGACCAGGGGTCCTGGTTCGTCGTGGACGCCGAGGCCGAGGACGCGTTCACGCTGCAGCCCGGTGACCTCTGGGCCAGCGTCCTACGGCGTCAGCGTGGCACGTTGCGCTTCCTTGCGTCCTACCCGGCGGATCCCTCGCTGAACTGACCGCGCGGTCGGCGGAATCTACACTTCAGGGATGACCTCACCACTGGATCGCCCCGACTCCCCGCCCAGCCCGTTGGAGCAGCCGAGCGGCCCGCGTACCTCCACGTCGGTCCTCGAGCGCGAGGAAGTGGTCCACCAGGAGCAGGAGCCCGGCGACCACGAGCGGTTCGCGCATTACGTGCGCAAGGAGAAGATCCTGGAGAGCGCGCTCTCGGGTGAGCCGGTGACCGCGTTGTGCGGCAAGGTCTGGGTCCCCGGGCGCGACCCGGAGAAGTTCCCGGTCTGTCCGACCTGCAAAGAGATATTCGACGGGATTCGCGCGCCCCAGGACGGCGGCGACGGCAGCAACTGACCGCTGCAGCCCTTGACGCAGGACCGACGCCCTCGGAGTACCCGGATTCGGGCCGAGTATGCACAGAATCGCCCCGAAGAGAGATGGCGTCGGTTTGATCACCCATCTGTTGACTCGGGTGTGGTAACGCCTGGACGGTGGGGACTAGCTGGGTGCCGACGACGGTGTCCACGTCCACGAATTGTTGGAGGCTCGATCCTCATGGTGAGCACAGACCAGATCAAGGACATCCAGGGCGGCAAGGCACTGGACAGCGACGGCAGCAAGATCGGCTCGATCAGCCAGATCTACCTCGACGATCGTTCGGGCGAACCGGAATGGGCCACCGTGCATACCGGCCTGTTCGGGACGTCCGAGACCTTCATCCCCCTTCAGGACGCGCAGGTCGAGGGAAAGGACGTGAGATTCCCCTACACCAAGGACAAGGTGAAGGACGCACCTCGCGTCGACGCCGACCAGCATCTCGACGTTCAGCAGGAGCAGGAGCTCTACAAGTACTACGGGGTCACCTACGCAGGCAGTGACACGGCCGGTGATGACGCCGGTCGCGGTGGCGACTCGAACGCCGATCGGGGTCCAGACACGGCAGCAGCGGGCACCGCAGCGGCCGGCACCGCAGCAGCAGGGACAGCAGCTGCGGGCACTGCGGCGGCAGGTGACCGCAGCCAGGACGGTGACACCCGCACGGGCGGCGGCACCGGATACGACGACACGGCCGGCCGGGACACTGCTGCCGCAGGCGGGGACACCGCTGCCACGACCGGCCGGGACACTGCTCCTGCTGCCACAGGCGGACCGACCACGGACAAGACCGGCGACCACCACCGCAGCGAGGCTGCAGCGGTCGGTGACGACACCTCCCAGCGCTCCGGCGTCGCGGGAGACGGCACCATCACCCGGCACGAGGAGCAGTTGCACGTCGGCACGGAGACGCGCGAGTCCGGTAGGGCGCGGCTACGCAAGTACGTGACCACCGAGGAGCAGACGGTCACAGTGCCGGTCTCCCACGAGGAGGTCCACATCGAGCGAGTGCCGGTCGCCGAGGGCACCGCCGTCAGCGGCGACGCCTTCCAGGAGTCCGAGCAGGAGGTGACCCTGCACGAAGAGGTGCCGGTGGTCACCAAGGAGGCCCACGCGGTCGAGGGCGTGCGGCTCACCACCGAGCAGGTCCGCGAGGACAGGCAGGTCACCGAGCAGGTGCGCAAGGAGCACATCGAGGTCGACGGCAAGGACATCGGCGAAGCCGATCAGGGAGATCGTCGCTGATTCGATCGGGCAGCACCACGCCCCAGGACGGCCCGGCGGTGATCTGCCGGGCCGTCCTGCATGTCCGGCCATTGACACGGTCCTGTCCGGGGTGGACCGTGAGCCGCAGCGGCAGGCCGACGAGGCCCTGCCGTGTCCCTTCTGCGGAGGCTGCCCATGACTGATTCAGACCACACGCACGATGACGAGCAGACCGAGGGCATTCGACGAGCCCACCCGGGCGGCACGGCCTCGTCGGGGGAGCAGAGCGAAGGGGGCGGCACCCCGGAGCAGGGGGACATCCGGCACAGCGGATACGCGCCCACCGACACCGACGCCGGCGAGGAGGCCGAGGTCGAGCGGACCGGCACCCCGGGCGGTACGGCCGCCAGCGGCATCCAGAGCGAGGGCGGCGGCACCCAGGGCGACGGTGGCCGCCGGCACAGCGGGTGGGGCCCTACGGACGGCGAGACCGCGGACGTGGACGCGGCGCGGGACGCCGAACGCACCGATCCCGAGTGAAGCACTGACGGGTTCGACGCGCCGGCGCGGGGCCGGTCAGGATCGTCGGCGGTCCTGGTTAGGGTTGTCGCCATATGAGTACCTCCGCCGCCTCGCACCTTTCACCGGCCTTCCCGGAGCGAGCGGCCTGGGGGACTGCGCACAAGCTGCGGGCCTGGCAGGCAGCGGCGCTGAAGCAGTACTTCGACGAGCAACCGCGTGACTTCCTGGCCGTCGCCACCCCCGGCGCCGGCAAGACGACGTACGCGCTGCGGCTCGCCACCGAGTTGCTCGACCGCGGCATCGTGGCCCAGGTGACGATCGTCGCGCCGACCGAGCACCTCAAGACCCAGTGGGCGGATGCCGCCGGCCGCGTCGGCATCCAGATCGACCCGCGATTCACCAACAGCCAGCAGGAGCACGCGTCCAGCTACCACGGGATCGCCGTGACCTACGCGGGCGTCGCCAGCAAGCCCGCGCTGCACCGGGTGCGGACGGCGGCCCGGCCCACTCTCGTGATCCTCGACGAGATCCACCACGGCGGCGACAACAAGTCGTGGGGCGATGCGATCCGCGAGGCGTTCGAGCCCGCCGTACGCCGGGTGGCCCTGACAGGGACCCCGTTCCGGTCCGACACCAGCCCCATCCCGTTCGTGCGGTACGAAGCAGGCGCCGACGGCATCCGACGCTCGGCCAGCGACTACGCGTACGGCTACGCGGAAGCGTTGCGCGACGGCGTCGTGCGCCCCGTGATCTTCATGGCCTACGGCGGCGCGATGCGCTGGCGTACCCGGGCCGGCGACGAGGTCGCGGCCAGGTTGGGCGAGCCGCTCACCAAGGATCTGACCGCCTCGGCCTGGCGCACCGCGCTGGACCCCGGGGGCGAGTGGATCCCGTCGGTGCTGCGCGCCGCCGACACCCGCCTGACCCAGGTGCGCCGGCACGTCCCGGACGCCGGGGGTCTGGTGATCGCCTCCGACCAGACCAACGCCCGCGCGTACGCCCGGGTCCTCGCCGCGATCACGGGCGAGCAGCCGGTCGTCGTACTGTCCGACGACTCCGGTTCCTCCAGCCGCATCGAGGAGTTCGCGCAGGGGGAGCAGCGCTGGATGGTCGCGGTGCGGATGGTGTCCGAGGGCGTGGACGTGCCACGAATGTGTGTCGGGGTCTACGCCACGTCGGCTGCGACGCCGCTCTACTTCGCGCAGGCGGTCGGGCGCTTCGTGCGCGCACGCCGGCGCGGTGAGACCGCCAGCATCTTCCTGCCCAGCGTGCCGGGCGTGCTGCAGCTCGCAGCGCGGCTGGAGGAGTCGCGCGACCACGCGCTGGACCGTCCGCGCAGCGACGCCGACGACGGCCTGTGGAGCGAGGAGGAGGACCTGCTCGCGGCCGCCAACGCGAGTGAGCCGGTCCAGTCCGGTCAGGGCAGCTTCGAGGCGCTGGAGTCCGACGCCGAGTTCGACCACGTGCTCTTCGACGCCCAACAGTTCGGTCTCGGTGCCGCGCCCGGCAGCGCCGACGAGCAGGAGTATCTGGGCCTGCCGGGCCTGCTGGAGCCGGACCAGGTCACCCATCTGCTGCGCCAGCGGCAGGAACGACAGGTGGGCGCCCAGCCGCCGGTCCCGGTTGCCGCGCACCGCGCCCTGGCCGCCCAGCGCAAGGAGCTCAACTCGCTGGTGTCCGCCTACGCCCGCAAGACCGGCGAGCCGCACGCGAAGCTGCACAGCGAGTTGCGCCGTGTGTGCGGCGGGCCGTCGCTGGACCGGGCGTCCACCGACGAGGTGGGTGCTCGGATCGACGCCGTACGACGCTGGTTCGTCGGACGTCGCTGACCGCGTATCCGGGTGCGGTAGTGCGGAATTCACCGACCGCGTAGCCACCGCGGGAGGAGGTCCGTTCGGTAAAATTGGACCATGCCGATCACCCGTCTGACCACCGCGTCGTACCTCGTGCTCGGGCTCGTCCGGCACCTGGGCACCGCGAGCCCGTACGACGTCAAGCAAGCCGTCGCCGGCACCATCGGGCCGTTCTGGGCGCTGCCGCACGCGCAGGTCTACGTGCAGTGCGACAAGCTCGTCGCGGCCGGTCTGCTCGCTCAGTCCCAGGAGAAATCCGGTCGCCAGCGTCGCACTCTCTCCCTGACCGCGGAGGGCCACGAGGCTCTCTCCGAGTGGCTGCACGACGACACCTTCGTGCCCGTCGAGGCGCGCGACCTCGGCCTGCTGAAACTGTTCTTCGGTGCCTCGCCCGAGGTCCTCGCACCCACCCAGATCAATGAGCACCGTCGCTCGTTGAAGGGTTACGAGCACCTGGCGGCGGCGAGCGGGGAACAGCTGCCGCAGGGCCCCTCGGGTGCGCTGACCTTCGGTCTGCAGTACGAGCGCTGGATGATCCAGTTCTGGACCGAGCAGCTGCAGCGACAGACCTCCTGACCGTCCGCGGGGCGACGCACCGTGCCCCGCGCGCGGTGAGAGGATCGACGTCATGACGCAGCGCCCGTCCGGCTGGTACGAGGACCCCGACGATCCGGACCAGTTGCGGTACTGGGACGGCATCCTGTGGTCACCGCGCAGGATGCCCAAGGTCAAGCCGGGCCTGGAGCGCTCCGGTCCGGTCCAGGACCTCCGCGGCCGGCCCGACCCCGCGGATCGCGGTGTCACCCTTCGTCCCTCTCCGCGGCCGCAGTCCGATCCGTGGCGGCAGCAGGGAGCGTTGCTGCAGGCACCGGCCACCACCCCTGACGGAGACGTCCTCGCGGGATGGTGGCATCGGGCCGGCGCCGCCGTCGTCGACTACCTGCTGGTGTCCCTCATCGGCGCTCTCGTCTCCCTGCCATGGACTCTGGACTGGGCGCGACAACACTCGGACTACCTGAGCACCGTGTCCACGTGGAAGGGGTCGGGTCAGGTGCCCTACCCCCCGTGGCAGATCTTCGTGGCCGACATCGTCGTCTACGCCCTGTATGAGATAGGGATGACGGTGTGGCGCGGACAGACCATCGGCAAGATCCTGACCGGCATCCGGGTACGGCGCTCGTCATCGGCCGGCTCGCCCGGCCTGGGCGCCGCGGTCAACCGTTTCCTCGTCAAGTGCGTCTATCTGCTGCTGAGCTTCGTGCCGGCGCTGGGGTTGGTCGCCATCGTCTTCGTGCTGCTGGACTATCTGTGGCCGCTGCGCGATCCAAAGCGCCGGGCGCTGCACGACCTGTCCGCGCACACCTACGTCGTACGCACCAGAGGCCAGATTCCGCGCTGAGCCCCGGTCACCTGCGGCCCCGTCAGCTCGCTGCGGCGGTGAGCGCTTGGGAGCTCAGGTCCTGCACGGCCGTGCGCACGTCGGCGTAGCTGACCGAACGGAAGAGCCGCCGGATCTGCAGCGCCTTGTCCTCGGTGATGCCCCGGATGTGGGTCAGCACCAGCTCGCGGTCGTCCTGCCGCAGCACCGCGGTCAGGTCCTCCACGCTGCGCTCACGCAGCGCGAGTTTGGTGGCCAGCAGCATGTTGAGCATGCCCGGCCCGTGCCGACCGGTCTCCCCGGTGATCGCACCTCCGAGGCCGCCCGCGAGTTGGAATGCCACGGAGCGCAGGGCGCACCCGCGGACGAACGCCGCGAGCTCCGCGCTGCCGGCCGCGTGCTCACCCCCGCTGCGGATGCCCGCCCGGATCATCGGGCCGCTCCCGCTGAACTCATCGAGGGCGTCCAGCCCGGCGCCGCCCGCGGGCAGCCGCACGACCACGGGCACCAGCAGGTTGAGCGCCTCACGCCACATGGGGGAGTAGGGCACGTGCAGCCCGACGAGCTCGTGGCGGCGATGCGCGCTGACGAGCTCGGCGGTCTCGATGAACTGGTCGATGTCGTCGGTCAGGCCGGCGACGATCGCGATCCGCAGCGCGCCCTTGGTCGCGAGGGCGGGGCGCACCATCCGCGGCGGCAGGAGCAACGACCCGACGTAGGTCGCCTCCGGTGTGCCGACTCGTCGGGCGCGACTTTCCAACGTCTCCTGCAGGGTCGCGCCCACTAGGGCCGAAGCGTCGTCGAAGAGGCCTGCGAAGAGCGGCTCCGGGGGTAGCACTGCGGACATGGGACTAACCGTATGCCGCCTGGGTACGCGCTGGTACTCCGACCGGCGCAAGAGGCGGGACTAGCATTCAGGTGGTTCTCCGATGCCGTACAGGACAGCTTCAGTCGGCGCTCCTAGCGTCGAGGCCGAGCGGGCAGCGGGTCCGCCGGCGGCCACCTCCGCGAGCGGCCGTCACGATGATGTGCGCTGCGACGGAGGTCCCACCGTGGACGACAACCAGTATCGGATCGTGGCGGGTGTCGACTCCTCGCACGCCTCCACCACGGCCGTGGAGTGGGCGGCCAGGTCCGCCGCGGCCCGGCAGGGGAGTCTGCGTCTGCTGCACGGTTTCAGCCCGGACCAGTCCGGTTTCGCGTTCGGGATGGATACCGATGCCGACGCGATCCGCACCTCCGGGGAGCGCCTGCTGGCGCGGCTGGCGGCGCACGTCCACGCGGCGCACGACACGGTGGCGCTGACGACGGCCCAGTCCGACGACTACCCGGCCAAGGCCCTCGTCCGTGCGAGCCTCGCGGCGGATCTGGTCGTCCTCGGTGCGCACGGCGATTCCCAACTCGGGCTGGCCTCGGTGGGGCAGACGGCCACGCAGGTCGCGAGCCACGCATCGGTGCCGGTGACGATCGTGCGCGGAGCGCCGGACGACCCGTTCGGCCGGATCACCGTCGGGCTGGACCCCTCCGAGGACGCGCGCAGAGCTCTGGCCTGGGCGGTGGACGAGGCCGGTCGCACGGGCGCAGAGGTCCTCGCGGTGCACGCCTGGCAGCCCCAGGACGCCGACGACCCGCATCTGCGCAAGGCGGACTGGGCCGCGTACTCCCGTCAGGTCGAGGATCGGGTGCAGGAGTGGATCGAGCCGCAGCGACGGGCGCACGCCGACGTGAAGGTGCAGGTGCAGGTGGACCGGGCCAACCCGAGCAAGGTCCTCACGATGTGCTCCCGCTCCAGTGACCTGGTCGTGGTGGGTGCCCGCGGTTCGGGGGGCTTCGAGGGGCTGCGGCTCGGTCGGGTCTCCCGGGACCTGCTCGGCCACGCCGCCTGCTCCCTGACGATCGTGCGCTGATTCAGCGGGTCGCCGCGGTCCGGATGCCCGCCGCTGCGAACTCGTCGTACGCCGCGCCGGTGCTCTCGGGGGCGACGCCGGCCGCAAGATCGCGCAGCACCGTCGTCTGCAGGCCCTCCCGGGCGGCGTCGAGCGCCGTGGCCCGCACGCAGTAGTCCGTCGCCAGGCCGCATACGTCGACGGCGGTGATGTCGCGCTGCCGCAACCAGTCCGCCAGAGGCGTCCCGGTGTCGTCGACACCCTCGAATCCGCTGTACGCAGCATGGTGTTCGCCCTTGCGGAACGTCGCATCGACCGATCCCAGCGCGGCCCGGAAGGCCGGGTGGAAGTCGGCGCCGCCGGTGCCGACCTCGCAGTGCACCGGCCAGGATGCGCTGAAATCAGGGTCGCTCGACCAGTGCGCACCGGGGTTGATGTGCCAGTCGGCGGTGGCGACGACGGCCGCGTAGCCGTCCGCGTGAGCCGCGATCCACGCGGCGATGCGGGCGGCCACGGCCCCACCGCCGGTCACCGCCAGGGAGCCTCCCTCGCAGAAGTCGTTCTGCACGTCGACGACGATGAGGGCGCGCCGCGCCTCCGGGGCAGCCGGGACGCTCACGCGTGGTCCTCGTAGATCGTGGGGATGACGGGCTCTCCGCGGGACAGCTGAGTGGCCGCGGGCGGCAGCTGTGCACGGGAGGCCGCGTGCCGGTCTCTCGCGGTGTCCAGGTCGTCCTTGTAGACCCGCTCGCCGTCCAAGACCAGATCGACCATGAGCGGACGGTCGTCGCCGTCGTTGCTCGGCCGTTCGCCCAGCCCGATGACCTCGGCCTGCGCCACCCCGTCCGGTGACATCCGGCGCATGGCGTACTTGCGCCCGGCGACCGACGCCTTGTCCTTGGACTTCTTCGCCACCCCGATCAGCTCGCCGTGCTCGTCCTCGTGCGCGACCAGTTTGTAGACCATGCCGGCCGTGGGCGCTCCCGAGCCGGTGACCAGGCTGGTGCCGACGCCGTACATGTCGACCGGGGCGGCCCGCAGGGTGGCGATCGCGAACTCGTCCAGATCGGAGGTCACCACGATCCGGGTGTCTCGTGCCCCCAGCGCGTCCAGCTGCTCCCGCACCGCGTGCGCGCCGACGACCAGGTCGCCGGAGTCGATGCGGACCGCGCCGAGACCGGTCCCGGCCGCGGCCACGGCGTTCCGCACGCCCTCGGGGATGTCGTAGGTGTCGACCAGCAGCGTGGTGTCGGAGCCCAGGCTCGCGACCTGCGCGTCGAAGGCCGCCCGTTCAGTGTCGTGCAGCAGGGTGAACGCGTGCGCGGCCGTCCCCGCCGTCGGCACGCCGTACCGCTGCCCTGCCGCCAGGTTGGAGGTGGTGGAGAAGCCCGCGATATACGCCGCCCGCGCGGCGGCCACGGCCGCCTCCTCGTGGGTGCGCCGCGAGCCCATCTCGATGCAGGGCCGCTCACCCGCGGCGCCGGTCATCCGAGACGCCGCAGCCGCGATCGCACTGTCGTGATTGAGGATCGAGAGCGCGATGGTCTCCAGGATCACTCCCTCGGCGAAGCTCGCCTCGACCACCAGCACCGGCGATCCGGGGAACTGGATCTCGCCCTCGGCGTAGCCGGTGATGGTGCCGGAGAACCGGTAGCCGGCCAGCCAGTCCAGGGTCGGCTCGTCCACGACCCGACGTTCGCGCAGCGACTCGATCTGCTCCTCGCCGAAGCGGAAGTCGGCGAGGGCGTCGAGCAGGCGGCCCGTCCCGGCGACCACGCCGTACCTGCGCCCGTCGGGCAACCGGCGCGCGAAGACCTCGAAGACGCTGCGCCGGTGCGCGGCGCCGCTCGCGAGGGCCGCCTGCACCATCGTCAGCTCGTAGTGGTCGGTCAGCAGTGCTGTCGATCCGGTCACAGTCGCCGAGTCTAGGGGTGTGCCGCCGTCGGTGGTTCGGAGTGGAACTTCGCCTGCGCCTACCCTGGGGCCATGTCCGTGGCCCCTCCCGAGCACGCCCTGCCGGACGTCGATCCGGGCCTCGAGGCGGATCTGCGGGCCGGGCTCGACCGTCCCTGGGTGACCATTGTCTGGAACGATCCGGTCAACCTGATGTCCTACGTCTCCTGGGTCTTCCGGACGCACTTCGGGTATTCGGAGGCGAAGGCGAACCAGCTGATGATCGCCGTGCACGAGGAGGGCCGGGCCGTGGTGTCCACCGGCCCCCGCGAGCAGATGGAGTCCGACACCGAGGCGATGCACACCTACGGCCTGTGGGCGACCCTGCAGAAGGACGAGTAGATGGCAGAGGCCTTCCGCCGCAAGGGCGCCCGGTACGTCGGCAAGTTCGATCAGGAGGAGCGCGAGGTCGTCGTGTCGTTGCTCTCGCAGGTGCGCGAGCTGATCGCCCTGGACGAGGAACCGGCCACCGGCGACCCCATCCGCGACCTGCTCGACAGCCTGGGCCGTGAGCCCGCGTCGGCGCGCGAGGTCGACGCCCGCGACCCGGCGCTGCGCCGGCTGCTGCCGCAGGCGAGTCGGGACGACGACGCCCTGGCACAGGATTTCCGGGCGCTCGCCGAGCACGACATCCGCCGCGCCAAGGCCGCCAACCTGTCGACCGCGATTCACGCCCTGTCCTTCGAGGGCGGCTCGCGGGTCGAGCTGGACCAGCGGCAGGCGCAGGCCCTGATGATCGCCGTGGGCGACGTGCGGCTGATGCTGGGGGAGCGGCTCGACCTGCGGACGGACGAGGACGCCGAGCGGCTGCAGGAGGGGCTCGACCTCGGACGACACGGCACCGGCAACGACGGCGAGCGGCAACTGCTCGCGGCCTACTACGACTTCCTCACCTGGATGCAGGAGTCGCTGGCGCTCACGCTCACGGGCTGAGGACCACCGCGTGCGGCGCTACTAGGATCGGTGGCCACCATGACTGCCACTCCCTCCTCGTCCCCCGTCCGGCTGCGCGTCGCGCCCTCACCGACCGGGGATCCACACGTCGGCACGGCGTACATGGCGATGTTCGACCTCGCCTTCGCCCGTCAGCAGGGCGGGAAGTTCATCCTGCGGGTCGAGGACACCGACCGCGCGCGCTTCCAGGAGGACAGCGAGCAGCAGCTCTACGACACCCTGCACTGGCTCGGTCTCACCTGGGACGAGGGGCCGGACATCGGCGGCCCGTACGCGCCCTACCGGCAGTCCGAGCGCCTGGAGACCTACCGCCCGTACGCCGAGCGGCTGCTGGCCGACGGGCACGCCTACCTGTGCTGGTGCTCGCCGGAGCGGTTGTCCGCGATGCGGGAGATGCAGCAGAAGACCAAGCAGCCCACCGGCTACGACCGGATGTGCCACGGCAAGACCCGCGAGGAGCGCGCGCAGCTGCCCGGCTTCACCGAGACTCCCGTCGTGCGGATGTTCATCCCGGACGATGTCCAACTTTCGTGGGAGGACCTGGTGATGGGGCACACGAGTGCGCCGCGTCCGGACGACCAGGTGATCGTCAAGGCCGACGGTTTCCCGACCTACCACCTCGCCGTGGTGGTCGACGACCACGAGATGGGCATCAGCCACGTCGTCCGGGGCCAGGAGTGGATCTCCAGCACCCCCAAGCACCTGCTGCTCTACACGTGGCTCGGGCTCACGCCGCCGGCGTTCGCGCACATGCCGCTGCTGCGCGATGAGAAGAAGGCCAAGATCTCCAAGCGCAAGAGCCCGTGGGCGAAGCTCACATGGTTCCGCGACGAGGGCTACCTGCCCGAGGCCCTGGTCAACTTCCTTGCGCTGCTGGGCTACCCGCCGATCCTGGAGGCTGACGGCACCGAGCGCGAGGTCTTCAGCTTCCAGGAGTTCTCCGACGGTTTCGCCTGGTCGAAGATCAACAAGGCGGGTTCGGTCTTCAACCTGGAGAAGCTGAACTGGCTCAACGGCCACTACCTGCGTGAGCTGGGCACCGACGACTTCGCCGCCCGGCTGCTGCCCTTCCTGCAGCGCGACGGAGTGCTCTCCGGCAGCCCGACGCTGCCCGAGCTCGGCCGGCTGCAGCGCGTGGCCGAGCTGGTGCAGACCCGCATCGTGCTGCTGAAGGACGCCACCCCGCTCGTGGCGCCGTTCTACGTCGCCGACGACGACCTGCCGATCGCGGACGACGCCCGCGCTCAGCTCAAGGAGGGTGCGGCCGAGGTCCTGGACGCCGCCGTCGCCGCGCTGGAGCCGATCAGCGGCTCGGTGGGCCTGCCCGACGGCAGCGGCGTCGAGTGGACCCACGACCGCATCGAGGCGGCTCTGCGGGCAGCCATCGTCGAGGGGCTGGGGGTCAAGCCGAAGCTCGCCTTCGGACCGCTGCGCACGGCGATCTCCGGCCAGCGCATCTCTCCGCCGCTCTTCGAGTCGATGGAGATCCTCGGCAAGGCCTCGGTGCTCGCCCGGCTGAAGCGCCTGCGCGCCTCGCTCTGAGCTCCGGGCGGGCCTACGCTGCCCGGATGGGAGATGCATCACACCGGACGGCGAGCGGATCCTTCGAGATCGCGATGACGCCGGGGGAGGGCGACGATACCCCGGGCGTCGGCCGGTGGACGTTCGAGAAGACCTTCGCAGGCGACCTGGCGGGCACCTCGCGCGGTCAGATGCTCGGTGCGGGCGACCCGGCGACCGGGTGCGCCGGGTACGTAGTGATCGAGATGGTGCGCGCGCGCCTGGGCGGCCTGCAGGGCGGATTCGCGCTGCAGCACTTCGGGATCATGGATGCCGGCGACCTGCGCCAGCAGATCGAGATCGTCCCCGGCACGGGCCTGGACGATCTGGTCGGCATCGCCGGCACCCTCACGATCACCCAGGACGACGCCGGTCGGCACCGCTACGAACTGAAGTACGCGCTGCCCGAGTGAGCCGTCGCGAGGCCGGGGGGTCCCGCGCTGAAACCGTCTCGATTTGGGTCGAGATGCCCCAGGCAGTAAGGTTTCTCCTCGGTTCACGTACACGGCAGGTCCTCGGACTCTGGCGGGCGTGATACCCCCATGGGGTATGGTGTAATTGGCAGCACGACTGGTTCTGGTCCAGTTAGTCTAGGTTCGAGTCCTGGTACCCCAGCGGCCCCGTTGTGTAGCGGCCTAGCACGCCGCCCTCTCAAGGCGGTAGCGCGGGTTCGAATCCCGTCGGGGCTACGTGAGTAGCGAGAAGAGCGGTTCCCAGCATGCTGGGGGCCGCTCTTCTGCCGTCCGGGGTCACCGCGCTGTCACCATGCGGGCCGCAGGCCTCCCGGTTCGGCCACCGCTCGAACCGCGGCCGCGAACCCGGCATACGCCTCGGGCGACAGCGCGTCGCGCCAGCCCGCCACCACCTGCGCGGCGGACTCCTCGGCCGCCCGCGTGCACGCGCGCCCGCGCGCTGTCAGCCGCAGCAACTGCGATCGTCCATCGGCCGGATCCGCACGCCGGCTCACGTAGCCGGCGCCCACCAGGTGCTCGACGAGCTGCGCGGCCGCCTGTTTGGAGATGTTGAGAGCAGCGGCGATGCCGGCCTGGTTCGTGGGGGTTCGCGAGAGGGTCGCGAACGCGAATCCGTGGGCCGGTCGTACGTCGTCGAACCCCCGCGCTGCGAGCCCCTCCTGGATGCCGTCCACCAGCTGCGTGGTGATGCGCAGAGTCGCTGTCGCGATCTCCCAGTCAGTCGTCGTCATGGGCAGAGGATGGCATAGAAGACAAGTGGCTTGACTAATCGAGCGAGGGATCAGATAGTCAACTCACTTGTCTTTTTCTCTCCGAGGAGCCCCGATGCCCACCTTCACCCCCGCCGACGCAGACGTTCACAGCGTGCACGGCAGTACCTTCAGCTCGTTCGTCCGCACGGACTCGGGCAGCGCCCACCTGTGCGCGTGGAAGCTCGACGTGCCGCCGGGTCTGACCGGCGTCGCCCACCGGCCGAGCAACGAGGAGGTCATCCTGGTGCTGGCCGGACAGCTGATCGTCACTCTCGATGGCGAATCGTCCACGCTGCAAACGGGTTCGGTGGCCCTTGTGCCCGCCCGCTCGACGTTGCGCGTCGACACCGGCCCGGTCGGCGCGACGGCATGGGTCACGACGACCGTGGGACTCCACGCGATGCTGCCGGACGGGTCGAGCATGGCGCCTCCGTGGGCGCAGTGAGCGGCGACGGCCTCAGGTGGGCGCCGCGCCGAGCGATGTGACGGCCTCGTGCTGCTGGGCCAGGCGGCGCAGGGTCGCCAACACCGGATCGATGAGTGCCGTGCCGACGACGACCTGACGCAGCGCGCCGACCGGGTCGTTCGGCACCGTGGCCAGGTCGGCCCGGGCGGCGAGCCGTGCGGCCTCGGCCCATTGCGACAGAGTGTCCGGCAGTCGTCGTACGCCGCTGCCGTCCGCGGCCCGCAGTTGTGCGGCGAGGCGGGGGATGAGCGGGCTGTGCGGGTCGACCTGCCAGCCGAGCTCCGCCAGCAGCTCGTGCACCTGCTGGATCCACGTATCGGTCGTGTCGTCGGTGCGCTGGTCCGATGCGCCGGGAGGGTTCGACGCGAGCTGCACCTCGCCGAGGAACTCCGTCCAGTCCGCGGGGCGCTGCTCCAACACCGTGAGGACCGCCCGAACCGCTGCCAGGTCCAGTCCCGCGGATTCGGTCAGTGCCCTCACGAGGCGCGTGCGCTCGACGTGCGACTCGTCGTAGCTGGCCTGGGTGCGGTTCAGCGGCTGCCCGGCGTGCAGCAGACCGTCGCGCAGGTAGAACTTCAGCGTCGGGACCGGGACATCGGTCCGTCGGGCGAGTTCAGAGATCTTCATGCCACCCTCCTTGACATTGGATAGTAGCAGTCTCCAATATTGGTGAGTCGCACTATCCATTAACTCTCGAGGAGCAGGTATGGCACCTCAGTTGACCACCCACGAACACGACGGCGATATCGCGGTCTTCCTCATCGGCATGCGGATCAACAAGATCCACCGCCCGGACGCCTGGCTCCCGGTGGTGAGGGCCATGCCGAGGATGCTCACCGAGCTCTACGCGAACAAGGCGCGCGCCGAGGCCGGGCAGGAGGAGTGGCTCGGTTTCTACGACGCGCGCACGCTGGCCGGGGTGCGCGGGCCGACGGTCGTGCAGTACTGGCGCAGCGTGGCGGACATCTACGCCTACGCGGGCGCGGAGTCGATGGCGCACCGCCCGGCCTGGAAGGCCTACTACGCCCGGGCACGCTCCGCGGAGGGTGCGGTCGGTATCTGGCACGAGACGTTCGCGGTCCCGGCAGGCTCGCACGAGAGTCTCTACGGCGACATGCCGCCGTACGGGCTGGCGCGCGCCACCGGCGTCGTGCCCGCCTCTCGCAAGGGGCGCACCGCGAAGGAGCGGCTGGCCGCGTCCCTCGCGCGCTGATCAGGCGGGTTGCTCGGTGCGCCGGGCGCCACCCTGCTGGGCGTGCGCCCGCGCGAGCACCTCGGTGAGCTTGTTGGCACCGGCCACCACCGTGGCGGCGTGCAGGCGCCCCGGCTGGCGGGACACGCGCTCGATGGGGCCGGAGATCGACACCGCCGCGATGACGCGTCCGGAGGGACTGCGCACCGGCGCGGACACCGACGCGACTCCCTGCTCGCGCTCGCCCACGCTCTGGGACCAGCCGCGCCGGCGTACGGCGGACAGCATGGTGGCCGTGAAGCGCGCGCCCTGCAGGCCGCGATGCAACCGGTCCGGCTCCTCCCAGGCGAGCAGCACCTGCGCGGCCGAGCCCGCGTGCATGGACAGCGTCGACCCCACGGGGATGGAGTCACGCAGCCCGACCGGCCGGTCCGCGGCCGCGACGCAGATGCGCTGGTCGCCCTGGCGGCGGAAGAGCTGGGCGCTCTCGCTCGTGTGGTCGCGGAGCGCACCGAGCACGGGGCCGGCGGCTGCCAGCAGCCGGTCCTCGCCGGCCGCCGAGGCGAGCTCGCCGAGGCGCGGACCGAGCACGAAACGGCCCTGCAGGTCGCGGGTGACCAGTCGATGATGTTCGAGCGCGACCGCGAGGCGGTGCGCCGTAGGCCGGGCGAGCCCGGTGTGTGCCACGAGCTGCGCGAGGGTGCAGGGCCCGGCCTCGAGGGCCGCGAGCACGATCGCCGCCTTGTCCAGAACGCCGACGCCGCTAGAGTCGTCCATGCACTGATATTGGCGTCTCAGCAAGCGAGACGCAAGCTCGCCGCACCAGAGGTGGCGAGACGCTGCTCACATCGCAGCAGCACGAACGAGGGAGGACGCCGTGGGAGACACCCTGGCCGAGAAGGTATGGCAGCAGCACGTCGTGCGCAGCGCGCAGGGCGAACCGGACCTGCTCTACATCGATCTGCACCTCCTGCACGAGGTGACCAGCCCCCAGGCCTTCGACGGTCTACGACTCGAGAGTCGAGGGGTACGGCGTACCGATCTCACCGTCGCGACCGAGGACCACAACGTCCCCACCACGCCCGGACCCATCGTGGACCCGGTCAGCCTCACCCAGGTGCAGACGCTGCGGCGCAACTGTGAGGAGTTCGGGGTACGCCTCTTCCCGATGGGTGACGCCGAGCAAGGGATCGTGCACATCATCGGCCCGCAGCTGGGCCTGACCCAGCCGGGCATGACGATCGTGTGCGGCGACAGCCACACGTCGACGCACGGGGCGTTCGGCGCGCTCGCGCTCGGGATCGGCACCAGCGAGGTCGAGCACGTGCTCGCCACCCAGACGTTGCCGCTGAAGCCGTTCCGCACGATGGCGATCAACGTCGAGGGCACGCTGCGGCCCGGGGTGACCGCGAAGGACGTCATCCTGGCGGTCATCGCCAAGATCGGCACCGGCGGTGGGCAGGGCTACGTCCTGGAGTACCGCGGGTCGGCCATCCGCGCGCTGTCGATGGAAGCCCGGATGACCATCTGCAACATGTCGATCGAGGCCGGCGCGCGCGCCGGCATGATCGCCCCCGATCAGACCACCTTCGACTACCTGCAGGGGCGCGACTACGCACCGCAGGGCGCCGACTGGGACGACGCCGTCGCCGCCTGGCGCGGGCTGGTCACCGACGACGACGCCACGTTCGACGCCGTGGTCGATCTGGACGCGGACGAACTGGCACCGTTCGTCACCTGGGGCACCAACCCCGGGCAGGGGCTGCCGCTGTCGGCCGCCGTGCCGGACCCCGAGCAGATCCTCGACGAAGGCGACCGCGTTGCCGCCGAGCGGGCGCTGGAGTACATGGGTCTCACGCCCGGCACCGCGCTACGCGACATCGAGGTGCAGACGGTCTTCCTCGGCTCGTGCACCAACGGCCGGATCGAGGATCTGCGCGCCGCCGCCGGTGTCATCAAGGGGCGTCGAGTCGCCGACGGGGTGCGGATGCTCGTCGTGCCCGGTTCGGCGAGAGTGCGCCTGCAGGCCGAATCCGAAGGACTGGACAAGGTGTTCGTCGACGCCGGCGCCGAGTGGCGGCTCGCCGGCTGCTCGATGTGCCTCGGCATGAACCCCGACCAGCTCTCCGTCGGCGAGCGCGCGGCCTCCACCTCGAACCGAAACTTCGAGGGCCGGCAGGGCAAGGGCGGGCGCACCCATCTGGTGAGCCCGCTGGTGGCCGCCGCGACCGCCGTGCGCGGCACGCTGTCCAGCCCTGCCGACCTGACCACCGCCTCCGTCTGAGAAGGGTTCCGTCATGGATGCATTCGTGCGACACACCGGCATCGGCGTCCCGCTGCGCCGCAGCAACGTCGACACCGACCAGATCATCCCCGCGGTCTACCTGAAGCGGGTCACACGCACCGGCTTCGAGGACGGCCTCTTCTCCGCATGGCGCGGCGACGACGCGTTCGTGCTCAACAACCCGGTGTACGCGCAGGGCTCGGTGCTCGTGGCCGGGCCGGACTTCGGCACCGGGTCCTCGCGCGAGCACGCGGTGTGGGCGCTGATGGACTACGGGTTCCGGGTGGTGCTCTCGTCGCGGTTCGCGGACATCTTCCGCGGCAACTCCGGCAAGTCGGGTCTCCTGACCGCCCAGCTGCAGCAGCAGGACATCGAACTGATCTGGAAGCTGCTCGACAACGAGCCCGGGCTGCAGATCACGGTCGACCTGCAGGAGCGCACGGTGACGGTGCGTGAGCACGTCTTCGGCTTCGAGGTGGACGACTACATCCGCTGGCGTCTGCTCGAGGGGCTGGACGACATCAGCCTCACGTTGCGACACGCTGACGCCGTCGACGAATTCGAGCAGCAGCGCCCTTCGTGGAAGCCGCGGGTCCAGCCCGCCGGTTGATTGCCCTGTCGCGAATCGCTGTTGCGTGACGCGTGACTGAATTGCGTTGTGGTGCAGGTCTTTTCGCGTGTAAGTAGCCGATCACGCCAGGGGCCCGGTGAATCCCGCAAGCGATGGCCGTGACTGCCGTTGCACCAATCCCGTTGCGAATCGGGCGGATTGAACCCGGAAACGCTTGCTCGACGGCTCGCGCAGTCCTACCGTCAGAGGTGGTCGTACGACGACGTCCGGCCGCCGTGCCCGGATCGGTGATCAGCCGGGCGGATTCCCTGGAGGGGCAGACGTGAACAAAGCTGAGCTCGTTTCGAGCCTGGAGACCCGGCTGGGCAGCAAGAGGGCCGCCAGCGATGCCGTGGAGGGCGTCTTCGACATCATCATCCGTGAGGTTGCTGCGGGCCGGAAGGTCGGTATCACCGGCTTCGGCACCTTCGAGAAGATCAGCCGCGCCGCGCGCACCGGTCGCAACCCACGTACGGGAGAGACGGTGCGCATCAAGCGCACGTCGGTGCCCAAGTTCAAGCCGGGCGCGGCGTTCAAGACCGGTGTCGCCGACCCGAAGTCGATCCCGAAGACCGGGAACGCCGGCGGACGGGCCGCCGCGGGCACCGCCGGGACGGCGACCAAGACCGCCGCGAAGAAGTCCACGGCCAAGAAGAGCACGGCGAAGGCGAGCACGGCGAAGGCGAGCACGACCAAGGCGAGCGCCACGAAGACGGCCGCGAAGTCCACCGCTGCGAAGAAGGCCACGCCCGCCAAGAAGACGAGCACCGCCGCCAAGAAGACGACGACGACGACCAAGCGGACCGCCAAGCGCTGAGCCTGAGTCGCGCTCCTCGAGGGGCGACCCCGGTCAGCCGATGCGTTGGCCGGGGCCGATCCCGACGATCCACAGCCGGGTGATCTCACCGGCGCCGACCTCGATGCTCACCCGCTGACCCGGGCGCAGGTGGCGCAGCCGCGAGGCGGCGAATACGCGCTCGTCGAACGGCAGCACCCGGCCGTTGTCGGTGATCACCGAACCGCGCGCGGTGTCGAAGTCGAAGGTGTGGACGCTGGCCTGCACGCGGCTCAGACTACCGACGCGCACACGCCCAGCACGCGTGCCGTATGCGCGCCGACGCCCAGCGAGACCGCCTGTGCGAGCGCGGTGTCGGTGTCCACGTCGGTGCGAAGCCGTGGCAGATCCGGCGTCAGCCTCCGCGCCACCCGAGCATGCCGGGCGGCCGAGCCCGTGCCGAAGCGCGGCACAATCCGGCGCAGGTCGTGGTGGGTCAGCAGCACGGTGCCCGTCCCGTCCCGGTCCGGGACCACGCTGGACTCCGAGACCGCGCAGGCCCGCAGCCCGGCGTACAGCTCGTCCGGGGTCAGCGCCGGCAGATCGCCCAGCAGGACCGCTCCCGGCGCGCAGATCTGAGTGGGTGCCAGGCCGTCGGGGGTGGCGGCGGCGAGGCCGGCGGCGATGGCCGGGTTGAGCCCGCGGCCCGGGTCGGGAACGACGACGCCGTCGCGTGCCCGGACGAACCCTGCGACCTGGTCGTCGTCGGTGACCACGAACACCCGGTCGGCCGGCACCACGTCGTAGACGGCGGTGAGCGTGTCCAGGGCGAACGCCGCCGCGAGCTCGTCGCGCGCGACGCCGTCGGGCGCGCGCAGCCTGCTCTTGGCTGCGGAGCGCTCCTTGACGGGCACGACCATCCGCCAGGCGGAACTCCCTGCTGCGGTCATCGGCGAATCGTGTCAGACCGGGTGCGACCGCGCGTCGGGCAGGGTGCGTTGTGACCGACCCGGATAATGACCCCAGCGACGACAAGGAGAACCGTGCGGCATCCACGCCCGAGCGACGACATCAGCCTGCTCTACCGGGGAATCGTGCGCACCCTGCGGCCCGTGCTGCGGGGGGTGACGAGGACCGACTGGCGCGGGATGGACAACATCCCGGGGAGCGGAGGGTTCGTCGTGGCTCCCAACCACGTGTCGTACGTCGACCCGATCATCCTCGGTCACTTCCTGGTGGACCAGGGCCGCGCGCCGCGCTTCCTCGCCAAGAACGCCCTCTTCACGACCCCGGCGCTCGGCCGGATCATGTCGAACACCGGCCAGATCCCGGTCTACCGGGAGACGAGCCGCGCGATCGACGCGTACGCCGCCGCGCTCGTCGCGCTGCGCGACGGTGCCTGCGTGTGCGTGCTGCCCGAGGGCACCATCACCAAGGACCCCCAGATGTGGCCGATGACAGGGAAGACCGGCGCGGCCCGGCTGGCCCTGGAGACCGGGCTGCCGCTGGTGCCCGTCGGGATCTGGGGCACTCAGCAGCTGATGCGCGCCTACCACGACAAGGTGCCGCACCTGGTGCCACCGAAGAGGGTGCAGGTCTACGCAGGACCGCCGGTGCAGCTGGCCGACCTCGCGGACGAACCCGTCGACCGCGAGGTCCTCGCGACGGCCACCGATCGCCTGATGGACGCGATCGCCGCGCAGGTCTCACTTGCGCGCGGCCTGCCGGTGCCGGGCGATCGCTACGATCCACGCGACAACGTGCGGGGAGGCGGTCAGCGATGAGTCGGGTCACAGTTCTGGGCAGCGGCAGCTGGGGTACGGCGTTCTCGGCCGTCCTCGCCGACGCGGGCAACGACGTCACCATGTGGGCCCGCCGCGCCGAGGTGGCGCAGGAGATCCGCGAGACCCGCGTCAACGCGGCGTACCTGCCCGATCTGAAGCTGTCCGAGCGCATCCGGGTGACCGACGACGCGCACGAGGCGATGCAGGGCGCCGAGATCGTCGCCATCGCCGTCCCCGCGCAGAGCCTGCGCGACAACCTCGCGGACTGGCGCAGTGCGATCCCCGGCGACGCCGCGGTCGTATCGCTGATGAAGGGCATCGAACTCGGCACGACCATGCGGATGAGCGAGGTGATCTGCGAGGCCGGCGGGGTCGACTCCGACCGCGTCGTGGTGGTGTCCGGGCCCAACCTGGCGCTCGAGATCGCCGCCAAGCAGCCCGCGGCCGCGCTCGTGGCCTCCACCAGCGCCCGGATGCGCGCCCGGGTGGCCGAGGCGTGCGCGAGCCGCTACTTCCGCCCCTACCTGGGCAAGGACGTGGTGGGCACCGAGCTCGCCGGGGCGACCAAGAACGTCGTGGCGCTCGCGGTCGGGATGGCCAGCGGGATGGGCATGGGTGAGAACACCATGGCCAGCCTGCTCACCCGCGGCCTGGCCGAGACCGCCCGCCTCGGCACCGCGCTCACCGCCGACCCTGCGACGTTCCTCGGGCTCGCGGGCGTGGGCGATCTGGTCGCCACCTGCACCTCGCCGAAGTCGCGCAACCGGACGTTCGGCTTCGAGCTGGGCTCCGGCAAGAGCCTGGAGGAGGTCGTGGCGCACACCCGCCAGACCGCCGAAGGCGTCAAGTCCTGCCGCTCGATCCTGGAGCTGGCGCGCTCGGTCGAGGTCGACGTGCCGATCGTGGAGAACGTCGCCGCCGTCGTGCACGAGGGGCGGACGCCGGGTGAGGTCGTGGAGTCCCTGATGTCCCGCTCCCGCAAGGACGAGAAGGCCTAGCGACGCGCGTCAGGCGCGCAGGGCGGCGTCCAGGTCGCGCCACAGGTCCTCGACGTCCTCCAGTCCCACCGACAGCCGCAACAGCTCCTGGGGCACCGTCACCGGCTCGGTGGGGATCCGGCGGCGGCGTTCGATGAGCGACTCCACCCCGCCGAGACTGGTGGCGGGCGTCCAGATCCGGACAGCGTCCTCGACGCGGCTCGCCGCCGCCGCGCCACCGGTGACCTCGATGCTGACGATCGCGCCAAAGCCGGGGTAGCGCATCCGGCCGACCGAGGGATGGTCCCCGAGCCGCCGGGCGAGCTCGGCGGCGTTTGCGCACGAGCGGTCCAGACGCACCTGCAGGGTGCGCAGCCCGCGTAGCGCGAGCCAGGTCTCGAACGGTCCCGGGATGGCGCCGTGCAGCACGCGGTGTCCGAAGAGCCGCGCCTGCAGGTCCTCGTCGGCCGTTACGGTCGCGCCGAGCAACACGTCGGAGTGGCCCGCGATGAACTTGGTCGCCGAGTGCATCACCACGTCTGCGCCGAGCGCGATCGGCTGTTGCAGCAGGGGAGTGGCGAACGTGTTGTCGACGACGCTGATCGCGCCCTGCTCACGCGCGCCGGCCAGGAGCGCCGGCAGGTCGGCGACCTCCAGCATCGGGTTGGTGGGCGACTCGAGCCAGACCAGCTGCGCTCCGCGCATGGCCGCCAGGACGGCCGCCGTGTCGGCGCTGTCGACCCGGCGTACCTCGAAGCGACCCTGCTGGGAGGCCTCGTCGAGCAGGGAGCCGGTGCCGTTGTAGGCGTGGACCGGAGCGACCACGACGCTGCCGTGCGGCACCAGCGACAGGCTCGCCGCGACCGCGGCCATCCCGCTCGCGAAGGCGAGCGCTCGGCCGCCCTCCAGCGATCCGAGCACCTCCTCGAACGCCGTCCATGTCGGGTTGCCGGACCGGGCATAGACCACGTCGCCGCCCGCGACGTACGTCGAGGTCAGCTCCACCCCCTGGTTGATGACCGCACCGGGGGTGCGCGGCGGGCGGCCGAGGCCGACGAGGCGGGTGGCGGCGGCGAGATCACCGGGTTCGGAAGCCATCGGGCCAGCGTGGCACGCCGGTGCGGCGCACCTCGCATGCAGGGCGGGCCGGTTACCGTGCGCGGGTGAGTCTTTCGCCATCGCAGCGCCCGGAATCGCGTAAACCCGTCGTAGCTCTGATCTTCGGGGGGCGATCGTCCGAGCACGAGGTGTCGTGTGCGACCGCGGCGAGCGTCCTGCGCAGCATCGACCGCAGCCGTTATGACGTCCTGCCGATCGGGATCCGCAAGGACGGGCGCTGGGTGCTCGTCGCCGACGACCCCGAGCCGCTGCAACTGACGGCCGGTCGCTCCCCGGAGGTGTCCGGCGACCAGGCGGTCGCCCTGCCCACCGATCCCACCCAGCGCTCCCTGGTGGTGCTCGAGCCGGGAGCGCCGCCGCGTCAGCTCAGCGAGGTCGACGTGGTGTTCCCGTTGCTGCACGGACCGTTCGGCGAGGACGGCACCTTGCAGGGCCTGCTGGAGCTGAGCGACGTCCGCTACGTGGGCTGCGGTGTGTCCGCGTCCGCCGTGATGATGGACAAGGCCCTCATGAAGGTGGTCTTCGCGGGCAACGGTCTGCCGATCGGCCCCTACACAGTGATCACCGACAAGGCCTGGCGACGCGACAGCGCCGCCTGCCTGGATGCCGCCAGCGCCCTGGGCAGGCCGGTGTTCGTCAAGCCCGCCCGCGCCGGGTCGAGCATGGGCGTCGTACGCGTGGATGACCCGGCAGATCTGCGGGCCGCCATCGAGAGTGCCCGGTTGCACGACCCGAAGGTGCTCGTCGAGGCCGCCGTCGAGGGACGCGAGGTGGAGTGCGGAGTGCTCGAGGGCCGCGGGTCCGATGCGCCGCGGGCCTCGCAGGTCGGCGAGATCGAGGTCGCCGACGGGCGCCACGAGTTCTACGACTTCGAGGCCAAGTATCTGGACGGCTCGGCCCGGTTGACCTGTCCTGCGAACCTGCCGGACGCCGTACGCGATGAGATCCGGGAGCTGTCGGTCAGGGCGTTCGAGGCCGCCGGGTGCGAGGGTCTCGCGCGGGTGGACTGGTGGTACCGCCCGGACGGCAGCCTGGTGCTCAACGAGATCAACACGATGCCGGGATTCACGCCGCAGTCGATGTTCCCGGTGGTGTGGGCGCAGGCCGGGCTCGACTATCCGAGCCTGATCAGCGAGCTGTTGGAGCTCGCCCTCGACCGGCGGGTCGGGCTGCGCTGAGCCGTCAGCCGCTCGAGGTGCTCGGGGGCGCCGCTGAGCAGACATGACTGGTCTGCGGGATCGCCTCGGCTGCGGCCGTGAACTCCACGAGGTCCAGGCCCCCGTACTTCGTGGGGATCAGGACCTCGATCGCCGGTGAGCGTCCGAAGGTGACGAAGCGGTAGCCGTCTTTGAGTTGGTGGGCCACCCAGTCGATTCCGTCGATCGTGGTGCACGGGTCGGTCGTCGGTCCGGGGCTGCTCACTCCGCACCGGGCGATGATCGCCGGGTCACCCCAGGCGCGCACCGTCGCGGATCTCGCCGAGGTGGGTCGGGACTTCTGCCCCGCCACGGTCGTGGGCCAGTGCGCCGACGCGCGGGTGCAGTCCGCGGAGGCGGACAGCGCAGCCGCGCTCGCATCGACGGTGGTCGAGCCTCCGCAGGCCGTCAGCGCGGCCCCAGCGGCCAGCGCCAGCAGAGCTGCGGTCAGCGGACGACGGTGCACGTGACCGTGCGGGTGATGCCGTCGACGTCCTGGATCTTGGAGACGACCAGCTTGCCCAGTTCGTCGACGCTGGGGGCCTCGGCGCGCACGATCACGTCGTACGGGCCGGTGACGTCCTCTGCGGCCAGAACGCCGGACAGCTGCGCGCAGGCGGCCGCAACGGTCTTGGCCTTACCCATGTCGGCCTGGATGAGGATGTAGGCCTGAACCATGCGTGCCTCCGTCGGATCGTTGACGCCCGGCGTGGGCGGGAGCCGACGGCGGCGTCGGTCCGGGGCAGACGCTACCGTGCGGTCACCATGACGGGGCGACGGGGACGACAGGCGGACGAGGGCGACGGCGACGCGGTGCTGGCCGATCTGGACGAGGCGCAGATCCTCGCCGAGGTGCTGCCCCCCGGTGCCCCGCCCGCCGGAGTGCTGGTCGGGCCGGGCGACGACACGGCGTATCTCGCGGTGCCGTCCGGCAGGGTGCTCGTCACCACGGACGCCATGGTGCTGGGTCGTGACTGGCTGGACGATTGGTCCAGCGCCGCGGACGTGGGCGCGAAGTGCGTCGCACAGAACGTCGCCGACATCGCCTCGATGGGCGGGGTCACGACCGGCGTCGTGGTCACCCTGGTCGCCGACCCGCAGACACCGGTGCGGTGGGCTCGCGACCTCTCCTACGCGATCGCAGACGCGTGCTCGGCAGAGGGGATCGCAGTCCTGGGCGGCGACCTTTCCTCGGCTCCGGCGGGGGTGCGGACGGTGTCGATCACCGCGATCGGCGAGGTGTCCGGTGCGCCGGTGCTGCGAAGTGGCGCACGGGTCGGCGACGTCGTTGCCGTGAGCGACGCGCTCGGACGGTCGGGGGCGGGCCTCTTCCTGCTGCGCCGCGACGCCGCGGCTCGTGGCCCGCTGGTCGATTACCACCGGCGCCCCACGCCGATCTACGCCCAGGGCCCTGCCGCTCTGCGTGCGGGTGCCACCAGCATGCTCGACATCAGTGACGGACTGCTGCGGGATGCCGGCCGGATCGCCGGGGCGAGCGGCGTGCGACTGGAGCTGCGGGCCGACGACCTGCAGCCGTACGTCGATGCGCTCGCTCCCGAGGTGGGGGCTGCCGCCTGGGACTGCGTGCTTCGCGGGGGCGAGGAGCACACGCTGCTGGCGACCTTCGCAGCGGACGTCACGCTGCCGAACGGCTGGCGGGCGATCGGGGCGGTCGCGACCGGCACCGGGGTCACCATGGACGGCGCAGCCCAGGAACCGGGCGGGTGGGACCACTTCCACGGATGAGTCTCATCCGGGCGGACCGCTGCTGCGGCGGCGGAATCTGACCTGGTCCAGGTGGAGTATCTCGTTGGTGGGTCCGGGGTAGCGCGGTGCTGCCGTGGGTTCGGGGCTGTCGGGTGGGGTGGCGACGGTGGGTTCGATGGGGTGCCCGTGGCGGGTGGCGAATCGGAAGCGCCCGGGTCGATCCGTGCTTGGTTGGATCGTGAAGTCGCCGGTGTGGTGGCGGTCGTGGTGGTGGGGGCACAGGCTGATCAGGTTGGTGGTGTCGGTGGTGCCGCCGTCGGCCCAGTGGACGATGTGGTGGCATTCCAGGTGGTGGATCGCTGCGCAGCCGGGGTAGGCGCAGCCGCGGTCGTGGTCTTCGATCAGGCGGCGGGTGCGGCGGGGGACGATGCGGTGGGTTCGTCCCACGTTGACGGGTGTGCCGTCGGTTTCCCAGACGGGTTGCACGAGCCCATCGCAGGTCCACTTCCTCAGGAGGTGCGGGGGTAGGGCGCCGCGTTTGGTCAGCCAGCCTTGGCCGGTGGTGTCGAGGTGCAGGTAGATCCGGAATTTGTCGGCCCGTCCGGCAATCTCGGTGGTGCCGACGTGCAGGGAGCGGGTGGCGATTTGTGCCATGGCGTCGGCCATCCGCACCCGCCGCCCGTCGTCTTGGGTGGCGAGGAAGAGCGCGTCCTTGGCCTCTGCGAGGGCTTGTTGGACCAGGACGCCGATGTCGGCGGGTCGGAGTAGGTCAGGTGGAACCGGTCGTGGTCGTAGTACATCGACAGTTCCGCGGGCTGCGCCGCGGCCGAGAAAGGGTCAGGCACGCGCGGAGCCGAGCTACTCATGTCGTCGTCGTCGGTGGTGGTGGCGAAGTCGTACTTGACCAACGCCCGGCGCAACTGCGGGACGGTGGCGTGCACCGCCAGGTCCACCACGGCTTCGTCGTACCCGACCGGGGTGTGCGCGGCCACCACCGCGGCCTGACCCAACGAGAGCCGACCGGAGTGCACCTCCCGGGACAGGGCCGGTAGCTCGGCGGACCGGGCCGCGATCCGGACCAGGTCGCGAGCGGTGGCGGGGCCGACCCCGGCGAAGCAGGTCAACCAGTGTTCGGGGGAGCGAATCCCGCCAATCGCCCACGATTCTGTGCGCACCAGGTCGGTGACCAGGTCGATCAGGTCGGCGTGCGCGGCGTTCAACCGACCACAGATCGCCCCGACCTCATTCAACGGGTCAGTGACCGAAAGTGCAGCAGGCACAGGGCTGCCCGCGCTGTCACCGACAGCGACCAGACCCGGTGTCGAACTCATGTACCCATACAACCACCCGCCACCGACAACCGTCTCGCCGTTCGCGAGCGGCTGTCCGGCCCCGCGAGTAGCGTGCCGGGGCATGAGTGGACACGCTGGCACCGAGCCGTTGATCGACACCGCCCTCACTCAGTTCGCGGAGCTGGTCGGCTCCGTCGACGACTGGCAGGCACAGACACCGTGCGAGGACTGGTCGGTCGGCGAGCTCGTCGACCACGTGACCGGCAACACCGCGCGTTTCGCCGCGATGGCGCGCGGCGAGGAGGTCGACTGGTCGGCGAAGTCCGAGTCCGGACCGGACAGGGTCGCGGCCTTCGATTCCGCGGCCGATGAACTGCGCGACGCCTGGAGCGAAGGCACCCCGGCACCGGTCGGAATGGCGAGCGGCGAGTACGCCGTGCACACCTGGGATCTCGCGACCGCCCTTGGCCGGTCGACATCCGATCTCGACCCCGCAGTGGCCGAATCCGGTCTGGAGTTCATGCGGGGCAATCTGACCGACGACTCCCGCGGTGAGGTGTTCGGGCCGGAGAAACCGGCACCGCAGGACGCCGACACCTACGGCACGCTCGCGGCCTTCGCCGGCCGTTCGGTCACCTAGCCGCGCGGGCGGCGAGCGACCAAGCCCGGCGTAATCTGCGAGCGATGAGCAACACCGACCAGCGGCCGCAAGAGGTCGACTGCCACGCGGAGCCGGCTCCTGCTGCTGTCGACGGCCGCCTCGCGGTGGAGATCCTGCAGTCGCGCGAGGTGCCGCTCGGCGGCCCGCGGGCCATGACGGTGCGCCGTACGTTGCCCCAGCGGCGGCGCTCGCTCATCGGTGCATGGTGCTTCGCCGACCACTTCGGCCCGGACGACGTCTCGACGACCGGCGGGATGGACGTGCCGCCGCATCCGCACACCGGTCTGCAGACGGTGAGTTGGCTCTTCAGCGGCGAGGTCGAGCATCCGGACACCCGCGGGTCGCACGCGATGGTGCGTCCGGGCGAGCTGAACCTGATGACCGCCGGCGTCGGCATCGCACACACCGAGGTGTCGACAGCCAGGACCACCATCCTGCAGGGGGTGCAGCTGTGGGTGGCGCTGCCCGACGCCGACCGCGACACCGACCCCGCCTTCGAGCACTACGTGCCGCCCGAGGTGCGCCTGCCGGGTGCCCGCGCACGGGTCTTTCTGGGCGACCTGCTCGGCAGCCGGTCGCCCGTGGACACCTTCACACCGCTGCTGGGCGCCGAACTCACCCTGGACCCGGGTGCGCACCTCGACATCCGCGTCCGGACCGAGTTCGAGCACGGCCTGCTCATCGACACCGGCGAAGTCCTGGTCGGTGAAACCCGAGTCCTGCGAGCGCAACTCGCCTATGTGGGCACCGGCGCCGACACGATCGTCGTGACCAACACCGGTGACGCACCCGCGCGCCTGATCGTGCTGGGCGGCACACCCTTCGGCGAGGAGGTTCTCATGTGGTGGAACTTCGTCGGCCGCACCCATGAGGAGATCGTCCGCTACCGGGAGCAGTGGGAGACCGGCTCGACGCGCTTCGGCCAGGTCCAGGGCTACACCGGCGAGATCCAGCACCTGGCGGCGCCACGGCTGCCCAACGCGGTGCTGCGACCCCGCCGTAACCCCGCACCCGAGGCGGGCCCGATGCCCACTGTCACCGTCTCGGACCACCCCGAGCAACACCGCTACGAGGTCTTCGACGACGGCACACTCGCGGGGTCCAGCGCGTACGCCGATCGCGGCGGTCAGCGGGTTGTCTTCCACACGGAGGTGGCGCAGGAGTACGGCGGCCGTGGCCTCGGCACGATGCTGGTGGCGCAACTTCTCGAGCAAATCAGGACGAGCGGCAGACGGGTGGTGCCGGTCTGCCCGCTCGTGGCGGCATACCTGGACAAGCACCGCGATCAGTACGCCGACATCGCCGATCCGGTCACGCCCGACGTTCTGAGCTGGTTGCAGAGCCGATCGACGGGAGCAGCGCGATGACCCGCACGCTCGTCCTCGGCGGCACCCACTTCGTCGGTCATGCGGTCGTCGCGGCCGCCCTGGCCCGAGGTCACGACGTCACGACCCTGACCCGGGGCGAGAGCGGGTCGCCGGCGCCCGGAGCGACGGGCCGCCACGCGGATCGCACCGACCCGGCCGCGCTTGCCGCCGCCCTGGGTGACGACAGCTGGGACCTCGTCGTCGACACCTGGTCGGGGTCGCCGCGTGTGGTCCGGGACAGCTCACGGCTTCTGTCCGGGCGGGCGAGGCACTACGCGTACGTCTCCTCGCGCTCCGTGTATGAATGGCCCATCCCGGTGGACGCCGACGAGAGTGCGCCGGTCGTCGACGCGGACCCGGACGGCGCCGATTCAGGCGACTACGCCGCAGCCAAGCGGGGCGGTGAGCTCGCGGTGCAGCGCGACTTCGACGGCCCGGCGCTGATCGCGCGCGCCGGGCTGATCCTCGGACCACGCGAGGACGTCGGGCGGCTGCCGTGGTGGCTGCGCCGGATGGCTGCCGGGGGACCGGTGCCGTCTCCCGGCCCGCGGGACCGTCCGTTGCAGTACATCGACGCCCGCGATCTCGCGGAGTGGCTGATCGATGCAAGCGCGAGCGGCGTGACAGGCGCGTACAACGCGGTGAGCCAGCCTGGCCACACCACCATCGGCGAGCTGCTCGACCTGTGCCGCGACGTCACCGGGGCGCGGGCCGAGCTGGTCTGGGTCACCCCTGAGGATGTCGACGCCGCCGGCGTCCAGCCGTGGACCGAGCTGCCGATCTGGCTGCCACCGTCCGGGGAGTCGGCCGGCCTGCACGCCGCCAACGTGTCCGCGGCGTACACCGCCGGGCTGACCTGCCGTCCGGCCGCGCAGACCGTCGAGGACACCTGGGCGTGGGTGCAGGATGTGGGCGACCCCCCGCTGCGGCCGGACCGGCCTGCACCCGGGATGAGCCCCGACGCGGAAGCGCGACTGCTGGCCCGTGCCGATGATCGTTCCTGAGAAGAAGAGGTAGCTCGTGGCGGACCCGTGGGTGTCGGACAGGCGGCCGTCCCAGCCGTGCGTCGTGTGCATGGGCGTGCCCGACCGGGAGATCGAGATGCCCAGGCTGCCGGAGGTGCACGTCGCTTTCGCCAGCTCGTCGTTGTGCGAGGTGTGCGCCGAGCTGGCCTTCGCGGCCGATGCCGACGCGCTCACGGAACGCGCTGTGCGGGGCTGGGCGGAAGAACAGAGCGACGGCGGAGCCGATGCTGTGCGACTGGTGATGGCGTGGGCCGGTCACCCCCTCCCGGTGGACCCGACCGCGGAGGACAAGGCGCCGGTGCTGCCGCTGTCGGCGCAGGATCAGCAGGTCTGGCAGCGGTTGGAACCGCTGATGGTCGACGGGCCGGCGCGTCCGGTGTCGGTGCAGGGTCGCATCGTGCGGGAGGAGCGCGGCGAGTCGCCGACGTACACGGACGTCGTACGGGATGGGTCGCGCACCCGGCTCTCGGGTACGCGAGGAGATCCGTGGCTGGTCAGCGACGGGGTGACCACGTGGGAACGGTGGGATGACACCGGGATGGTGGCGTCGCCGTACACCGGCGAGCAGTGGTACGGCGACGGCAGCGAGCTCGCGTGCCGGCGCAGCCACGAGGACGTCGAGCTCTTCGACTTCGGGACCCCTGTCGGGCCCATCGAGCAGGTGCAGTGTCTGGGGCGGGACGTGTGGAGCTTCCGGTTCGCGTCGCCGCCCCACAAGCCGTACGACATGCAGGTCGTCGTCGACGCCGAGACCGGACTCGTGCTGGACCAGCGGTTCGGTGACTTCTCGGTGTCGCGGTGGACCGATTTCCGCGTCGGAGAACCTGTGGCCGACGAGCTCTTCGTCTGGGACGGTCCGGTCGTGACCCGAGCCGACCCGGGCGTTGAAGGGAAGGCTGAGCATGAGCGTCTTGCGGCCGAAGGGCAGCGGTGGTTCGAGACCAACGTCACGCCTGCTCTCCTCGAGGTCCGTGGGAAGCCCGTGTCGGTTTTCTTGCATGGGTCGGCGGACGACGGCGAGTTCCAGGCGTCGCTGTCGGGCGGGGTCGACGGGTTGCTCGCCCGCCGTCCGCGGTCCGACGAGTGGTGGAACCTGGGCTGGTCCCAGGTCACCGCCCGCTGGAGCGACGGCACCTGGGACTGGGCGCTGTTGGTGTGGGACCACCTGGACGACGGGCGGACATCGGAACGGGTCGCCGCCGTAGGACGCTGGCTCGGCGGCTGATCAGCCGATAGACACAGAAAAACCGGCCCCGAAGGACCGGTTCAGCTGCAGTTGCGCTGGGTTCAGCGGGTGACCTTGCCGGCCTTGAGGCAGGAGGTGCACACGTTGATGCGCTTCGGGGTCTTACCGGCCTCGCCGACCATGGTCCGCACGCGCTGGATGTTGGGGTTCCAGCGACGCTTGGTCCGACGGTGTGAGTGGGAAATGCTGTGGCCGAAGCCGGGTCCCTTGCCGCAGACGTCGCACGTGGCAGCCACGGTGTCTCCTACTGGTGTCTCGAGAATTGAAGTACGAAGGTCGATCGCGGGCCGCGCACAGGGCATCGGATGCACCGTCGCAAGCGGTCCGCAAACCACAGGATCGTAGCCGAGCCGTGCGACACATCCCAAATTGCTAGCCTGCCGGGCAGTCTGCGCAACGCCCCGACGACCTGAAGGACACAGCGACCGTATGCCGCTCGAAGCGCTCGATGTGCAGGCGTTGCGCCGGTGGGTCATCACCGCCCGCGTCGTCCTGTCCGAGCACGCCGACGCCATCAACGCGCTGAACGTCTTTCCCGTGCCCGACCGGGACACCGGCACCAACATGAGCGTCACGATGGAGCTGGCGGTCGACGGCCTGGCCTCCGAGGCGCCGCCGGACCTGCTGACCTCTGTGCGGGTGCTCGCGCGGTCCACGGTGCTGTCCGCACGCGGCAACTCCGGGGTCATCCTCAGCCAGCTCGTGCGCGGCCTGGCGGACGTCGTGATCGCACTGGACGGCGCACCACTGCGCGCGCCCGACGTGGCCGACGTCCTGCGGGAGGCGGCGCGGCGGGCGCGCGGCGGGGTCCGTGCGCCGGTGGAGGGCACCATGCTGTCCGTCGCGGACGCAGCAGCCGCCGCTGCCGACGGTGCCCGCGATCTTCCGCTGGTCGAGTTGGTCGATGCGGTGGTGGCGGCCGCGGAGGACGCGGTCGGCCGTACCCGCGAGCAGCTGCCGGTGCTGCGCGAGGCGGGAGTGGTCGATGCCGGCGGGGTCGGCTACTGGCTCGTGCTGCGCTCCCTGCAACACGTCGTACGCCGCGCTCCAGGGACCGTCCTCGGCGGCGGGACGCCGGACTGGCTCGCCCTACCTGAGCGACCCTGCCCGGCGGGGGACAGCGGGCGGCATGGCGGCGACGGGCCGGAGTACGAGCTCGTCTTCGTGGTGCACGACACCGACGACGAGCGGATCGACCGGCTCGCAGGCGTCCTGAAGGGCCTCGGCGACAGTGTCGTGGTCGCGGGCGGGCCGGACGTGTGGAGCGTGCACGCCCACCTCGACGATCTCGGAGCCGGGCTGAACGCGGCGGCGGCCGCTGGGAGACCTGCCAGGTTCCAGGTGACCCGGTTCGCCGACCAGCTCGAGGACGTACGCACGCCCCGGCAGATCGCCTCACCCGTGGTGGCCGTGCTGGCATCACCCGGTCTGGCCGACCTGGTGCACGACGCCGATCCGGGCGCCCAGGTGCTGATCGCGCCGGACGAGGGCGCCCTGGGCGACGCGCTCGCCGGCATCGGCGACCGGCTGCTGCTGACCGACACGCCTGCATTGCGATCACTCGCGGAACGCGCGATCTCGGGGTCGCCGGGATCGTCGGTCTGTCACTGCCAGCACCCCGCCCAGGTGCTCGCCGCGCTCGCGGTCCGCGCGGGGCAGGACGACCCGGCGGCGCTGCGGCGCGACTGCGACGACGCGGCGGACGCCGTGACCACCCACACCCTCGACGGATCCGAGGGCGCCGGAGACGACATCCCGGCGCGGTGCCGTGCGCTGCTCGATCGGACGGTCGACGACGACGTCGAGCTGGTCACGCTGATCGCCGGCGCCGACGCGCCCGACGGCCTCTTGGACGCGCTGACCGAGCATCTGACTGCCGCGCGGCCGGAGCTGGAGGTCACCTCGTTCGCGGGACGCCGCCCCGGTGTCGTGCTCGACGTGGGGTGCGAGTGATCGATCGGCGCACCAAGCTCGTCGATGTGCTCGGCGACGCGGCGAAGAAGCTCGCGAAGGAGCGCGACCTGCGCACCGTGGGCGACTTCCTGGACTTCCTGCCGCGCCGCTACATCGACGCGACCACCTCCGGCCACCTGTCGGAGTTCGCGATGGGGGAGCAGGCCGTGCTGATCGCGAAGGTCGTTGCCTCCACCACCCGGCGGATGCGCCAGCGTCGCGGCGAGATGCTGCAGGTGCGCATCGAGGACGCCGACGGCGCGCAGGCCGAGCTGGTCTTCTTCAGCAAGTATGGCCATGAGCAACGGCTGCAGCCCGGGGTACGCGGGGTGTTCCGCGGCCAGCTCGGCACCTACGGCGCGAGCGTGCAGCTCACCCACCCCGACTACTCCCTCCTGGACGCCGGCGGTGAGGAACAGATCTACGCCGGGGGACTGGTGCCGCTCTACCGGGCCATCAAGGGCGTCACGGACATGCAGTTGACCCGTTCCTACCGGCTGGTGCTGGACCAGCTCGACGGATCCCCGGACCCGGTGCCACCGCAGATCCTGGCCCGGCACGACCTCGTCGACCAGGTGGCGGCGTACCGCGCGATCCACCTGCCGCGCACCCTCGGCGAGGCGGGACGCGGGCGACGGCGGCTGCGCTACGACGAGGCGCTGGTCGTGCAGACCGTGCTCGCTCAGCGGCGGGCCGAGTACGACGCCCTGCAGGCCACGGCGCGTCCCTCGCGCACCGGCGGTCTGCTGTCCGCTTTCGACGAGCGGCTGCCGTTCGAGTTGACCGCCGGGCAGCGCGAGGTGGGCGAGCAGATCGCTGCCGACATTGCGCGTACGACGCCGATGCACCGCCTGCTGCAGGGCGAGGTCGGCTCAGGCAAGACCGTCGTGGCGCTGCGGGCGATGCTGGCCACGGTCGATGCGGGTGCGCAGGCCGCGCTGCTCGCGCCGACCGAGGTGCTGGCCCAGCAGCATCACCGCTCGATCACCGCGATGCTCGGCGACCTCGCGCAGGGCGGGATGCTCGGCGGCGCGGAACACGGCACGCGGGTGGCCCTGCTGACCGGGTCGATGAGCCGCGCCCAGCGCGCCGCGACGCTGCAGGCGGTCCTCAATCAGGAGGCCGGCATCGTGATCGGCACCCACGCGCTGATCCAGGACACCGTGATGTTCGGCGAGCTCGGTCTGGTGGTCGTGGACGAGCAGCACCGCTTCGGCGTCGAGCAGCGAGATGCATTGCGTGCCAAGGCTGCTCGCAGTCCCCACGTGCTGGTGATGACCGCGACACCCATCCCACGCACGGTGGCGATGACGGTCTTCGGCGACATGGACACCTCCGTGCTGCGCGAGCTGCCACGGGGCCGCGCGCCGATCGTGTCGCACGTGGTGCCGGCGGCGAATCCCGCGTGGTTGCAGCGCACCTGGCAGCGGCTCGGCGAGGAGGTCGCACAGGGACACCAGGCATACGTCGTGTGCGCGCGGATCGGTGACGACGACCGGTCGCCCGGGCAGGCCGGCGAGGACAGTGATCTCGGCGAGCTGCTCGACGCCGACCCGTCCGAAACCGTCGACGAGGGCTCGGCTCCCCAGCGACCGGAGGCGATCGGCGTCCACCAGATGCTCGAGGACCTGCGTGCCGAACCCGCCCTCGCCGGGCTTCGGATCGAACTGCTGCACGGCCGGTTGCCCGCCGACGAGAAGGAGGCCGTGATGCAGACCTTCGGACGCGGGGAGATCGATGTGCTGGTGAGCACCACGGTGATCGAGGTGGGGGTCGACGTCCCGAATGCGACCGCCATGGTCGTGATGGACGCGGACCGGTTCGGCATCTCCCAGCTGCACCAGCTGCGCGGGCGGGTCGGGCGGGGCAGCGCCGGCGGCCTGTGCCTTCTGGTCACCGGGACCGACAACGAGGAGACGGTCGAGCGGTTGACCGCCGTCGCCGCGACCACCGACGGGTTCGCGCTCGCCGAGCTGGACCTCAGCCTGCGCTCGGAGGGCGACATCCTCGGCGCCCGGCAGAGCGGCCACCGCTCCGGCCTGCGGCTGTTGCGGCTGGCCCACCCCAAGGACGTCGAGCTGATCGACCTCGCCCGCGCCGACGCCGCCGACCTGGTCGCCAGCGACCCCACCCTGGCGGAGCACCCGGGGCTCGCCCAGCTGGTCACCACCCGCCTGGACGACGTGCAGGCCGCCTTCCTCGAGCGCGGCTGATGCCGCGCATCGTCGCCGGGTCCGCGCGCGGCCGCCGGATCACGACGCCGCCCGGCGACGGCACCCGGCCGACCAGCGACCGGGTCCGCGAAGCACTCTTCGGCCGGCTGGCGCATCTCGGCGCCGTCGCCGACGCCCAGGTCCTCGACCTCTACGCCGGCTCGGGTGCCCTCGGCCTGGAGGCCGTCTCGCGGGGCGCCCGGTCCGCGCTGCTGGTGGAGTCCGACCGTCGCGCCGCCGACGTCATCCGCCGCAACGTCGCCGAGCTCGGACTGGACGCGCAGGTGCGCCAGACCACGGTCGCCCAGACACTGGCCGGCCCGGCGCCGCACGCCATGCACCTGGTGCTGATCGACCCGCCCTACGCCGTGCCCGACGAGGAGATCGGCAGGGTGCTCCAGGCACTGGTCGCCGGCGGGTGGCTGCAGGTCGAGGCCGTCGTCGTCCTGGAGCGGGCGAGCCGGTCGCCCGAACCCCACTGGCCGGACGGGCTGCGCTCGCTGGAGTCGCGGGCCTATGGCGAGACCAGGGTCTGGTACGCCGAATACGCGCCGGACGACGCGGACACCGCCGAACCCCCGGTGCTCTAGCCTGCCGTCATGCCCGCCGATCCGCGACGTTGCGTGTGCCCCGGTTCCTACGATCCGTTCACCGCGGGCCACCTCGACATCGTGACCAGGGCGAGCGCCCTCTACGACGAGGTCGTCGTCGCCGTACTCTTCAACCCCGCCAAGCAGGGCACGTTCGAGCCCGCCGAACGGGTCGCACTGATCGAGGCGTCCACGGCGCACCTTCCCGGGGTGCGTGCCGCGGCGTACGGCGACCGGCTGGTCGTCGACGTGTGCGCGGAGCTGGGGGCCGGCGTGCTCGTGAAGGGGCTGCGCGACCAGGCGGACTACGGGTACGAGCTGCCGATGGCGCAGATGAACCGCGAGATGACAGGTGTGGAGACGGCGTTCCTGCCCGGCGACCCGACGATGGCCCACTACTCCAGCTCGCTGATCCGACTCATCGCCGCCCACGGCGCGGACGTCTCGGCGATGGTGCCGCCCCCGGTGCTCGGGCCGCTGCTGGAGCGGCTGCGCGACCGGTCGCAGTGAATCGTTTTGGGCCAGGCGGCATCGAGCCGGTATCGTTCTCGATTGGTCTTGTCGCCTGTGACGGGACTGACCCTTCTCGATCATTCGTGAGACAACGACACCATGCACCTTGATCCACGCTCACCCCTGGTCCTCGACACCCGGGAGTTCGGGCGGCGACCCGGCGCGATGGCGTCGTTCTCCCGCACGATCGAGGCACCGGACGATCTCGGCACCGAGGTCATCCGTGTACCCGCCGGTGCGCCGGTCCATCTGGACCTGCGCCTGGAATCCGTCATGGAGGGGGTGCTGGTGTCCGGGTCGGTGACGGCGCAGGCGGTCGGCGCATGCGTACGGTGCCTGGAAGAAGTGCTCGTCCCCGTGGACGTCAGCTTCCAGGAACTCTTCGCCTACACCGACCGGGTCGTCCACGCAGACGAGGTGGGCGATGACGACGACGACCGGCACGAACTGGACGGCGACCTGCTCGATCTGGATCCCGTGCTGCGTGACGCGGTAGTGCCTGCACTGCCGTTCCAACCGGTATGCCGGGCCGACTGCCCGGGGTTGTGCTCCGAATGCGGAGCGCTCCTCGCAGACGACCCGACGCATCACCATGAAGTGCAAGACCCACGGTGGGCAGCCCTGGCCGGACTGGCCGGAGCACCCGCCGACACCGACGAGAAAAGGAACTGACGTGGCTGTCCCGAAGCGGAAGATGTCCCGCTCCAACACCCGTTCACGGCGCGCGAACTGGAAGGCGACGCCCGTCGCGGTGTCCAGCTGCCCGGTCTGCAACGAGCTGAAGCAGCCGCACCTGGCCTGCCCGTCCTGCGGTAGCTACAACGGTCGTCAGTACCCCGACGCCGTCCGCGCCGAGCACCAGGCCTGAGTTCTACCCACGCTGTGAGCAGCTCCAGGCGGTCCGCGCGGCACGACGCAGTGCAGCGGCCCGTCGCGGAGTTGGCCCGGATCCTGCACGACAAGACCGGGGCCGACGTCGACGAGGAGCTGCTGCAGCGTGGGTTGGTGCACCGCTCGTACTCCTACGAGAATGGCGGTGTGCCGCACAACGAACGCCAGGAGTTCCTCGGGGACGCGATCCTCGGGCTCGTGGTGACCGATCACCTCTACCACGCACACCCCGACCTGCCCGAGGGGCAGTTGGCGAAATTCCGTGCGGCAGTGGTGAATTCGCGTGCCTTGGCGGCAGTGGCGCGTGAGATCGACCTTGGTTCGTTCGTGCTGCTGGGCAAGGGGGAGCTCTCCAGCGGTGGCCGGGACAAGGACTCGATCCTGGCCGACACGATGGAGTCGGTCATCGGCACCGTCTACCTGTGCGGCGGGGTCGCCGCGGCGGCTCGGCTGATACACGACCTGATGGACGGCCGTATCGACGCGAGTGCCGAACTCGGCGCCGGCCTGGACTGGAAGACCTCCTTGCAGGAGGTCGCGTCCGCCGCCGGGCTCGGCTCTCCCCAGTACACGGTGCAGGAGCAGGGACCCGACCACGACAAGGTCTTCACGGCCACGGTGCTGGTCGTCGGCGAGCCGGTCGGCACCGGCATCGGGCGCAACAAGAAGTCCGCGGAGCAGCTGGCCGCCGAGCAGGCGTGGCGCCGGCTGAAGGAGCGCACGGGCACCGGTGCCTGAACTGCCCGAGGTCGAGGTGGTCCGGCGGGGGTTGGTCGACCACGTCGTCGGCCGTCGCTTCCTCTCCGTGCAGGTGCACGGGGCGCGCGTCGCACGCCGGCACATCGCGGGGCCGGTCGATCTGGCGGCCCGGCTGACCGGCCTGGGCGTCCGCGAGGCCTCCCGACGCGGCAAGTACCTGTGGTTGCGCCTGGACGACGACCAGGCACTGGTCGTCCACCTCGGGATGAGCGGCCAGATGTTGGTCGAGCCGCCCGACGCGCCGCGCGAGAAGCACGCGCACGCGATCTTCGACCTGGACGACGGGCTGCAGCTGCGTTTCGTCGACCAGCGCACCTTCGGCGGTCTGCAGCTGGTCGATCTGGTGCCGGACGAGGTGGGCGCGACCCTGGAGGACGCACCCCGGCTCGTACCGTCGGTGATCACCCACATCGCACCTGACCCGCTCGAAGCGGCGTTCGAGCAGGAGGCGGTCGTGCGGGCGATGCGGCGTCGGCGTACCCAGATCAAACGTGCGCTGCTGGATCAGTCCCTGGTCTCGGGTATCGGCAACATCTACGCGGACGAGGCCCTGTGGCGGGCGAAGCTACACGGTGAACGTGCGACCGACCGGCTGCCGCTCGCGACGCTGCGCGGCGTCCTCGACGAGGCAGCCGCGGTGATGACCGCCGCGCTCGGCCACGGGGGCACCAGCTTCGACGCACTGTACGTGAACGTGAACGGCGCGAGCGGCTACTTCGAGCGGTCCTTGGAGGCGTACGGGCGCGAGGGGCGGCCATGCCGCCGGTGCGGCACGCTCATCGTGCGGGAGTCGTTCATGAACAGGTCCTCCTTCAGCTGCCCGCACTGCCAGCCCCGTCCTCGGTACCGGGGTTTAGATTGACGCGGTGACGACGCAGACCACCGACAGCACCGCGAGCGCGCTCGAGCTGCCCGCTCCCGACGACACGATGACCTGGCTCGGCGACCGCTCGCGCGGGAGCCTGGAGCGCGCCCGAAAGATGGTGCGCTCGCTCAAGGCTGACCCGCCGTCCGATGCGCTGGCGGTCCTGCGGGCGTGGAACGACGTCGAGATCGAGATCTCGAACGCCCGGGCGAGCGCGGCGGTCTACTCCGAGACCAACCCCGAGAAGGACGTCCGCGAGGCGGCCGACGTGACGATGCAGCAGGTCGATGAGTTCGCCACCGACCTCGGCCTGGACGGTGAGCTCTTCGAGATCTTCGACGCGCGGTCGAGCGAGGGACTGGACCCGACGGCCACACGTGTGCTGGAGCGGCAGCTGCGCGACTTCCGCCGTTCCGGCGTCGACCGCGACGAGTCGACCCGTGCCCGGCTGCGCGAGCTGGCCCAGCTCGAGCTGCGCGCGAGCCAGGAGTTCGGGCGCAACATGCGTGAGGGTGTGCGGTCCATCAGGGTGCGCCCCGAGGATCTGGCCGGTATGCCGGCCGACTGGCTCGCCTCGCACGAGCCGGACGACGACGGCCTGATCACCGTCACCACCGACTACCCGGACTCGGTCCCGGTGGGCACGTTCTGCTCGGTGCCGGCCACCCGCCGTGCCATCAGCTTCGAGCGGCTCAACATCGCCTGGCCCTCGAACGACGCGGTGCTGCAACGTCTTCTGACCTTGCGTGCCGAGCACGCCGGGCTGCTCGGTTACAAGGACTGGGCCGACTTCAACGCCGAGACCAAGATGATCCGCACCGGCTCGGCGATCAACGAGTTCATCGACAAGATCGTGGCCGCCTCCACCGACGCGGCACAGCGCGACAAGCAGATCGTGCTGGACCGGTTGCGCCAGGACGACCCCGACGCGCAGGACATCTACGGCTACGACCTGCCCTACTACAGCGAACTGGTGCGCAAGGAGCGCTACGACGTCGACGCGCAGCTCGTGCGCACCTTCTTCCGCTTCGACGCCGTCCTGCAGGGGCTGCTGGCGGTCACCGGTCGGCTGTTCGGGCTGACCTGGGAGCCCGTGCCCGACGCGCCGGTCTGGGCGCCGGACGTCGCGGCGTACGACGTGCTGCGCGACGGCACCCGGATCGGGCGCATCTACCTGGACCTGCACCCGCGGGAGGGCAAGTACAAGCACGCCGCGCAGTTCACCCTGGTCGAGGGCGTCCGCGGTCGACAGCTGCCCGAGGGCGTGCTGGTGTGCAACTTCAGCCGCGGGCTGATGGAGCACTCCGAGGTCACGACCTTCTTCCACGAGTTCGGGCACCTCATCCACCACATCGTCGGCGGCGGACAGGACTGGGTGGAGTTCACCGGTGTCGCCACGGAGTGGGACTTCGTCGAGGCGCCGAGCCAGATGCTGGAGGAGTGGGCTTGGGATCCCGCCGTGCTCGCCGAGTTCGCCGTCGATGCCGACGGCACCGTGATCCCCGAGGCCCTGGTGCGCCGGATGCGCACGGCCGACGACTTCGGCAAGGGATATCTCGCGCGGACCCAGATGTTCTACGCGGCGCTGTCGGTCGGCATCCACCAGCACCGGCCCGATGACCTGACCACCGCCGTACGCGAGGCGCAGCAGCGGTATTCGGTTTTCCCGTACATCGAGGACACCCACTTCCAGTGCGCGTTCGGGCACCTGGACGGGTACAGCTCCGGCTACTACACGTACATGTGGTCCCTGGTCATCGCCAAGGACATGTTCAGCGCGTTCCACGCCGAGGATCTCTTCGAACCGCATGTGGCCGCGCGCTACCGCGACCGGGTGCTGGCGCCCGGTGGCAGCAAGGACGCCGCCGACCTCGTCGCGGACTTCCTGGGTCGCCCGTACACGTTCGACGCGTACGCCGCGTGGCTGGCCGAGTAGGACGCATCGCCCGGGCGGCGTCACCGTTTTCGGTGGGCCGGGGGACGCGGCATACGGTGGACGACGTGATCGAATTGAAGTCGTCCGCCGAGATCGACCAGATGCGCCCTGCCGGGAAGCTGGTGGCCGCCGTGCTGACCGCGTTGAAGGACGCGGCCGACGTGGGGGTCAACCTGCTCGACCTCGATGCGCTGGCACACCGGATGATCCGCGAGGCCGGCGCGGAGTCGTGCTACATCGACTATCACCCGAGCTTCGGCGCGATGCCGTTCGGCAAGGTGTTGTGCACCAGTGTGAACGACGCTGTCCTGCACGGACTTCCGCATGACTACGCACTGCGTGACGGCGACCTGCTGTCGGTGGACTTCGCGGCGTCGTTGAACGGGTGGGTCTCCGACGCCGCGCTGTCGGTCGTCGTCGGCACGCCGCGCGAGCAGGACCTGGCGCTCATCGACTGCACCGAGCGCGCGCTGACCGCCGGCATCGCCGCCGCGCGGAGCGGCAACAAGCTCGGAGACGTGGGCGCGGCGATCGCGCAGGTCGCGCACGCCGACGGCTTCAGCGTCAACACCCAGTTCGGCGGACACGGGGTCGGCCGCACCATGCACGGCGAGCCGCACGTCCCGAACGACGGGCGCGCGGGTCGCGGCCTGAAACTGCAGCCGGGACTGGTCATCGCGATCGAGCCGTGGTTCATGCACACGACCGATGAGATCTTCACCGACCCCGACGGATGGACGCTGCGCAGCGCGGACGGCTCACGTGGCGCGCACAGCGAGCACACCATCGCCGTCACCTCGGGCGACCCGGTCGTCCTGACCGCCCGCGACTGAGCTGCCCTGTTGCAGGACCTGGCTGTCGAATGCGATGACGGCGTCGCCCTGCACGTCGGCGTCGTGGGCGACGGGCCCGGTGTGCTGCTCATCTCCGGTGGGCCGGGGTGCGTCAGCTATCTCGAGGACGACGCACTCGCCCCGCGAGGAATGCGGTCCTGGTTCGCGGAACCTCGTGGCGTCGGACGCTCCGGGGGAGGCCCGCACGACCTCGCGCAGGCCGTCCGCGACCTGGAGAGCCTGCGGCGCGCGGCCGGGGTGGCGGACTGGGTGGTGGTCGGCCACTCCTTCGGGTCGGATCTGGCGGTGCGGTACGCGTTGGACCGCAGCTGGTCGGCAACTTCTGAAAGACCCATCCCGACCTGTGGGCGGATGTCGTGACCGACGCGTGTGCGTCGGCCTGGGCCACCTCTCGCTGAGATCCGGCTTCGCGAGGGTCCCGTTGCCCGCAGACCCTCCCGAAGCCGGATCTCACCGAGTGGTGCGACCGTGGAGAGGGCTCAGACGCCCAGGTGCCGGTCGGAGGTCACCCGCCCGTGGTCGGTGGTGATGACGTGCCAGTACGGGCGACCGGTGGCGCCCGTGCCGATGTACGAGGTGGTCGAGTGTCCGTAGGACTCGCTGGTGACCCCCTTCGATCTGGCCAGCACGCCGTACGACGAGACGCGCCAGTCGTAGGCGAGTCCGGCGGCGTGCCTACCGTCGGTGGCGAACCGGGCCACGTCCTGTGCCATCGTCACCGTCCCGGTGAGTGAGAAGTTCTGGTCGTCGGTGTAGTCGGCGGCCGAGAAGTCCACGGTGATCGGGTACGACTCGCGCAGGAAGAGGCTGCGCACGGTCCGGGCGCCCACGCGGGACACCGACCGCGTCGTCATCAGGTCCTGCTGGCGGATGGACTGCACCGCTCCGGAGTCACTAACGGTGCCCGCGTTGCTCCGGGTGCGCCCGGTCGACACGGTGGTGACCACGCGGCCCGCTGATGTGTCGATGTAACCGGTGACCGAGTCGGCGCGGCGGGCGGTCTGGGAGTAGTGCACCGCGCCCTGCCGGGCCGGGTCGACCGTGGTGCCCGTGGTCGCGGCGGCCGCGACGTTCGCCGAGGTGAGGTTGCCCGAGGTGCGCGCCCGGTGATGGTCGGTGTAGAGGAAGAGAGCGGCCGTGACGTTCCACGTGTCGCCGATCGGGGAGATGGCGAACGTCAGGGTGTGCGACTTCCCGTCGACCATCCGACCCGCGAACGGCGTGAGGTCCAGTGACTCGGCCCGCAGATCCAACGTGTCGATCGCGAGGACCGGACGCCACAGGGTGGGCACGATCCCGCCGGAGTAGATGTGCGGGTAGGTCCCCACCGCACCCGCGCGGGTGCCGTCGACCGCCACCGTCGCCTCCCGGAAGGAGCCGGCCGCGCACAGGCCTGCGTCGGGGTAGTCCGCGGCGACGGCGTCCGGGACCGCGGTGAACCACTGCTCGTCGCAGCCGTTGCCCTTGAGCGTGACGTCGAGGCGTGCGCCGGTGATGTTGCGGGGCAGCGCGCTGATCGTGGTGCTCGTGGTGTGGCTCGCCGGGTTCAGGTCCTGCACGGGCACCCCGACCACCTTGTCCGGCACGCTCGGCGCGGGGTGCCGGGAGCCGGCCAGGTAGTAGGTGATGTGGACCGTCTGGTCGTAGACGCCGGTATAGGTCGAGTCCGTGTAGTTGACGTACCCGCCGGTGAACGGCTGCGGCGTCCGCAGCAGGGCGGAGAAGTCGGTGATGTCCTTGGCGAAGGAGAACGTCGTGGGGGTCGGGCCGCCCGGCTCCTGGGTGGTCCCGAACCACACGGTCACGCCGCCGATCGTGAGGGTGCCGCTGCGGTCGTACTGCCGTCCGCTGACGGAGGTCGTGGAGTCGAGCACGACCTTGGACCACGCCTTGCCGGCACACGCCGCCGGGGGAGCCAGCGTGCCGGAGTAGTTCTGCGCGGCTCCACCTGCGGCATTGGACGGGAAGTGCGAGGCGAGGGTCGCCGTGCAGTGCTCGGTGGCCGGTCGGCTGATGGGCGGCGCGGCACTCACCGGATTGTCGGCGCCGTTCTCGATGCATCCCGCCGCCGATGCGCTCTGCGCACCGATCAGGCACGACGCGAGCAGGCTGAGCACGATGGTGAGCAGGACGGACAGACGACGACGCACGGCGGCTCCCTCAGACGGTGGTACGACCGACCCTAGGACGGAGTGCGGGCGGTTCGCGGGCCTGACGCCTGCGAGATGACGCTGTAGACGTACATGTCCTTGCGTTCGTCGCCGACCTGTTGCCAGCTGCGCAGCAGGCCCTCGCGCGCGTATCCGCAGGCTTCGGCGGCGCGCCACGACCCCTCGTTCCACGGCTCGACATACAGCTCCAGGCGCGCGACGGCGTCCAGGCCCATGGCCCAGTTCGTCACGCATCGCAGGGCCGCTCGGGCATATCCACGGCGGCGGAACTGCGGAGCGATCCAGTAGCCGGTCGAGGCACGTCCGGTGCACACGGTGCTGGTCCAGAGCCCGATCTGGCCGACGGCGTCGTCCGTGTTGTGATTGGCGACAGCGAAGGAGTAACCGGCCCCCTGCGCGAGCCGGTCGTGCTGGCGGTCGACGTATGCCGCGACGTCCCGGTCGGTGCCGCTGGCCGGGACCGTCGTGATCAGGGGAATCAGCGGGTCGTCCGCCACAGATGCGATGAGCGGTGCGTCGCGCCGCTCGAAGGCCCGCAGTGTCACCGGAGGGTGAGCGAGGCGCGGGATCGCCGACGGCAGAACCGTGCTCACGGCGCGGTGGCATCGGTCGGGGCCGCAGCGGGCAGGAGGCCCTGGGCGCTGGCGGCCATCGCCGCCTCGGTGCGGTTCGTGACGCCGAGCTTGGCCACGATGTTGGAGACGTGCACGCTCGCGGTCTTGACGCTGATGAAGAGCTCGCGCGCGATCTGGCCGTTGGTCCGCCCTTGTGCCACGAGCTGGAGCACTTCGCGTTCCCGAGCGGTGAGGGTCGGGTGAGACTCCACCGGAGCGGCGACAGCGCGGACGCCGAGGTCGTGCATCGCGCGTTGGGCATCCGACGCCACCACCCGCGCCTCCTTCGCCGCGCCGGGCTCACTCGAAGCCCCGAGTGCCCGGGCCAGGTGCGTGCGCGCCCGCGCCGCCTCGAGCGGGATCTCCAGCTCGTCGAACTGCCGTACGTCGGTGCGCAGCACCGTGATCAGCTCGGCCGGTGGCTCTCCGGTGCCGCCCCAGGCGAACCGCGCGACTCCGGCCTGCACCCGGGTCACCCACGCCACGGACTCCGGACCGAGGTCGTCCAGTGCCTTCGACCGTGCGGCGACCTCGTCGGTCGCGTCGGCGAGCCGAGCGACGTCGGCTGCGTACTCCTGGTCGGTCGCGGTTGCGAGGTGTCCGATCGCGATGCCGGACAGGCGGATCCGCGCATCGATCAGTGGCGCGTTCCAGGTGGCGCGGAAGATCTCGTTCACCTCGTCGAGGGACCGCAGCATCTCGTCCGGCCTGGCCAACGCGCCCAGCACGTCGATCAGCGCCGAGCCTGCGTGCACCGCCAGGAAGACGTCCTTGGACCACTGCGGCCGCAGCTCCAGGGCGATCTGCAGTGCACGCTCGTGCTCGCCGCGGGCCATCGCCAGCGTGGCGGCCACAGCGCGAAGCTGGTAGGTCGCGTACGGCGCTTTGCGCAGCTGTGGTGCGGCCAGCAGCTGTTCGGCACGCGCCCAGTCCCCGGTCTGCACGGCCCAGTAGGCCGACGCGACCCTCGCGTCCATCCCGAACAGAGCCAGTTCGTGGCGGGTCTCGATCGAGCGCTGCAGGGCGACCTCGAACGCCTGCTGTGCCTTCCGGTGCCGGCCTTGACGGGTGTACACCCGCGCGACCTGGTGCAGCGCTCGCACCTCCGGGTCGGGTTCGGCCGCGCGTCGGGCGGATTCGGCGACGTCCTGCAGTTGCCCGAGGGCGGCGGCGCTCTCGCCGTGCAGGTCGACGATGCGCGCGCTCGTGGTGTCCACGTCGAGCAGGACCGCAGGCAGCTCCAGCTCCTGCGCGAGGCGGCGCGCCGCCGTGAGCTCGACCAGGGCGGTGTCGAAGTCGTCGACGAAGAAGCACCACCGACCGAGCAGCGCGTGCAGTTGGGCGGCGCGCGCGGTGGGACCCTCCGGCTCCAGGAGGCGGATGGCGTGGCGCAACTCGACCGTGGGGTCCAGAGGGTCCCCGGTGGGGATCGCGGCCGACACCAGACCGATGACCAGGTCTGCGTAGTCGTGCGCCGCGAGGCCGGGAACGGCGAGTGCCTCGCGCGCCGTCTGCGCGGCCCGATACGGGTCGCCCGCCGCGAGGAGAGCCGTCGAGGTGCGCGCGGCGATCTGCGCGAGGGGTACCGGGGGAGCGACGTCCGGGTGGCGCGCGAAGATCGACAGAGCGTCCTCGTAGAGCCGGGCGGCATCCGCCGGGCCGACGGCGCGCATGGCCTCATCGCCCGCCCGGACCGCCGCGGCCGCTGCGATATCGAGCTGCCCGGCGGCCTGCGCGTGATGGGCCAGGTCGGCTGCCGCACCGAGTTCGCTCGATGAGCTCAGCGCCTCGACGTACGCCGCGTGCCACCGGACGCGCTCACCGGGCAGCAGGTCGTCATAGACCGCCTCGGCGAGCAACGCGTGCCGGAAGGTGTAGCTGTCGGTGCCGCGGGCCTCCAGAAGGTTGTGGTCGACCAGGGCCGCCAGCGCCTCCTCCAGGGCGGTCTGGGACAGCGGTACGACGGTCGCCAGGCGCGCGTGGGTGACCGACCGCCCCGCGGCGGACACGGCGCGTACGACGGTCCGCGCGTCGTCGGACAGGGCGTCGACGCGGACGAGCAGCAGATCTGCCAGATCCTCCGGCACGCCCGTGCAGTTCGCGCGATCGACCGCGAGCAGCTCCTCGACGAAGAACGGGTTGCCGCCGGAGCGCTCCAGCACCATGTCGACCTGCTCGGTCGTGATGGCCGGCCGCAGGCCGGTCGCGAGGTGGTGGATGTCGTCGTCCCGCAGTGGTTCCAGGATCATCCGCTCGACGCCGGGCAGACGACCCCACTCGCCGAGGATCCGGCGCAACGGATGCCTCCGGTGCAGGTCGTCGGCGCGGTAGGACGCGACGAACCGCACGGGACCCTCGAACTGGCGGGTGAACAGGACGGTCAGCAGATCGCGGGTGGACCGGTCGGCCCAGTGCAGGTCCTCCACCATCACCGTGATCGGTCCTTGCGCCGCGAGGGTCTCCAGGGAGGCGTGCACAGCGTCGTACAGGACGCCGGGCCCGGCGTCGGCCTGACCGGCGGCCGCGGCGTCGTACCCCGGCAGCAACGACCCGAGCAGCGGCCGCCGGGCGACGAGCTCGCCCACCAGGTCCGGTGCGGCCTGCGCGAGCCGGCCCCACATCTCCGACCAGGGCAGGTAGGGCGCGCTGCTCTCGCCGAGGTCGAGGCAGTGACCGATCAGGACCCGGTCGGTGGTCGCGGCGGCCAGTTCGCGCAGCAGCCGGGTCTTGCCGACCCCCGCATCGCCGCCGAGCAGCGTGATGCCGGGCGCCGAGAGCAACTCGCGCAACTCACGGTCCCGGCCCACGAACGGTCCGACGACGACGGGCATGCCGCCATTGTGCTTCGTACTCACGCGTGCCGGGCGGACCCTCGCACGACCGGCTCGGTCTGGGAGTCCAACAGGCTGAGCAACCCGTGGAACCCGCGCTTCCAGCCTTCGGAGGTACGCCGTGCGGCGGCGTACTCCTGCGTGAGGCGCTCGCGGTGCTGCTGGTCGATGGTGTGGGCGACGGCGGCGGTGATGGGGTACATGGCGATTCCTGACGGTTGACGGTGGCTGACAACCTCGAGACTGCTCATCTGAGGTAGTGCGCCACATCGGGCGATTGCCCTATCTCCTGCGCCGAATGTCTTAGACCCGTCGGTAGAGTCGGCGGCACGGTTTCGCCCGCCCTGTCCGGCCCAGCCCCGCAATGTCCAGGAGTCCTCCACCCCGTGTTCGTCAAGAGCCTCACCCTGAAGGGCTTCAAGTCCTTCGCCTCGGCGACCTCGATGCGCCTGGAGCCCGGGATCACCTGCATCGTCGGGCCCAACGGCTCCGGCAAGTCCAACGTCGTCGACGCGCTCGCGTGGGTGATGGGCGAGCAGGGCGCGAAGACCCTGCGCGGCGGGAAGATGGAGGACGTCATCTTCGCTGGTACGCCGGGGCGTCCCGCGCTCGGTCGCGCGGAGGTCACCCTCACCATCGACAACACCGACGGTGCCCTGCCGATCGACTACACCGAGGTGACGATCAGCCGCACGATGTTCCGCAGCGGCGGGTCCGAGTACGCGATCAACGGCACCAACTGTCGGCTGCTGGACGTGCAGGAGCTGCTGTCCGACTCCGGCATCGGCCGGGAGATGCACGTCATCGTGGGACAGGGTCAGCTCGACGCCGTGCTGCGTGCGACGCCGGAGGAGCGCCGCGGCTTCATCGAGGAGGCCGCCGGCGTCCTGAAGCACCGCAAGCGCAAGGAACGCGCGTTGCGCAAGCTGGAGACGATGGAGGCCAATCTGCACCGGGTCGGCGACCTCACCACCGAGATCCGGCGCCAGCTAGGACCGCTCGGCCGTCAGGCCGAGACCGCGCGCAAGGCCGCCACCATCCAGGCCGACGTACGCGACGCCCGGCTGCGGCTGCTGGCCGACGACCTGGTGCAGCTGACGAGCGCCCTGGAGCAGGACATCGCCGACGAGGAGGCCATGCTCGCCCGTCAGCGGCGGGCCCAGGCCGCTCTCGACGGCGGAGAGGCCCGACTGGCGGAGGTCGAGGAGCAGGCCCGCGCAGCGGCGCCCGCGCTCACGACCGCGCAGGAGCAGTGGTTCGGCCTGTCGTCGCTGGCCGAGCGCGTCCGGGCGACGGAGACGCTCGCGGCGCAACGGGTCCGACTCCTGGCCGAGGCGGAGGAGCACGAGCAGGGCAGCACCGGGCGCGACCCGGAGCAGCTGCGCGCCCAGGCCGCCAAGGAGCGCGCCCGACACGAGGATCTGCTGGCGCAGGTGAGCGCGGCCGACGAGGCGCTCGCAGCCGCCGTCGCGCGCCGGGAGGCCGCCGAGAGCGCCCACCAGGACGAGCAGCAACGCGTCGCCCGGCTGCTGCGCGCCGCCGCGGACCGCCGTGAGGGTCTGGCCAAACTCGAGGGTCAGGTGGCTGCCCGGCGCAGCCGCATCGAGGCGGCGCAGGCGGAGATCGGCCGGCTCGAGGCGGGCGCCGAGGAGATCGAACTGCGCGCGACCCGGGCGGAGCGCGAGTTCGCCGCGCTGGAGTCCGGACTCGCGGAGGACGAAGAGGGCGAACAGGGTCTGGACGCCCAGCACGAGCGTGCCGAGGCGGAGCTCGCACAGGCGCAGGCGGCGCTGGACGAGGCGACCCAGGACGAGCGGACCGCCGAGCAGGAGCGCTCCGGGCTGCACTCTCGGCTGGAGGCGCTCGAGCTCGGGCTGCGGCGCGGTGACGGTGCCGCGCACCTGCTCTCGTGGGGTGAGCAGCACGGTGTCCGCGGGTCCGTCGCGTCCCTGGTGCAGGTCGAAGCCGGGCGCGAGGTCGCCGTCGCCGCGGCGCTGGGGTGGGCCGCCGACGCCGTGGTCGTGACCGACCACCAGCAGGCGGCCGCCGCGCTGCAGGAGTTGCGCGAGGCGGACGCCGGCCGCGCGGGGATCCTCGTGGCGCATTCGACCAACGACCGCTGGCGGATGAGGGAGAGCGGACCCGACACCGCGTGGGCGTGCGACGTCGTCTCCGCACCGGACGAGCTGCGCCCGGTCGTCGATCAGCTGCTCGTAGGGGTCCTGCTGGTGGAGGACCCCGCAGCGGCCGCCGCCATGGTGGCCCGTGACTCCAAGGTCATCGCCGTCACCCGCGACGGCGACGTGTTCGCCGCCGATTTCGTGCGCGGCGGCTCGGCGGCCGCGCCCAGCACCCTGGAGATCCAGGCCGCGGTCGACGACACGAAGGAGCGGATGTCGCAGGCCGCGTCTCGCGGGGAGCGTGCACGTTTCGCCGCGCAGGAGGCCCGTGCCCAGGTCGAGCAGCTCCGCGAGCAGGTCGACGCGGCCCTGGAGCGGCTGGGGGAGTCCGACGCCCGGATGGCCGCCGTAGCCGAGCAGCTGGGGCAGCTCGGCCAGACGCTGCGCTCGGCACGCAGCGAGCGCGAGCGCGGCGAGCGGTCGTTGGCCGCTGCACGGGAGTCGTTGGACAGCAACGAGTCCGAGCTGCAGGAGTTGCAGGAGCGCCTCGAGGCGGCGCACGCGGACCCGGGCGCGGAAGAGCCGGACACCGACGACCAGCCCCGGCTCGCGGCCGAGGCGGCCGCCGCCCGGTCGGCGGAGACCGAGCACCGCCTCACGCTGCGCAGCCGGCAGGAGCAGGCCCGCGCGCTGGAGGGGCGGGCCGACGCCCTGGAGGCCACCGCACGCTCGGAGGTCGAAGCGCGCCGCAAGGCGCAAGACCGCCGCGAACGCCGCCGCCGCGAGGCGCTGGTCGCCGCACAGGTGCGCGACGACGCCGGGCATCTGGCGCAGCGCACCGTCGAGGCGCTGGCCGTTGCCCAGGTGCGGCGCGACGAGGCGCAGCAGCGACGTACGACGCTCGAGGAGGCCGTGCGCGCAGCACGCGAGGTGGTGACGGCAGCCGCCCAGGAGGTGCGCGAGCTGACCGACTCGGTGCACCGTGACGAGCTGGCCCGTGCCGAGCAGCGGCTCAAGGTGGAAGCCATGCAGACGCGCGCGGTCGAGGAGCACGGCATCGCCCCCGAGGCGCTCATCGAGGAGTTCGGCCCGCACCTGCTGATCCCGCACGTGTCCGGCCCGGACGACGCACCCGGCGACGCGCCCGAGCCCGTCGCGTTCGTGCGCGACCAGCAGGAGAAGCGGCTGCGGTCGGCGGAGCGCAAGCTGGCTCAGCTCGGCCGGGTCAACCCGCTGGCGCTGGAGGAGTTCGCGGCACTGGAGGAACGGCACACCTTCCTCACCACCCAGCTGGACGACCTCACCCGGTCCAAGAAGGACCTGCTCGACATCGTCCGCGAGGTCGACGAGCGCGTGGAGCGGGTCTTCGCCGAGGCGTTCGCCGATACGGCACGCGAGTTCGAGGGCGTCTTCGACCGACTCTTCCCCGGCGGTGAAGGGCGCCTGACGCTGACCGAACCGGGCGACATGCTCACCACGGGCATCGAGGTCGAGGCCCGTCCGCCCGGCAAGAAGATCAAGCGGTTGTCGTTGCTCTCCGGTGGCGAGCGGTCGCTGGTGGCGGTGGCGCTGCTGGTGTCGATCTTCAAGGCGCGGCCGAGCCCGTTCTACATCATGGACGAGGTCGAGGCCGCTCTGGACGACGCCAACCTGGGGCGCCTGATCACCCTCTTCCAGGAGCTGCGCGACTCCAGCCAGCTCATCGTGATCACCCACCAGAAGCGCACCATGGAGGTCGCCGACGCGCTGTACGGCGTGTCGATGCGCGGCGACGGCATCACCACCGTCGTCTCGCAGCGGCTGCGGGACGTCGCGCCGGAGGCGATGGGGGCTCCGGCTCCCGCGCGGAAGACGGAAGAGGAGCTCACGCCCGCACGCTGACGCGCGCGTGCGCCGGTTTCAGTCGGCGAGCGCGGCGTACACCAGCTGCCGCAGCTCGGTGCGCAGCGGATAGCCGTTCGAGGGCATCTGCTGGGTCATGAAGACGGTGGTGAGGTCCTCGGCGGGGTCGACCCAGAAGACCGTCGACGCCATGCCGCCCCAGCCGTATTCGCCCGGCGACGTCGGGTAACCGGCGGCCGTCGGGTCCAGCACCACGCTGAAGCCCAGGCCGAAACCCACTCCGTTGAACGGCGTCTCGGCGTAGAGCGGGATGCCGAAGGAACCCAGGTCGGCGCCGCCCGGTAGGTGGTTGGTGGCCATGAAGTCGACCGTCCGGTTGCCGAGGAGGCGCACGCCGTCCAGCTCACCGCGACCGAGCAGCATCCGGGCGAAGCGGGTGTAGTCGTCCATGGACGAGACCAGCCCCCCGCCGCCGGACAGGTAGGTCGGCGGTTTCAGCGCCGCGGCCCCGAGCGCGTCCAGCGGCGTCGGGGCGCTGCCGCCGGCACCGTGGTACAGCGTCGCGAGCCGGTCGGCATCCACCGCGTGGAATGCGGTCTCGTCCATCGCGAGCGGCTCGAAGATCTCGGTGCGGAGGAACTCGTCCAGTGACCTCCCGGACACGACCTCGACCACCCGCCCCAGCACGTCGGTGGCGACCGAGTAGTTCCAGCTGGTGCCGGGGTCGAAGCGCAGCGGGAACGCGCCCATCGCATCGGTGGCCTCGGCCAGGTCCATGCCGGCGGGCACGCCTATCTCGAAACCGGCCGTGCGCATCACCTCATCGGTCGGGTGCACCCGCAGGAAGCCGTATGTCAACCCGGACGTGTGGGTGAGCAGATGGCGCACCCGCATCGGACCGGCGGCGGGCCGCGTGACTGCGGCAGCAGCCTGGCCGCCGACATAGACCCGCTGATCGGCGTATGCCGGGAGGTAGGTGGCGACCGGGTCGTCCAGCCGCAGCAGGCCCCGCTCGACCAGCATCATCGCCGCCACCGAGGTGACCGGCTTGGTCATCGAGTAGATCCGGTAGAGCGTGTCGACCGTGGTGGGCGAGCTGCTCGCGATGTCGCGCATCCCGCCGTACGCCGAGTACGCGACCTCCCCGTGTCGCACGACCTGCACGTGGTAACAGGGCAGATGGCCCCGGTCGACGTACCCCTGCAGGTGCTCGTCGAGACGGCTGAGGCGGCTCGCGTCGAAGCCGGCGGCAGCGGACCTGTCGTGATCTTGGACACCCATGGGGCTCATCGTGGCACCCGCCCTCGCGGGAAACCGCCGCGGGCGCCTCTGCGCACAGTGACCGCGCGTGTCGGTAATAGGGAACTCACAGCCGCACCCCGCAGAATAGAGGGCATGTTGTGGCTCGTGGGTGCCCTGTTGCTCTGTCTCGTCCTCGCCGGCGTCGTCGTCGGCCTCGTTGCCGTCCCCGCCCGCCGTGAAGGTCGCCAGGTGCTGACCGAACGAGGCGAGCAGATGCTCACCTCCGTCACCGACCGCGGGCGTGACAAACGGGCGAAGGGCGACGACGTCGAGCAGGGCAGCAGCGAGACGTCGGGAGCGCATAGCGCCTCCTGAGACCGACCCGCCTCGACGGGCGGTGGTCTCGAGCACCCTGTCGCGTTTGCGAGGATGGGGCGGTGGACAGTCTCTGGGAGATCCTCACCGTCATCACCGTCGTCGTGCTGGGCGGGCTCGGCCTGCTCGTCGCCTTCGTGCGGGGCAGCGCGACGCGCCGCCGCACGGCGGCTCCGCCCGCGCCGCCGCGCGAGGAGAAGGTGCGCGGCGCCAACACCTACCAGGCGGGCAGCACCGCCAGGATCGACACCAGCAAGACCGCTGAACCGCCCGCACCACCGACCACCCCGCGGCCCACGCCCGAACCCGAACCGGTCGTCGTCGCGCCCCCGGTCGAGCCCGAACCGGCCGCTCCCGCCGAGGTCGCGATCGAGCGCCCCGAGTCGGCACGCAACCGGATGGGCCGCCTGCGCTCGCGCCTCGCGGCCTCCAACAACGCGATGGGCAAGGGCCTGCTCGGCCTGCTGGCCGGCGGTCAGCTCGACGAAGCGGTCTGGGAGGAGGTCGAGGACACCCTGCTCGGCGCCGATCTCGGGGTCGAGGCCACCACGGAGCTCGTGGACGCGCTCAAGCGACGGGTGCAGGTCGAGGGCAGTGCGACCCCCGAACAGCTCGAGGGCTGGCTGCATGAGGAGCTGCTGAAACTCGTCGATCCGACGATGGACCGGCGGATCGCGGCCACCCGGGTGGGTGACCGACCGGCGTGCGTGATGGTCGTGGGCGTCAACGGCACCGGCAAGACCACGTCCGTGGGCAAGCTCGCGCGGGTGCTCGTCGCCGAGGACAAGGACGTCGTCCTGGGTGCCGCCGACACCTTCCGTGCGGCGGCCGCCGACCAGCTGCAGACCTGGGGCGAGCGGGTCGGCGTGCCCACCGTGCGCTCGGACCGTGAGGGGGCCGATCCCGCCGCCGTGGCCTTCGACGCGGTCAAGGACGCCGCGGACGTCGAGGCGGACGTGGTGATCATCGACACCGCCGGCCGGCTGCACAACAAGGTCGGTCTGATGGACGAGCTGTCGAAGGTCAAGCGCGTCATCGAGAAGCAGAGCGCGATCGACGAGTGTCTGCTGGTGCTCGACGCCACGACCGGGCAGAACGGTCTGCGGCAGGCCGAGGTCTTCGCCCAGGCGGTGGACATCACCGGCGTCGTTCTCACCAAGCTGGACGGCACCGCCAAGGGCGGCATCGTCGTGCTGATCCAGCGTCAGCTGGGCGTGCCGGTCAAGCTGGTCGGACTCGGGGAAGGGCCGGACGACCTGGCGCCGTTCGACCCGGTGGCATTCGTGGACGCCATCCTCGACTGACGCGCCCTCCGCACACGGATGGGGTCGTTGCGCGCTCGATAGGGCGCGCGACGACCCCACTTGTTAGCTGTGCAGCGCCCGCGCCAGGTCCTCGCGCAGGTCCTCGACGTCCTCCAGTCCCACCGACAGTCGGACCGTCGCCTCGCCGATGCCGACCGCGGCGCGCCCCTGCGGGCCGAGTTTGCGGTGGGTGGTGGTCGCAGGATGGGTGACCATCGACTTCGCGTCGCCGAGGTTGTTGGAGATGTCGATGATGCGCAACTCGTCCAAGAGCCCGAACGCCGCGGCCTTCGCGGCGGCCGGGTCGTCGTCCTTGGTCGCCAGATCGAAGGTGACGATCGTGCCCCCGCCGTCCTGCTGGCGGCGGGCCAGGTCGTACTGCGGGTGTGAGGGCAGGAACGGGTAGCGCACCGACGCCACCTGCGGTCGGTCCTGCAGCCACTGCGCCAGGTCGGCGGCAGCAGCGCTCGCCGCTCGGACTCGCAGGTCGAGCGTTTCCAGACCCTTGAGCAGCACCCAGGCGTTGAACGGGGACATGCTCGGCCCGGTGTTGCGGATCATGGTCTGCACCGGGCCGTTGATGTAGTCCTGGCTGCCGAGGATCGCCCCGCCCAGCACCCGGCCCTGCCCGTCGATGTGCTTGGTCGCGGAGTAGACCACTACGTCGACACCCATCGGGATCGGCCGCTGCAGCACCGGGGTGGCGAAGACGTTGTCGACGATCACGGTCGCGCCGGCTGCGTGCGCGAGCTCGCAGACGGCCGCGATGTCGATGATGTCGAGCATCGGGTTGGTGGGGGTCTCGAAGAACACCACGTCGGCGGGAGTGGCAAGGGCCTGATCCCACTGAGCGAGGTCGTGGCCGTCGACGTAGTCGGTGCGCACGCCCCACGTGGCCAGGATCTCCTCGAAGATCACGACCGTGGAGCCGAAGAGGGCTCGCGCGGAGACGATCCGCGAGCCCTGCTTCACCAGAGCGGCCAGTGAGGTGAACACGGCCGACATTCCGGTCGCCGTCGCGTAGCAGGCGGGTGCGCCTTCGATCAGGCGCAGCCGCTCCTCGAAGGTGGACACCGTCGGGTTGCCGTAGCGGCTGTAGATGAACCGGTCCAGGTCGCCGGCGAACGCAGCCTCGGCATCGGCCGCCCGGTCGTAGACGTAGCCCTGGGTGAGGAACAGCGCCTCGGAGGTCTCATCGAATCCGGTGCGCTCCTGGCCGCCGCGGACGGCGTACGTCGCGGGGCGCAATCCTTCGGGCAGCGCTGGCTTCGGTCGTGGCTCACTCATGGATCAGGTTTGTTTCCAGGGCAGTCCGGCCGCGCGCCACCCACCGCCGCCGCGGTGCCCCGCGTCGTCCAGGCCGCCCTCGAAACCCTCGAGCACGTTGTACGCCGGCCCGAGGCCCGCCGCTGTCGCGGCCTTGGCGGCACCGATCGAGCGCTGCCCGCTGCGGCACAGGAAGACCACCGGTCGTCCGTCGCCGGGGGTGACCCCGGCTTCGCGCACGTCGTCGACGAAGTGCGGGTTCGACGATCCGTCGGGGAAGCTCACCCACTCCACGAACTCGGTCTCCCGGCCCAGGCCCGTGATGTCCGGGACACCTACGTACGCCCATTCGGCGGTGGTGCGGACGTCGACGAGCACGGCGTCGTCATGCGCGGCGAGCAGCTCCCACGCCTGCTGAGGCGTCAGATCGCCGGCGTACCCCTCGGTCATGCGTTCTGCACCGAGCCGTCGGCGGGCGTCGGCAGGACGACGGCCTGCCCGGTGACGACCCGCGTCCCGTCGTAGGTGAGCGCCGGGGATCCGTGCAGCACGTAGCCCTCGTTCAGGGCGGTGCTCACCCGCTCGCAGAAGGCTTGGTCGTCGGTGCCGGTGATGAACCTGTAACGAAGGCGCGGTGTCTCGCTCATACATCCATCATCACCCACCCGCTGGGAGGCCTGCGGCCCGTGGTCGTCCAGCGGACAGCGTGCTCACTGCCTGAGCTGGCCACTGCTGCGGCGGCGGAATCTGACCTGGTCCAGGTGGAGGATCTCGTTGGTGGGGCCGGTGTAGCGCGGTGCTGCCGTGGGTTCGGGGCTGTCGGGTGGGGTGGCGACGGTGGGTTCGATGGGGTGGCCGTGGCGGGTGGCGAATCGGAACCGTGCGGGTCTGCCGGGTCTGCCAGGTTCGGGGTGGATGGTGTAGTCGCCGGTGTGGTGGCGGTCGTGGTGGTGGGGGCACAGGCTGATCAGGTTGGCCATGTTCGTGGTGCCGCCGTCGGCCCAGTGGACGATGTGGTGGCATTCCAGGTGGTGGACCGCTGCGCAGCCGGGGTAGGCGCAGCCGCGGTCGCGGTCTTCGATCAGGCGGCGGGTGCGGCGCGGGACGATGCGGTGGGTTCGTCCGACGTTGACGGGTGTGCCGCCGGTTTCCCAGACGGGCTGCACGAGCCCGTCGCAGGTCCACTTCCTCAGGAGGTGCGGGGGTAGGGCGCCGCGCTTGGTGAGCCAGCCCTGGCCCGATGTGTCGAGGTGCAGGTAGATCCGGAACTTCTCGGCCCGTCCGGCAATCTCGGTGGTACCGGCGTGCAGGGATCGGGTCGCCAGGTGTGCCATCGCGTCCGCGAGACGCACTCGCCGCCCGTCGTCTTTGGTGTCGGTGGTGTTGGTGGCGAGGAAGAGGGCGTTTTTGGCTTCGATGAGGGCTTGTTCGACGAGGGCTCCGATGTCGGCGGGTGCGGAGTAGGTCAGGTGGAACCGGTCGTGGTCGTAGTGCATCGACAGTTCCGCGGGTTGCGCCGCGATGGAGAACGGGTCCGGTGGTGGGGTGGGGCTGTCGGTGTCCGGCTGGTCGGAAAAGTCGTATTTGACCAGGGCACGGCGTAGTTGAGGCACGGTGGCGTGCACGGCCAGGTCCACGACGGCCTGGTCGTACCCGACCGGGGTGTGCGCGGCGACGACGGCGGCCTGACCCAGCGACAGCCGACCGGTGTGCACTTCGCGGGACAGGGCGGGCAACTCGACCGACCGGGTGGCGATCCGGACCAGGTCGCGGGCGGTGGCGGGGGAGACTCCGGCGAAGCAGGTCAGCCAGTGTTCGGGGGACCGGATCCCACCGATCGCCCACGACTCCTCGCGCACCAGGTCGGTGACCAGGTCGATCAGGTCGGCGTGTGCGGCGTTCAACCGCCCGCAGATCGCCCTGACCTCATTCAACGGGTCCGTTACCGAAAGTGCAGCAGGCACAGGGCTGTCCGCGCTGTTACTGACAGCTGCGAGACCCGGTGTCGAACTCATGTATGAAGTCAATCACCGACCACCGACAACCCTCGAACGTCAAGAGAAGGGACCGCGCCGGTGGCGCGGTCCCTTCCCTGGTCTGCGAGCTAGATCCCGCTGCGGACGGCGCGGGTCACGGGTGGGCCAGGTACTCGCTGGCCACCCAGCCGGTCAGCTTCTTCGAGCCGTTGTATCCGTAGCCGTAGACCCAGTAGTGGCCGCCTCCGGAGCGACCGGAGGAGCTGCAGTAGTGGAAGAGGGTGCCGCGCTTCACCTGTCCGACCGTGCCCGAGCTGGTGCTCGGGCTGCTGTGCACCTTCAGCCAGTCCGCGGTCTGCACGGCGCCGTAGCTGTCGATCGAGCAGCTGTAGCTGGCAGTCGCTGCGTGGGCCTGCGCGATCGGGACCGACAGCGGCAAGGTTGCCAGTGCGCCGGTGGCGAGGACGAGGGTGAGTGCCTTCTTCATCTGATGCTCCTTGGGGTAGGGGTCGTGCGACGGGCGGGTGAGGTCACGAGACCCTCACGGCCCGTACGGTCCGAGCTCGATGGAGTTGATGGGGGTCAGGTAGACGTTGTTCCAGGACGCGCCCTTGGCGTGTGACTCGCCCCAGTTGCCGAGGCCGGAGTTGCAGCTCTTGCCGTTGTAACCGGTGCAGAACGCCAGGCCGGCGTTGTACTGGTTGTTGAGCACGTAGTGGTAACCGACCTGATTGCTGAGGTTGTCCGTGCCGTAGTGGTAGTACCGCAGTGACGGGTGGTCGCCGTTCCAGCCGGCGTTCTGGGGATAGATGCACACGTAGCCGTAGGCGCAGCCGTGCACGGTGCTGCCCGCGGCGTGGGCGGGGGCGACGCCGGCGAAACCCAGCGCGCCGAGGCCCAGCGCCGAGACTGCTGCGATGCGTTTGTACATGAGCCGTTCTCCGATCTGTGAGGGGTGTGCGGGGTGGTGAAGGGGTGGCGTCACCACATCCGGACGGCGCCCCAGAAGGTGTCGCCGGTGGTGACGCTGGTGATGCCGTCGTGGTCGCCGGACTGGTAGGCGTTCATCTGCTTGCCGTTGCCCATGTAGATCGCGACGTGCTCGCCCGCGTTCTGGCCGTACCAGAGGATGTCTCCGGGCTTGAGCTGCGACAGGTAGTTGTCGACCTGGCCCGAGCCGCCGTGGCTGGCAGCGTTGATGACGGCCTTGTGCGGGAGGGCGAGCGCCTTGGACCACTGGCCCCACGTGTAGCCGTCGAGCGCGTCCACCCCGGTGGCCTGGTAGTAGGCCCATCGCACGAGGCCGGAGCAGTCGAATCCGTCGACGTGGCAGTCGTTCGGAGCGCCGTTGCTCGGGTCGCACGAGCCATAGGTCGGGCCGGGGGTCGAGCCGTGGCCGCCGTCCCAGGCGTAGATGCTGTATTTGTACATCGAGTCGCTGGTCACGGTGACCCGGCAGGCCTGCTGCATCATCTTCAGCGTCAGACCCGGGAGCCCGGTGTACGCCGTACCGCACGCGCTGCCGTTGGTGTTGGCGCCGCCGTTGCTCGGCGGGGAGGGCGGCGTCGGGTTGGTGGAGCCGCTGCCGCAGGACGGCAGGTTGACCCAGTAGTCCTGTGAGCCGGTGAAGTACACCGCCGGCACGTATCCCGTGGCGCCGTTGTCATCGCCGATGGTCTTGGCCCAGCTCGAGGAGCTGTAGCCGCCGACGGTGGCGGTGGAGCCGTTCACCCGGCAGTAGAACCAGTTGGCCGAACCGCCGGTGTGCAGGTGGTCCACCACGCCGGAGGACGTCGAGGTCGAGCCGTAGAGCGGCACCCCGCCGGACGGCACCCAGACCGGGCAGTAGTACGCGGTCCCGCCCGAGGGGTTGTGACCGAGCGTGCAGCTGTCGTCCGAGGGCGGCGGCGCGGGCGTCGAGCACGCGGGCATCCCTGCCCAGTAGTTCTGCGAGCCGGTGAAGTACACCGCCGGCACGTATCCCGTGGCGCCGTGATCGTCGCCGATGGTCTTGGCCCAGTCGGAGGAGGTGTACCCACCGACCGTGATCGAAGAGCCCTTCTGCTCGCAGAAGAACCAGTTGCCGGTGCCCGCGGTGTTCAAGTGGTCCACGACCCCCGATCCGGAGGAGGTCGATGCGTAGATCGGCGTTCCGCCGGACGGCGTCCAGATGCCGCAGTACGACACCGTCGTGCCCGACTTGTTGGTGCCGGAGTGACAGGAACTGCCCGACGAGCCGGTCCCGCCCGAGCAGCTCGGCAGTCCGGCCCAATAGTTCTCACTGCCGCTGAAGTAGACGGCGGGCACGTAGCCGATGGCGCCGTTGTCGTCGCCCACGGAGCGGGCCCAGCTCGTGGACTTGTATCCGGAGGCGGTCGCGGTGCCGCCCGAGGTCGAGCAGTAGAACCAGTTCGCCGTTCCTCCGCTGTGCAGGTGGTCGATGACCGAGGAGCCCTGCGACGTGCTGGAGTAGACGGGGATCCCGCCCGAGGGCACCCAGACCCCGCAGTAGTAGACGCTCTGGCCCGATGCGTTGTGCCCCGCGGTGCACCCGTCGGCGGCGTGCGCCGGGGTGGACCATCCGAGGGACAACGTCGCGACCGAGGTGAGGAGCAGTCCGAGGAGGACGGTCAGGATCCTCGGTCGCGTGGTGACTCCGGGGTGGAGCTGATCTTCTTTCATGATGTGCCGCCTTCGCAGTCCCGGTCGCTGGTGGGGAGGAGCGCGGGCAGCACATCAGCAGCGGTCGGCTACCGGATGGACGCGTCGGACATTCTCGGACGTTCGAGATAGGGGAGCCCTGGGAGCGGCGCGTGCGATGCGGCGTTCGCCACGACATTGGCCGGGACCCATCCCCAGCCGCCGTCGGAGTCGTACGCGATGTCGGCCTGGGTGTAGAGCCATATCTGAGCCACCGGCGCGCCCGAGTCGCCTGCATCCGCAGTCCCGTGCGTCTGCCCGAGGAACCAGTTGTTGCCGGCGTGCAGGAAGCCGGTGCGGCACGAGCGGGCGTTCGGCTCGGCGTACGTGTGGGTGCCTGCCCACGTGCAGCACACACAGGCTTGGACGACGACGGGACCGGTGCCGCTGTCCGCTCGGCGACGCTCTGGCAGCAGCACCGGAACGGTGTGCAGTCCTCTGGCACGCCGGCTGCGGACGCGGGCGTTCTCCGTGGGCAGCTGCAGATCCTCGTCCGCGCGGATGCGACGGGTCAGGACGCCGTCGAAGAGGCGGTCGAGCGCGAGCGCCCATTCGTGCGCCTCCCGCGGGGTGGCGCCGAGGGCCAGGACGAGGGTGTCGAGCCGGTCCGCCGGCGGCAACGACGTCCCGGCGAGATAGCCGTGCAGAGAGGACCGGGGGATGCCGGTCGTCCGGACGAGGCTGTCCAGACCGATGCGCTGCCGCGATGCCCCTGCTGCGGCGCGGCGTCGCAAGTGGTCCAGTGCGAGGACGAAATCTGCTTGATTGCAGATCGATTCGGGCCGCGGTGTAGTGCAGCTCGTGGCGTGTCCGGTCACTCGAAACCCCCGAGAATCCAATGGTTTTCCCGTGCAATGGATCGAGAATGTACGCGCGCCACCTTGAGATCCGAGGAATCTGCCCCGGCCGATCTCGTAGAGCGATACGGGTCGGCGCATGCGCGCGCCCCGGGCGCGACCACGAATCGGCGGTCGGGTGTACATACTGAGATGCATGGCTGATCAATACACCCTGACCGACCCGACCAAGATGTATGCCGACATCGACACGACCGCTCAGTACCAGGACGGTCCCGGTCTCGATGCCGACCTGGACAACCCGGCCGACCTCGGCGAGGAGACCTACCGCGGCAGCGGTCGGCTGCGGGACCGCAAGGCCCTGGTCACCGGGGGTGACTCGGGCATCGGCGCAGCGACGGTCATCGCATTCGCCCGCGAGGGTGCGGACGTCGTCATCTCCTACCTTCCCGAGGAGGAGAAGGATGCTCAGCGCATCAAGTCTCTGGTGGAGCAGGCCGGTCGCAAGGCGGTGCTCGCTCCCGGCGACCTGACCGACGAGCGCTACTGCACCTCACTGGTGGAGACCACCGTCCGGGAGCTGGGTGGGATCGACATCGTGGTGTCCAACGGTGGCCGCCAGCAGCATGTCGAGGACCTGGCCGACCTCAGCTCCGCGCAGTTCGACGACACCTTCAAGACCAACGTCTATGCGCTGTTCTGGATCGTGAAGGCGGCCCTGCCCCACCTGCAGCCGGGCTCGGCGATCATCGGCACCTCGTCGATCCAGGCCTATCAGCCCTCGCCGAACCTGCTCGACTACGCCACCACGAAGGCTGCGATCAACACCTTCTGCAAGGGCCTGGCCCAGCAGGTGGGACCGAAGGGGATCCGTGTGAACGTCGTGGCGCCCGGCCCGGTCTGGACGCCGCTGCAGACTGCGGGCGGTCAACCGCAGGAGGAGCTGCCGGAGTTCGGCCAGTCGACGCCGCTCGGTCGGGCGGGTCAGCCGGCGGACCTCGCGCCCGCGTTCGTGTACCTGGCCTCCGCAGAGTCCAGCTTCGTGTCGGGGGAGACCCTGCACGTCAACGGCGGCATGCCCACACCGTGACCGCTCCCCATTGGATGAACGGTGGGGTTCAGGCGCTCTGGCACGGGGGCGACCCCGTGCCCGGGCCGCTCGACGGGCGTGATGACGCCGGGTACGCCGATCTGCGCGACTACGCCTCGATCGGCGACGGCCGCACGATCGCGCTCATCGCCCGCGACGGCTGTATCGACTGGCTGCCGCTGCCCAATCTGGACTCGGCGCCGCCCTTCGCCGCGCTGCTCGATGCCGAGAACGGCGGGCGCATCGCCTTGGCGCCGGTGGAGCCCGCCACCATCGAACGCCGCTACGTGCCGGGCACCAACGTGCTGGAGACGACCTACACCACCGCGAGCGGTCGCGCCCGGGTGACCGACTCGCTCAACACCGGGCTCGCCGGCCGGCTGCCCTGGTGCGAGCTCGGGCGCAGGATCGACGGCTTGGAGGGCAATGTGCTGTTGCGGGCGCACGTCGTGCCCGGCACCTGCCTCAACACGGCCTCGCCCTGGGTCTACGACTCGGTGCACGGCAAGGTGCTGCGACTCGATGGGCTGACCATGGCCGTGCGCACACTCGCGGAGGAGTCGGTGGAGGTGACCACGAGCTCGATCGCGGTGGACTACCGCACGAGTCCCGGCTCGCGACACCTGCTCGGCCTGACCAGCACCGACAGCGAACCGCTCTACCTGCCCACCCCACAGGACATCGACGACGGCGTGGACCGCACGATCGCGAACTGGCGCACGTGGAGCGAGGCGTTCGGGTGGGACGGCCCGTGGCAGGAGGAGGTGCAGCGCAGCGCCCTGATGCTCAAACAGCTGATCTTCGCGCCGACGGGCGCGCTCGCTGCGGCCGCGACGACGTCGCTGCCGGAGTCGCTGACGAAGGACAAGAACTGGGACTACCGCTACTCCTGGGTGCGCGATACGGCGTTCTCGCTGACGGCGCTCTTCCGCTTCGGCGTGCGCGAGGAGACCCACGGTGCCATCAGCTGGATGCTGCGGATTCTGCGCGAGCAGGGGTCACAGCCGCAGGTGCTGCAGCGGCTGGACGGCGCCCAGCACCAGGATGAGCTGCACACCTACGACGTCCCCGGATGGCGCAACGTGGGGCCGGTGCGGTCCGGCAACCAGGCCGAGACTCAGTTGCAGCTCGGCATCTACGGCGACATCTTCAGCATCGTGCAGCTCTACGTCGACAACGGGAACGTGCTGGACGAGGGCACCGGCCGGCTGCTGACGACGGTCGCCGATCTCGCGTGCGACCAGTGGCGCAGCCCCGATTCCGGCATGTGGGAGCTGCCGGAGCAACGGCACTACACGACCTCCAAGCTCGGCTGCTGGCAGGCGCTGAAGCACGCGGCGCACATGGCCGACATCGGTCAGATCCCCGGCAGCGTCGACCGGTGGCGCCACGAGGCCGACGCGATCAGGGAGTGGGTGGAGCAGAACTGCTGGAACGAGGAGCTCGGCGCGTACGAGTGGTACCCGGGCAGCGGCACCCTCGACGCCTCGATCCTGCTGCACGCGATCAGCGGGTTCGACCGCGGTGAGCGGATGTCGCGCACCCTCGATGCGCTGGAGAAGCACCTGGGCGACGGGCCCTACCTCTACCGGTTCACCGGCGCCGCCGAGGAGGAGCTGACCTTCACGGCCTGCTCGTTCTGGCGTGTCTCGGCATTGGCGTTGGTGGGACGCGTCCGCGAAGCGCGCGACCTGATGGAGGAGCTGGTCGGCAGTCTGAACGACGTCGGCCTGCTCTCGGAGATGATCGACGCCCGCACCGGGGCGTTCGGCGGCAACCTGCCGCAGGCGTTGTCGCACCTGGCTCTGATCAACGCGGCCATCACGGTGCACAGTGAGGAAGAGGGTCGCCAGCAGGATCCGCTGGACGACGGCGACGGCTGATCGGCTGGTGAGGGCTCGACGATCGGCGCGGTGCGGTTACCCCCCTAGGGGCGGTGCGGCCGGTCGGATGTCCTGGCACCGTTGAACTCGTAGTGAGGACGGTGCCACGACAGAGGTGCTCGGCCCGGGCCCGGCCGGGCCCCTACGGCACGTCCACAACCGGTGAGGAGTCGTGGACATGGGCGTGCCTGAGGACATCGAGGCCATCATCGGGATCCTGTTGGTCATGGGTGGATTGCCATTCGCGATGCAGTGGCTGGACCAGGCGATGGATCAGCCGTCCGCGACGCCGAGTCGGCGACGGCATCGCGAGAAGTCCTGGCGGGAGTAGAAGCACGAGCTGTCGACGATCTCGATCCTGACGGGTCGTGGACCGCGTGGCGTCCGCTGATCGCAGTGGAACCCCGCCCGCGCGCGTGGCGGGTGTGCAGAGGTGGTTACGCAAAGGTAACCTCTGGTTCGCGACGCGTTCCTGGCCGGCCCGGGACGCTCCCTTTCCCGAATGCCGGGGTCGGGGTCGAGCGCGCAGGCCACTTCGTCGATGAGGTATTCCAGAATGGAAAGCGCCCTGCGCGCTGCACGAGGCCGCGAACGACGCACCCTCGTCGCCGCCGTCGTGCTCATCCTGGCCGCCGTCTCCTTGGCCGTGGCGGGTGTGATGTTGTGCGTTCTCGGTGTGGGTGAACGCTGGCGTCTCGTCATTGCCGCCGAATCATGCCTTGCGGCCGTGGGTGGGTTCATCCAGGCCGTTCGCGTTCGCAGCGACCGCCGAGCACGGAGTGTCCTGAACAGTTGAGCGGCGCGCCGCGTGATGAGTACTGCAGAAGAGCCAGGAGTGCCTGGCGCTGACTCAGCCGTGGCCGAGAGTCTTCTTGTACCAATGGCCGCCGACGTAGTACACCCAACCCCACACGTCGAGACTGTCCAGGACGCTCCAACTGACCTTGCTGCTGCCGCTTGCGTACAGCGTCGCGACTGGTGCTGAGCGCTCCTGCAGACCCGAGCGCCACACCGCGATATCTCCTGCCGGGCGCGTGGTGGCAGCTGAGGGTGCGCGCGAATGCATGCCGCGCCACATCACCCCCACCCGATCACGCCCCTCGGCCGACATCCGCCATCGATCGGAGGGCACCCCCACCGCCGACATGAACTCCTCCGATCTGTCCCGCGACAGTCCACCGGGACAAGGCCCGCCCGGAACCGGATCAGCTTCTCCGGACACGGGTGGTGTGGTGACCATGCCGCCGGTGGGGCAGCTTCGTGAAGCTGTCCGAGGGCGAGCCACGGCACGTCGTACTGAGGTCTCGGCACGCATTACCGGCCGGGAGAGGGGCTCCCTGAGCGGCAGGATCTGTCATGGTGTCGCGGGTGTCCCGTAAGCAACAAGACTTGTCGGTGCCGGTGAGCCCTCTCCGAGTCGCAGGCTTGGCCAACACCGGCAGCATCTTCCAGACGAGCCTGCAGGTGCGGGTCGTCGGCGACCTCGTCCATGCCTGGGTGCCCACCGGGTCGCGTTCCTCGCCGCCGCACTTCCACGGACGCGTGGACACGGGCAGCCGTCAGCCGTATATCCGAGGCACGGTGCGGGAGGCGTGGATGGAGGGCAACCTGCCGCGCCTGTGGTGGGGCCTGACGGTCTGGATGGTCCTCATCGCCGTCTTCGGGATCGTGACGCTGGCGCACGGGGACCGGGTGGGTCTCGCGCCGCTCCTGATCGGCATCTTCGGCGGCGTGGGGTTCGCCGGCCTCGCCGCCGTCTCATCGAGCCAGCGCGGGTCGTGGTTCGACGACAAGTACGAGGAGCTGAACGACGAACTCACCCGGTGGGCCGCCACCTCGTCGTGACCACAGCACGTCCGGCCACTTCGGGCGTAGCCGCTGACGCCGCCGTTGACGTGAGCCGACGGGTGCGTGACGGTCACGAGACCCGATGGGTGGGGTGGTTTTCATGGAGGGAGAGGCAGATGACCGACCGGCATCCTGAAGTGAGCCCGTTCCGCTTCGGCGTCGTGACGCCGTTCGGGCCCGATGTCGCGGGCTGGACCGAGACGGTCCGCCGCATCGCCGGCCACGGCTACTCGACGGTGCTGATGCCCGACTTCCCACGCCTGCAACCCGCCCCGGCGGCCGCGCTCGCGGTCGCTGCGACCGTCGCCGACGTGCGGGTGGCACCTCGGTGTATGCCGCCCCGCTACGTCGGCCGTGGCTGACAGCGTGGGAAGCCCACTCGCTCAACGAATCCGCAGCTTCGACAGCACGCGCAAGGTCGAGCTCTCGATGCACGTCCCGGTGGTCGGCGACAGCGTGTCGCCGTTCATGGCGCCCCCGGACATCGACACCGGATCGCTGCGGGAGACCGACTCACTCGCCTACCTGCCGCTCGATCCCGCCGCCGCGGCCGACGAGCTGCGTCGGCGGCGCGAGGAGCTCGGCGTCTCCTACATCGCCTTCGGAGCCGATGTCGCGGACACCTTCGCGCCACTTGTCGCCGAACTCGCCGGCCGCTGATCGGGGTCGCCGCGCCGAGGACGTCCGTACGCCGAGCTTTCAGCGGGCGATGCGCTCCAGGTTGGTCCAGCCGGTCCAGCCGCGAGCCTGTAGCAACGCCAGCAGCGTTCGCGCGGCGGGGACCGCGTCCATGAAGACGGAGTCGAGCAGGGCCGCCAGGTCACGCGGCACTCTGCCGGAGATGCGCTCCGCACCGTCGGACGCGTCGTACCAGCCCTCCAGCGCGGCGACGAGTTGGTCCGCGATCGCGGGGAGGCGGGGGTCGGTCGCGTCCCAGTCGATGGTCGCCGCCATGTCGCGGTAGAGCTCGAGGGTGGCCGGATCGTCGAGCTGCTGGTTCTTCATGGCCATGTAGAACGGCATCTGTTCCGGCAGTCGCGCGGCGACCAGGATCCAGGCGTCGCGCTCGCCGGCCACGAACCGCTCGGCGAAGCCCAGCTCGTGCAGTCTCTCGAGGTAGGCGACCGCCTCGGCCGGGAGCGCGAGGCTGTCGCCCGCGGCGAGCTGGGCGATCCGCCGTAGGTGACGCTGCCGGTCGCGTATCTCGGCCCGCAGGCGGCGGCCGACGTCCGCCACCGCCGCCGCGAACGCCTCGTCATCGGCCGAGAGCAGTTCGCGCACCCTCGCGAGCGGCACGCCGGCGTCGGCGAGCGTACGGATCCTGATGAGCTCGACCACGGCGCCCGCGTCGTAGCGCCGGTATCCGGACGCGTCCCGCTCGGGCTCGGCGAGCAGCCCCGTCGCGTGGTAGTGCCGCACCGCCCGCACCGTCACACCGGCGTACGCCGCGAGCTCGCCGATCGTCAGCATGACCCTTCTCCTCATGTGCGTCCGACCGGTCAGGTGAGCCTGCTGCGGTAGGTGCGCGTCGCCAGGACGACCGCGAGGAGCAGAAGGCCGCTGCACCATGCGAGCGCGATCCAGACGTCGTGGCCGACCGGCTGCTCGGCGTACAGGTGACGGATGGTGTTCACGATCGAGGTGACCGGCTGATGTTCGGCGAACCACCGTACCGGGCCGGGCATCCCGGAGGTCGGCACGAACGCGGAGCTGACGAACGGCAGGAAGATGAGCGGGTAGGAGAACGCGCTCGCGCCGTCGACGGACTTCGCCGTGAGGCCGGGGATGACCGCGAGCCAGGTCAGGGCGAGCGTGAAGAGCACCAGGATGCCGGTGACGGCGAGCCATGCGCCGAGGCCCGCGCCGGAGCGGAAACCCATCGCGATCGCGACCAGGACCACGAGCACCACGGAGATCGCGTTGGCGACCAGCGAGGTGAGCACATGCGCCCAGAGCATCGCGGATCGACCCACCGGCATCGACTGGATCCGTTCGGCGATGCCGCTCGACACGTCGGTGAACACCCGCAGTGCGGTGTACGCGACGCCCGACGCGATGGTGATGAGCAGGATCCCCGGCAGGAGGTAGTCCACATAGCTGCCGCCGGTGTGGATCGCCCCGCCGAAGACGTAGACGAAGAGCAGCAGCATGGCGATCGGGGTGATCGCGGTGGTGATGACCGTGTCGGGGCTGCGCAGCACGTGACGCAGCGAACGGCCCAGCAAAGCAACGGTGTTGGCGAACGAAGTCGTGTTCATGACTGGCTCCTCACGGACGCGTCGTCCCGGTGGCCGACGATGGACAGGAAGATCTCCTCGAGGGTGGGTTGCTTCTCGACGTACTCGACCTCGGCCGGTGGCAGCAGCGTCTTGAGCTCCGCGAGCGTGCCGTTCGCGATGATCCGGCCCTCGTGCAGGATGGCGATCCGATCGGCGAGGTGCTCGGCCTCGTCGAGGTACTGGGTGGTGAGCAGCACCGTGGTGCCCTGGCCGGCGAGTTCGCGCACGATCGCCCAGACGTCGAGCCTCGCCTGCGGGTCCAGGCCCGTGGTCGGCTCGTCCAGGAAGAGCACCTGCGGGTCGCCGATGAGGCTCATCGCGATGTCCAGGCGGCGGCGCATCCCGCCGGAGTAGGTCGACACGCGCCGAGTGGCGGCGTCCGTGAGGCCGAACCGTTCCAGCATGTCGTCGGTGACGGCCCGTGGGTCCTTCATCCGGCGCAGCCGGGCGATCAGGACCAGATTCTCCCGGCCGGTCAGGATCTCGTCCACCGCAGCGAACTGCCCTGTGAGGCTGATGGATCGGCGTACGTCGGCCGCCTCGGCGCGGACGTCGTACCCGTTGACGGTGACAGCACCCTCGTCGGCCTTGAGCAGCGTCGACAGGATCCGCACGGTGGTCGTCTTGCCTGCTCCATTGGAGCCGAGCAGGGCGACGACGGTCCCTGCCGGGACGCTCAGATCGACGCCCCGGAGCACGTCATGGTCGTTGTAGCACTTGGTCAGCCCCGCGATCTCGATCGCTGTTCTCGTGGTCATGCGAGCACTGTGCAACCCTGACGCTGCGTCAAGGTCAAGCCGCCGCAGCATCGTGATGGTCGAGCTGCCCACCCCGACCTGGGTTAGCGTGTGCGGCGTGCTCGGACCGGCTCGCATGGCGTCATCGGGCCCCTGGGCATGGTCGTTCCTGATCGGGCTGTCCATCTCGATCGTGGTGAGCCTCGCGTGGTGCGCGCTGCTGGCCCGCATCCTGCACCGACGACGTACCGGGGCCTGGAAGCCGCAGCCGGGCGGGCGTACGGCGGTGCAGGGTGCGTTTCGCCGCCACCCCGGCATCGCGCTGGCAGTCGTCACCGCGATCATCGCCGTCGCGTGCTGGGGCCCGCTGTGGCCGCCGGACCCGGCCTACCACCAGTGGCGTCTCGCGCACGGGACGGTCTACTTCACCCGGAAGGTCCGCGTCGACACGGGGCGGGAGACCGCCACCTACACCGTGGCGTCGATGGGCGACCAGAACTACGCCCTGGTCGCCAACTCCTCGCGCCGGCACATCGTGTCCGGCGACTACCTGACCATGCGCTGCGAACGGGTCTCGCGACACGTCACCCCGTTCGCGTTCGAGTGCCGGGTCAGCGGCGACTCCCCGAATCCGGAGTTCGCCTCCGTCCTGCGGCAGAGCGGCATCACGCCCTGACACCACCCCGCAGCCCACGTCCCGTCTCGAGCATCGAGACGGCTGTCTCGCGCAACGGTTCTTTAACACCGTGAGCCGATTCGCAACACGTCCGTAACACGTTGCGCGTCCAGGTGAAACGCCGTTCGCGGACAGTGATCGCCCATGACGACCCTCTCAACACTCGCGACGGCCGATACGCCGTTCACCGACAGCGGGAACACCGCGTGGGTGCTGGCTGCGGCCGCCCTCGTGCTGTTCATGACCCCCGGACTGGCGTTCTTCTACGGCGGCATGGTCCGTACCAAGAGCGTCCTCAACATGATGATGATGAGCTTCATCAGCATGGGCACGGTCGGCACCGTGTGGGTGCTCTGGGGCTACAGCGAGGCCTTCGGACCCGACCTCGGCGACAAGGGCCTGCTCGGCAACCCCTTCAAGGAGTTCGGCCTGCACGGCGTCCTCGGCGCGATCTACGGCTACACGCCGGCCGACGGCAGCACGCCGGCAGCAGGAGGCATCCCCGGAAGCGCCTTCGTGGCGTTCCAGGTGGTCTTCGCCATCATCGCGGTCGCCCTGATCTCCGGCGCCATCGCCGACCGTGCGAAGTTCACGACCTGGACCGTGTTCACCGTCCTGTGGGCCACGCTCGTCTACTTTCCGGCGGCGCACTGGGTCTTCGCCTTCAGCGGGTACGCCGCCAAGACCGGTGGCTGGATCGCGAACGGCGGCGGATTCCTGCACGGGCACGGCGCGTACGACTTCGCCGGTGGCACCGCGATCCACATCAACGCCGGTGCGGCGGGCCTGGCGCTCGCACTCGTGCTCGGCAAGCGGATCGGCTTCGGCAAGGACCCGATGCGTCCGCACAACCTGACCCTGGTGATGCTCGGCGCGGGCATCCTGTGGTTCGGCTGGTTCGGTTTCAACGCCGGGTCCGCTCTCGGCGCCGGCACGCAGGCCGCCGGCGTCTGGGTCAACACGCTCGCCGCGACCTGCACGGCGATGCTCGGCTGGCTCATCGTGGAGAAGGTGCGCGACGGGCACCCGACCTCCCTGGGAGCCGCCTCCGGCGTCGTCGCCGGACTGGTGGCCATCACCCCGGCCTGCGCCACGGTCACCCCGGTCGGCGCCCTGATCGTGGGACTCGCCGCCGGCTCGATCTGCGCCTTCGCGGTCGGTCTGAAGTTCAAGCTCGGCTTCGACGACAGCCTCGACGTGGTCGGCGTGCACCTGGTCGGTGGTCTGGTCGGCACCCTGCTGATCGGCCTGCTCGCCAGCGTCAACAGCCCCACCGGTCTGGCCGGAATCAAGATGCAGGAGGGTCTTTTCTACGGGGGAGGTTTCCTGCAGCTGGGCGTTCAGGCGGCCGCCGCGATCAGCGTGATGATCTTCTCCTTCGTGGTCACCTACATCATCGGATTCGCCCTGGAGAAGACCATGGGCTTCCGGTTGCACGAGGATGACGAGGACGCGGGCATCGACTCCGCCGAGCACGCCGAGACCGGCTACGACCTGGGCAACCTGTTCAGCGGCCGGATGGGCGTCGGCTCGCACGCTGTCCCGCATGACGCCCGCCACCACGACGAAGAGGAAGTGAAGGCATGAAGCTGGTCACCGCCATCATCAAGCCGTTCAAGCTGGACGAGGTCAAAGAGGCCCTGGAGGCCTACGGCATCGCCGGAATGACGGTCAGCGAGTCCAGCGGGTACGGTCGCCAGCGCGGGCACAGCGAGGTCTACCGCGGCGCCGAGTACACCGTCGACTTCGTGCCCAAGGTGCGCGTCGAGGTCATCGTGGAGGACATGGACGCCGGCAGCGTCGTCGACGTGATCGTGAAGGCGGCGCAGACCGGTCGGATCGGTGACGGCAAGGTGTGGACCGTGCCGGTCGAGGACGTGGTCCGGGTGCGTACCGGGGAGAAGGGCGCCACGGCGCTCTAGACCTCCGCCCGGCAGCATCACCGCGCACGAGATCGGCCGGCGTCCCGTCGACGGACGGGACGCCGGCCACCGTCCGTACGGGCGAACACGTCTGCCGCGCAACGCCGTACGTCGACGAAGGGGAGGCGACCATGGGAACGATCCCGGTGGATCACACAGGCAAGCGACTGGATCTCGCGGGCACCCGCGACTTCACCCGGCCCGGGGCCGGTGAGCAGCGGCGCGCCCGCCTCGCGGCGTACGGACGCAGCTGGCTCGGCGACCTGTGGGACGAGGCGGTCGCGCCCTTGCGTGGGACCCACGATCAGGGGGTGGCCCTCGCGGCCGTCGGGAGCCTGGCCCGCGGGGACGGCGGCCCGTTGAGCGATTACGACCTCGTGCTGGTGCACGACGGTCGGTCGATGGACGCTGGGGATGTGACGGCGCTCGCGGACCGCATCTGGTATCCGGTCTGGGACGCCGGAGTGCGCCTCGATCACAGCGTGCGGACCCTGGGGGAGTGCCGCAGCGTCGCCTCGGCGGACCTGTCCGCCGCTGTCGGGATGCTCGACCTGAACTGGATCGCCGGCGACCCGCTCGTCGTGTCGGGGATCCGCACCAGCATCGCGCACGACTGGCGCGGCAACGCCCGCAAGCGCCTGCCCGAGCTGCGCGAGAGCCTCGAGGCGCGCCACCAGCGCAACGGCGACCTGACCACGGCGATCGAGCCGGACCTGAAGGAGGCGCGCGGCGGTCTGCGCGACATGACCATCCTGCGGTCCCTGACCGCGGCATGGCTTGCGGACCGGCCGCACGGCGACGTGGACGCCGCGTACGGGCGCCTGCTCGACGTGCGCGACGCGTTGCACGTGGTCACCGGCCGCGGCCGGGACCGTCTCAGCCGCGAGGACCAGGACGGGGTGGCGGCGCTGCTCGGTCACCTGGACCAGGACGCGCTGCTCACCGAGGTCGTGGAGTGCGCGAGAGCGATCAACTTCGCCCTCGACGGGACCTTCCGACGCGCCGCCCAGAGCCAACGCGCCCGCACCCTTCGGGTGGGGCCCCGTCGGCCGCTGCTCCACCCCCTGGGATACGGCCTCTACGAACACGACGGCGAGGTCGTGCTGGGCCAGGGCCTGTCGCCCAGAGGCGATTCGTTGCTGCTGCTGCGCGCCGCAGCGGCGTCCGCGCGGCGGCGGCTGCCGCTCGCTCCCGCCACGGTGGCCAACCTGACGCGCGACCTGGTGGAGCCCACCCGACCGTGGACCTCGGAGATCCGGGACGCCTTCGTCGACCTGCTGGCGGCCGGGCCGGGTCTGCGCCAGGTGTGGGAGAGCCTCGACCTCGCCGGTGCGATCGCGTTGTGGGTGCCTGAATGGCGGGCCGTACGCAGCCGCCCGCAGCGCAACGCCGTACACCGCCACACCGTCGACCGGCACCTGATCGAGACCGTGGTGGAGGCCTCGCAGGCCCGTGCCGAGGTCGACCGGCCGGACCTGCTGCTCGTGGTCGCGCTGCTGCACGACATCGGCAAGATCGCCGGCGTGCACGACCACGCGGTGGAGGGTGCTCCCGTGGCGGCCAACATCGCGCGTCGGATGGGCTTCGTCGGAGACGACGTCGACGTGATCGAGCTCCTGGTGCGCGAGCACCTGACGCTGGTCGATCTGGCGACGCGCCGTGACGCCCAGGACCCGGCGACGGTCCGTGCGCTCATCGACGCCGTCGAGGGGCGCCGCGACATCCTCGACCAGCTGGCCGTGCTCACCCAGGCCGATGCCGTCGCCGCGGGACCCAAGGCCTGGACCACCTGGCGCGCGGGGCTGGTCGCCGACCTGGTGCGACACACCCGCGCGCAGCTCGGCGAGCACCACACCGTGCCGGCCGAACCCGCCGACGCCACAGCGCTGCTCGGCCCGGACGCGGTCGACGACGTCGCCATGGGGATCGCGTACGTCCACATCGTGCCGACCCCACGGGGCGCGTCCATCCAGATCGCCGACCGTGACCGGTTGGGCCTGTTCGCCGACACCGTCGGCCTGCTGGCGGCAGCCGGTGTGGTGGTGCGGACCGCACGGGTCCGCACCGCCGACGGGATCGCCGTGAACAGCTGGGAGGTGGAGTGCCCGGGCGGCGATCTGCCCAACCCGCAGGACGTCTCGCGCGGGCTCGGCCTGCTGGCCGCGGGCGATCGGGGCCCGCTGCGCGCACTGGAGCGGCGCCGTCGTACGCCGGTCCCGGATGCCCCGACGACCCGCGCCACGGTCATCCCGGGCGGCTCGGCGGACGCCACGGTGATCGAAGTGCGATCCACCGACCGGCCCGGGCTGCTGCGCGACATCGGTATGACGTTCGCCAAGTGCGGGCTCGCCGTGCGCTCGGCGCACGTCGCGACGTACGCCGGTCAGAGCCTGGACACCTTCTACGTCACCGCTGCCGGTGGCCGTCCCGTCGAGCCTCCGGCCGTCGCGCAGGTGATCGCCGCCCTGATCGACGCCTGCGACAGCTGACCCCGCCACTCCCGCGCGTTCAGCTGGGCTGCAGCTCCTGCGCCAGCATCACGATGATGCCGCTGGGGCCGCGGACGTAGGCGAGCTTGTGGACGTCCTCGTAGGTCGCGACGCCCCGAAGCGGGCCGTAGCCGTGCCTGGCCACGATCCGCGGGGCGTCGTCGATGTCGTCGACCGAGAACGCCACGCGGCGCATGCCGATCTCGTTCGGCGTCGTGGGTCCGGACTCGATCGCGTCGGGGTGCAGGTACTCGAGGAGTTCGAGGCGACCGCCCCCGTCCGGCGTCTGGAGCATGGCGCGCACGCTAGCTCCCCGAGAATCGCGACGCGCTCAGATCCCCGCGCGGGCGAAATCACGGATGTAGAGTCCGAACTCCAGGCCCAGATAGGGGAACAAAGTGACTTCCAGTGCCTTCGGCCGTACGTCGACCGCTGCCCGCCGTCGGAACCTGCGACACTCCCTGACCCGTGCCGCTGCCATCGCTGCCTCGGCGGCGGTGGCGACCGTCGGCGCGGTCGGTACCGCGGCCGCCGCGCCCGGTCGCAGCGGCCCGGCCAGACCCGCCGTCAGCGCGAGCGTCCTCGGACCGAACGTCGTCGTCTTCGACCCGAGCATGTCGACCGCCGAGATCCAGGCGAAGGTCGATGCGATCGCCAACCAGCAGATCACCAACCAGTTCGGCCCTCAGCGGTACGCGCTGCTCTTCAAGCCGGGCACCTACGGCAGCGTCGCCGACCCCCTGAGGTTCCAGGTCGGCTTCTACACCGAGGTCGCGGGCCTCGGCCAGAACCCCGACGACGTCACGATCAACGGGTCGGTCGACGTCTACAACCAGAGCGACGGCACCGCGCTGGACAACTTCTGGCGCTCGCTGTCCAACCTGCACATCGCCGTCACGGGGCCGGGCGGCAACGGGAACGCCGGCTGCTACGCCAACACCGAGTTCTGGGCCGTCTCGCAGGCGGCGCCGATGCGCCGGGTGGACGTCACCGGGAACACGACGTTCATGGACTACTGCACCGGGCCGTCCTACGCCAGCGGTGGTTTCGTGGCCGACACGTCCTTCGGAGGCGCTACGCCGATCAACGGCAGCCAGCAGCAGTTCTACGTGCGCAACAGCACGATGGGCGGCTGGAGCAACGGCGTCTGGAACCAGGTCTTCTCCGGCGACGTCGGCGCCCCGGCCCAGAGCTTCGGCACGACGAACGCCGACGGCTCGGCAGCGGCGCCGTACACCACCCTCGACACGACTCCGGTCTCCCGCGAGAAACCGTACCTGTACGTCGACGCTCACGGCGCGTACCGCGTGTTCGTCCCCTCAGCGCAGACGAACTCCAAGGGCACCACGTGGCAGGGCGGTCAGACCCGTGGCCGCTCCCTGCCGCTCAGCAGCTTCTACGTCGCGAAGCCCGGCGCCTCGATCGCGAAGATCAACTCGGCACTGGCGCAGGGCAGGAACCTGCTGCTCACCCCGGGGGTCTACGCGACGAACCGTTCGATCGACGTCAAGCGTGCGGACACCGTGGTGCTCGGCCTGGGACTGGCCACCATCGAACCGGACGCGGGCAACATCGCGATGACCACGGCCGACGTCCCGGGCATCGACGTCGCGGGCATCATCTTCGACGCCGGGGCGAAGAAGTCCCCGGCCCTGCTGCGGGTGGGCAGCGACCACGCGGGTCGCGGCCACGGCAACCCGCACCGCTCCAGCGCGGCCGACCCGACGGCCCTGCAGGACGTCTTCTTCAGGATCGGCGGCGCTCATGTCGGGCGGGTGGACGACGGGCTGGTCGTCAACAGCGACCACACGATCCTCGACGACATCTGGTCCTGGCGTGCCGACCACGGGCAGAACGCCGGCGACGTGGGCTGGACGGTGAACACCGCCAACGACGGGGTGGTCGTGAACGGTGACGACGTCACGGCCACCGGGCTCTTCGCCGAGCACTACCAGAAGTACAACGTCCTCTGGAACGGCGAACGCGGCGAGTCCATCTTCTTCCAGAACGAGTTGCCCTACGACGCACCGGACCAGGCCGCCTGGAGCCAGCACGGCGAGCCCGGTTACCCCGGCTACAAGGTGGCGAACTCCGTGCGGACCCACGCCGCCTACGGTCTGGGCAGCTACATCTACACCAACGTCAACCCGTCGCTGCACGCCGCGAACGGCTTCGAGGTGCCGAACACGCCCGGCGTGGCGATGCACGACATGGTCACCATCTCGCTCAACAAGGCCGGGACGATTGACCACGTGATCGATGGTGTCGGTGCACCTGTCACGCCGACCTTCCAGGGACCGAGCGACGTCACCTTCTACTCCAACGGCGCGACGTCCTGACGCGGGTGATGCCGGGCGTGCCGGGCCTGTCGCGCACGGCCCATAAACTGTAGGGCGTGTTCAACACTCTCTCGGACCGGTTGACGGCCACCTTCAAGAACATCAAGGGCAAGGGGCGGCTCAGCGAATCCGACATCAACGCCACCATCCGGGACATCCGGATGGCGCTGCTCGATGCGGACGTCTCGACGACGGTGGTGCGCCATTTCACCTCGCGGGTGCGCGAGCGTGCCTTGGGCGCCGAGGTCAGCAAGGCGCTGAACCCGGGCCAGCAGGTCGTCAAGATCGTCAACGAGGAGCTGGTGGAGATCCTCGGCGGCCAGACCCGGCCGCTGACGCTCGCCAAGCGACCGCCGACCGTGATCATGCTCGCCGGTCTGCAGGGCTCGGGTAAGACGACGTTCGCGGGCAAGCTCGCCCGCCGGCTGCGCGACGAGGGCCACTTCCCGGTGCTGGTCGCCGCCGACCTGCAGCGCCCCAACGCCGTCACCCAGCTCGAGGTCGTCGCGGAGCGCGCCGGGGTGCCGTGCTTCGCGCCCGAACGCGGCAACGAGGGCGGCGCCGCCCAAGGCGCGGAGGGCACGACGTCGTACGGCGACCCGGTGTGGGTCGCGCAGGCCGGCGTCGGTCAGGCGCGGGTGCGCCAGTACGACGTGGTCATCGTCGACACCGCCGGCCGCCTCGCGGTGGACGAGGCGCTCATGAAGCAGGCGGCCGACATCCGCGAGGCCATCCAGCCCGACGAGGTCCTCTTCGTCATCGACGCGATGATCGGTCAGGCCGCGATCGAGACGGCCCTGGCGTTCCAACAGGGCGTCGACTTCACCGGCGTCGTCCTGTCCAAGCTCGACGGCGACGCCCGCGGTGGTGCGGCGCTGTCGGTCGCCTCGGTCACCGGTCGCCCGATCATGTACTCCTCCACGGGCGAGGGCGTGAAGGACATCGAGGTCTTCCACCCCGATCGGATGGCCTCGCGCATCCTGGACATGGGCGACGTCCTCACCCTCATCGAGCAGGCCGAGCGCGCGTTCGACCAGCGCCAGTCCGCCGAGATGGCGCGTAAGTTCATGGACGAGGAGGACTTCACCTTCGAAGACTTCCTGGAGCAGATGAACGCCATCAAGAAGATGGGCAACATCAAGGCGCTCATGGGGATGATGCCCGGCATGTCGGGCATGCGCGAACAGTTGAACAGCCTCGACGAGCGGGAGTTCGTCCGCGTCGAGGCCATGGTGCAGTCGATGACCAAGTTCGAGCGCACCCACCCCAAGGCCATCAACGGCTCACGCCGCGCCCGCATCGCGGGCGGCTCGGGCACGACGGTGTCCGAGGTCAACCAGCTGCTGGAGCGCTTCACCCAGGCGCAGAAGATGATGCGCCAGATGCGCCGCGGCGGGGGTATGCCCGGGATGCCGGGCATGGGTGGCATGCCCGGCGGCGGCGGTGCCAAGCGCGCCAAGCAGCAGGTCAAGAAGAAGGGCAAGAGCGGCAACCCGGCCAAGCGCGCGCAGCAGGAGCAGGCCGCGCTGGCCAAGGCATCCGACGCCCGCGAGCGGTCCTTCGGCAACGCGTTCGGCGCGGGCGCCGAGGAGCCGACCGAGGACGTGAAGCTGCCCAAGGGCTTCGAGAAGTTCCTCGGCCAGAAGGACTGACAGGCCTCCTGACTCGGGTCAGCTGTCGCTGGGCGCCTCTCCGAGGATCGGGCGCGGGTCGAACGCGACCCGGATCTTCGCGATGCGGCCGTCTTCGACGTGCATCCAGTTGACCGTCGGCGTGGGCGGCGCGTCTTTGGTGAGCAGGTCGTACCAGGTGATGACGTCGGGACCGTCGACAAGCATCCGGACGATCTGTATGCCGGTCATCATCCGGCTCATGCCCTGCAGACCCTGCAGGCACTCGTCGCCGGAGTCGGCGGTGCCGAGGGGTCCGCGGAACGTGGCGTCGTCGGCCAAGACCCTTCGGAGGCGGTCGAAGTCGTGCGCCGTCCACGCGGCGTAGTAGGTGTTCGCCAGGGCCCGCGGGCCCGTCCGGGAGGCGAGCCACTCCTCGAACGTGGTCGACGTGATGCGGGCAGCGCCGCTCGGTAGCAGGACCTCCCCGGCCATCGAGGTGCCGAACGGGTTGTCACGCCAACTGGCGTGCACCTGGGTGGAATCACCGTGCGCGGCGAGGGTGCGTCGTGCCATGTCCACGAGGTCCTGCGTGTCGGGGCCGGCGAGGTCCGCCGTACGGCCCTGCGGGTCGCCGAGCGCGAGCTCGACGAGCACCTCCGCGACGTCGGCGACATCGACCGGCTGTACGAGGAGTGGCGCGACGGTGGCGACACCGTCCGCGGTGGCCCAGCTCACCGCTGTCGCGGCGAAGGTGTGGAACTGGGTGGCGCGCTGGATCGTCCACGGGATCGGGCCGGACTGCACCTGCTCCTCCTGAGCGACCTTCCCCAGGTAGTGCCCGTTGTCGGGCACGGCCTCGATGTTCACGATCGACAGCAGCACGTGGTGCCGCACGCCCGCGCGCTCCTCAGCGGCCAGCAGGTTCTTGCTGGTGCCGGTGAAGAACGCCACCGCCGCGTCAGCGTCGGTCTCGTTCGTGTTGAGCACGTCGATCGCCGCGACGGCTCCGGCAAGGGCGTCGTCGAGCCCCTCACCGCTCATGACGTCGACGCCGCGGGCGCGCGACACCTCGACCGCTTCGTGGTCCTTCGCATGGAGCGCGGCGACGACCGCCTCGCCCACCTGCCCCGAGGCACCGATCACTGCAACTCTCGCCATGCATCGGATCCTTCTCAAAGCGGTGGCCCATAGCAACCCCTCGGTGCTGGCAGGGAGCCGAACGGACGTGGCGCGCGTCGGAGGGATAGGTCCACGCACGCCAGGTGTGGGCCGATCCATCACGCCCGGCCCGAAGGTTCGCCATGCTCCAAGTGCATTTCACACCCGCCGATCTCGGCCACGTCATGCTTGCGCCCGGTGTCAGCAGCACCTGGGAGATGATGCTCAGCGCGCAGCATCTGCAGTCTGATTCGCCCCCGCGCAGGTACGCCGAGTGGCGTGTGCGGGTCGCTCGCAGCGGCCTCGCGGCCCCCGTGGCGACGCTCCTCGCCGGCTGTCTGACGCCCGCGCGCTCTACCTCGCAGCTGTGCGGCACACAGACACTGGACCACTACTGGGAGTCTGCACTGGCGCCGTACTGGCCCGCTCTGCAGTTGCGCGTCGCCGCCGACCTGCAGGAGCGCGCCCACCGGCAGGCCGTCGGCGGACTGTCCGCGCTGCTTCAGGACATCTGCAGAGGTGCGGTCTGGGCGCATCCGGTGCTGCGTGTGCCCGGTCTCCCGAGCGGTGACGTACGGCTGGAGGGCGGCGGCCTGCTGGTGCAGCCCGCCTACTTCTGCCCGCCGGGGCGAGCACTGCTCGTACGGCACCGCGACCGTCACGTGCTCGTGTGTCCCGTCGCGCAGGCGGGGCGTCTGCTCACCGGCGCGCCCGATGCCGACCTCGCCCGGCTGATCGGACCGGCTCGGGTGGAAGTGTTGCGGGCCACCCAGATCCCGGGCACGACGAGCGAGATCGCCGAGCGCCTCGGGACCAGTGTGCCGAGCGTCTCCCGTCACGCCGGGGCGCTGGCCGCCGCACATCTCATTCATTCCCGTCGCAACGGTCGCAGCGTGACTCATTCGATTTCTTCGCTCGGCGTGGAACTTCTCGGCACCCGGGCCCGTCAGAGCATTGCTCCACGAAGTTCGGTCGCGTGATATCGCACAGCGAATCCGGTCGGAATGTCGGGGCGACATCGCAGGACGGAAGAGCCGCCCTCGTTCTTGAAAAGGAAGAGCAATGAGCACCGTCACCAGGAAAGTCATCCACGGCACCACCGCGCTCGCGCTGAGCAGCGGAATCGCGGCCGGAGGAGTCGTCGCATTCGGCTCCGGAGCCGCCCACGCGTCGACCCGCAACGGCGCCGTCTGCCACGTCTACGGATCGGCCAGCAAGGTGCAGGCCGCCATCGTCAACACGGCGTGCGCCGAGCTGAAGAAGGGCACCAAGTACTCGTGGAACGGCGGCCACCACAAGAAGCCGGGCAAGTCCACGGGTTCGGTCTATGACCAGGGTGGTGAGTACTACAACGACACCCACAAGGTCGGATTCGACTGCTCGGGCCTCGTGCGGTGGGCCGTCTACAAGGGCACCGGCCGCGACATCGGCGCCGGCGCCTACACCGGCGTCGAGGGAAATGCGTTGCGGCAGCACGGATGGAGGAAGGTCTCCAAGGCGACTGAGCCCGGCGACGTCGTGGTCTACCCCGGTCACACCGTGATCTACATGGGCGCCGGCAAGGTCGTGCAGGCCGAGGGCGACGTGGCCGGTCTGACGACTCAGAAGCTGTCCACCGAGAGCGAGCGGGTCACCGGCATCTACCGGTACGCCGGCAAGGGAAGCACCCCGCCGCCGACCAAGCCGGCGCCGCCCGCCGAGCACCACCCGAAGAAGGTCTACAAGGACGTCTGGGCGCAGGCTCCGTCGTACACCAAGGCCTCCGGCGGCAGGAAGGTCGGGGTCCTGCACACCGGTCGCAATTACTTCTACTGCCAGTCGAAGGGCTCCGAGGTGCATTTCGACGGTTACCGCAACAACTGGTGGTTGAAGACCGACGACGATTCCGGCAACGCGAATGTCTGGGTCAACGCCACCCACGTGAGCGGGGGCGCGAACGACGCGCGGATTCCCGGCCTGCGCACCTGCTGACCGTTATTTGCGGACCCCTGAATCCCGAAAGGAAGACGATCATGAAGAATTCCAGAATGGTGGCGCGGTCGGTGGTGGCGCTGGGCGTTTCCGGCGTGGCGGTGACCGGTATGGCCACCGGTGCGGTCGCCGTGGGCCACCACACCGCCGCAGCATCCGCCAGCGCGACGACCTGCGCGAGACACTCCGACGACGCGGCGCTCGCACGCAAGGTGTCGGGTCACTTCCACGGCGCACGACTCGGCAACTCGGTGGACGCCCAGCAGATCGCCTGCGCCCGGGCCATCGTCGCGGGTACGAAGTCGATCGGTCTGCCCAAGCGGGCGGCGTACATCGCCCTGATGACCGCGATCACGGAGAGCACGCTGCACAACCACAAGGGCGGTGCCGACGACAGCGTCGGGCTGTTCCAGCAACGCCCCTCGCAGGGCTGGGGCACGGTGACCCAGTGCCGCACCCCGGAGCACGCGACCCGCACCTTCCTGAAGCACATGCTGGCCGACTACGCGCACGGTGGCTGGAAGACCACCGACGCGGCGAAGGTGGCGCAGCGCGTGCAGATCTCGGAGTACCCGTCGGCGTATGCCGATGAGAGGTCGCCCGCGAAGGTGCTCGTCAACGCACTCTGGGACACCAAGACACCGCCGACGAAGCCCGCTCCGCCGACCAAGCCGGCGCCGCCCGCCAAGCACCACCCCAAGAAGGTCTACAAGAACGTGTGGGCGCAGGCGTCTTCCTACACCAAGCCCTCAGGTGGGAGGAAGGTCGGCGTGCTGCACACCGGTCGCAACTACTTCTTCTGCCAGTCCAAGGGGTCGGAGGTGCACTTCGACGGCTACCGCAACAACTGGTGGCTGAAGACCGACGACGACTCCGGCAACGCGAACGTGTGGGTCAACGCCACGCACGTGAGCGGTGGCGCGAACGACGCGAGGATCCCCGGGATCCCCGCCTGCTGACCCGGTCTCGCAGATGAGAAGGGCAGGACGCATGGAGCGTCCTGCCCTTCTCATCTGCGTCATCTGGGCGCGGCGAGCTACCGAAGGTTTGCGCATCTATGCAAATGCTGGTCGGCAGCGTCA
>NZ_JAGEKN010000003.1:0-275246 GCF_017565325.1 Allobranchiibius sp. GilTou38 | reverse complement strand
GTGGCTCTCGGTCATACCTGTGCCACGGTGAACCAGGCCCACGACGGCGTACTCACCGGTAGCTTGAGCGGATGGAGACCACGACGCAGCGGGTGCACGCCTTCACCGACGACGCTCTCGGGCAGGACGACGCCACCGGTGTCGCGGCACGGATCGCGTCCGGTGCGATCAGCGCGAGCGAGGCGGTCGATGCCGCGATCGCCCGCAGCGAGGCCGTCGAGCAGCACCTCAGCGGACTGCGGTTCGACGACTTCGACCGGGCGCGCGAACGGGCGGCCGACGGCGCCGGCGGCGCGTTCGCCGGAGTGCCGACGCTGCTGAAGGACAACATCATGGTCGGCGGGATGCCGATGACCCAGGGGTCTCGCGCGTTCGCGATGACCCCGCACCCGAAGGACGGCCCGGTCGCGAGCCAGTTCCGGGCAACCGGGCTCATCCCGATCGGCACCTCGACGATGCCGGAGTTCGGGTGGACCTGCTCCACCGAGACCCTCGAGTACAGCACCCACAACCCGTGGCACACGTCGTACTCCTCCGGCGGCAGCTCGGGTGGTTCGGCGGCGTACGTCGCGGCGGGTGTCGTGCCGATCGCGCACGGCAACGACGGCGGTGGCTCCATCCGGATCCCCGCGCACGCCTGTGGTCTGATCGGGTTGAAACCGACCCGTGGGAGGCTGCGGATCGAGACCGCGGACCGGGTGATGCCCGTACGCGTCGTCAGCCAGTCGGTGCTGGCCCGCTCGGTGCGCGACGTCGCCGGCTTCTTCGCGGCCGCCGAGCAGGTGCACCGCAACCGGCTGCTCAAGCCGATGGGGCTGGTCGACCAGCCGCAGGCGAGGCCGTTGCGCATCGGGCTGCTCATCGACTCACCGGCCGTGCAGACCCGCACCGATCATGAAACCCGCACTGCCGTCGAAGGATTCGCGCGCCAGCTGGAGGGCCTCGGCCACCATGTCGAACCGTACGAGCTGAAGCTGCCGTCCTATTTCAAGGACGATTTCTCGTCGTACTGGATGCTGCTCGGGCTGCTGGCCTCCAGCGGCACGGACCGGGTCTTCGGTGAGGGGTACGACCCCGAGCGGCTGGAGGGGCTCAGCAAGTACCTGGGCGCGCAGGGCAGGAAGCGGCTGCTCAAGATGCCCGTCTCGCTGACGCGGTTGCTCGCCTCCGACGTCGTCTCACGGGTGCAGATGCACCGCGGTCCGGACCTGATCGTGTCGCCGGTGCTGACCGGTACGACGCCCCAGCTGGGCTACCTCGGCGCGGACATCGATCCCGCGCTGCACTTCGAACGGCTCGTCGACCTGTGCGCGTTCACCCCGTTGCACAACGCGACCGGTGCGCCGGCGATCTCCCTGCCGGTGGGCCAGACCGCCGACGGCCTGCCCATCGGCGCGATGGTGTCGGGCACCCACGGCGACGACGCACTGCTGCTGCGCCTGGCGTTGCAGGTGGAGGCCGCTCACCCCTGGCGTCGTATCCAGGACTGACCGAAAGAGCGAGCCGTCGGACGTCACCGTCCGACGGCTCGCTGTCGATACGGCGGCTGTGGCCGGAGGGGACTGCTACCGGCCGGCGCGCACTGCCTTCTTGGCCTTCGGTTCGGCATCGTGCCAGCCCTGCTTCGCGCCCGAGACGATCCCACTGGCCCGGCGCTTGACGGCGCGACCGTAGCGCCGCGCGAACGCCTGGCTCGGGGCCGTCCCCGACGGGGCGGCGGGAGCCGGTGCGGGGGCGGCAGCCGGAGCGGCGGCGGGGGCCGGCTCGGGTGCGGCGGCCACCGGCTCAGCCTTGCCCGGGTACCAGTACGGCGCCCAGAGCTTCGACAGGCCCGCGCGCTTGTCGTCCTTGACCTCGGCGGGCATGTCGCGAACGACGATTCCGACCGCGGCGAGCTCGTCGACGATCTGCGGGGTGAACGGTCGGCGGCGCCACGCGTCGACGATGTAGGTGCGGGTCTTGAGGTAGTCCAGGTACCGGCGCCCGTGCTTGTCGTTCGCGCCGAGGTGGGCGAAGACGGCCATCCGCTCGTCGTGGGCGGGTGCGATCTCCTCCGGCGGGAAGGCGTTCCACTCCTCCGGCTCGGGGAACCGCGCGCTCGGGTCCTTGAGCAGCGTGCCCGCGCCGGAGTGGGTCATCCGCATGCTCCACACCAACAGGTCGTTCGGGCTGTTCTGGCAGTAGAGCGTCGGTCCGGTCTCCAGGTCGCAGATGTCCTGCGATCCGACCTTCAGGTTGAGCCCGCCGGTGTGTTCGGTGTGGTCCTGCAGGTAGATGCCGAACCGCAGCTGCGTGTACCGGTCGTCCCAGTCGGGCGCGTCCGGGTCCAGGCGGTCGGTGTTGTCCTTGTGCCAGGCACGGATGACGCCGTTGATGGTGGCCGAGCTGTCACCGCCGTACAGGACCTCGTCGGTGTCCAGGAGCTTCTTCGCGACCGCGGCCATCCGACCATCGGCGAGGACGTGCCGCATCGGCGAGGTCGCCAGCTCCCCGCCGCCGGACCCGCAGTGCTCGCGCACCTCCGAGCGCATCTGCTCGACCTCCGCGTCGGTGTAGACGTCGGGCAGGATCGCGTACCCCTTGCGCCAGAACTCCGCAACGTCCAGATCCGCCAACGCTTGTTCAAACATACAAACCTCCCGGTCGTGTTCGTCAGTCCGAGCCGCGTCGAGCACGGCTGCAGCTCAGACCCATGGTCCACCACCTCGACGTGTGGTGACATGCCTTTGCACTGTGTGTCTCAGGTGGACGCTGACGGCCCCCGACCCCTGTGTCAGGAATGATGGTCGAGTCGACGCCTGCGTCGTGCCAACCGCGTCGGCGAGTCCCGAAAAGGTCGAGGAACGACGCTCTCAAGCTCCGGCGCGGTCCACGGTCTCCTACGCGGAGGTAGGGGTGACCTCGCCCATCTCGCCCCAACCATGCTGCGGCGTCTCGAAATTGACGATCTGCGGTGTCGATGCGACATGGTCGCCGAGCATCGCGGTCGCCGTCCTGAAGTGCTCGCTCTGCACGTGCCGTGCGCCGGCATCGGAGTCCTCGAACGCCTCCACGAGGGTGAAGACGTTGTCGACGTCCACGCTGCGGCCCCACTCGAAGAAGAGGCACCCGTCCTCGGCGCGGGTCGCCTGCGTGAAATCGTCCACGATGTCCAACCAGCGCGACGCGGATTCGGGCCGGACGGTCCACTTGACCACGATGAAGATCATCGATCGACTGTAACCGCGGGATCAGAGCGCGATCCGGTATCGGGAGATCTTGCGGTAGAGGGTCGCGCGCGATATCCCCAGCTCGGTCGCCGCGTGCGCGACGGTCGCGCCCGGCGCCGCCAGGCACCGCACGATCTCATCCCGCTCGAAGGCCTCGATCCGGGTCAGCACGTGGTCGCCGCCGCTCACCACCCCGGCCGGCAGGTGGCGGACGTCGACCAGGTCGCTGCGCGCGGCGGCGTCGCGGACGACCGTGCGCAGCTCCGCGACATTGCCCGGCCACGATGCGGCGCCGAGCGCCCGCATGGCCCGCGGTGTGAAGCCGACGTCGCGGTGGCGCAACTGCCGCGCGAAGAACGCCGCCAGCGGCGCCACGTCGTCGGCGCGGTGCCGCAGCGGCGGCGCCTCGACCACTGTGTGCACAGCCTCCCTCAACGGGCTGGGGATCGTCTCGTACGACCTGGCGGTGACGGTGAGGGGATGCGGGCGCCGATCCCGGCCTCCGGCGTCCGCCACCAGCTGCGCGGCCGCCCAGGACGGCAGGGTGTCTGCCGCTGAGATCACGACCCCGATGTCGTCGGCCCGCAGCTCCGGTGACCACAGCGCCATCCAGCCGGAGACGTCCGACGGTCGAGGCGCTCGGGCGACCAGCACCCTGCCCCGACGGTTGCCCGCGCGCCTGCCGAGCATCGCGAGCGTCGTACGTCCGCTGCCCGACTCGCCGACGACCGCCACCAGGCCTCCGGTCGCCAGCGCCGCTATGGTCTCGGCGCGAGCGGCGCTCCACCCGATCGAGACGCACGGGTCCTCCGCGCCGAGCGGGCGCTCGCCGGTGAGCACGTGGAAGACCTCGCCGCGCGGCGCGGGTTGCTCGTGCAGGCCCACGCTGCGCACCTGCATCAGCGACGTGGTGTTCGCGGACGCCGATTGCGCGAGGGCGAGCAACAGGTGCGAGGAGGTCTGCGACCAGGTCGTGAGGTTGATGCAGCCGAGCAGCCGCCCGTCGCCAGGGTCCATCACGGGGGCGGCCGCGCAGGTGTACCGGCGCAGCGGCGCCACGTAGTGGTCGCCTCCGCGGACCAGGGCCGGCACCTGATCAGCGAGGGCCAGTGCCAGGCCGTTGGTCCCCGCCGTCCGCTCGTCGTAGTAGAAACCGGGCGCCAGGTGCACCCGGTCCAGCGAGTGCTCGATGCGGCTGTCGTCGGACCAGCGGGTGAGGACGAGCCCGTGCGGGTCGGTGAGCATCACACCGACCGGCTCGTCGGCGAGCGTGGTGCGCAGCCCCTGCAGCACCCGAGCGCCGCACTCGAAGAAGAGCGACCCGGTCGGCAACTCGTCGGCGTACACCTCGGCGACCTCCTCGGGGGAGACGCCGTACTGCTCGCTGCGGGCCCAGGACGCGCGCATCCGACCTGACCTGCTTGATCCGAGCAGTCCGCCCGGGCCTGAGCCGGAGAGTTCTTCGCCCACGGACGTGCCCTTCGCACCCTGTCTCAAAGTGAGACACCGCACCTGGTCGGTGTGGCGTGCATCACACCTAGCGTCTCCAGTGTGAACCCGTTCGCGCGCGTTGTCCCCTGCTGCTGCGAACCCCAGGTCTAGGAGGATCCATGTACACCAAGGACGGCGAGAACTACTTCATCCTCGATGCGCACGTGGCGCTGTGGGATGCCCGCCCGGAGAACCAGCTCAACGTGCACGGCAAACAGTTCATCGACTGCTTCTACGACTACCACCGCAATCTCAGCCCGGAGTCGGAGGTCTGGCCGTACGAGGACTACCTCTACCAGGGCGGCGACCGGCTGATGAAGGACCTGTTCGAGGACGGGTACGTCGACCACGCGATCTTCCAGCCCGCCTACCTGGGCGAGTTCTACAAGAACGGCTTCGGGCAGACCGACGAGGCGTCCGCGCTGACGAAGGCACACCCGGACAAGCTCACCTACAACCACAGCTTCGACCCGCGCAACGGCGAGGCCGGCCTGGACCAGCTGCGAGCCGACGCGGAGCGCTTCGACCTCCAGGGCGTGAAGCTCTACACCGCCGAGTGGCACGGGGACTCGCGCGGCTACAAGCTGTCCGACGCGTGGGCCTACCGGTACTTCGAGCTCTGCCAGGAGCTCGGCATCAAGAACATTCACGTGCACAAGGGCCCGACGATCCGCCCCCTGGACCGGGACGCGTTCGACGTCTCCGACGTTGACCACGCGGCGACCGACTTCACCGACCTCAACTTCGTGGTCGAGCACTGCGGCCTGCCGCGGCTGGAGGACTTCTGCTGGATCGCCACCCAGGAGCCGAACGTCTACGCAGGGCTCGCGGTCGCGATGCCGTTCATCCACACCCGGCCGCGCTACTTCGCCCAGATCATCGGCGAACTCATCTACTGGCTCGGCGAGGACCGCATCTTCTTCTCCAGCGACTACGCGCTGTGGACGCCGAAGTGGCTGGTCGAGCAGTTCGTGGACTTCCAGATCCCGTCGGACATGACGGAGTACGGCCAGCTGACCGTGGAGCAGAAGAAGAAGATCCTCGGCCTCAACGCCGCCAAGCTCTACGACATCCCGGTGCCGACCGAGCTGCAGGTGCCGGACGCCGACGAGACCAAGACGGGCCCGCGCGAGCCGGAGTCCGCCGACCTGGCCTCGGTCTGACGGGATGGGCGCGGTACTCACCGGGGCGCGGTACGACGACGTCCGCCGCGCGCTCGACACCGTGATCGATCCCGAGCTCGACGAACCGGTCACCGACCTGGGGTTCGTGGCGTCGCTGGTGGTCGACGGCCGGCGCGTGGAGGTGCACCTGCGGTTGCCGACGTCGTTCTGCTCGCCGAACTTCGCGTGGCTGATGGTGTCGGACGCGTACGACGCGGTGTCCGCGGTCGACGGGGTGGAGCATGTGGTCGTCCAGCTGGACGACCACCACGACTCCGACCTGATCAACCGCGGGCTCGCGGCCGGCGCCGGCTACCGGGGCACCTTCAAGCACGAGGCGCTCGACAACCTGGACGAGCTGCGGGCGACCTTCCAGCGCAAGGCGCACACGGCGGCGATGGAGCGTGCGCTCACGGCGTACCTGCGCGCCGACCCGACGCGCACCGAGGCCGACCTGGCCGACGTACGCCTGGGCGATCTGCCGGACGATCCGGGCACGGAAGCTCTGGTACGCCGCCGCGAGACCCTGGGTCTGCCGGTCGACGCCGACGCGCCGGTGCTGCTGAACGACGACGGCACCAGACCGACCCGCGAGCAGGCCAGTCCCGTTCTGCGGCGGGCGCGTTCGGTGCGCATCTCGGTCGACGGCAACGCTCACTTCTGCCGGGGGCTGCTCGCCACCCGCTATCCCGGCGCGGAGGACGACCAGGTCCCGCGTGCCGACGATGCCCACCCGCTGCTGCCCCTGTCCGTCCTGTCCTGAGAAAGAGGTCTCGCCGTGAGAGCAGTCCGTGTCACCGGCTACCACCAGCCGTTGGAGATGGGGGAAGTCGACAAACCCACCGCCGACGGCCCGCACGATGTCGTCGTACGGATCGGCGGGGCCGGGGTGTGCCGCACCGACCTGCACATCCTGGAAGGGCAGTGGGCCGAGAAGTCGCAGGTCGTGCTGCCCTACACGATCGGCCACGAGAACGCAGGCTGGGTCGACGCGATCGGGTCCGCCGTGACGAACGTCGCGGTGGGGGACAAGGTGATCCTGCATCCGCTGGTCACCTGCGGGCTGTGCCGCGCGTGCCGCGCCGGTGACGACGTGCACTGTGAGAACTCCAAGTTCCCCGGGATCGACACCAACGGCGGGTACGCCGAGTACCTCCTGACCTCGGCGCGCAGCTGCGTGCGGATCGACGACGCACTCGAGCCCGCCGACGTCGCAGCGCTCGCGGACGCCGGGCTCACGGCCTACCACGCCGCGGCCAAGGCGGCGCTGCGCCTGCGGGCAGGCGACAAGTGCGTGGTGATCGGCGCAGGAGGCCTGGGGCACATCGGGATTCAGGTCATGCACGCCATCTCACCGGCCGAACTGATCGTCGTCGACCGCAACCCGGACGCGGTGAAGCTCGCGCTGTCGATCGGCGCGGACCACGCGGTGGTCGGCGACGGCAGCCAGGTCGACCAGGTCATGGAGCTGACCGGCGGCAAGGGCGCGGAGGTCGTCATCGACTTCGTCGGCGAGGGCGGCTCGACCAAGGAGGGCATCGCAATGACCCGGCAGGGCGGCGACTATCTGATCGTGGGGTACGGCGAGAACATCGACGTGCCGACCATCGACCTGGTCTCCACCGAGGTGAACATCATCGGCAACCTGGTCGGCAGCTACAACGACCTGGTTGAGCTGATGGCCCTCGCCGCGCAGGGCAAGGTCACGCTGCACACCGCGAAGTACCCGCTGGACGACTTCCAGAAGGCCATCGACGACCTGTACAACGGAAGGGTCCGCGGCCGCGCGATCCTCATCCCCTGACCCGTGCTCACCGGGTGCTGCCGCTGGCGTGAAGCCGGTGCGCCGCGGCGTGCGACTACCGGGTCGGCGAGGTGGGCAGGGTGCTGGCGAGTGTGCTGGGGTAACGGGGATCGTGGAACAGCTTGGCGGTCAATGGGGTGGTGTCTCTGAACGCGGCGAACACCACTGCGGCGAGGAGCGCCCCGGTCAGGGGACCGAGGAGGTAGACCCACAGGTCGTTCAGCTGGGGGGCGAGGAGGGCAGGGGCGAGGCTGCGGGCCGGGTTGAGGCTGGTGCCGGTGTACGGGGCGCCCTGCCACACGAGGGCTGCGACGAGCACCCAGTTGCCCATCGGCGTCCATCGTGCGGTGCGGGTGTGAGAGGTGAAGAAGAAGATCATGAGCACCAGGGCGGCTGTCATGAGCATCTCGAGGCCCGCCGCACCGAGGGCATTCAGTCCGTGGCCTGGCTGGGTCGCGCCCAGGTGCAGTACCCGCGCGGTATGTCCCCACGCCAGGCGCAGTCCGGCCGCAGCGGCGATCGCTCCCAACAGTTGGGCGGCGATGTATCCAGCGAGGTCGTGAGGATGCACTTTGCGTTGGGTCCAGAACGCAAGGGTGACAGCAGGATTCAAGTGTGCCCCGCTACGCCGTCCCAAGGGGCTGATTGCGACCAGGCTGCCGGTGCCGGCGAAGAGCAACCCGGTCAACAGCAGCCGCGCCGACGTGCTGGGCAGATGTCCGACCACCGGGCTGGACGGCCCGAAATCCAGGAACACCGCGGACAGGCCGCCAACCAAGAGGAGTGCGGTGCCGAGGAATTCGCACGCCCAGGGTGCCCAGTGCCAACCACCCCGTGCTGGAGTCTCCGAAGCTGATGGGATCAATGCGGGCGTTCAGCCGGGGTTGCCGAAAAGTCGGATGAGCTCGTCGTGACTCATAGACCGACGCTGCCCTGCATGATTCCGCCGTCGACGACGACGGTGGTGGCGGTCATATAGCCGGCCTTCCCGGAGGCCAGGAACACCGCGACGTCGGCGATCTCCGACGACTTCGCCATCCGCCCTAGGGGGATGGCCGCATCGAGTGCTTTCATCTTGTCGGGGTCGGCCTCGGTGGAGGCGTTTATGGGGGTGGAGACGGCCCCGGGGGCGATGTTGACCATTCTGATGTCGTGTGCACCGAGCTCGACGCCGGCCGTGCGGGTCAGCATGCGCATCCCGCCCTTGGAAACGCAGTAGGCGATGTTGCCCGGCATCGGCCAATCCTCGTGGACCGAGGAGATGTTGAGGATCAGCCCGCCCCCGCCTTGGGCGACGAACTGCTTCGCTGCGGCCTGGGCCCCGAAGAACGCGCTGCGCATGTTGATCGCCATGACCTTGTCGAAGTCGGCCTCGGTGGTCTCCAGCAGGGAGGTGCGCGTCTCCACGCCGGCGTTGTTGACCAGCACGTCCAGGCGTCCGTAGGTGCTCACGGCCGTCTGCATCATCTTCTGCAGGTCGGCTGCCTGGGTGATGTCAGCCTGGACTCCGACGGCGTGGCCCCCGGCCGCCTCGACCTTGGCGATCAGTGCGGTGGTCTCCTGCGGGTCTGCGACGTAGTCGATGACCACGTTCGCACCCTCCGCAGCTGCGGCCAGCACGATCGCCTCCCCGATACCGCTGTTACCGCCGGTGACGACGATCGATTTGCCTTGCAACATCATGAGAACTCCCAGTGGTGGTCGAGGTGCTGACCGGGTTTCGGTGACGTGCCACTCAGCCGATGCACGCAATCAGTCGATGACGACAGCACCTGCATCACGGCGGTGCGACTGTTTCACAGGGGGCTGAACGCGCACCCAGGAACGAACCCGACCCCGTAGAGGGCAAGCGGCTGGCACGATCAGTCGGTGAGCCGCATCGAGGATTACGCCTTACTGGGAGATCTGCAGACCGCTGCCCTGGTCAGTACGACCGGGTCGATCGATTGGTTGTGCCTGCCGGCCTTCGATTCTCCCGCCTGTTTCGCCGCGCTGGTGGACACTCCCGACGCCGGTCATTGGCTTCTCGCGCCCGCGACGGGCGGGGTCTGCAGCACCCGCAGATACGTCGAAGAGACCCTGGTGTTGGAGACCGAGTGGCGCAGCCAGGAGGGGACGGTGCGCGTCATCGACTTCATGCCTCCGCGCGGGCACGCACCCGATGTGGTCCGCATCGTGGAGGGTGTCTCGGGCTCGGTCGCGATGCGGTCCGAGCTGCGGTTGCGGTTCGACTACGGGCGGGTGATGCCATGGGTCCGTCATCACGGTGACCGGATGGAGGCGATCGCCGGCCCGGACCGGGTCCGGTTGCGCACTCCTGCGCCGACAGTCGGCCGTGACCTGGCCACCGTGTCGGAGTTCACCGTCCGGGCCGGGGACCGGGTGCCGTTCGTGTTGACCTGGAATCCGAGCCACCTTCCCCCGCCGAGGACCGTCGACGCCGAGCAGGCCCTGGTCGACACGACGACGTTCTGGTCGGACTGGGCCGAGCGCGGTACGCCGGTGATCGGTCCCTACCGCGAGGCGATACGCCGATCGCTGCTCACCCTGAAGGCCCTGACCTACCAACCGACCGGTGGGATCGTGGCAGCGGCCACCACCTCACTGCCAGAACAGATCGGGGGTCCCCGCAACTGGGACTACCGCTACTGCTGGTTGCGCGATTCCACCTACACCCTCCAGGCGTTGATCTCCGCCGGGTACCTCGACGAGGCCAGAGCCTGGCGGGAATGGTTGCTGCGCGCGGTGGCCGGCGACCCCGCCGACCTGCAGATCATGTACTCCCTGGACGGCACGCGCCGACTACCCGAAGCCGAACTCCCGTGGCTGGCCGGGTACGAAGGCAGCACGCCCGTTCGCACCGGCAACGCCGCCTCCGACCAGCTTCAGCTCGACGTGTGGGGGGAGACCCTCGACGGTCTCGCGCTGGCCCGCAACGCCGGTCTCGCCGACCACGACGACGCCTGGGACCTGCAGACCGCACTGATGGAGCACCTGGAGAGCAACTGGAACCAGCCCGACAACGGCCTCTGGGAGATGCGCGGTGCCCGCCGCCACTTCACCCACTCGAAGGTCATGGCCTGGGTCGCCGCCGACCGGATGGCCACCACCGTCCGCTCACACCCCGATCTGCACGGACCGGTCGAGAAGTGGGAGGCCCTGCGCGCCACCATCCACGACGACGTACTCGCCCATGGTTTCGACGGCGCTCGCAACACCTTCACCCAGTCGTACGGCGCACCCGGCCTGGACGCCAGTCTGTTGATGATCCCCCGCGTCGGATTCCTGCCCCCGAACGACCCCCGAGTGCTCGGCACGATCACCGCGATCCAGAACGAGCTCACCGAGGACGGGCTGGTCAAGCGCTACAACACCACGGGCTCCGACGATGGACTCACCGGTGGGGAAGGGATGTTCCTCGCCTGCTCCTTCTGGCTCGTCGACGCCCTGCACCTCGCTGGGCGACAGGAACAGGCCACCGAACTCTTCGAGCGGCTCCTGGACCTGCGTAACGATGTCGGCCTGCTGAGCGAAGAATGGGATCCAGCCACCGGCCGCCAACTCGGCAACACCCCTCAGGCGTTCAGTCACTTCCCGCTCGTCACCAGCGCGCTTCAACTGCACGCCGGCACAGCGCACCACAGCCAGCACCCCATCCGTGGTTCATGACCACTCGAGCGTGCGGGGCGTCGCTCACGGACGCCGGGCTCGCGTGAAGCCGGCTTACGTGTCGTCGGTGAGACGGTTGTCCCGTTCGTCACCCGTTCCGGGGATGGCGACGCCGGCGCTGCCCGCCGCCGCCTCCACCAGATCCTCAGGTGCCGAACTCGTGCCTCGTCCGCGGACAGCCATGTCCACGTACGTCGTCGCGTCGAGTGCGGTCGTGCCTGTCGCCCCGGTGATCGCGCCGCGTAGGAACCCGTTCGGCATGACGGAACTCCTCTTCCGTCGGAGACCATCAGCGCTGTGAGTCGGCGGGTGTCGTGCGACCGGGTCAGGCCAGGCCGAGCTGGGTCATCATGCCGAGCTCGTCGCTGCTGCCCCATCGTTCGACGAGCTTGCCGTCGGCGAACTTGCTGATCTGAACGCCGCGTACCTTGAACGCCTTGCCGGTGGCGTCGTGGCCCTGGAACGGCCCGTTGTGGGTCCCGGTCAGGGTGTAGGCGAACGCGACCTGGTCGTCGTCGGCGACGAGGGTTTCGACCTCGACATGCAGGTCGGGGAACGCGGTCCGCATGTCGGTGAACATCGCCTTGAAGCCCTCGGGACCGTTGCCCTGGCCGGGAGCGGGGTCATGGTCGACGGCGTCGGGGGCGACGAGCTGATCGAACGCGTCCAGGTTGCCGGTGTTGACCGCCTCGCCGAAGGCTTCCTGCGAGGCGATGTTGGTCTTCTTGTCGAACACGTGAGTGTCTCCTTGGTGTTGATGCCAGGTGGTCCGAACGCGACCGTTGCGGCTGCGTTCTGCTCGGTGGAGCGGTGGAGGATCTCGTCGACCACGCCCAGTCGGGCCGGGGGCGACGTCGACGATCGTCGCCGTGGGGTCTGTACCCGTCGGCACGTGAGTCGAACCGTTGTTCTTCTGCGACGCCTTGTCGATGGCCGCGTCGGTGATGCAGGCATCAAGCGTGGGCGGCACGGCGGCGTGCTCGTTGCGCCGAACGGGGGCCCGCTCACGGTGACCAGCCCACCTGGACTCGGGCGGGGTAGCGTCGTGGACGTGACGTTGAATCATGTTCGACGCGGAAGCGGCGCCCCCTTGTTGCTCGTGCACGGTCTAGGTGCAGGGGGGCGATCCTGGGCGCCGGTCCTCGACGAACTGGCTGAGCACCGTGAGGTCATCGCCGTCGACCTGCCGGGGTTCGGCGACACGCCACCGTTGACCGGCGAGGTGTCCATCGCCACCCTGACCGACTCCGTTGCGGACTTCATCGGCGAACAGGGGCTGGACGGGGTCTCTACCGTCGGCCAGTCGATGGGCGGACGAATAGTGCTCGAGCTGGCGCGGCGGGGAGTCGGCGGCGACACCGTGGCGCTGGACCCGGGCGGCTTCTGGAGCGACCGCGAGGTCGCCGTCTTCGGCGCCACGCTGCGGCCGTCGATCGCCCTGGTCCGGGTGCTGCGAAGCAGGTTGCCATCATTGCTCGGTAGCTCTGCGGGAAGGACCCTTCTGCTGGCGCAGTTCTCGGCACGGCCCTGGGCGCTCTCGCGCGAGACCGTGCTGCCCGATGTACGCGGGCTGGCCGACGCGCCGTCGACCGGGGCCGCCATGGATGCCCTGACCAAAGGGCCCAAGCAGCAGGGCGCTCCGGCTGGCACCGTGCCCGGCCGGGTCACGATCGGGTGGGGCCGCCGTGACCTGGTGACCGTGCCGAGACAGGCCGCACGCGCCACCGAGCTGTTCCCCGACGCAGTGCTGCACTGGTTCGAGCGGTGCGGTCACTTCCCGCAGTGGGACGCTCCCCACGAAGCGGTCCGATTGATTCTCGACAGCACCGAGTGAGGTCGGCCGCCCTGCTCGACCGGCGGCAGCAATGCTCACCGCCAGGCGGATCCCTCGGCGGTGCCACGACTTCGAGCGGTCGACGCCGCCGCCGTAGCCCCCTCCGGCGGCATGCGGCCGCGCGGCCACACGTGATGCACCGTGACCGGCGTAGCCTCCGAGAATGCGACTGACCGTGCTTGGAGGTGGTGGTGCCTACCCCACTCCGGAACGTCCGTGCAGCGGTTACCTGATCGAGCACGACGGGTTTCGCCTGCTGGTGGACCCCGGACACGGCACCATGTCGCGGCTCGTGGAGCACGTCGCGCCCGAGGACGTCGACGCCGCGCTGGTCACTCACGGTCACGCCGATCACTGCGCTGACCTGAATCCGTTGCTCCGCGCGCGGCACCTCGCCGACGATCCACCCGCCGCGCTGCCGATCCACGCTCCGTCCGGGGCGCTCGGGCCGCTGCTCGGTCTCGACGGGCCGATGCTCGTCGACGACTGGACGTTGACCGATCTCTCGCCGGGTCAGGAGGCGGTGATCAGTCCGTTCACGGTGGCTCCGGTCGAGCTCCCGCACTTCGTCCCGAATCTGGCGATACGCCTCGGCGTCGGCGGCCGCCTGCTCGCTTACACCGGCGATGCGGGCGCAAGTCCTCAGGCCGTCGACCTGGCTCGTGGTGCCGACGTCCTCCTGGCTGAGGCGAGTTTCGTCGACGAGGTGCCCGAGGAGTCGGCCAGCGGACTGAGCAGCGCCCGCGACCGCGGGGCGGTCGCCGCCGAGGCAGGGGTCGGCCGGCTCGTGTTGTGTCATGTGTGGCCGGGCACGCGCCTCGACCGGTTGGAGCACGCGGCCCGCCGAGAGTTCTCCGGAGAGATCGCCGTGGCCACCCCAGGCCTGACGATCGACATCTGAAGCGGCTCTGGGCGTGAACGGTTCGGATCCCGTGCGGGCTGATCCGATCGCCGGGGAACTCGTCACGGAGACCTTCGAGTACGACGGTGGGCGGCAGGCCACGGTGTACGTGCCGCCGGACCCGCCCGAAGCGGTGGTGTTCGCCGGCGATGGGCAGCTGATCTCGCAGTGGGGCGGGTATCTCGAGGCGGCCGACGTGCCGCCCGTCATGATCGTCGGCGCGCACCGAACGGACGACGAGGACGAGATGGCGCGCATCCGTGAGTACTCGCCGACCTTCGACGAGCAGCGGTTCGCGGCGCACGAGAAGTTCTTCGTGCAGGACATCCGCCGGTGGGTGCGGTCGCGCTTCGGCATCACGATGCCGGCCGAGCGGACCGCCGTGTGCGGTGTGTCGGCGAGTGGGGAGTTCTCGATCGCCATGGGGCTTCGTCGCCCGGATGTCTACGGTGCGGTGTTCTCCGCGTCCCCGGGAGGCGGCTACCGCCCGCCCGACGTGATGCCGCGTGTCCTGCCACGCACCTACCTCGTCGCCGGGACGCGGGAGCCGTTCTTCCGTGACAACGCGATCCGCTGGGCGGACGCGCTGCGGGATGCCGGTGCGGAGGTCGTGATGGTCGAGCGGGTCGGCGGACACGGCGACCCCTTCTGGGCGGCCGAGTTCCCCCGAATGGTCGCGTGGGCGTTCGGACCGTGACCGGGTCGATTCCGAGGCACGCGACGGCGGAGCTTCACACCCGCTCCTCGGGAGATGCCCGGCGCCGTCCCAGACGGAAACCGACGCCGGCGGCGAGGACCATCAGTCCGATGACGGCAACGGCACAGCCGACGATCTGCCATCGGGTCACGATCGACGCCGACCCGTCCCACCAGGAACCACTCGCGCCCAGGTGCCCACCGGAGCCGCCGTCCAGCGGCGCGTAGGCGAACCAACCGAAGTCGCTCGGGCCGGCCTGAGACGACAGCGCCAGGGCGATGCCACCGCCCACCAGCACGAGGCCGAGGATCCACCACGCACGACGCATCATGTGGTGAAGTATCGGCCTTCCGGCAAAGGTGCACAGCGACCACGGGAAACCCCTTGGCTGTCCCCCGCGCAGCGATGAACCGTGCGACCCCGCAGATCGCTGATGATCCGTCGCACCACGCGGGCGTACCGGCCGTCGTGCGCGATATCGCGTCGACCGGGTTCAGCGGAGGTTGGTCGAGGCGCGCGTCGGCGGTACGTCGCGGCGCAGAAGCGGCAGGGCGCGTGCGCTGACGACTGTCGCGAGGACGACGACCGAGGTCGAGCGGCGTACCGCCTCGGACTGGCCGAGCACGAGCAGTGACTGCTGCAGGTCGTCGTTCGACGCGGCGGCGAGGCGGACCACGACGTCGCCGGTGCCGGTCGTCGAGTACGCCTCCAACACGCCGGGCATCTCCTGCAGCAGCGCTGCCACCGTGTCGAGGTCGCCCTGGGCGATCTCCAGGGTCACCATCGCCTGCACGGGATAACCCGCCGCGACCACGTCGAGCTGCGGGCCGTACCCGGTGACGACCCCGGACGCGCGCAGCTTGTCCATCCTGGAGCCGACGGTGGCGCGAGTGACCCCGACCATCCGGGACAGCTCCAGCACGCCGATGCGCGGATGCTCGGTCAGCAGCTCCAGCAGCGTGACGTCGAGGTTGTCCAGCAGCGGCCGGGCATCGGGATGCGCACTCTGCATAGTGGAAGTGTGCGAGCAGCGTGCCGATTGCGCAATCGAGACACCCGCGGATGCCTGACTTGCGCACCGACGGCGACGAGCGATGGAATGGCTGTGACCTGCCACACAGCACGAACCGCATGGAGGCGCGATGACGATCCAGGACACCCTCACCGACCAGGAGCAGTTGGCCGGGCTCAGCCACGAGCAGCTCGAGAAGCTGGTCGGCTTGGTGGACTACGACGCGTCCGCCGACAACTTCCCCATCGTGGGATGGGATGCGCTGGTGTGGGTGGTCGGCAACGCCACCGCGACGGCGCAGCTGATGCAGGTCGTCTACGGCATGGAGTTGGTCGCCTATGCGGGGCCGGAGACAGGGGAACGGTCCAAGACGTCCTTCGTACTGCGTTCGGGCGCGGCGCGTTTCGTGATCGAGGGGTCCGTGCGACCGGGCGGGCCTCTCGTCGATCACCATGCCAAGCACGGTGACGGCATCAGCGACATCGCCCTGCAGGTCACCGACGTCGACCGTTGCATCGAGCACGCGCGCAAGGTCGGAGCGACCATCCTGGAGGAGCCGCACGACCTCACCGACGAGCACGGCACGGTGCGCATGGCGTCCATCGCGGCGTACGGCGACACCCGCCACACGCTGGTGGACCGGTCGGCGTACAAGGGCGTCTACCTGCCCGGCTACGTCGGGCGCACCACCCAGGTCGTGCGCCCGGAGGGCTCGCCCAAGCGCCTGTTCCAGGCGGTCGACCATGTGGTCGGCAACGTGGAGCTCGGCGCGATGGACGAGTGGGTCGACTACTACAACCGCGTCATGGGCTTCACCAACATGGCCGAGTTCATCGGCGAGGACATCGCCACGGACTACTCCGCGCTGATGTCGAAGGTCGTCGCGAGCGGCAACCACCGGGTCAAGTTCCCCCTCAACGAGCCGGCCCCTGGCAAGCGCAAGAGCCAGATCGATGAGTTCCTGGAGTTCTACGACGGCGCGGGTGCTCAGCACATCGCGCTCGCCACCAACGACATCCTGCAGACCGTCGACGTGCTGAGCGCACGAGGCGTGCAGTTCCTCGCGACCCCCGACACCTACTACGAGGACGCCGAGCTGCGCGAGCGGATCGGGCAGGTGCGGGTGCCGATCGAGGAGCTGCAGAAGCGCGGCATCCTCGTGGACCGCGACGAGGACGGCTACCTGCTGCAGATCTTCACCCGCCCGCTCGGCGACCGCCCTACGGTGTTCTTCGAGCTCATCGAGCGGCACGGGTCGCTCGGCTTCGGCAAGGGCAACTTCAAGGCGCTCTTCGAGGCCATCGAGCGCGAGCAGGAACTACGCGGCAACGCCTGATCGCCCGCGGACCGGAGGAGACATGGCCCACTACCGCGCGGCGGGCTCGATCCCGCCCAAGCGCCACACTCAGCACCGGGCACCCGACGGGAGCCTCTACCGCGAGGAGTTGATGGGCGAGGAGGGGTTCAGCTCCGACTCGAGCCTGCTCTACCACGCGGGGGTGCCGTCGTCCCTGGTCGACGTGCGCGCCTGGGAGCTGCCGGATCAGAGCACCACGCCCAACCAGCCGCTGCTGCCCCGGCACCTGAAGCTGCACGACCTCTTCCCCGGTGACGGCTGGCGGTCGTTGGACGCGGTGACCGGTCGCCGGCTGGTGCTCGGCAACGGCGACGTCCGGATCAGCTACGCCGTCGTGGGGAAGACCTCTCCGCTCTACCGCAACGCGGTCGGCGACGAGTGCGTGTTCGTCGAGGCCGGCACCGCCGTGGTGGAGACGGTGTTCGGCGACCTCACGGTCGGACCGGGCGACTACGTGCTGCTCCCGCGGTCGACCACCCACCGGTGGGTGCCGAGCGGTGACGGCCCGCTGCGGCTGTACGCGATCGAGGCGAACGGGCACATCGGTCCGCCGAAGCGGTATCTGTCGAAGTTCGGTCAGTTCCTGGAGCACTCGCCCTACTGCGAGCGCGACCTGCGTCCGCCGACCGAGCCCCGGGTCGTGGAGGAGACCGACGTCGAGGTCTACCTCAAGCACCGCGGCGACGGTCCGGGCGGGCTGGCGGGCACCGTGCACGTCGTACCCCAGCACCCGTTCGACGTGGTCGGCTGGGACGGCTGCCTCTATCCGTACGCGTTCAACGTCGCCGACTTCGAGCCGATCACCGGTCGGGTGCACCAGCCGCCGCCGGTGCACCAGGTCTTCGAAGGCTCGGGGTTCGTGATCTGCAACTTCGTGCCGCGCAAGGTCGACTACCACCCGCTGTCGATCCCGGTGCCGTACTACCACTCCAACGTCGACAGCGACGAGATCATGTTCTACGTCGACGGCGACTACGAGGCCCGCAAGGGCAGCGGCATCGGCAAGGGTTCGATCAGCGTGCACCCGGGCGGGCACAGCCACGGCCCGCAGCCGAGCGCCATCGAGGGCAGCCTCGGCGTCGAGTACTTCGACGAGTTGGCCGTCATGGTTGACACCTTCCGGCCGCTCGCGCTCGGCGAGGGCGGCACCGCATCCGACGACGGCGCGTACGCGTGGTCCTGGTCCGGGCGCGGACCCAGGGGATGACGTCCTTCGGTCTGCGCACTCTGCCGTACGGCTCTTTCAGCACCGCCCAGGACCCTCGACCGCGGGTCGGCGTAGCAGTCGCGAATCAGGTGCTCGATGTGAGCGCGGTGTCGGCCCAGCTGTTGCCGGCGTACGCCGAGGTCTTCGCGTCGGGCACGCTCGACGCGTTGCTCGCGGGCGGGCCGGACGTCTGGGCGACGGTGCGGTCCGCGGTCGAGAGCTGGGTGCACGACGCACGCGCGCGGGCGGTCCTGGACGTCCACTTCCATGCGGCCGACGCCGTGCGGATGCTGGCGCCGTTCACGGTCGCCGACTACGTCGACTTCTATGCCAGCGAGCAGCACGCGACCGCGGTCGGGCGCATCTTCCGCCCGGACGGCGATGCCCTCACCCCGAACTGGAAGCACCTGCCGATCGGCTACCACGGGCGGGCGGGCACCGTCGTGCCGTCAGGCACCCCGATCGTGCGGCCGCGCGGACAGCGGCGTACGCCGGACGGCGAGATCGTCTTCGGCCCCTCGACCCGCCTGGACATCGAGGCGGAGGTGGGCTTCGTCGTCGGCACGCCGTCGACGCTGGGGGAGCCCGTCGGTCTCGACGATTTCGACCAGCACGTCTTCGGGATCGTGCTGGTCAACGACTGGTCGGCCCGCGACCTGCAGGCGTGGGAGTACGTGCCGCTCGGCCCGTTCCTCGGCAAGTCGTTCGCGACGTCCATCTCGCCGTGGGTCGTGCCGCTGGCCGCGCTGGAGCACGCCCGCGTCGCCCCGCCCGTGCGCGACGTGCCGCTGCTGCGCTACCTCGAGGACAGCGGCATGCCGCCGTGGGGTCTGGACCTGCAACTGCAGGTGCGGCTGAACGGCGAGGTCATCAGCGAGCCGCCGTACGCCGGGATGTACTGGACGCCCGCGCAGATGCTCGCGCACCTCAGCGTCAACGGTGCGTCGATACGCAGCGGCGACCTCTACGCGTCCGGCACGGTGAGCGGCCCGGGGCAGAAGCAGTCCGGGTCGATGCTGGAGCTCTCGAACGGCGGCCGCGAGCCGTTCCCGTTGCAGGACGGGACGACGCGCTCGTTCCTGCAGGACGGCGACGAGGTCGTGATCAGCGCGACCGCGCCGGGCGCGGAAGGCACCCGCATCTCACTGGGCGAGGTCCGCGGCGTCGTGCACCCCAGCCGGTCGTCGACGTAACGCGCCATCCCGGTGGCGGGCCTTGTCGGGTCCGTTCAGAGGGCGCGGCGCTGGGCGACCAGCGGGCACAGGAACGGGTCGGACCCGCGGACGCCGACGGTGTTGAGGTGCCCGATGACCTGCCGGTACGCCGTCCACAGATCGGTCTGGGTGTAGGGGATGCCCTCGGCGGCGCAGTGCGCGGCCACCAGCGGCTGGATCTTGCGCAGGTGCGGGCGGGCGATCGAGGGGAAGAGGTGGTGCTCGATCTGGTAGTTCAACCCACCCATCGCGATCGAGACCGCGGGCCCGCCCCGGATGTTGCGGCTGACCAGCACCTGACGCTGCAGGAAGTCCAGCTTCAGCCGGGCGGACACCAGCGGCATCCCGATGTGGTTCGGCGCGAACGAGGCGCCCATGTAGACACCGAAGACGGCCAGCTGCAGCGCCAGGCAGGCGAGCGCCTTACCGGGCGACAGCACCCAGAAGAACAGCGCGGGCAGCACGGGCAGGCGCACCGCCAGGAACGCCACCTCCATCCAGCGTCGTTCGATCTTCTCGCGGGAGGCCACCCGGCGGATGCCGCTCCAGTGCAGGGACAGCCCCTCGAGCAGGGTGAGGGGGAAGAAGTACCAGCCCTGGTGGTCGAGCAGCCAGCGCACCGCACGAGGGCGCGGGCGGGTGGCCGCCTCGGGAGTGAGGGCCAGCGCGCCGATGGCCAGATCGGGGTCGTAGCCCTCCTTGTTGGGGTTGGCGTGGTGCCGGTTGTGCTTGCCGCGCCACCAGCCGTGGCTGATCCCAACGAGCAGGTCGGCCACGATGAGACTGACCCAGTCGTTCCACCGGCCCGACTTGAAGATCTGCCGGTGCGCCGCGTCGTGGCCGAGGAAGGCGATCTGGGTGAGGATCACGGCCAGCACGGCGGCCCAGGCCAGCTGCCACCAGCTGTCGCCGATCCAGATGAACGCGGCGACCCATCCGGCCAGCACGAGCACGGCGCCGACCAGCTTGCTCCAGTAGTAGCCGTACCGGCGGCGCATCAGCCCCAGATCGGTGACCTGGCGAGCCAGCGCGGTGAACGAGCTGGTGGGGTTCGCGCTCGCGGCCCTGGGCGGGGGCAACGTGCTGGCGCTGGTGGGTGAGCCGGCCATGGTCGTGACTTTCCGGGGCCGGCTGGGAGCGCGGCGACCCTTGCGTAAAGCCATGTCGGGCCGGTGTCGCTGGGTTCAGCGAGGGAGATGGCGACCGTAGAGGACCACGCAGATCGTGCTGTGATGACAGGGAGATCCGGGTCCGGGGAGGCGCCCACTGAGCATCGATCCTACCCGAGTGAGAGCTGCGTCACGTACGGCGGTCGGCGCCCTCACGGGAGCCGGCGTCGCCACCCTGACGCAGGTAGAGCCGACAGCCTCAGGTCGTCCTGTGGCTGTCGGCTCTCCCTGTGTCAGGGTCAGATCCCCAGGTAGCGACCGGGTCGGTGGTTGATCGCCAGCACCAGGTTGAGCAGCACAGCGCCCGCGACGGACAGCGCCACGATGTGCGCGGGCACGACGGTCAGCGCGAGCAGGATGATGCACAGGTCGGAGGTCATCTGCACCCATCCGGCCTGCACGCCGAAGCGCTCCTGCACGATCAGCGCGACCGTGTTGAGACCGCCGACGCTGGAGTCGTGCCGGAACAGGATGAGCATCCCGATGCCGGCCAGCAGGTTGCCGAGCAGCACGGCGTACACCGGGTTCAGGTGTGAGGTCGAGATGGCATACGGCTGCAGGGCCGTCAGTGCCGACACGGCGGCGACGGCGATCAGGGTGCGCGCAGTGAAGCTGCGGCCCTTGTTGAAGTAGGCCAGCACCAGGAAGGGCAGGTTGACCACGAGGTAGACGCCGCCGAACGCCAGGTGGGTGGCGTAGCTGAGCAGCAGGGCGATCCCGGCCGTGCCGCCGGTCACCGCATGCCCCGACCTCAGCAGGAAGAGCCCGAGCGACACCACGATCGCACCGGTGGCCATCCCGAAGACGTCCTCGAACGCCGTGTGCGGTTGCCCGACGGCAGTCTGCGGCTCCGGCCGCGCGGGTGCGGCGGTCGGGGCGGGCGGAGTGGCGGTCAGCACGCCGGTCACGTCAGGTCTCCTACACACTGGCCGACCACGCGGTCGCAGCCGCGATTCGGCAGAGTCGCAGCTCCGACCGGCGCAGCCGGCGGAAAAACAGGGGGGTGATGCGCACACGATGAGGCACCCACGGCACGCCGCGCAACTCGGCGCGCTCGCCCATGTTCGTAGGTGAGGATGGCGGCATGACGAGCGAGCGGCGGGGTGCCCGCGCGACGATCGCCGCACTGTGGCGTGGGCCACTCCAGGTGCCGGCCACTCCCTACCCACCCCGCACGCTGGTGACCGAGACGGCGTACCTGCTGCTGCTCAGTCTGGGGGCCTCGGCGATCTACTCGATCCTGTCGATCATCAAGTCGTTGCAGAGCACCGTTTCGCTCGGTCACCAGACCTCGACGCTCAACGCCTCGCAGGCGCAGCAGTCCTGGCTCGACCTCGCCTACCAGGTCGTCGGCATCGGCCTCGGCGTCGTGCCGGCACTGCTCGCGATCCACCTCATCGGGCGCGAGATACGTTCGGGCAGGGCATATTTCGGTCTGGACCGCACCCGACTGCCTAGCGATCTCGGACTGGGTGCGCTGCTCGCCGCCTGCATCGGCATACCCGGCCTGGTGCTGTACGTCGTGGCGCGCGACCTCGGTGCCAACACCACCGTGGTCGCCTCGGCACTGGGCGAGCACTGGTGGACCGTGCCGGTCCTGATCGCCTCGGCGATCCAGAACGCGGTGCTGGAGGAAGTGGTGATGGTGGGCTATCTCTTCACCCGGTGGACCCAGGCGGGCGGGCGGCTGTGGGTCGTCGTGGTGGGCTCCGCGCTGATCCGCGGCAGTTACCACCTCTACCAGGGCTTCGGCGGTTTCGTCGGCAACATCGTGATGGGTCTCATACTCGGCACCGTCTATCTGAGGACCCGTCGGGTACTGCCGCTGATCATCACCCACTCCATCCTGGATATCGTCTCGTTCGTGGGTTATTCGTTGCTGCACGACCACATCGGCTGGCTCCGGTGACGGCGGGCACTGCTTTCCAGGAACTCGTCGCCGACGGCGTCACCGCGAGTGTCGACGGAGTGAGCATGCTCCCGGAGACCTCCCTGACGGTGCGGCCGGGGGAGAACGTCGTCATCACCGGCCCCAACGGCGCCGGCAAGACGACGTTCCTGCGCATCCTGACGGGCAACATGCTGCCGACCGCGGGCACGATCACCCTGGACGGCACCCGCGTCGACGAGCGGGACCGCACCATCCGCCGGGTCATCGCGCCGCTCATCGGGCCGATCGCGGGCTACCGCGACCTCACCGTGGGCGACCACCTGATCCTGGTCGACCAGACCTGGGGCGGCGACCGCGCCGGGGCCGCCGAACGCATCATCGCGATCCTCGAACGCCTCGACATCTACGACTTCCGGGACCGCTACCTGTCCCAGCTGTCTTCCGGGCAGCGCCAGCTGGTGGAGTTGTCGATCGTGCTGCTGCGACCGAGCGCGCTGCTGGTGCTCGACGAACCCGAGCAGCGCCTGGACACCGGCCGGCGCGAGCTGTTGTCGGACGTGCTGCGCGAGCGGGTCGATGCCGCGTCCTCCGTCGTCTGGGTGTGCCACGACCAGGAGCTGGCCGAGCGCACCGCGACCCGCATCGAACGCTTCCCCCAGCACTCGTGAGCGTCTCGCCGCAGGCACCGACCGACGACCACCGGCTCGCCGAGGCCTACCACCTGCGCTACCGCGGCGAGGGGACCCAGCTGCGCTCGGCGCTCTTCACGGCGTACGTCGTGGGGCTCTTCGGCATCGTGTACGGCGTGCTCGCCTCGCACTACGTCTTCCAGACCTGGCCCGTGGCGCGGCACCGGGTGCAGGACCATCCGCTGCTGTGCGCCCTGGCCGCCGTCCTGCTGGTCGCGGTGGTCGCGCTGCTCGCGGGACGTGCCGGCAGGCGCCGCGGTCCGGTGGTGCCGGAGCCCGGACACCTGGAGTTCGTGAGCGCGACCGACCTGCCGCGCGCACTCACCCTGCGCGACGCCTGGCGCAGCACCTGCGTCGTGGTGGCGGCCGGCCTGCTCGGGCTGGGCGTCGCCGTCCCCGGTGGTCTTGTGATGGCCGGAGGCTCCGCGTGGGCGCTCGTCTTCGGCGTCCTGCTGGCCCTGGTCGGTGCTCCTGCGCTGCTCTACGCCTGGCTGCGCGGCGAGGCCGCGGGCCACGCCGGCGGTCCGTCGGTGGCCGCCCTGCTCGACTCGCTGCCGATGAGCCTGCTGCGCACCCAGTCTCTGATGAGCGACAGCGTCAGCTCGGCACTGGTCGCGGGGGACACCCGACGGGCCCGCGCCCAGGCGTTCAACTTGCGGCTGCGGCACAACCCCTTGCGGATCAAGCCGCTCGGGCGGTGGGGTACGACGATCGGCGCGGACGTCGCCGGCCTGCTGCGGCTCGGCTGGGTGTCACTGGGCTGGCTCATCGTGCAGATCGCCGCGGTGGCGCTCGCCTCGATCGCGCCGGTGGTGCACAGCCGCTCGCCCCTCGTACTCCCGGTGGTCCTCGTCCTCGCGCACCTCACCACGTCGGGTCTGACCCGAGGTCTGCAACACCACGCCGGCACCGCAGGCGAGCCGTCCATCCTCGGCATCTCGTGGCAGGCCGAGACCGTGCTCCACCTCGCGCCGGTCGCTGTCCTGCAGTTCGTGGTCGCGTTCGTGACGGCGGTGGTCACCGGAGTGGCCGCACCGCTCGCGCTGGCCCACGCGGCCGCGGTCATGGTCGCGCTGGTGGCCGGCCAGCTCCTCTACGTGCACAAGGGGCCACCGCCGCTGGCGCTGATGGGCACTGGCGGGGGCCGCGGCATCGGCTTGCTGTGGGTCGCACACCCGACGATGGCGGTCGCGGTGGTCGCCGTTGCCGGTGTCCTCGGTCCGTCGGAGGCGCTGCTCGCGGCACTCCTGCTCACCTCGCTCGCGTGGTCGCGGACCTCGTCGCAGTTCGCGCCGGCACACCCGCGCTGAGCGGACCGTTCACGGACGGCGCGGATCCCAGCGTGTCGGTCCCGCGGAACAGGCTCGGCCTGGATAGCGGATCTATAAGCTGAGCCGATGACGAATGTCGACGACACCGGCGCCCGGCTGCTGATGGCCGTCGCCCGCCTCAATCGCTGGGCGACGCGGCACGCGGACTTCGACACGCCGCCTGCTCAAGCACGGCTGCTGTCGCTGGTGGAGGAGATCGGTCCCGCACGGATCGGCGATCTCGCCGCCGCCGACCACTGCAGCCAGCCGACCATGACTACCCAGGTGCAGCGCGTCGAGGCGGCCGGGTGGGTGCGGCGCCGTTCGGATCCGGGCGACGCGCGGGTGGCGCTGATCGATGTCACCCCTGCCGGCCGGGCCGTCCTCAACAAGGTGCGGACCGCGCGTCGGGCCACCCTCGCTCCGGTCTTCGACACGCTGTCGGACTCCGAGCGCGAGTCGGTGGCGAGGGCCACCGCGCTCATCGAGCGCATCATCGCCAGGTCGGAGGAGAAAGCGGACTGATCCGCCGGCGGGGTTGCCTGGCGTCTGTTCGGAGCTAACGTATAGGAAAACTATGCACTTGACGAGGACGGCGATGCACGCGAAATCTCCCGAGACCGGCGACTCCGGCATGTTCCACCAGCCCAAGGCGGTCTACGCGGTCGCCTTCGCATGCGTCGTGTCGTTCATGGGCATCGGGCTGGTCGACCCGATCCTGCCGGCCATCTCCAGCCAGCTGCACGCCACTCCGAGCCAGACGACGCTGCTCTTCACGAGCTACCTGGTCGTCACCGCCGTCGCGATGCTCGTCACCAATGCGGTCTCCAGCGCCATCGGGGCGAAGAAGACCCTCATCGCCGGCCTGGCGCTCATCGTGGTCTTCGCCGCGCTCGCGGGGTCCGCCGGATCCATCGGCGGGATCGTCGGCTTCCGGGCCGGGTGGGGACTCGGCAACGCGCTCTTCATCGCCACCTCCCTGGCCGTCATCGTCTCGTCCGCCACGGGTGGGTTCGCAGGCGCGATCATCCTCTACGAGACGGCGCTCGGCGTCGGTATCGCAGTGGGCCCGCTGCTCGGCGGTCTCCTCGGCACGGTGAGCTGGCGCGGACCGTTCTTCGGCGTCTCGGTGCTGATGGCGATCGCTCTGGTGGCGACCGTGCTCTTCCTGCCCGCCACCCCGAAACCGGAACACCGCACCTCGATCATGGCGCCGCTGGCGGCCCTACGGCACCGCGGTCTGCTGACGATGGGCCTGGCCGCTCTCTTCTACAACTGGGCGTTCTTCACGATGCTCGGCTACGCGCCGTTCCCGATGCATCTGTCCGCGATCAAGCTCGGGCTGGTCTTCTTCGCCTGGGGCATCCTCGTGGCCCTCTTCGCGGTCTTCGGCGCCCCCAATCTGCAGCGGCGCTTCGGCACCGCGCCCACCCTCTATGTCGCCCTCGGGCTCTTCGCGGTCGACCTCGCGATCATCGCTATCTGGCCCACCAACCGCACCGTCCTGATCGCGACCGTCGTCGTCGCGGGCATCTTCATCGGCATCAACAACACCCTCACCACCCAGGCCGTGATGGTCATCTCGCCGGTCGAGCGCCCGGTCGCCTCCGCGGCGTACGGATTCGTCCGCTTCATCGGCGGCGGCCTGGCCCCGTTCGCCGCGGGCAAGCTCGTCGAGCACTACAACCTGCACGTCCCGTTCGCGCTCGCAGCCGTGTCCGCGGTGATCGCCGCGGTGCTGCTGTCCACCGCGCACCGCACCCTGGCGGTGGCCGATCGCGGCATGGACGAGGACGGGCACCGCCACGCAGGGGACGACGCGGGGGTCGCGGGTGAGGTCGGCGACGAGCTCGGCGGCGCCGCCGCCGCGGTGGACGATTTCGAGCGGGAGCACGACCAGAGCACGATCCGCGGCTGAACCGCGTTCGCGTATCAGCGCGAATCCCCCTCCCGGACGGCCTCGCCGGCGCGTATCGTCGAACGGTTCCTTGGCCGTCGAGCATCGTCGGAGGACACCATGGCCGATCAGGACACCGCCCAGGCCGTCGACCGGACCCGTGCGCCGGAGGCAGCGCCCCCGGTCGTGGGGCGCGCCGAGTTCCACACCGCGCTCGCCGAGCAGGTCGCGCTGGAGAAAGAGGTCACCCGGCACGGCGACCGGGTGTCCGCAGCGCGTCGGCGGCTGCCGATGGTGCAGGTCGAGGACTACGTGTTCGCGGGGCGCTGCGGCCCGGTGCGCCTGGTGGAATTGTTCGGCGACCACTATCTGCTCCTGGTGCAGAACGTGATGTTCGACCCCGGGTGGGAGCAGGGCTGTCCCAGTTGCACGTGGGCCGTCGACAACCTGCCCGCGAACATGAGTCGGCTGGCCGACGAGGGCATCTCCTTCGCGATGGTGTCGCAGGCACCGATCGAGAAGCTCCAGGCGTGGGCAAAGGGGCGCGGCTGGGATCACCGGTGGGTCTCGTCGTACAAGACGAGCTACCACTACGACTGGGGCTGGACCCGGACCGACGACTCCGGCAGGGAAGGTCAGTTGCCCGGATACTCCTACTACCTGCTGCGCCACGGTGTCCCCTACCTCACCTACATGACCACCGCCCGCGGCACCGAGGCGATCCTGCCGGTCGCGCACATCATGGACCGTACGTGCTACGGCCGTCAGCAGGACTGGGAGGACAGCCCGACCGGCTGGCCGCAGGAGCCGACGTACGGCTGAGGCTCGGGGCTCGGTGCCTGTTCTCCCTCGCCCGTCGGACCTGATCGTTACTGTCATGCTCGAGGCGTGCCCGCCGGTCCGCCGCCATCGCCGGTCGGAGGAGTCGACGTGCCCGAGTTGCCCGAGGTGCAAGGTCTGACCGACTTCCTGCGCGCCCGTGTGGTCGACCTCGCGATGACCGGTGTCGAGGTCGGGTCGTTCAGCGTGATGAAGACCTTCGACCCGCCGCCGCAGGCGTTGCAGGGTCTGCTCGTGACCGGGGTGGAGCGGCACGGCAAGTTCATCGACATCGACGCCGACGGGGTCCACCTGATCTTCCACCTGGCCAGGGCCGGCTGGCTGCGCTGGTCCGAGCAGTCGCCGGCCACGATGCTGCGGCCGGGCAAGTCCCCGATCGCGCTGCGGGTGCGGTTCTCCGACGGCGCGGGGTTCGACCTCACGGAGGCCGGCACCCAGAAGCGGCTCGCCGCGTACGTCGTGCGTTCGCCGCAGGACGTGCCCGGCATCGCCTCGCTCGGCCCGGACCCGTTGCACGAGTCCTTCACCCGTGACGTGTTCGCCGGGATCCTGGAGGGTCGCCGCACCCAGATCAAGGGCCTGCTGCGCGATCAGTCCGTCATCGCCGGGGTCGGCAACGCCTACTCCGACGAGGTGCTGCACGCGGCCAAGCTCTCGCCGTACGCCGTCGCCGGTTCGCTGTCGGAGGAGCAGGTCTCAGTGCTCTACGACGCGCTGGAGCAGATCCTGCGCGGTGCGGTGGCGACGGCGTCCGGCAAGCCGGCGAAGGACCTGAAGGATGCCAAACGGGCGGGCATGCGGGTACACGGACGCACCGGAGAGGCCTGCCCGGTCTGCGGAGACGTCGTCCGCGAGGTGTCGTTCGCGGATCGGTCGATGCAGTACTGCGCAACGTGCCAGACCGGGGGCAAGGTGCTGGCGGACCGCCGGATGTCACGGTTGCTGAAGTAGTGGCGCCGACCGGACACACGGACGGCCGCGCGCCACTAGTGTCATGGGCCCGATCCGATGGAGGACTCATGAATCCGAACATGCGCAGTGGACTCATCGCCGGCGTCATAGCCGGGGTGATCTATGCGGTCATCGCCATCGCCACCGGCACGGGCGTCGGGGCGGCCATCGGCGTCGGGCTCATCTTCTTCGTGGTGGTGGCCGTCATCACCTTCGTGGTCGCCACCGTGATCGGCAAGACGGTGGCCAAGAACCGCACCTGACCCGCACGCCGGCCGGGTATGACCCGGCTCAGATGACGCGCGGTTCCCCGGAGTCGGCGGTCAGCGGCTTGCCGGCCGACGCCCAGGCGCGCATGCCGCCGTCGACGTTGGCGACGTCGAATCCCTGCTGGCTCAGCCACGCGACCGCCTGCGAGGAGCGGCCGCCGGATCGGCAGATGACCGGAAGCGTGGTGTCGTCCGGGGGCAGGTCGTCCAGACGGGTGGGCAGGTCGCCGAGCGGGATGTGCACCGCGCCCGGCGCGTGACCCGCGTCCCACTCGTCCTGCTCGCGGACATCGAGGACGACCGCGTCGTCGGGCAGCTGCTGCGGGGTGGTCGATTCACTCATCCTGCGATTGTCCCGTATCCCGGCAGCGGTGCACCCGGCACAGGGCGTCATACCCTGCGCTGGTGAAGGTCATGTCCATCCAGTCCTCCGTCGCCTACGGCTATGCCGGCAACAGCTCGGCTGTCTTCGCGCTGCAGCGCCTCGGGCACGAGGTCTGGCCGGTTCACACCGTGCACTTCTCCAACCACACCGGGTACGGCGAGTGGCGCGGCATCGTCTTCGAGCCGCAGACGGTCGGCGACGTCATCACCGGCATCGAGGAACGCGGCGTGCTGCCCGAGTGCGACGCCGTGCTGTCGGGCTACCAGGGCGCGCCGCCCGTGGGCGAGATCGTCCTGGACGCGGTGGCCAGGGTGAAGTCGGCCAACCCGGCGGCCGTGTACTGCGCCGATCCGGTGATGGGGGACGTGGGCCGTGGGTTCTACGTGCAGGCGGGGATCCCGGAGTTCATGCGCGACCGGATCGTGCCGGCCGCGGACATCGTCACCCCGAACCAGTTCGAGCTGGAGTACCTCACCGGCAGTTCGATCCGCTCGGTGGCCGATCTGCTCGCGGCTGTCGAGGCGCTACGACGGCAGGGTCCCGACACGGTCCTGGTCACCTCGGTGCAGACCGACCAGACGCCGGCCGACTCGGTGCAGATGGTGGCGGTGAGCCGTGAGGGGGCGTTCCAGGTGACCACACCGCTGATGCCTCTGCATGTGAGCGGGTGCGGTGACGCGACCGCCGCGATCTTCCTGGCGCGGGTGATGACCGAGGGCGTGGCGCACGCGCTGGCCACCACGGCCGACTCGGTCTTCGCGATCATCGAGGCAACGCACGCGGCGGGCACTCGCGAGCTGCAGTTGATCAGTGCCCAGGACGAGATCGCGCACCCTCGTGGACGATTCGAGGCTCGGCCGGTCTGAGATTCCCCCGGCTCGGGTTCCAGAAATCCAACCGGAATACCCTGCGCACCGTCTAATGTGTGTGGTACGGGACCTCCCCGTCACACGGGTACGAGGCGCGGGTCGCACTCGAGTCCGACATTCTTCACGTCACAGGGGACATCATGACTGCTATCGATCGACGGACTCTGCTTGCCACCACCATCGGTTCCTCCGCATTCGCGATCGTCGGCGGGGCGATGCTCGCGGCCCCCGCGGACGCGGCGACCACGACCCGGCCGGTGCTCAAGATGGGGTCCACCGGCAGCTGGGTGCTGTCGGCGCAGCACGCCATGTGGAACGCCGGGTACTGGTGCGGCGGCATGGACGGGCAATTCGGGTTCGTGGTGCAGCAGGCGGTGTGGGCCGTGCAGAAGGCCAACGGCATCCCCACCACCGGCGAGATCGACGCCCCCACGTGGACCGCGATCGACAGCCAGCACCGTGCATGGCCGCGCTACGCCGGTAATCACATCGAGATCGACAAGACCCGCCAGTTGCTGATGGTGGCGCGCGGCGGACGCAGCGCGATCACGTTGAACACCTCTACCGGCTCCGGCCGCACGTTCGAGTACGAGGGGCACCCGGCGATCGCGCGCACCCCGTCCGGGAACTTCAAGATCTACCGTAAGACGACGACGGGCTGGGTCTACGGCCCGCTCGGCGGGTTGTACAAGCCCTACTACTTCGTCGGCGGCATCGCCGTGCACGGTTCGCCGAGCATCCCGCCCTACCCCGACTCGCACGGGTGCTGCCGGGTGTCGACGGCCGCGCAGGACTACCTCATCTCCGGCGGCGGTCTGCAGATGAGTGAGTTGGTCTCCGTCTACTGACGCAGGGGCAGCCCGTCGAGGCGACGGGTCATCGCCACGTCGTCGCGGTCGCCGAAACTGAAGCGCAGCCCACCGGGCACCCGGCCGGTCTCGACGTAGCCGCAGCGCTGGTAGAAGGCACCCAGACCGGTGCCGCCGCGGTAGTCGATCTGCACCAGTTCGCATCCCTGCGACCGGGCGTGCGCGTGCAGCGCTCCCATCAGCAGGCGCCCCAGATTCGCTCCTCGCTGCTCCGGATCGGTCATCACCCGCATGAGCGAGCACCGGTGCCGCACCGCGACATGCGCCGGTTGCACCACGAATCCGAACCCCAGCAGCTGTCCGGTCGGGGACGGATCGTCTCGTCCCATCGTCTCGTCCCAGGGACGTCGGGGCGTGCAGTCGCACGAGGGTGGTGCCCGCGTCCGCGAGGTGCCGCTCGAGCACGTCGGCCACTGCTTCGCGCGGTGCGTGGGCTTCGAACCCGACCGCCCCACCGCTGTCGTTGACCCGGCACCACAGGTCGAGCAGCTCGTCGTACGCCGGGTCGCCGGCGGTGACCGGCCCCACCCGAGCGAGGGGCGAACGCAGCAGCCTCGGCGCGGGCTGGTCCTTCGGGTCCTGCGGTGCTCGCCGCGCGCCGACGTCCAGGAGTCCGGCGGCCCGCGCGACCTTCACCGACGGCGCATTCGTCGGTGCGATCCGGGCCAGCACCGGGCGGTCCGGCCACCACTCGGCGGCGTACGCCGTACCGGCCGCGGCGATCTCGCGGGCCAGGCCCTGCCCGCGCGCCGAGGGATCCAGTCGGTAGTAGAGGTTGAGGTGGTCGCGGCCCTCGAACGTCAGCGGATCGATCCCGCCGATGCCGACGGGGACGCCGTCGCGCTCCGCGATCCAGTAGCCGACGCCGACGCTGCTCCACCGGTCCGCCCAGGACCGGAGCCGAGCGGACGCTGTCGCGGCGTCAGGGTAGGGCTGCTCGTACATCAGCTCGTATCCGCGAGGATCGGTGTGCCAGGTCAGGACCCGCTGATCGCACGCGTCGTCCTCCGTCATCGGTCGCAGCGTGAGGCGCGCGGTGGTGACGGTACTGGGCGCGGGACCGATCGGCATACGGGCACCGTAGCCAGGGGGTGCGACATCGTCGCGGCGACCGCCGACGGGTGTCGGCGACATGGGTGACAATCATCAGGCACGGTTCACGACGGCCGGCACCACCGATGTACGGCTGCCACGGGAAGGCTCCCTCTCATGACCACGACGACCACCCAGATCGCCGCGCGCGCCGTCGACCTGGTGAAGACGTACGGCAGCGGCAGCACCACGGTGCAGGCGCTGAACGCCGTCAACGTCGAGCTCGTGCGGGGCGAGTTCACCGCGATCATGGGGCCGTCCGGCTCGGGCAAGTCGACGCTCATGCACTGCCTCGCCGGTCTCGACTCGGTCTCGTCAGGGTCGGTGAGCATCGGCGACGCGGAGCTGTCGGGGCTGTCGGACAACAAGATGACCGCACTGCGGCGCGACCGGATCGGTTTCGTCTTCCAGTCCTTCAACCTCGTGCCGACACTGACCGCCCTGGAGAACATCACGCTGCCGATGGACCTTGCCGGTCGGAAACCGGACAAGGAGTGGCTCGACAACGTCATCGACACCCTCGGCATCCGCGACCGTCTCGGGCACCGCCCGAGTGAGCTGTCCGGTGGTCAGCAGCAGCGGGTGGCGTGCGCGCGGGCGCTCGCCTCTCAGCCCGACATCGTCTTCGGCGACGAGCCGACCGGCAACCTGGACTCCCGCTCCTCCGCGGAGGTGCTCGGGATCCTGCGCAGCTCCGTCGACCGGCTCGGGCAGACGGTCGTGGTCGTCACCCACGACCCGCGCGCCGCGGCGTACGCCGATCGCGTGCTCTTCCTCGCCGACGGCGACATCGTCAACGAGATGCGCGACCCCACCGAGGCGCGGGTACTGGACCTGATGAAGACGATGGAGGACTGACCCGTGCCGCGCCGCCCGATGGGGCGGGTGTCGATCCGCAACCTGCGCGCGCACAAGGTGCGGCTGATCCTGACGGTGCTGTCGGTGATCCTCGGCACGGCGTTCGTGACCGGGTCCTACGTCTTCACCGACACCCTCAAGCACAGTTTCACCGGCATCTTCAACGACGCGTACAAGGGCATCGCCACCCACGTGGAGCCGGCGCACAGCTACGACGCGGGTGTCCCTTTCGGTGATCTGGCGACGATCCGGCGGGTGCCGGGGGTCGATCGGGTCGCGCCGGGCGTCGAGCGACCTGCCGCGCTGGTCAACTCCCAGGGCACCAAGGTCGCAAGCGGCGGAGCGCCCAGCGTCGCGGACACCTGGACGGTGCCCGCCGACCGCATCGGCGATCCGACCCAGTTCGAGTCCGGCGGGCCGCCGACTTCCTCGGGGGAGGCCGTGATCAACGCCGGGGCGGCGCGCAAGGGTGACATCAAGGTCGGCGACCGGGTGCGGATCGTGCTGTCGAACCGGCCGGTGCTCACACTGACGGTGTCGGGGATCTACCGCACCAAGACCGAGAGCGGCGGCTACATCGGGGTGCTCCTCAGCCCCGCTCAAGCGGTCCGGGTGCTGTCGGACGGGCGCCACTACACCTCGGTGGACGTGTCGGCGAAGCCCGGCGTGAGCGAGGACGAGCTGACGTCGCGGATCGCCAAGGTCCTCCCTTCCGGGCTCACCGTCGAGACCGGCACCAAGCTGCGGGACGACACGAACGCCCAGATCCAGACCGCGTTGTCGTTCGTCAACTACCTGCTGCTGGCCTTCGGATTCATCGCCCTGATCGTCGGCACCTTCATCATCTACAACACCTTCTCGATGATCGTCGCCCAGCGGCTGCGCGAGCTCGCGCTGCTGCGGGCGGTCGGTGCGAGCCGCAAGCAGGTGCGCCGGTCGGTGCTGCTGGAGGCGTTGTTCACCGGAGTGATCGGCAGCGTGCTCGGCATCGTCGGTGGGGTGGGTCTCGCGATCGGGTTGCGCGAGCTGCTGAACGCGTTCAACGTCGGCCTGCCCTCCGGCACGTTGCTGCTGCAACCGCGCACGCTCGTCGTGGCCCTTGTCCTGGGGGTGGGGGTGACTCTCCTCTCGGCGTACATCCCCGCCCGACGCGCGTCGTCGATCGCCCCGGTCGAGGCGATGCGCGAGGAGTTCGCCATCCCGTCGGCCTCCAGCTCCACCCGGCGCACCATCCTCGGTCTCGCGCTGCTGGTCCTCGGCGTGGTTCTCACAGTGCTCGGAGCGACCTCGTCCTCCACGTCGCACGGGTCCGCCCTGATCGGCGCCGGGCTGCTGGGAGTGGGAGGCGCAGCGCTGATGCTCTCGCCGGTGCTCGCGCGCATCGTCATCCCCCCGATCGGGTGGGTCGCCGGGCGGCCGTTCGGCCGGCCGGGTACCTTGGCGCCTTCGAACGCGGTCCGCAACCCGCGGCGTACGGCGGCCACGGCCTTCGCGCTGACCCTCGGACTGCTCATCGTCAGCGGCATCTCGGTGATCGGTGCGTCCGCCAAGGGCAGCGTGAACCACCTCTTCGACAACAACGTGCGCGCCGACCTCGTGCTGACCGCAGGCCAGCAGGGCACGGTGCCGCAGCCGGCGATCGACGCTGCGGCCAAGCAGGACGGCGTCGGATCGATGACGCAGTTCCACCTCGCGTTCGGTCTGCTCGACGGAGCCGAGGAGACCGGGAGCGGCGTCGACGGTCCACTCTCCGCGGTGCTGGCCCTGACACCGGTCTCGGGGTCGATCTCGCCCACCGGCGACAACCTGGTCGCCAGCGAGTCCAAAGCGCGTGAGCGCGGTTGGACCATCGGTTCGATGCACACGCTCACCCACCCGGGCGTCGGGTCGGTGCGGTTGAAGCTGGTCGGCGTCTACCAGGACAGCCAGCTCGCCGGGGCGTGGCTGGTGAGCGGCGCGACGTACCGCAGCCTCACTCCGGCGGACGAGCGAGCGGCGGAGGTCGGCCTCATCCGGGTCGCGCCCGGGGCCGACCTGTCACAGGTGCAGGCGCGGGTGGAGAAGGCGACCAACCCGTACTACGTGGTCTCGGTCGACACCCGCACCCAGTTCAAGGGACAGATCGCGGCACAGGTCAACACCCTGCTCGGGTTGCTCTACGCTCTGCTCGCGCTCGCGATCGTCATCGCGATCCTGGGGATCATCAACACCCTGGCGTTGTCGGTGGTCGAGCGACGGCGGGAGATCGGGATGATGCGCGCGGTCGGGATGATGCGACGGCAGGTGCGCCGCACGATCTACCTCGAGTCGTTCCTCATCGCCGTGTTCGGTGCGCTGCTCGGGCTCGCGCTCGGGATCGTCTACGGCGTGCTCTTCACCAAGCTGCTCAAGGACCAGGGTCTCAGCGTGCTGGTCATCCCCTGGACCCAGGCGCTGGGCTTCCTGGTCGTCGCCGGGATCGTCGGCGTGCTGGCGGCGCTGTGGCCGGGGGTGCGCGCTGCGCGCACCCCACCGCTGGCGGCCATCGTCGACGCCTGAGGGGTTCCGGCGCGCGCGAGTGGAGTCGCCGCGCGCCCTATGGAGCGCGCGGCGACTCCATTCGCGCACGGCGGGTGCGTGCTCCTGTCAGGATGAGCCGCGTGAGGACACCGCTGGACGAGCAGATGGCGCAGGCCGGTCGGTTCGCACCCTCGATCCGGATGTCCGGGCTGCTGCGGATGCTCACCCTCGACATCGCCATCCCGGTCGGCGGCTACTACCTGGCCCGGGCTCTCGGCGCGGGGATGACCGCGGCGCTGCTCATCTCCACCGTCCTCGCCGGGCTCCGGCTGTGCTGGCTGATCTGGCGCCAGGGACGGGCCGACGCGTTCGCGATCTTCATGCTCTTCCTCTTCGCCGGCGGGCTCACGCTGTCGCTGATCACGGGCGATCCGCGTTTCCTGCTCCTCAAGGGCGCCGCCCTCACCGTGCTGTCGGGTCTGGTCTTCCTCGGCTCGGTCGCGGTACGCCGACCGCTCACCTTCGCGGTCGCGGGGCGGCTCGCGGGGTCGGACGAGACGTCCGCCGCCGGGTTGAAACAGGGCTGGGCGACGTCGGCGCCGTTCCGGATGGGCTTCTACCTGATGGGCATCGTCTGGGGTGTCGGCCTGATCCTGTCGGGCACCGCGCAGATCGTCCTGATCTACACCCTCACTCTCGATCAGTCGGTGGCAGCGACCAACGTCGTGTCGCTGGTGTTCTTCGCGATCTGCATCGGCTGGAACGTCTGGTTCGTCGAGCGTTCCCGCAGGCTGTCGCGCGAGGCCTCGGATCCGCAGCCGCAGATCGCGTCCGCGCCGGCGAGCTCGTGAGACGCACGCGACCCTGACGGCGTTCGCATCGGTTGACGGCGTTCGAACACCGTCAACGGCGCGAAACGCCGTCAGCGTGCAGTCGGGGCCGACGCAGGTCAGGGCGCCGGGTAGAACGTCTCCAGGACCAGCTCTTCGACCGTGACGTCGGTGGCCGTCTCCACCGCCGCGGCGACCGAGAAGTACGACGCCACGCCGACATCGGTGCGCAGCCGCAGCGGGAGTACGACACCTGCCGCCGGTGCGCGCTCGAGGGTGCCACCGGGATAACCCAGCAACTCCTCCTCCAACGCTCGCAGCCGATGGTCGTCGGTGCGCTCGATGCGCTGCCGCAGCTGGGTCATCAGGTGCCCGCGCCACTGCCCGAGATTGACGATCCGCGGCGCAAGTCCGTCCGGGTGCAGGCTGAGGCGCAGCACGTTGACGGGCGGCTCGAGCAGGTGGGCGGCGCACCCGGTCGTGAGGGCCAGCGTCGCGTCGTTCGCATCGAGCATGTCCCACCACCGGTCCATCACCAGCGCGGGATACGGATGCCCTCCCAGCACCGACCGCAGCGCGTCGGCGATGCGGGCGAGCTCCGGGGCGTCGAAGCCGTGCTGAGGGTAGGCCGGTGCATACCCGCCGGCGAGGAGCAGCTGATTGCGCTCGCGGAGCGGCACCTGCAGGTGATCGGTCAGTCTCAGGATCATCTCGGGCGTCGGCCTGGCACGCCCGGTCTCGACGAAACTCAGGTGCCGGGTGGAGACCTGCGCCTGGATCGACAGGTCCAGTTGGCTGAGGCGGCGCCGCTCGCGCCATCCACGCAGCAACTCGCCGACCGGCCGGGCGGACGGTGCAGTGGTGGTCACCGACGCGACGCTAGCCGAACGACGTACCTCCGGCGATTACCTCGCACGTCATCGAGTGGCATTACCTATGAGGGAATCGCGCTCTCGCCCGGAGCGATTCAGGATCGTTCACGCCAACAACCCTTCGATGAAAGGCACTGCGATGAACGACCTGATGAACACCTACCTCGCCTGCTGGAACGAGACGGACCCTGCGGCCCGGCGCACACTGATCGACCAGCACTGGACCGAGCAGGCGAGCTACTCCGACCCGATGGCGCAGGTGCGCGGCCGCGACGCCGTGGACGCGACGATCGGAGCCGTTCAGGATCAGTTCCCCGGTTTCGTCTTCACGCCCGCCGGTCCGGTGGACGCCCATCACCGGCAGGCGCGTTTCACCTGGGGCCTCGGCCCGGCGGACGCCGAGCCGGTGATCGTCGGCTTCGACGTGGTCGTCACCGACGACGACGGTCGAATCGACAGCGTGCTCGGGTTCCTCGACAAGGTGCCCGCCTGATCCCTGCCTCCGGCATCCGCCACGCTGACGGCGTTCGCGACCATTGACGGCGTTCGAACGCCGTCAGCCACGCGAAACGCCGTCAGGGTGCGCCGCGTGCTGAGGTGCGTATGAGAGGAACGAACATGACCACAGCGCGAGGGTTGCCCTTCCTGGTAGGCCGGTACGACGGCGCCGAGACGATGCATGCGTCCGCGTGGGCGCCGGCGGGCACTGCGACCAGCACGATCAGTGGGGAGGTCGAACTCGACGGATCGATCATCGTCCAGCGCTATACCCAGTACCGCGACGGCGCCGAGTCGTTCGCGTCGCTCGGCGTGTGGATGACGGACCCGGCCACCGGCGAGTACCTCTACTACGCCTACGACAGCGCCGGCTTCCCCGCCGACCCTCCGGCGCGCGGCACGTGGCGCGAGGGAGAACTGGTCCTGGACCGCGACACCCCCCGCGGCAGCAGCCGGCTCGTCATCTGCAGGGTCGGTGACGGCTGGTCGTGGTCGAAGACCTACCGCGTGCCAGGCGCCTCGGAATGGCAACCCGTGCAGGACGCGCTCTTCTCGCCCGCTTAGCGCTCGATAGTCCGCGGTGGCGTGGCACCCGCGCCACGAAACCGCGGACAACCACGCACACCCACGACAGACGATGCGACACGCTACGGATGTATCGGGCAGAAGCTAGATATGCGCATACAGTCCGATCGTGGATCCGATACGCAACCCGTACGCGCCCGGCGCCGGCCAGCGGCCGCCCGAACTCGCCGGCCGGGACGGCGAACTCGACACGTTCGCAGTGGTGCTGGAGCGCGTCGCCCGTGGGCGGCCGGAGCGTTCGATCGTGCTCACGGGCTTGCGCGGGGTCGGCAAGACGGTGCTGCTCAACGCGTTGCGGTCCGCTGCCGTGCGCGCCAAGTGGGGGACCGGCAAGTGGGAGGCGCGGCCGGAGCAGCGACTGCGGCGCCCGATCAGCGCGGCACTGCACGTCGCGGTCCGCGAGCTCGGACACACCCAGGCCGATGACGTGCAGCAGGTGCTCGGTGTCATCAAGGCGTTCGCTCAGCGGGACACCCCTCCGGGCTCCAAGCTGCGCGAGAAGTGGAACCCCGGCATCGACGCGCCCGCGGTCTCCGGACGGGCCGACTCCGGCGACATCGAGATCGACCTGGTGGAGCTGCTCACCGACGTCGGCGGTCTCGCCGCGGACATCGGCCGAGGTATCGCGCTCTTCGTCGACGAGATGCAGGATCTGCACCCCGACGACGTCTCGGCGCTGTGCGCGGCCTGCCACGAGATCAGCCAGGCGGGTCTGCCCGTGATCGTCGTGGGCGCCGGACTTCCCCACCTGCCAACGGTGCTCAGCGCATCCAAGTCCTACTCCGAACGACTCTTCCGGTATGCGCGGATCGACCGTCTGCCGCGTGACGCCGCCGACCGCGCGCTGCAGTCGCCGGCGCAGGACGAGGACGCGGCGTTCGAGCCGGACGCCCTCGACGCGATGTACGCCGTGACCGGCGGATACCCCTACTTCATCCAGGCCTACGGCAAGGTGGCCTGGGACCTCGCGCCGCGCTCGCCGATCACGGTGGCGGACGTCGCGGTCGCCGCGCCGGAGGCGGATGCCGAGCTGGCGGTGGGTTTCTTCGGATCACGTTACGAGAGAGCCACTCCCGGCGAGCGTGAGTATCTGCGAGGGATGGCGGACGCCGCCGCCGACCTCGCTGACGCCGACGAGGTCGAGTCGGTCACCACGGCCGCGGTGGCCGACGTCCTCGATCGAAAGCCGCAGTCGCTGTCACCTGCGCGGGACGCCCTCCTGAAGAAGGGCCTCATCTATTCCGGTGAGCGCGGCCGCATCGCCTTCACCGTGCCGCACTTCGGCCGCTACCTGCGCTCGCAGACCTGATCGGTTCTCCCGGTGCCGCCGGTCCTGGAAGCGTCGGCATCCGGCCGAGACCTCGACCCGTCCGGATGCCGCGCTCACGTCTGTACGTCGCGTGCCCGGGATTTCAGCGCCCGTCGCACAGGTCGTAGGCCTCTGTGGTGTGCGCCAGTGCCGACTTGTAGGTCTCGCCCTTGCTCGGGAACCACCAGGTGACGTGTCGGTACGCCGGGTGGCCGCCGCACGTGGTGAGGTCGTACGCGCGGATCTGGGCCGGCACCCGCATGCCCCCGGAAACCGGCTCATTCGCGGGAACGAAGTAGCCGAATCCGCGGCCGTCCGCGGTCGGACCGCCCCAGTTCGACCAGGTGACGTCCTGGACCATGCCGGTGGGATCGCCTCCGTTGTCGATCACGTGCGGCCGGACGTCACCGAATCCGCGCGTGTTCGGGACTCCGGTCCCCCAGCCTTCCAGTCCCAGAGTGGGGACGCCGGCGGACGAGGTCTGCAACCGTGTCGTCCCAGTGCTCGACGGGCGCGAGCTCGGCGAAGCCGCAACGGTGTTCGGGTGCCCTGTGCTCGGCACGGTGACCGTGGAGGTCGCCGTGACGGTGGTCGTGGTCGCCGGCGTGGACGCAGACTTGGTGGCTGATGCGGCGCCCGCCCCGCCGGAGTTGCAGCCGGCCGTAGCGGCCAGTACGAGTGCGCCGGCTGTGCCGACGAAGACCTTGCGAAGGTTGTTCATGGTTCCCCTGTGTCAGCGACGGTGTGTCGTGACTCTCAGACGCAGGGCCCGTCGGTTCGGTTGGCTAGGTATCGACCCGGTCCACGACGCAACGGTTCGACCGTGCCGAAGGGTGTGAGCGCCCATGGGGGAGTCGCTCGGACAGCCGTCGGTGTGGCTGGTGGCGCCGGGGTGGACCACAGTGCCCCGGATCAGGGGGGGTAGTGGGCATGGGGTGATCCTGCCGCTTGGTCTCAGCGCGGGAGGTGAGCGGACACCCAGCGCTGGTCGGGGGTGAGGACGCGGTCGAAGACGAGCCCGGCGTCGCGCAGCACCGACGCGAGCTGCGTGTCATCGAGCACTCGTGCGGTGAAGTCCTGTTCTTCCACGAGCTCCCCCAACGTGTGCATCAACGTCGCCGATACGAGCCCGTCCCCATGGCGTACGACGTCCTTCAGCTCCAGGGCGACAGGGCCGTCGTTCCACACCGAGGGGGTCACTGCCTCGGCCCAACCCGGAGCGTGCCGCTGCAGCACGAGGGTGGCGTCGGGCGTCATGTGACGTACGGCGGCCCGCAGGAACTGCGACCGTTGCGCCGGGTCGAAGGTGTTGATCAGCACGCCTGCCAGGACGACCCCGGCGAAGCGCTCGGGGAGCTGCAGCGTCTCGATGGTGCTGTGGACAGGTTCGGCCGCCTGCAGATACGCGAGCATGCCCAGAGAGTCATCGACCGCGACGACCCGGTGCCCCAACGCAACCAGCGGATTCGCGATGCGCCCGGGCCCGCATCCCAGGTCGAGGACCGCCGCGCCGGCCGGGAGGGCAGCGTGGACGATGTCCGCTTCACCGTGCGGCGGGAGTGCCGCGTAGATCTCGACCGGACAACCGTCCGAGGTGATCGTGCCGCTGCCTCGGCCCGCGGGGCGTCCCGGTCGACGTTCGCTGTCCATGCCGCAGCGTAGATCGCACGGCTGGGCAGGGCGCCCGATCACCACGTCGCGCTCACGGACCCCCGGCGTTCGGCGCCGCTCGTCAGACATCGTCCGAACGTCTCGTGGAACAGTGACGTTCATGGCGCGTCTGTTGCATCTTTCCGACACCCATCTGCTCGGGCCGGGGTCGACATCACCGCATCCGGACATCGATCCGGAGGAGCGGCTGATCGCGGTGCTCTCAGCGGCAACCGCCGAAGGGCCGTTCGACGCGGTCGTGGTGACCGGCGACATCTCCGATGACGGCTCCGGTGACGCGGTCCGACGTGTTCACGACCTCGTGCGTCCGCTTGCGACGATCGTGGTGGCCGTGCCCGGCAACCACGACGACACTGACGTCGTCGCCCAGGTGTTCGGGACTGCGCTCGTGCGGGTCGGTGCGTGGACGATCCGCGGCGCAGCGACCAACGTGCCCGGCGAGGTGGCCGGTCGAGCAGACCCGGTGCTGGACCTGTTGGGCGAGTGTGACGGCCCGACGGTCGTGCTGATGCACCACCCGGTGCGGTCGCGCAGCGCGCATCCCTGGTTCACGCTGCGTGGTGCCGCCGCGCTGGAGCAACGGCTGCGCGACCACCGAACACCGTTGATCCTGCTCAGCGGACACCTGCACCAGGCCTACGACGACACCATCGGCTGCGTGCGTTTGTACGGCGCGCCCGCGACCTTCTACGGGATCGCGCACGACGGCGAGGAGTGGACACCGCACGGCGCTCCGACCGGCGCTCTGATCGTCGACCTCGATGAGGAAGGAACGAGTTCGGCGCGGCTCATCGACGCCTGACGATCGAGCACCGTGCGGTCCGTGCGGAGACAGGCGGACGTGTCATCGTGGGGCGATGAGCAACGGCTATGGCCCTGGCGACGGATACGACGACCGTGATCCGGACCGCACCCAGCGTCTGCCGCAGGGTCGCCCGGACTACCGCGGCACCCCGGATCCGGCGTATACGCAAGGTCCCGGTGAGCCAGCGCGCGCCCCTCGTGGTGAGTACCCGCCGACGAGCCCCGGTCGCTCCGGCATCAGTGGGGGCGTCCTCACCTCGGCGATCGCGCTGGCACTGGTGGTCGGCGGTGTCGTGGGTTTCTTGCTGCATTCGGCGACCTCGTCCGGCGGCGGCTCGAACCCGGCGACGACCACGACCGTCACCAGCCAGGGCAGCGCGTCCACGGTGACGGGGTCGGGGTCGACGTCCACCACGACGGTGACGGGGTCGCCGTCGACGACCACCGAGACGTCGACCACCACCGCGACCAGCACTGCGACGACGACGGTCACGGCACCCGCTCCGACGCCCTGACACGAGTGGGGCGGGCCGCCGCCGGTCTGCGCTGAGCCGCGTCCCGACCGGGGAAGCGGCGCCGGGACGCCGAGCTCACCACGGAACAGCCGACCACTGACTGTCCGTTCGGACAGTTCGGCACCTCTAACGCCGGGCTCAGGATCGGCCGGTCGATCGGTTGTTGGCGATCACAGCCCTACGGCACGCTCCTCAGCCCTACGGTGAGGACATGGTCACGCTGCGGTGGCCTCGGTCGGGAGGCCTGCAGGGGCCGTACCGCTGAGATTCACCGGTGGCCATGGTCAAGTCCATACCCATGCTGAACCTCACGAGGAGATCCCATGGCAACGAACGATCCCACGCCGACCATGCAACCGGGGGCGCACTTCGCCGACCCGGCACCGCTGGGGCTCGCCGCCTTCGCGCTCACCACGGCTGTGCTGAGCGCGGTCAACGCCGGATGGGTGCCGGCGACAGTAGAACCGGTCGTCTTCGGGCTCGCACTCGCATACGGCGGTATCGGCCAGTTCGCCGCCGGCATGTGGGAATTCGCGAAGGGCAACACCTTCGGCGCCACCGCGTTCTCGTCGTACGGCGCGTTCTGGGTGTCCTTCTGGTGGCTCACCGGCCACTCGGGCCTGGACAAGATCCCGGCCAAGGACGCCGGAAAGGGCGTGGGTCTCTATCTGCTGGTCTGGGGAATCTTCACGCTGTACATGACGGTCGCCGCCAGTCGGGTCAGTCTCGGTGTGCTCGCTGTGTTCGCCCTGTTGACGCTGACCTTCCTGGTGCTGGCGTGGGGTGAATTCGCCACCTCGGACTCCATCCACAAAACGGGCGGATACCTTGGACTACTCACGGCATTGGCGGCGTGGTACGTCTCGTTCGCCGGTGTCCTGTCGTTCACGCACAAGCGGCCGCTGCTGCCTGTCGGCCCGCGCTGAGCCCGCCCGTCCTGCAGGACCGCTGAGGAGACCCGATGAGTAACGAGACCCTGGCCAACCTGGCCCACGAAGAGCGTCGCTTCGAACCGCCGAAGGAGCTCGCCGAGCACGCCAACGTCACCGCGGCGGCGTACGACGAGGCGGACGCCGACCCGGAGGCCTTCTGGGCCAAGGCGGCCGAGCGCATCTCGTGGGAGACCACGTGGGATCGCGTGCTCGACTGGGACAACCCGCCGTTCGCGAAGTGGTTCGTCGGCGGCAAGCTCAACGCGGCCTACAACTGCGTGGACCGGCACGTCGAGGCCGGCAACGGCGACCGGGTGGCGTTCCACTGGGTCGGCGAACCGGCCGACGACACCCGGGACATCACGTACGCGGAGCTGAAGGATCAGGTCTGTCAGGCGGCGAACACGCTGGTCGAGCTCGGGGTGAAGACCGGCGACCGGGTCGCGATCTACATGCCGATGATCCCCGAGACGGTGGTCGCGATGCTCGCGTGCGCACGCCTCGGTGCGCCGCACACCGTGGTGTTCGGCGGGTTCTCCTCCTCCGCGCTGCGCGATCGCATCCAGGACTGCGACGCTCACGTGGTGATCACGTCCGACGGCGGTTACCGCCGGGGTGCGCCGTCCGCTCTCAAGCCCGCGGTCGACGAGGCGGTCTCCCAGTGCCCCGGCGTCGAGCACGTGCTCGTCGTACGCCGCACCGGGCAGGACGTCGCGTGGGATGAGCAGCACGACAAGTGGTGGCACGACACGGTCGGCCAGGCGAGCACGGACCACACGCCGGAGGCGTTCGACGCCGAGCACCCGCTCTACGTCATGTACACCTCCGGCACGACGGGCAAGCCGAAGGGCATCCTGCACACGACCGGCGGCTACCTGGTCGGCACGTCCTGGACGCACTGGGCGGTCTTCGACCTCAAGCCCGAGACCGACGTCTACTGGACGGCCGCCGACATCGGCTGGGTCACCGGGCACAGCTACATCGTCTACGGACCACTCGCCAACGGTGCGACGTCGGTGATGTACGAGGGCACACCGGACACCCCGCACAAGGGCCGCTGGTGGGAGATCGTGGCGAAGTACAAGGTCACCACGCTCTACTGCGCCCCGACCGCGATCCGCACCTTCATGAAGTGGGGCCGCGACATCCCGGCCGAGCACGACCTGTCGTCGCTGCGGCTGCTCGGCTCGGTCGGCGAGCCGATCAACCCCGAGGCCTACATCTGGTACCGCGACCAGATCGGCGGTGGGAAGACGCCGGTCATGGACACGTGGTGGCAGACCGAGACCGGCATGCACATGATCAGCCCGCTGCCGGGAGTGACTGCGGGCAAACCGGGTTCGGCCATGAAGGCCATCCCTGGTGTGTCGGTGGACGTCGTGGACGACGACGGCGAGAGCGTCGGCAACGGCAATGGCGGCTACCTGGTCGTCACCAAACCGTGGCCGGCGATGCTGCGCACCATCTGGGGCGACGACGAGCGGTTCAAGGAGACCTACTGGGAGCGGTACGCCGCGAAGGGCTACTACTTCGCGGGGGACGGCGCCAAGCTCGATGACGACGGCGACATCTGGGTGCTCGGTCGCGTGGACGACGTGATGAACGTGTCCGGCCACCGGCTCTCCACCACCGAGATCGAGTCGGCTCTGGTCTCCCACCCGAAGGTGGCCGAGGCTGCAGTGGTCGGCGCGACCGACGAGCAGAGCGGGCAGGCGATCAACGCGTTCGTCATCCTGCGCGAGTCGGCGCTGAAGGGTGGCGAGGAGGCACCGGACGCGCTGATCACCGAGCTGCGCAACCACGTCGCGTCCGAGATCGGCGCGATCGCCAAGCCGAAGTCGATCCTGGTCGTCCCGGAGCTGCCGAAGACCCGGTCCGGCAAGATCATGCGGCGCCTGCTGCGGGACGTCGCCGAGCACCGCGACGTCGGTGATGTGACGACCCTGGCGGACTCCTCCGTCATGGACCAGATTCAGGAGGGCGTCGGAAAGGGGTCCGGCGACGAGTGACCGCGCGCCCGCCGTCGTTGGTGAGATCGTGGGGCGACCACCCCACGACGTCAGGATCTCCCCATGAACGACGGCGGGCTCGCCATGGCCCTCGGCACCATGCACTTCGGCACCCGGGTCGGGCGTGACGAATCCTTCGCGCTGCTCGACCAGTACGTCGATGCCGGGGGCCGGTGGATCGACACCGCGAACTGCTACGCGTTCTGGAACGACCCGGCCGGTGCCAGCGGTCAGAGCGAGCAGGTCATCGGGGACTGGCTGACGGCCCGCCCGGGCATGCGCGAGCGCGTGCTGATCGGCACCAAGGTCGGGGCGACGCCGGCGGGTGACGGCACCGAAGGTCTGTCCGCGCCGGTCGTGCGGCAGGAGTTGCGCGCCAGCCTGACACGTCTGCAGACCGACCGCGTCGACCTGTATTGGGCGCACAAGGAGGATCGCGGCATCGATCTGGCGCAGAGCGTCGCGGTGTTCGGCGAGGCGCAGGCGCAGGGGCTGGTCGATCAGGTCGGTTGGTCCAACCACCCGGTATGGCGGGTCGAGCGGGCCCGCGCCATCGCGGTCGCGGCGGGCATGCCCGCGCCGACCGCCATCCAGCAGCGGTGGTCCTACCTGCACCCCCGGCCCGACATCGAGGTCGAGGGTGAGGACCACCCGTACGGGATGATGACCCCGGAGACGCTGGACTACGCGCACGAGAACCCGGACGTCGAGTTGTGGGGCTACACAGCGCTGCTCACCGGTTTCTACGACAAGGCCGACACACCGCTGCCGCCGTCGTACGACCATCCCGGGACCCACGACCGGCTCGAGCGTCTCGCGTCGATCGCACAGGCGCACGGTGCACAGCACGGCCAGATCGTGCTGGCGTGGATGCGGCACAGTGATCCCGCGGTGCGCCCGATCGTGGGAGTGAGCCGACCCGAGCAGCTGACCAGCGCTGTCGAGGCGATGCAGATAGAGCTGGCCGCGGACGAGATGGCCACCCTCGATGCCTGATGCTCCCTGAGTCGGCCTGTTTGCCGTTCCGGCAACGTGGCTTGCTCTTCTAGGCGCGGCCGGCGGATGCTTCTCGTATGACGATGCCGCAGGTGCCGGACGACGCGACGGCCGAGAGTTACTGGGAACCCATCTACCTGGAGCGCGCGACTCCCGCCGAGGCGGTGCCGAGCAACAGTGATCTGCTTGCCGCCGAGGTCGCCGATCTGCAGCCCGGGCGCGCGCTCGACCTCGGGTGCGCCGAGGGCGGCGACGTCATCTGGCTGGCCCAACAGGGGTGGGACGTGCTGGGCGTCGACGTGTCCTCGACCGCTCTCACGAAGGGCGCTGAGCATGCGAAGGTCGCGGGGGTCGGCGACCGCACCCGATGGGAGCAGCACGACCTGTCGGCGACGTTCCCGGACGGTGAATTCGATCTGGTGTCAGCGCAGTTCCTGCACACCCCGGTCGCGGGGGACAGTCAGCGGACGACGATCCTGCGGCAGGCGATGCAGGCCGTCGCGCCGGGCGGTCGCCTGATGGTGATGAGCCACACCGGGTGGCCGACCTGGATGACCGAGTCGCCGCACGAGGTGGATTTCGCCACTCCCGAGGAGCTGCTCGCGTCCGTCGGTCTGCCGCGCGAAGGGTGGACGGTCGTACGCAACGAGCGGGTGCCGCGTGACTTCCCGGGTCCGGAGGGTCAGCCGGGCACGCGCGACGACGCGGTCCTGCACGTCCGCCGCGACGAAGCCGTATGAACGGACGCGCTGGATAGCTCGCTTCCCTTCACGCAAGTCCTCGGCGGGTGGGGGTCAGGCCAGGAGCCGGCGGGCGCGGCGTACGTGCCCTGACTTCTTCGCGGGATCCATGCCGTCCCACATCCGGGTCATCATCTGCGAACGCCGGTTGCTGTCGAAGACGTCGCGATGGTCGGCGACGAAGGTCCAGTACAGCGCGTCCCAGTCACGGTCCCAGTCGCCCCGCGGCAGGTCGGACATCTTGCGCAGATAGTTGCTGCCCGACACGTACGGCTTCGTCGTGATCGCTGGCCCGGTCGAATACTGGCTCATGGCATACACATTGGGCACCATCACCCAGTCGTAGGCGTCGACGAACATCGCCATGAACCACTCGTGGATCTCTTCCGGGTCAATCCGCAGCAGGCACATCGCGTTGCCGAGCACCATCAGCCGCTCGATGTGGTGGGCCCAGCCGCGCTCGAGCACCTGACCGATGACGTGGTCGACCGGGCCGAGGCCGGTGTGCCCGGTCCACCAGCCGTCGTCGAGCGAGCGGGTGTGGTGCAGCGCGTTCATCCCGCGCATCCGCCGGCCGTAGAGCTGGTACGTCGCGCGCATGTACTCCCGCCACCCGATCACCTGCCGCACGAAGCCCTCGAGCGAGGCCAGCGGCACGTCGTACTCGTGGGCCGCATCCAACGCACGGTGCACGACCTCGCCCGGGTCGAGCAGGCCGAGGTTGAGCGAGGGGCTGAGCGCGGCGTGGAAGAGCACCGGGTGGGTCTTGGAGATGGCGTCCTCGTACGGGCCGAACTCCACGAACCGTTCGGCGAGGAAGAGGTCGTACGCCGCCTCCGCCTCCTCGTGCGAGGTCGGCCAGACGAACGTTGCGGGATCGCCTGGCGCGTCTGGGAACTCACGGTCCGCCCATTCGATCGCCTCCTGCACCGCGGGCGTCCGTTCCGGCCAGACCGGCTCCGGCACCGGGTGGCCGCGGGGCAGCTTCTTGCGATTCTCCGGGTCGAAGGACCACTTGCCCCCGACGGGGTGGCCGTGGTCGAGCAGGATGTCGAGACGCTTTCGCTGCCAGCGGTAGAAGTACTGCATCTGCGCGGCGTTGTCGCCGAACCACTCCTGCAGCTGCGCTCGCGTCGTGAGGAAGTTCGGCGTCTCCAGCACGTCCTGATCGCGCAGCTCCCCACCGGCGGCGCGAACGGCAGCTGCACAGTCGCGGAAGAGCCAGTCGTCGACCACGTCGTACACCGTGACCTCGCCGAGATGCAGCGTCCGCAGCACCTTCGTCAGGCTGTCGGCTGACGTGATGTCGGCCGACGACTCCACCACGATGGGATCGAACCCCTCGGACCGCAGCAGGTCGGCGAAGCGCGCCATGCTCGCGCGGTGCAGCACCAGCTTGTGGGCGTGGAAGCGGTACTGCCGGAAGAAGAGGTCGTCCTCGACCAGGACGTGCCGGGTGCCGGACGGGACGTCGAGCTGCGCACGGAAGAGCTGATGGGGGTAGACGAGTCGCACACGAGCTTCGGCGCGGGGCACCCTGCCAGTCTGCCCGATGGTGGCCGGGGGCCGGTGCCAGACTCGGGGGATGAGCGACGAGACCGCCCCCACCGTCCACGACGTCCCGGTCGGGATCGAGGCCACGGGCACCCGCACCGAGACCGATTCGATGGGTGCGATCGAGGTGCCCGCCGACCGCTACTGGGGTGCGCAGACCGCGCGCTCGCTGGTGCATTTCGCGATCGGCGAGGACCGGATGCCGGTCGCCGTGTGTCGCGGGTTCGGCTACGTGAAGAAAGCCGCCGCGATAGCGAACGGGCGCGGCGGCCGCCTGCCGCAGTGGAAGGCCGACCTGATCGCGCGGGTGTGCGACGAGATCATCGCCGGCGACCTCGACGACCACTTCCCGCTCTACGTGTGGCAGACCGGCTCGGGCACCCAGTCGAACATGAACGTCAACGAGGTCATCAGCAACCGCTGCATCCAGCTGCTCGGCGGCGAGCTCGGCAGCAAGAAGCCGGTGCACCCCAACGACGACGTCAACATGTGCCAGAGCTCCAACGACACCTTCCCCACGGCCATGCACATCGCCACGCTGCTGCAGCTGCGCACCCAGCTGCTGCCGAGCCTGCAGCGGCTGCACGCGTCGTTCGACGCGAAGGCGCACGAGTGGTCCGACGTGATCAAGACCGGCCGCACCCACCTGCAGGACGCCGTACCCCTGACCGTCGGTCAGGAGTGGTCGGGCTACGCCGCGCAGCTCGAGCAGGCGATCGAGCGGCTGCAGCAGTCCAGTGAGGGTCTGTACGAGGTGGCGCTCGGCGGGACCGCCGTCGGCACCGGTATCAATGCGCCGCAGCGGTTCGCCGAGGAGGTCGCCGACGAGCTGGCCCGGATGACCGGTGAGCCGATCGTCACTGCTGCCAACAAGTTCGCCGCCCAGGGCGGCCTCGACGCGATGGTCGGCGCCTCGGCCGGCATCCGGGCCCTGGCAGTGCCGATCATGAAGATCTCCAACGACATCCGCTGGCTCGCGTCCGGCCCGCGGTGCGGCATCGGCGAGCTGATCCTGCCGGAGAACGAGCCGGGCAGCTCGATCATGCCGGGCAAGGTCAACCCCACCCAGTGCGAGGCGACCGTCATGGTCTGCATCCAGGTGATCGCCGACGACCTGGGGACGACGTTCGCCGGCTCGCAGGGCAACTTCGAGCTCAACGCGATGCGCCCGATCATCATCAACAACGTGCTGCACTCGGCGTTGATCCTGGGCGACGCGTGCGACCTGCTGCGCGAGCACTGCATCGACGGCATCGAGCTCGACCGCCCGCAGATCCAGGAGTACCTCGACCGGTCGCTCATGCTGGTGACGGCGCTGTCGCCGGTGATCGGCTACGACCAGGCGTCGCACATCGCGCACACCGCCTCGGAGCAGGGCCTCACGCTGCGCGAGGCGGCGCTGGCCTCGGGTGCCATCAGCGGGGAGGACTTCGACCGGGTGGTCGACCCGGCCGCGATGATCCACCCCGGCTGAGTCGGCGGGAAGAGGCGCCCCGTTGGGGTCAGTGGATGGCGGTCTCGTGGGCCGCGTGGGTCGGCGGCTCCAGCTGCAGGCTGGAGTGCCCGATGTCGAAGTGCTCGTGCAGGCAGGCCTGCAGCGCGTCCAGCAGCTGCGGCGCGTGCGAGTCCGCGAAGCACCCCTCGTCGACCACGACGTGCGCCGACAGGGCGTGGTCGTCGGAGGTGACCGTCCAGACGTGCAGGTCGTGCACGTCGCGGACATGGTCGACGCGCAGCAGGTGCTCCCGGATGTCCGAGATCCGCACGCCGGGCGGTGCTGCCTCCAGCAGGATTCGGCTGCTCTGCCGAGCGAGGGTCAGCCCCGACCGGAACATCAGCACCACCAGGACGAGCGATGCGACGGCGTCTGCGCGTTGCCATCCGGTCGCGAGGATCACCACGGCCGCCGCCGCGGTGGCGAGGAAGCCGAACAGGTCGGTGAGGATGTGCTGGTAGGCACCCTCGACGTTGAGACTCGACCGGTCGGCCCGGGCCACCGCCCACGCGACGACGATGTTGACGCCGATGCCGACGAGCGCGGTGATCAGCACAGGGGCGGCGTCTACGTGCGGCGGGTGCACGAGGCGCCGTACGGCCTCGATCAGGACGATCAGGCCGACCACCAGCAGCGTCGCGGCATTCCCGGCCGCCGAGAGGATCTCGGCGCGCTTCCAGCCGTACGTCATGGCGCCGCGCGCGGGACGAGCCGCCAACCGGATCGCCCAGAGCGCGACCGCGAGGGACCCGACATCCGTCAGCAGGTGCCCCGCGTCGGAGAGCAGTGCCAGAGAGCGGGAGAGGAGCGCGACGACGACCTCGGCCACGAGGTACGCGGTGAGCAGACCGAGCCCCAGCCACAGCCATCGGACGTTCGCGCCGGGCCGTACGCCATGACTGTGCGCGTGCCGCTCGGGCACGGCGGACGCGGCATCGCACACCGGCGTGATGTCCGGTCCGGAGCAGGAGTCCCACAGGTCATCGCTCATTGCGCCGATCGTATGCCGGGCCGCCGCATCCACCGTGGGCTGAGCCGGGCCGTGCGCCGACGTCAGGAGGTGACCAGGTCCTCCAGAGGGTCGTGCGCGCGGTCAGATTCGACAGCGCGCTCGATCTCAGCGGTGCTCTGAGACATGTTGACGGCGAGGTAGAAGATCGCGAGAGAGAAGACGATGACGACCAGGATGTCGATCCAGTTCGGCAGGTAGTTCTTCGCACCGGCCCCGTACCGACCGCAGAAACAGATGACGAACTGACCGGCGAGCCACGGCGCGATCCACAGGGCCCGCTTGATGTGGAGCAGCGACATGCCGCCGTGTCGGGTGGAGCCGATTCCGAAGAGGAGCAGCCCGACCACCATCGCGCAGAGCAGCTTCCAGGTGTATTCGAAACCACCCCAGTAGATGATGAGGTTCGCCGAGCAGAACGCCGCCGGCAGCAGGATCTTCGGCATGGGCGCCGTATAGCTCGCGGTCCGGGTGGGATCGTTCTTGTGCAGCGACGCCAGCGCGACGGGCGCGAACGCGTACATGATCGCCGTAGCGCCGGTCACGACGTTCACCAGCTCGTTCCAGCTCTTGAACGGTCCGAACGCCGCGATGCCGATGACGGCGGCGACCAGGATCGACACCCACGGAACGCCGCGTCGATCGGTCTTGGCGAGGGCGGTCGGCATCTCCCGCTCCGTGCCGATTGCGTAGGACAGGCGTGCGCTGGTTCCGACATAGACGATTCCGGTGCCCGCCGGTGAGACCACCGCGTCGATGATGAGGACGGTGGCCAGCCAGGTCGCACCGATCGCGATGGCCAGGGTGTAGTAGGCGCCGTAGTCGCCGGCCTTGAGGGGGTTGTCCCAGTTCTTCGCGACATGGCTCGGGCTCACCCCGGCGATGAAAACGACCTGGAGCGCGGTGTAGATCAGGGCTCCGATCCCCATCGCGACCAGTACCGCGCGGGAGATGTCCCGTTTGGGATCGCGTGCCTCGCCCGCGAGCTGCACGGCCTGCTCGAAACCCTGCAGGGCGAACACGACGCCCCCGGTCAGCGCCGCGAAGACCCCGTGCATGCCGTGCGGCATGAAGCCGCCGCCTGCGGTGAAGTTGCCTCCGTGGAACGACGTCGTGGCGATCACGCCGATGGCGAGCAGCGGGACCGCGGCTTTCCAGATGACGACGATGGAATTGCTGTCCGACATGAATTTGGCGCCGGCCAGGTTCATACCGGTGAACAGAATCATCAGCAGGATGGCGATGATGACACCGCGCGCGTTGAGAAGACCCTGACTCGGGCCGCCGTCGTGCAGCAGCGGGAAGTGCTTGTCGACCCAGCTCACCGAATTGACATACGCCAGTGCGGCGAGCACCTCGATCGGCGCGATGAAGACCGCCTGCAGCCACGACGCCCATCCGGAGAGGAATCCTGCGACGGGACCGTGGGAGTAGAAGGCGAACCGTCCGGACCCGCCGGCGACGGGGTAGGTCGCGCCGAGCTCTGCGTACACCAGTGCCAGAAGCGCGAGCATCGCGGCGCCGATGACCCAGGTCAGGATGGCGGCAGGCCCTGCCAGCTTGGAGGCGTTCAACGCGCCCAGAAGCCACCCGGACCCGATGATCGACCCGAGAGAGACGAACATCAGCCCGTAGAAGCCGACGCTGCGCTGCAACTGGCCGGGCTGACCCTCTGCCTGCGGTTTGGGTGGTGCTGTAGTCATCGGCAACCCCTTGGCATCGATTCGGTGGGGCCCGTTACTGCGGCTCCCGCATCCATAACCAAACCAATTTGGCAGTTCAGCCGTGTTCGCGCATCGCACGTCGTGTTAAATCTGGCTGGGATTTCGCTGGGTACGGCGCCCATCGCTCGGTACTCGGGCTATCGACCAGCCCGGTGGACACCGAGTTGACGTGGGGGACGTAGGTGCGGTTAGCCTTGGCTAACTTAGGCGCACCTCACAGCCCGAAGGGACCGATCGTGTCACTGACGTCCGTGCTCACCCAGCGCAGCCGACCGCGCTCCGGTGATGTCGTCGACCGTGGCCTGACCGGCTCCGTGCAGCAGGCGACGCTCGCCGACGTACGCCCGGGCAGCGACGCGATGGTGCTCGGTTACGACGACGCCGTCGACCCGCGCACGGCCCGTCGCCTGTCCGACCTGGGCTTCGCCCCCGGTGAGGCCGTGACCGTCGTACGACGCGCGCCGATGCGCGACCCGATCGTCTTCCGGGTCGCCGACTACGAGATCGCCCTACGCGCCCGGCAGGCCGCCGGGATCCTGGTGGGCCCGCTCGCGTGAGCGGGCACCACGGCGCGGCGTCCACGGCGACGTCGGTCGCCACGGGACTGCACGTCGCGCTCGTGGGCAGCCCCAACTGCGGCAAGAGCACGCTCTTCAACGCCCTGACCGGGCTGCGGGTCAAGACCGGCAACTACCCGGGCGTCACGGTCGCGCGGTACGAGGGGATCGTCCGGGTGGACGGCCACGACGTGGTCGTGGAGGACCTGCCGGGCACCTACAGCCTGGACCCGATCAGCCCCGACGAGCAGGTCGTGCACGAGGTGCTGGACGTCGACTCAGGCACCCTCCAGACGCCGGACGCCGTGCTCATGCTGCTCGACGCGACCACGCTGCGCCGCTCGCTCGGCCTGCTCGCGCAGGTGCTGGCGCGCGGGCTGCCCACCTGTGTGGTGCTCACGTTCCAGGACGAACTGGCCCGGCGCGGCGGCGGTCTGGACCTGGCGCGCTTCGAGCGAGCGGTCGGGGTCCGCGTCGTCGCCGTCACGAGCGGTTCCCGCGACGACCTCGGCGCTCTGAAGGACGCACTCACCGACGTCGACTCCTGGGCGCGGCCGGTCTTCCCGCCGCCCTCCGAGGGCGAGGCCGCGCGCGGATGGGTCAGCTCGGTGCTGGACAGCGCGGCGTACCGCAGCCCCGACGTCGATGCGCGCACCGAACGCATCGACAAGGTGCTCCTGCACCCGCTGTGGGGATCGCTGATCTTCCTGGCCACGATGTTCGCGTTCTTCCAGATCATCTTCACGGTGGCGGCGCCGTTGCAGGACGGCGTGCAGGCCGCGTTCGACCGGCTCGGCGTGGTGGTGACCGACCACGTCGGCAACCAGTGGGTCTCCAGCTTCCTGTCCCAGGCCATCATCGGCGGTGTGGGCGGGGTGCTCGTCTTCCTGCCGCAGATCGCGCTGCTCTTCCTGCTCATCTCCCTTCTGGAGGGCAGCGGATACCTCTCCCGCGCCGCGTTCCTGATGGACCGGCTGATGGCCCGGGCGGGGCTCGAGGGACGCGCGTTCGTGGCGCTGCTGTCGTCGATGGCGTGCGCGATCCCCGGCATCATGGCCACCCGCTCGCTGCCGTCGGCCAAGGACCGCCTCGCCACCATGATGGGCGCGCCGCTGATGACGTGCTCGGCGCGGCTGCCCGTCTACATCCTGCTGGTGGGGCTGCTCGTGCCGTCGTCGGCCAGCATCGGGCCGGTCGGCGCGCAGGGCACGGTGATGTTCCTGCTGTACGCCGGCGGCGCGGTGTCCGCGATGGCCACCGCGTGGTTCTTCAAGCGCATCACCGGCAAGCACGGACCGGTCCTGCCGTTCTACATGGAGATGCCGACCTACAAGCTGCCGCGGGCACGCAGCGTGCTGGTCACCGTCTGGGACTCCTGCAAGGGCTTCCTGTCCAAGGTCGGCCGCATCATCCTGGTCGTCACCATCGTGATGTGGGCCCTGCTGAACCTTCCGGGACGCGACGCCGGTGAGCTGCGCAGCGCGGGGGTGAACCCCGCCGACAAGACCGCATCCTCGTCGTACGTGCTCGACCACAGCCTCGCCTCCCACCTCGGCAAGGCGGTGGAGCCGGTGTTCGCGCCATTGGGCTTCGACTGGCGCATCAACATCGGGGTGCTGGCCTCGCTGTCCGCGCGCGAGACGTTCGTATCGACCCTCGGCCAGGTCGCCGCCGCGGACAACCCCGACCATCCTCGGGACGCGCTCAAGGCGATGAAGTTCCAGGACGGTCCGCACCAGGGTCAGCGGCTCTTCACCGCCGGCACGATCGCGGCGCTTCTGGCGTTCTTCATGTACGCGCTGCAGTGCATGTCCACGATCGGCATGATGCGCCGCGAGACCGGCGGCTGGAAGTGGCCGGGCATCGCGTTCGGCTACATGTTCGTGCTCGCCTGGGGTGCGGCGTTCCTCGCCCATGCCGTTGTGGGGTGGCTGGTATGAGCGCCGTCCCGCTGCACGCCGAGGCCACCGCCGACCCGCAGACCGTGCACTGGGTGGTGCCGTCGGGCAGCGTGCAGGTGCTCGGCGAGGTCGTCGCAGCACCGGGTGACCTCGGAGGACTGCTGGCCGACGGCACCCTGCGCACCGTGACCGTGCGCGCGACCGGGATCGACATCGTCCTGGCCGACGGGTGCGCCTGGCGCGAGTACGGCGCGCGGGTGGGCGCGTCTCTGGCGCAGGCGCTGCTGGAGCCGGCGGGATGGCGTGCGCAGCGGGAGGTCGGTGCCGACGACGAGCTGCGGGCCGCCGTGGACGAGGTGCTCGAGGGGCCCGCGGGCGACTACATCCGCTCGCACGGTGGCCACGCCGAGGTGATCTCCGCCCACGACGGTCGGGTGGAGTTGCGCTTGAGCGGCACCTGCTCGCACTGCCCGGCCGCCGGCATCACGCTGCACGAGCGGTTGGAAGGCGAGATCCGCGCGCTCGCACCGGGATTGCGCGAGCTGACGGCCCACGAGACGCCGGGCGCCCGCGAGCGGGTGCTCCTGAGCATCGGGCGCCGACGCGCGGGCTGAAAGGCACCGTCGATACACCCGTCTCAGGCTCTCTAACATTCGCCTGAGAATCGCCGAGACAACGGAATCCTCCAGTCCCCGACGGCTTGTTACAGTCCACCGGTGAGCCTGGACAGCACCGAGATATCGCACCTTCTCGCGACGGCGGTGCCGCAGCTGACGGGCCCGGTGCAGGCGGTCACCAACGACTCGCGAGCGGTCGCCACCGGTACCGCGTACGTCGCGATCAAGGGCTTCACCAGCGACGGCGCCGGCTACGCGCAGCAGGCCGTGGGCGCCGGCGCCGTGCTCGTGGTCGCCGAGCACGACATCCCGGGAGTCCCCACCGCGGTGGTACCGGACGCGCGGATCGCGCTCGCGGCCCTCGCCACCGAGCTGGCCGGCCACCCCTCGCGCGACCTCACCGTCTACGGCATCACGGGCACGAACGGCAAGACCACCACCTCCTACGTGCTGCACTCGATCCTGACCGCGGCGTACGGCGAGCGGGCCACCGGGCTGCTGACCACCGCCGAGATCGTCGTCGGCACCCATCGGGAGGCGGCGGTGCGCACCACGGGGGAGGCGCCCGTCGTCCAGGGCAACCTGGCGCGGATGCGCGACAGCGGCGTGACCCACGTCGTCCTCGAGACCAGCTCGCACGGCATCCACCTGCATCGGGTCGACGGGACCCGTTACGCCGCAGCGCTCTTCACCAACCTCACCCGCGACCACCTCGACCTGCACGGCGACATGGAGTCGTACTACCGGGTCAAGCGGACCCTCTTCGAGTGGACCTCGGGGCCCAGGCTCGCCAACGGTGACGACGAGTACGGCGCGCGGTTGGCCCGGGACATCCCCGGCACGCTGCTCTTCGGCACCTCGGCGCAGGCGGACTACCGGATCGAGGACCAGCGCGTCGACGGTCTGCACACCGTCTTCCGGCTGAGCCGGCCCGGCGGCGCACACCTCACGCTCACCACGCCGCTGCTCGGCGACTACAACGTCCACAACGTCGCCGGCGCCGCCGCCATCGCGCTCGAGACGGGGATGGACGACAGCACGCTCGTCCGTGCGATCCGGGAGATGAAGCAGGTTCCGGGCCGATTCGAGCGGATACCGGCCGCTGTCGACCGGGGCTTCGAGGTCATCGTCGACTACGCGCACACCGACGTCGGTCTGCGTGAGGTGCTACAGGTGGCCCGCGGCGTCGCGGACGCCGCGGGCGGCCGGCTGATCTGCGTCTACGGCGCGGCGGGCGACCGCGACAAGGCGAAGCGGCCGTTGATGGGCGAGGTGGCCTCCCAGCTCGCCGACATCGGCATCGTCACGACCGACGACGCGTACACCGAGTCACCCGCTCGGATCGCGCAGCAGGTCCTGGACGGTGCGGACGCAGCTCGTACGACGATCGAGCTGGACCGGCGTACGGCGATCGACGCGGCCCTTCGCCTGGCCCGACCGGGGGACGTGGTCGTCGTGGCGGGCAAGGGGCATGAGCGGGTGCAGCACCTGCCGACCGGTGACGTCGACTTCCACGACGCGACCGTGGTGCGCGAGCTGCTCGTGCCGATCGCGCAGGACGCCGCGCACCTCACCTGAGGCGTCACACCGGGTCGGGCTGCGCGTCCCCGCGGGCGATGGATCGGTCGACCCCGGACGGCAGGACCCTGGTGCTCACCAGTTCGCGCGCCACGTCGAGCAGCTTGCGGTTGGAGCGCTGGGAGATCCCGCGCAGGAAGACGAACGCCTCCTCCGGGAGCACCCCGAGTCGCTCCATCAGGATGCCCTCGGCCTGCCCGATCACCGTCCGGTTGATCATCGCCACTCCGCGGTGCTCGATCTCCTCGCCGTCGGCCATGGCGACGGCCAGGTGGGTCGCGAGCGAGTCGGCCACGACGAGGTCCTCGGCGGTGAAACCGTCGACCTGTTCGGAGTAGAGGTTGAGCGCCCCGTAGGAGCGGTCATGCGTGTAGAGGAGCAACGACAGCAGGGACCGCACCCCCAGCTTGTCGGCGACCTGGGGCCCCCACGTCTCCCACCGCTTGTCGTGCCGCAGGTCGGCGGTGTACATCGTGCGGCTCTGGCGCACCGTGTCCAGGCACGGACCCTCGCCCAGCTGGTCCTGCAGGCGGTCCCCGAGCGCGACGATGTCGTCGGTCGCGGGTCCGGCGGTCAGCGTGCGGCCACGCACGAGAGTGATGCCGGCGTGGTCGCAGCCCTCGAGAAGCTCCACCGCGAGGTCGACCCCGCGCTGCATGCGTTCGGCCGTCGTCCGCGGGCGTTGCAGGTCGCGGGCCACCTGGTCCGCTGCTCGGTCCGTGCTGTTGTCGCGAATGCGGTCATCCATGCTGCCTCCAACCGTTCTTCGCACCCGCCTCAGGTGGGACGCGCGTGTCGGCTCCGGCGTGATCTCGACGGGCCTTCCGGTCCCGATCATTCCCCATGACGTGCCCGCGCGTACGACCCCCTCCGGGCGGCGGCCCCGCCCCTCAACCGGCGAGGTGCGGGATCTCGGTGTCGAGCATCGAGCGCAGCCGCTGCAGCGTCGCGGTCAGGAGCCGCGACACCTGCATCTGACTGATGCCGAGGTGGTCGCCGATCTCGCGCTGGGTCAGGTCCAACTCGAAGCGCAACCGCAGCAGTGCGCGCTCACGGGCTGGGAAGTCGCGCACGATCTCGCGGATCGCGATCGAGGACGCCAACCCGTCGGTCTCGTCCTCGGCGCCCAGGTCGAGCCGATCGGCCAGGGTCGCGTCGGGTCGATCGCGCACGGGTGCATCGAGCGATGCGGGGCGGAAGCAGCCCTCGACCGCCTGAGCGGCTCGCACCACGTCCACCGGCACTCCCATTCGCGCGGCGACGTCCACGACCCCCGGTGCGTGCATGCCCATCTGCTCCAACTCCCGGCGCGTCGTCTGGGTCTCCCGGTAGGTCTCGTGCAGGCCCCGTGGCGGGCGCACCATCCACCCGTGGTCGCGGAAGTGCCGCTTCAGCTCACCGGTGATGGTCGGGACCGCGAACGCCGAGAAGCTGCGTCCGTCGCCCGGCTCGAACCGGCGTACGGCGAGCACCAGCGCCAGAAGCGCGACCTGTTGCAGGTCCTGGGTCTCGATGCCGCGACCGGCGTACCTCCGTGCGATGCCGCAGGCGAGCGCGTAGTTGTGGTCGACCGCACGGGCTCGAAGACGGGCGGCTTCGACCTCGTCGGCGGTCTCGCGGGCGCGTTCGAGCAGGGCCCTGGTCCGGCTCTCACGGTCATCGGGCGGATCGGCGTGGGTGGCGGCATTGACAGCGGAATCGTTCACGCGACACTTTCGGCAGCACAACGGAAAGGGAAGCGCCAACCACACTGTTTGAGCCGGCTCTCTTCGGAGCAAAGCACATACCCCCACCCTGGACAAGTTCCAGAACACGGACATCTCGATTCTCGATGTATGTCTCTGCGCGAATCAGGCTCGTTGGCAAGGGAACTCGGCGGACCAACAAGAACGGGCCCGTCGGGAGAAGCTCCGCGAACTTGGCGAGTCCGCTGTGCACGACGGGTCGTACTGAGGCACGATGGTGGGGTGCGAATGCCGGCGCAGACCCTGCGTGGTGGCCCTCCGGTGGTCATCGCGCACCGTGGCTCAAGCCGTATCGAACCCGAGCACACGCTCGGCGCCTACAAGCGCGCGATCCGCGATGGCGCGGACGGGGTGGAGTGCGATGTACGTCTGACCGCAGACCGTCACCTGGTGTGCGTGCACGACCGCCGCGTCGACCGCACCTCGGACGGCGCGGGCGTGGTGTCAGCCCTCGAACTGGCCGCGCTCGAGGGCCTGGACTGGGGCAGTTGGAAGGCCTCGCACCTGGACGAGGACGAGATGCCGCTGCAGCACAAGGCGCAGATCCTGACCCTGCGCCAGTTGATCCGCACGGTCCAGCGCGCCGAGCGGCAGTTGGACCTGGTCATCGAGACCAAGCACCCGACGCGCTACTCCGGAGACGTCGAGCGCGCGCTGGTGGCGCTGCTCGCGGAGTTCGAGTTGCTGCGCCCCGGACGGATCAACGTGCGGCTGATGTCGTTCTCCAGCATGGCGGTTCAGCGGATGGCGCGCCTCGCACCGCACCTGGAGCGGGTGCAGTTGACCGAGCTTCCGACGGCGCTGCGTTTCATGGACGCACTGCCGCCGAACGTGCACATGGTCGGCACCCGGATCGCCGTCGTACGCCGCATCCCCGCCTTCGTGAAGCGCCAGCACAACTACGGCCACCAGGTGCACGTGTGGACGGTCGACGAGCTCGAGGACGTGCACCTGTGTCTGGAGCTCGGGGTGGATGCGATCATCACCAACCGACCTGCCATGGTGCGGGAGGCCGTTGACGCGGCGTGGTCCACTGGTGTCCTGCAATGAGACCATCGACCGCGATGTGGTCCGGGGACGGGAGGGGACACCGGTGAGCGATGAGCACTGGGTGCAGACCCTCCGGCTTCCGTGGACCATCGACTCTGTGCCCGCGGCGCGCACGGCACTCGTCGAGAGTCTGGGCAGTGGCGGGCTACCCGAGGAGCTGGTCGGTGAGGCCGAGACGGTCGCATCCGAGCTCGTCACCAACGCGATCCTGCACGGGAAACCGTTGTACGACAACACCGTCCGGTTGCACTGGCGCGTGCGCGGCGATCGGGTGGAGATCGAGGTCACCGACGGTGGCGGCGTGACCGCTCCGGCCGCGCGCCGGCCCTCCGTCTGGGCGCAGGGCGGACGCGGGCTGCGCATCGTCCGCTCGGTGGCTCACGAATGGGGCGTCAACGAGGAGGACGACCGGGTGACGGTCTGGGCCGCTCTCGGCGGCCCCTCGCGCCGCCGGGTCTGACCGGCCCGACAGGCGAGCGCACCGGCTCGTTACAGTCCCGGCCATGGGTAAAGCCTCCCGCCGCAAGGGCGAGCGCACACGTCAGCCGATCGATCCGACGCAGCAGTCACCGGCGTTCGTCCGTCGTCCCTACGAAGGGCTCCCGGGGGAGGCCGGCTGGGTCGCGATGCGCGAGATCGTGCCGGCCGCCACCGCCTCGGTGACGTTCACGCTCGACGGGGCGCCCCGGGAGGCGACGGTCGCCTCGGTGCTCCCACTGGCCTGGCCCGGGCTGCACCGCGCTGACGGCACCCTCTTCGTCGCGCTCCAGACCGGCGGTGCGTCCAGCGACCCGAGCCGTGACGTCGCGCAGACCCTGCTCGCCACCGCCGCGCTCGAGCCGGGCGAGCCGCTCACGGCCGCACCGCGTACGACGGCCGGCGGTCCGCGTCTGCAGGACCTGCTCACCAACACCGACTTCATCGTGCAGCTGCACGACGGGTTCGACTTCTGGGTGGAGGGCCAGGAACTCGACGCGGAGGGGGCGGCGTCCTTGCAGCGGGCGAACGAGGCGATCACTCCGACGGTCGCGCTGTCGTCGGCCGAGCACGCGTACTGGTGCCGCATCGGCGCCCGCACCTATGTGCGCTGGGTGCTCCCGCACGAGGAGGACAAGGCGACCGACGCGCTGGCGAGACTGCACGCGGCCGGTTCCAGCAGCCTGGACGAGGGACGGCTGCTCGGTGCGTTCCGTGCCCACGGCCTGCTCGTGCCGGTCTGGGAAGTGGACGCCGACGCCGAGCCCGCGTCGTTCGACGACGCGTTCGGCGCCCTGGCCGCGCGCTTCGACGACGCGGTGGGCATCGACACCCCGCTGACCGTCGAGGAGCGGCGCGCCCGGTCGGGCATCTCGAGTCGGCAGATCACCCTGCGCTGATCGCTCCGTTCGGCGGGCTGGCTGTCGCCGCAGGGACCGGGCGCACCCGGTCAGATGGGGAGCCAGCCGGGCAGCGATACGCCGGCCAGGTCGAGCACCAGCGTCAGCGCGAAGATCAGGCAGACGATCCCGCCCAGGCGTCGGATGAGGACCAGCGAGACGCGTTGCAGCAGCGCGCGACCCAGCACGGCAGCGAGTCCTGACACCACGGCGAGCGCGAGGAACGCGCCGATCCCGACGCTCAGCGGATAGCCGCGGCGGGCGGCGAAGCCTGCCGTGGCCAGCTGCGACAGGTCGCCCCACTCGGCGAGGAAGAGGATCAGGAAGCTGGCGCTGATGGCCCGGAAGCCGATGGCGTCCGCGCGGGCCTTCTCGGAGAACTCCGCCTCGGTCTCGGCCTCCTCCGATGCGGCCTTGGCGGCACCGGCGAGCAGCACGATGCCTGCGGCGAGGAAGAGCAGCGCCACCGCGACGTGGACCGGTGTCTTCGGCAGCCGGCCGATGAGCCCGCCGAAGGCGACGGCGATGACGGTCTGGATGAGAAAGGCCGCGCACACCCCGATCCACACCTGCAGCGGGCGGTAGCGGGTGGCGAGGACGAGGGTCGCGATGAAGGTCTTGTCGGGCAGTTCGACGAGGAAGATCGTGACGAAGACCGTGAGCAGCAAGGCGATATCCATGGCGGCGGCAACGCTAACGCGGACTACCCTGCGCACGTGATTCGCAACGAATGGCGAGACCTGTGACGCACTACGGATTCCTCGGCCCGGTGGGCACGTTCACCCAGGCCGCCCTCGCCGGGTGGCCCGCGGCGAAGGGCCGGGAGCAGACGGCCTTCTCCTCCGTCGACAAGGCGCTCGCAGCGCTGCGAGAGGGGGAGATCGACGCGGCGATGGTGCCGATCGAGAACTCCGTGGAGGGCGGGGTATCCGCCACACTCGACGCCCTGCACACCGGCGATCCCCTCACGGTCGTCGGTGAGGTGCTGGTGCCGATCACCTTCGTGCTCGCCGTACGCCCGGGCACGACGCGTGACGACGTACGCGCCGTCGGCACCCACCCGCACGGCTGGGCCCAGGTGCGCGGCTGGATGGGCTCGGAACTGCCGGACGCCGTCTACGTGCCGACGCTGTCGACGGCCGCGGCAGCCGCCGACCTCGCAGCAGGACTGGTCGACAGCTATCAGGCCGCGGTGTGCGCGCCCGTCGCCGCGCAGGGCACGGGACTGCAGGTGCTGGCGAGCGACATCGAGGACCGCTCGGGGGCCGTCACCCGGTTCGTGCTCGCCGCGCGACCGGGCGAGCTGCCCGAACCCACGGGAGCGGACAAGACGACCGTCGTGGTCTACCAGTACGACGACCACGCCGGCGGTCTGTTGGAGTTGCTGGAGCAGTTCGCGGCCAGGGGCATCAACATCTCGCGCCTGGAGTCACGTCCGACCGGGGACGTGATGGGCCGCTACTGCTTCTCGATCGACTTCGAGGGGCACGTGCGCGACGCCCGGGTCGGCGAGGCACTGACCGGGCTGCGCCGGGTGGCGGCCGATGTCCGCTTCCTCGGCTCCTATCCGCGCGCCGACGGCCAGCAGGCGAGCATCCAGCTCACCGCCACCGACGACGCCTTCGCAGACGCCGACCGCTGGCTGGCAGACCTGCGCGGCGAGCGCCCACACTGACGCAGTAAGGGCCGAGGGACGCAGGTAGACCTGCGTCCCTCGGCTCTATCTGTGACACCGTCGAGTGACGGTGCCTGACTCAGGCGGCCTCGGCCGCCTGCTCGCCCTCGCCGGGCGTGTGGAAGTCCTTCGTGCGGATCAGGAGGAACGACGCCACCGCCGCCACCAGGGTCATGATCCCGGCGATCAGCAGGATCCGGTCCAGCGCCGTGGTGAATCCCGCGGCGGCCAGGTGCTGCGCGATGGCCACCTGCGACTTCGGCAGCTTCGCCAGCGCGGCCGACACCTGACCGGACTGCACGGCGGACGCGAGTGACCCGCTGCGCCCCGCCAGTGGACCGCCCGCGGCACCAGCGCGGATCGCGTCGTCGAGCCGGGAGGCGAAGAGGGTGCCGAGCAGGGCGATACCGGTGGCGATGCCGACCTGACGGAAGGTGCTGTTGATGCCCGACGCCATCCCGGCGAGGCGGGGCGGGACCACGCCGACGGCGGTCGAGGCGAGCGGCGGGTTGACCATGCCGATCCCGATCCCCGCGATGATCATGCCCGGGATGAGGTGGGTCCACTCACTCGAGGCGTCGATGCCGCGCATGAGCAGGAGCCCGATGCCGATGAGCGCGAGGCCCGGTCCGATGAGGAACCGGACCGGCAGGTGCGAGCTCACGCGTCCGGAGACGGTGGCCACCACGAGGATCGCGCCGGACAGCACCAGCAGCCGCAGGCCGGTGCCCAGGGCGCTGAAGCGCAGCACGTCCTGCAGGTACAGCGTGAGGTAGAGCAGCATCGAGAAGATGCCCGCGCTGATCCCGAACGCCGCGATCGCACCGCCGGAGAAGGTGGGCAGTCGGAAGAGGCTCAGGTCGAGCATCGGCTTGCTGGAACGCAGTTCGAGCACCACGAACAGCGCCATCAGGACGACCGCAGCAACGAAGCAGCCCACCACGACACTGTCGGTGAAGCTGGTGCGGCCGGACTCGATGAGCGCGTAGACCAACGAGCTCAGCGACGCGGTGAAGAGCACGAACCCGATCCAGTCCGGACGCTTCGCCTTCGGGTTGCGCGACTCGGCCACCCGCCAGATCGTGATGGCCAGGGCAGCCGCGCCGACCGGGATGTTGACGAAGAAGATCCAACGCCACGACAGGCTGGAGACGAGCAGTCCGCCGAAGACCGGACCGATGGCCACGGCGACGCCGGTGATGGCGCCCCAGATGCCGAACGCCGTGCCGCGGTCCTTGCCGTGGAACGCACTCGCGAGCAGCGCGAGGGAGACGGTGAACATCACGGCACCGCCGACGCCCTGCAGGCCTCGGCTCAACTGCAGCATCAGGGTGCTCTGGGAGGCCCCGCACAGTGCGGACGCCGCAGTGAAGAGGATCAGGCCGACGATGTAGAGCCGGCGGCGGCCGAAGATGTCGGCCAGGGAGCCCGCGGTGAGCAGCAGCGAGGCGAGCGTGAGCGCGTACGCGTCGATGACCCACTGCAGATCGGAGAAGCTGGAGCCCAGGGAGGACTGGATGTCCGGCAGCGCCACGTTGACGATGGTCACGTCGAGCAACAGCATGAACGTGCCGAAGCACACGGCGGCGAGTGTCCACCACTTGCCGTTCCCGGGAGCGGTGGTCTCCGCGTGCCGAGCTTCGTCGGGCGCTGAGGGAGAGTTGTCGGAGTCGGTGGAGTGGGCCAGGTGGGCCGGGTGTCCCTTCACCGGCCCTGCATCGGTCGCTGTGGCGTCCGCGGTGTCCGTGGCGTCGCTGGCGGCCAGATGCGCGGGGTGGTAGGCGCCGGGCGGCGCGGCGTCGGCACGTGGTGTGCTCATGAGGTGCTCCTTGGTCGGCTGACGGTGCCGACGCGTGCGCTGGGTGCGGTACATCGGCTTGGTATCGATCATCCGCCCGACCGGTGACAGGCCCACGCTCACGAGGGAGGTCTGTGAGGATTTCTGCTACACAAGATCATGTGAGCGTGGAATCTGCCACTTTGGACGTCCTGGACAGGGCACTCGTTCGTTGCCTCCAGCTGGCGCCGCGCGCGGCGTTCAGCCTGTACGCCGCCGTGCTGGGCACCTCCGAGCAGACGGTCGCGCGCCGCTATCGACGCCTGCGCGGCGAAGGGGTCGTGCGCGTGACCGCGGTGCTGAGCACGGAGGCGCTGGGACAGAGCAACTGGGTCGTGCGCATCCAGTGCAAGCCGAGCGGGACGGCCGTGCTGGCCCAGGCGCTTGCGAAACGCGCCGATGTGGGCTGGGTGTCGATCAGCGGGGGAGCCGCCGAAGTGGTCTGTGTCGTACGTTCGCGCACCGCCCAGGCGCGGGAGGATCTCCTGCTGGAGCGCCTGGCCCAGACGGCGCCCGTGCTCGGGGTGACCGCTGCCATGACGTTGCACCCGTACCTCGCCGGTCGCGCCGACGACTGGGCGGGGCTGGAACACGAGCTGACGCCGGACCAGGAACGCCGGCTGCGCGCGTCCGTCGGTGACGAGCAGACCGCCGTACCGGCCGCGGTCACCCAGCTCGACCCGGGCGACCAGGCGATCCTGGACCGGTTGGTGATCGACGGCCGGTCGACGTACGCCCAGCTCGCGGCGGCCGCTGGCATGACGGAGGGGCGGGCAGCACGTCGGCTGCATGTCCTGCTCGACCGCGGACTGGCGCACCTGGACGTCGACATCTCCGCCGAGGCCTTCGGGTGGGAGGTGTCGGCGCAGCTGTGGATGACGGCGGCGCCGGCGGACCTGGAGGCGTGCGGGCAGGCGTTGGCCCGCATCCCCGGCGTCACCTTCGCGGCCGCGATCACCGGCCCGCACAATCTGATGGCCGCGGTGGTGTGCCGTGATCACGAGGATCTCTACCGGCTCGTGACGCGACAGGTCGGGGCCGTGCCGGGCATCGCCACGTTGGAGGTCTCGCCCCGGATGCGGACGGTCAAGCAGGCCGGCGCGCTCGTCGAGCGCAGCCGGCTCGCGAACTGAGGCCTAGTTCCTGCGGGTCCGGGGGACCCGGACCGTCGCCGCCAGGGGATCGACGGTGACCCGGACGGCGTACGCGCGTTCCAGCACGTCGCCGTCGACCTCGACCATGGCCGGTGCGGCGCACCGGACCTCGATGCTGGAGGAACGCAGCCGGCCGATTGTGCGCGTCTCGCGGCTGGAGCCCACCGCCACCTGGCCGATGAGCGGAAGCCAGCCCCGCAGGCCGGAGGGCCGCAGCACCGCGGTGTCGAGGATGCCGTCGTCGATGACCGCATCGGGCATCAGACGCATGCCGCCGGTCAGCAACCCGCAGTTGCCGATGAGCACACTCGACATGCGCTCCGGCGGGCCTGCCCCGTCGCCGTCGAGCGCGATGGTGGCCTGCATGCGGTCGTGCGCGATGTAGCGGATCCCCGCCGCGGGGTAGGCCAGCCAGCCGACCCGGTCCTTCAGGGTGTCGTCGGCGGAGGCGAGGATCTCGGCGTCGAGGCCGATCCCGGTCATCACCAGCCCGACCTCGGGCTCGGTCCAGACCCCGTCGCCGTCGACGTCCAACTGCACCATCGACAGGTCGATCCTGCGGTCCCGCCCCGACAGCGCGACCCGCAGCCCGTCGGCGAACCGGTGGTGCGGGAGCTTGAGGTTGCGGGCGAGCAGGTTGCCGGTGCCCGCGGCGAGGATCCCGAGCGGCATCCCGGAGTCGGCCAGGCCCTGAGCCACACACCGCTGGGTGCCGTCTCCGCCGAGCGCGCACACCAGGTCCACGCCCTTGGCCAGCGCTTCGCGCGCCTGGCCGGCGCCGGGGTCCTCGACCGTGGTCTCGAGCCAGAGGGGCTCGGCCCAGCCGTAGTCGTGGAAGATGTGCTCGAGCAGCACCTTCAGCTGGTCCAACCGCCGGAACTTGCTGGGGTTGACGACGACGGCGGCCTGTCGCACGTGTCAGCCTCTTCCATCGTCTCGGTAGTTGAGGGGAAACCTACCCGAGCGTCGGTCCGACCGGGGCGGCCGGACGAAACGGGTTGGGAGCGCGGATCGGTACGCCAGTAGCCTGACCCGCGTGATCGACATCAAACTGCTGCGGGACGACCCCGACCTGGTGCGCGCGAGCCAACGCGCCCGGGGCGACGACGAAGGACTGGTCGACGAGGTGCTGGGCGCCGACGAGCGTCGGCGGTCGACTCTGCAGGAGTTCGAGGCGGCCCGCGCCGAGCAGAAGAGCGTGAGCAAGGACGTCGGCAAGGCGATGGGCGCGCTCGGCGCCGCCCGCAAACAGGGCGGCGACACCGCCGAGCTGGAGGCCGCCGCCAACCAGGCGCGCGAGCGTGCAGGGGCACTCAGCGAGCGGGTCAAGGCGCTCGAGGCCGCGGCGGGCGAGGCGGGCTCGGCGTACGAGCAGGGGTTGCGCAAGATCGGCAACGTCATCGTCGACGGCGTGCCGGCCGGTGGCGAGGACAACTTCACCGTCCGCGAGGTCGACGGTGACCCCACGACGTTCGACTTCGAGCCGCTGGACCACCTGGAGCTCGGCGAGCGCCTCGGCGCCATCGACATGGAACGCGGCGCCAAGGTGGGCGGCTCGCGCTTCTACTTCCTGACCGGTGTGGGCGCGCAGCTCGAGCTGGCGCTGCTCAACATGGGCATCGCGCAGGCGGTGCACCACGGGTTCACCCCGATGATCACCCCGACCCTGGTGAAGGCCGACGTCATGCAGGGCGCGGGCTTCCTCGACGCGCACGCCGACGAGGTCTACCGGCTGGAGGCCGACGACCTGTACCTCACGGGTACCTCCGAGGTCGCGCTCGCGGGCTACCACGCCGGGGAGATCCTCGACCTGACCGGCGGTCCCAAGCGGTACGCCGGGTGGTCGGCCTGCTACCGCCGCGAGGCCGGGTCGTACGGCAAGGACACCCGGGGCATCGTGCGGGTGCACCAGTTCCACAAGGTGGAGATGTTCTCCTACTGCGAGCCGCAGGAGGCCGAGCAGGAGCACGAGCGACTGCTCATGTGGGAGCGGGACATGCTCGCCAAGATCGAGGTGCCCTACCGGATCATCGACACCGCGGCCGGCGACCTCGGCAATCCGGCGGCGCGCAAGTTCGACTGTGAGGCGTGGGTGCCGACACAGGGTCGCTACCGCGAGCTCACCTCGACGTCCAACTGCACCACCTACCAGGCGCGTCGGCTGAACACCCGCTACCGCACGCCGGAGGGCCGCACCGAGACCGTCGCCACGCTGAACGGCACGCTGGCCACCACCCGCTGGTTGGTCGCAATCCTGGAGAACCACCAACAGGCCGACGGCTCGGTCGTGGTGCCGCATGCGTTGCGGCCCTTCCTCGGCCTCGAGGTGCTGCGGCCGGTCTGACAGGCCTGCTCGTTACCCTCGATCGCGTGACGGACGAGGGCAGCACGCGCAAGGACGCAGGACCGCAGGTCGACTCCGACGACGTCGACGACGCCGAGGGGACGGCACCGGTAGGGCGCAACGTCGGGTCGTGGCTGCTGGTGCCCATCGCGCTGGTCATGGTGCTGCTGTGCTTCGCCACATGGGCGTCGATCGCGTTCGGCCTCTCCGGCGTGTTCACGGGCCAGGAGTTTCACCTGTATCTGAACGGGTTCGGCTCGGTCAGCACCGATCTGCCGAACGCCGGCGCCGCACCCGGGCACGGGCCGAGCCTCGGTGCCTGGCTGGTATGTGGCAGCGCAGCAGTGCTTCTGATGGCGGGTGCGTTGCGCGGTCTGCGCATCTGGTCCGGACCCGCGGGCATCGTGGCAGCCGTGGCTGCGCTGGCGCAGATCGCGGCAGTCATCTTCTCCGCGGTCCGGGTCAACAACCAGTCCGGCGACTTCTTCGACAAGGTGGCGGGCAACGCCCGTGCCCTGGGCAACAGGGCGACCTTCTCGGTCGGCTGGGGACTGTGGATCGAGCTGCTGGTCGGGTTCCTGGCACTGGCGATCGCGGTCGGTGTGCTGGTGCGTGAACGCAACGCCGACCTGCTACGAATCAGGTTGTGAGCAGCAGCGGTTCGTGCTCCGTAGGGTGGCGCGTATGGCGCTCCTGATAGCACTCGACATCGACGGCACCACGGTGCACCACGACGGTTCGCTGTCACCCGTCGTACGCGACGCCGTGGGTCGCGTGCGCGATGCCGGGCACCACGTCGTCCTGGCCACCGGGCGCTCGCTCATCGGCACGGTGCCGATCGCGACCGAGCTGGGCCTGGGCGCGGCGTACGCGGTGTGCTCCAACGGTGCGGTGACGATCATGCTCGACGGACACGGCGGCTACGACGTCGTGGAGTCGGTGACCTTCGACCCGAGCCGGGCGCTCGCCGCGCTGGAGGGGCAGTGGGCCGACGGGGTCGTCGCGAGCGAACAGCTCGGCGTCGGATACCTGGTGAGCGCGCCGTTCCCAGAGGGTGAGCTGCTGGGGGAGCAGCGCGTCGTGTCGTGGGAGGAGCTGCTGCACACCCGCACCACGCGGGTGACGTTCCGTTCACCGACGGGCACCTCGGAGGACTTCATGGCGCTCGCGGATCGCCTCGGCCTGCACGAGGTGAACTACGCGATCGGTTTCACCGCGTGGCTGGACATCAACCCCGAGGGCGTCTCGAAGGCGTCCGCCCTGGAGCAGGTACGCCGCACGCTCGGCGTCGAGCCGATGGACACCGTCGCGGTCGGCGACCACCACAATGACGTGCAGATGCTCGCCTGGGCTGCCCGTGGCGTCGCCATGGGACAGGCGCCGGACGACGTACTCGCCGTCGCGGATGAGGTCACCGGCACCGTCGAGGACGACGGCTTGGCGGCGGTGCTGCTCTCGCTCCTGTGAGCGCGGGCGTCACGCCCGCCGCGTCATGCTCAGGTGCGTGACGCCGCTGGGCGTGCTCACCGCCTCGATGTCGAAGCGGTCCTGCACATCCTCCAGGCCGTCCCACAGCCGCACGCCCCGGCCGAGGACGATGGGGACCAGCGCGAGGTGGAGCTCGTCGATCAGATCGGCCGCCAGGAATTCGCGCACGGTCGACGGTCCGCCGCCGATGCGGACGTCGAGACCGCCGGCCGCCTCGCGCGCGGCCTCGAGTGCCTTCTCCGGCGTCTCATCCAGGAAATGGAACGTCGTGCCGCCCTGCATCGTGAGATCCGGCCGCAAGTGGTGGGTCAACACGAAGACCGGCGTGTGGAACGGCGGGTTGTCACCCCACCAGCCCGTCCACTCCTCGTCCTGCCACGGTCCGCGCTGCGGGCCGAACTTGTTGCGGCCCATGATCTCCGCGCCGATGCCGGTCTGCCAGCGAGAGGCCATCGCCTCGTCCACCCCGTTGGTCCCACCCTCGCGGCCCTGCATCGCGCGGAACGTCCGGGTGCCGAATGCCCACTGCATCAGCCGCATCCCTGCGTGGCCGAACGGCGTCTCCAGCGTCTGCCCCTCGCCGGTGGCGAAACCGTCGAGTGACACGGCGAAGTTGTGGACCCGGACCTTCGACATGCTGGTGCCTCCGTGGTGGTGGGGACGAACGCACCCGACCGTAGCGGCGCGCTCGGCACGAGGGACTCAGGACGTGGGGGACGGGATCGAGTCGCCGACCGTGATGCTCGCCGGTCATGCTGCTGGATGTCGGCCGAGGCGGGTGGGCATGAGTCCTGCGGTGAGGTCCCAGGTGACGCCAGTGGGTGTGACGGTGGCGCTGAGCAGGTGGCGGTGCACGATGGTGTGGTGGCGCGCGCAGAGCAGCGCTGCGTTGGTAAGTGTTGTCTCGCCGCCGGCCCACCAGGGCACGACATGGTGTGCATCGCACCAGTCCGGTGGTCGATCGCATCCAGGGAAGGTGCAGTGCTGATCGCGGTGGATGATCGCGGTCCGTAGGCCCCCGGTGAACAGGCGTCTGGCGCGGCCGACATCCAAGGGTTCGGACTCGCCACCGAGGACCGCGGGGATGAGATCGGCGTCGCAGGCGAGCCGCCGCAGGGTCCCGGCGTCCAAGTGGTCCCCGTCGGTGGTCCGTCCGATTCCGGGAAGGTACGTCGGCGCGGATCCGCCTTCATTTGGACCGTTTTGGCCGAGACGGCCGGCCTTCTGAAGCCCTTCGTAGAGGGTGTTGTAGTCCATGGTGACCAGGATCTTGGCGGTCCCGCCGAACTCCCCGACCGGCCGCGGTGCGGTGCCGTCCAGGATCCCTGCAGCGGTGTCGACCAGCCTCACGAGCGCATCGGCCCGGCGCTTGGCGGGGGTGCGGGTGTCGCGCTCGGGTGCACCGGTCTCGGCGTCCGGTGCCGCAGGCGCGGGCGCTGACAATGCTTGTAGGGCGTGTTTGACGATGGCGGCGTTCCCGGTGGACAGGTCGGCCTCGAACCGGGTCAGCCCACCTGGCAGGCCATACCATCGCACCGATTCGCACTCCTGCTGCACCTCTTCGTCGCGGACTAGTTGTTCGGGGGCGTACTGGCCTCGGATCCGGGTCGACAGTTCACGCAACGCGCGCGGCCCGTACGCCGAGAGGGACAGGTAGCGCCCCATCAGCTCGTCGCGATCCACGGTGGGCAGTTGCCGGCCGATCCGTGGCACTTCCCGCACCGCGACGGCAGCCACCGGCACGGTCGCGGACCCGGTCGCCAACGCATCTGTCATGAGGGTGTTGCGGGGGTCGGCGCATTCGATACCCACCGAGCCCACCCGGCGCACAACGGCCGGGTCCACCCCGGTCGCTTGCCGGGCCACCCACGCCGGCGCACCCGTCGCGGTGGAATTCGCGACCGTCCCCCGGGTCAGGGCATCCGCGGTGGCCAGTGCGGCGACGTTCTCTGCCCGGAGACCGATCCGCAGCATCGTCCCGACGACCTCGCCCAGTTCGGGCTCGCTCAGCTGGTAGACCGCATCGGGCCAATGGTCCAAGGACGTCGCGAACTCCCGCAGCAGACTCAACAACCGGGTACCAGAGCCCGGCGCAGCAGGGCGTTGCGTGTCGGTCGTCGACTGCGCCATGGCCCCTCCTGCGGCTGCTGATCCCTACCACATCCTTATAACCTGTATCATACGCGTGTTCGATGTGTAGCACAAGGATTAATGAGCCGAATCTCATTGTAAATAATGAAGATTCGGCTCGACATATCCACATCCCCCTTCCCCGAGGTGGGGGTTTTAAGGGTTATCCACACCCGCCGCGGGTCACCTGGTAGCGCGTTGGCAGATGCGATTCCGTGCAGATGCGGTCGCCGCGCGGGAACCGAGTCAGGGGCGCAGGTTGCGCAGGTCCTCGGGCAGGCTGGGATGGGTCGGCCGCCACCCGAGGGCGTCGCGGGTGTACGCGCTGGATGACGGCTGGTCCATCGCGAAGATCACGCCGAACGGGCCGTACGTCGCTTCTGGCACCGACTCGACGGGGAGGTCGAGCTGAGCGCCGATGACCGTCGCGATGTCACGCACCGCATCGCCCTCGTCCGACACGGCATGCCAGGCCGTGCCGGGCTCCGCGGATTCGAGGGCCAGCCGGAACAGTGCTGCCGCGTCGAGCGCGTGCACGGCCGGCCAGCGCTGGGTGCCGTCACCCGGGTAGCCGGACACGCCGTTGCGGCGCGCGGTGTCGGTCAGCAGTCCGGCGAACCCGCCCATTCCTTCGTTGTGGACCGTGCGCGGCATCCGGACGGCCGTGCTCCGGACGCCCTGCGAGGCCAACGCCAGCAATGCGTTGACCGAACGGCCCCGACCGCCCACCGGGCCGTCGGTCGGTAGCGGGTCGGCCTCGGTCGACATACGGCCCGGGATCCAGGGAGTGCCCGAGACCGCGACGATCGGGCGGTCGCTCCCGATGAGTTCCTCGCCCAGCGCCGTCAGGGCCGCGCTCTCCTCGGCGACGCCGGCGGCGAGCGCCTCGGGCGTGCCGTAGTCGCGCCCGAACGCCAGGCTGATGACCCCGTCGGATCGCGCGGCACCGGCCCGCAGGATGTCGAGGTCCGCCAGGGTGCCGCGCAGCACCTCGGCGCCCGCGGTTTCCAGAGCCCGTGCCGACTCCTCCGAACGGGCCAGTGCAAGGACGGTGTGGTTGTGACCGAGCAACTCGGCGACGACGGGCGAACCGATGGTGCCGGTGCCTCCGGTGACGAATACCTGCATTGGGTGCTCCTGGGGAGTGAAGGGACTGTTGTCCCATCACGCTACACCGATGATGAGACCGATGTCCCATCACCTAGGATGTGGCGATGGCTCGATGGCAACCCGGCGCGACCCAGCGGCTGGTCGTCGCGGCGGTCGATCTGTTCACCGAGCAGGGCTACGACGCCACGACCGTCGCGCAGATCGCCGAACGGGCCGGAGTCACCAAGAGCACCTTCTTCCGGCACTTCTCCGACAAACGGGAGCTGCTGGTCGCCGGCCAGGAGACCCTGAGCCGACTGCTCGCCGACGGGATCGCCGAAGCGCCGCCGAGCGCGACCCCGCTGGAGGCCGTTGCGGCCGGACTGCGGCGCGCGTCGGGCGCGATGGGTCCCACGAACCGCGAGATCGGCCCGCGCATCAAGGCGGCGGTGGCGGCCAGCACGGAACTCCAGGAACGCGACGCCCTCAAGAGCGTCGGTCTCGCAGCGGCGATGACGGAGGCCCTCGCTGCGCGAGGCGTCCCGGACCCGACGGCCCACCTCGCCGCGGAGCTGGGGGTCCTGGCCTTCAAGCGCGGCTTCGCCGCGTGGTCCGAAGGCGATCCCTCGGACGGTGAAGGGCTCGCCGATCACGCGGTGGCCGCCTTGGACGACCTGCGAGCGGCGACCTCCTCGTTGGGATGAGTGCTCACCCATCGAGCCGAGCGGTGTCGGAGGGTCCGAGCACACTGGACCGGTGGCGTCGTTCGGTGAGGTCGAGGGAGTCTGGGTCGAGCGACTCGGCGGGCTGCGCAACGCCGTCCCTCAGCACCTGATCGCAGAGCAGCTCGCAGCGCATCTGGACGGGCTCGGCACCGCACTCGACGTCGGATGCGGTCAGGGGACCCAGGCGATCCACCTCGCGGACGCCGGTCTGGCTGCACGTGGTCTCGCGGCGCCGATGAGTAGCCGCTCGGTATGCGCCGAGCGGGCCGTTGCCTGGTGTGTGGGTGCTTGCTACGTTGCGATGCGGGCGTCTCGAGCGCCTACTGGCCCGGGGCACGCGGTCAGGAACGATTTCTCAGACGGTCATCGGAGATCTTCATGCGTCGCACCACCAGTGTCCTCACCGCCACCATGTTCGCCGCCGCGATGGGAGTCGTAGCCGCCGGACCCGCCTCCGCGTCGGCAGCCCCGGCATGGGGGCACCCCCACCATGACGCAGTCAAGACCTCCCCGTACGTCGCGCTCGGCGACAGCTACTCCTCGGCGGCCGGCGTCCAGCCGTCCGTGGTGGGATCGCCGCCCGTCTGCAGCCGCTCGACCCTGAACTACGCCCATGACATCGCTGCGGTCACGAAGCCGACCTCGTTCACCGACGTCACGTGCAGCGGCGCGAAGACCTCGGACTTCTACTCCTCCCAGTCGGCCGGCGTCGCCCCGCAGCTCGACGCGGTCACGAACAAGACCCGCCTGGTGACCATGACCATCGGCGGCAACGACGAGGACGTGTTCGTCGACTCGTTCTTCGGTTGTGCCGCCATCTCATCCACGGACATCACGGGCAACCCCTGCCAGAAGAAGTACGGATCCACGTTCACCGACGAGATCGTCAACCAGACCTACCCGCACCTGGTGGCCGCGCTGCGTGCGGTGCACGAGAGGGCTCCGCACGCGACCGTCGCGATCGTCGGATACCCCGAGATCCTGCCCGCGACCGGCTCGCTGGCCTGCTACCCGGCGATGCCGATCTCGCTGGGTGACGTGCCGTGGCTGCACCACGAGGAGAACGTGCTGAACAGCGTCGTACGGCGCGCAGCGTTGAAGACCGGATCGCGCTTCATCGACATGGCGCCGAGTTCCACCGGCCATGACGCGTGCCAGCCCGAGAGCAAGCGGTGGATCGAGCCGGCGGTCGGTCCGGTCAACGCCTTCCCGGTGCACCCGAACGCCGTGGGTGAGGCAGCCATGGCGCGTCAGACGTTGCTGCAGTTGTGCATTCGCGCCCACGCGGGTCGCTGACCCGCCACTGACCGATCCCGGGGCCGATCACTGCGTTGATCGGCCCCGGGATCGTCCGTTCACCACCGGGCGGAGTGGACGAACGCCGCGGCCGGTCTGCCCAACCACTGCGTCACGCGCATCACCAGTGCCATGTCGGCCTGATGAGCGGACCGCAGGTTGGTCAGCCGGGCGGGGGTGCATCCGATCTGCTCCGCCAGCTGTGCCGCCGTCAGTCCCTGCTCACGGCGCGCGTCGTTCAACGCCGTGTGCATCCGGGGCAGGTCCCACCGCAGTCTGCGGTCCGGGCCCGGCTCGGGCAGGTGGGTGTCACCGACGTCCACGACCGGGCCGGTCAGGAACGTCTCGGGAGCCTCGTCGAGCCAGCGCAGCATGAACAGCGCGTACTGGCAGGAGGTCTCGCCCCGCGCGCCCAGCCGGGACACCGCGCCACCGCAGAGGGGATGGTCGTCCTCCCGCTCGGCGTTCAGGTCAGAGGACTGCTCCCACAGCTCCCCGGCGAACTGGTACCAGTCCAGGCCACGCTCGCGCCGCTTCGCGTCGAAGGCGGCCACGAACTGCGGGAAGTCGAAAACGGGTAGCACCGTCATGCTGGCAATCTAGCGACCGGCACCCACGTCCACCACCGGATCGCGCGACCCCACAGGTCGCGCCGTGACGGGGATGGACGTGGGTCGGGGGTCAGTCCGAGGAGACGCCGAGCAGGTGCTCCACGGCCAGCCGCTGGATACGTGCGAAGCCGTAGCCCCGGGTGGCCGCGGCGTCGCGGTCGAAGCCCTCGTACGAGGCGTCGTCGCCCACGAGCATCTCCCAGGTCTCGTCCTTGTTCAGCGTCGGCTGAGCGAGCTCGGCAACCTCGGACGCCGCCAGGGCTTCCTGGACCTTCGGGCTGGCCCGGAACGCCTTGGACCGCTCGCGCAGCTCCAGATAGAGCTCCATGTTGGCCAGCGCCGACTCCCAGACGCCGTCCATGTCCTCGGTGCGCAGCGGCTTGTAATCGAAGTGGCGGTCACCGTTGTACGTCGGGCTGCCGCCTGGCGCGCCGTTCTCGAGCAGATCCACGGTGGAGAACGCCTGCAGCAGGTCGCCGTACCCGAAGACCATGTCCTGGTCGTAGCGCGGACCCTTCTGACCGTTGAGGTCGATGTGGAAGAGCTTGTCCTGCCACAGCGCCTGCGCGATCCCATGGGTGTAGTTGAGGCTGGCCATCTGCTCGTGGCCGGTCTCGGGGTTGATCCCGACCATGTCGGCGTGTTCGAGCTGGGAGATGAACGCCAGCGCGTGTCCGATCGTGGGGAGCAGGATGTCGCCGCGGGGCTCGTTGGGCTTGGGTTCGATGGCGAACCGCATCCCGTACCCCTTGTCGATGGAGTACTGAGCGAGCAGGTCGATGCCCTCGCGGTAGCGGTCCAGGGCGGAGCGGACGTCCTTGGCGAAGTCGACCTCAGATCCCTCCCGGCCACCCCAGAACACGTAGATCTCGGCGCCCAGTTCCGCAGCCAGATCCATGTTGCGCATCACCTTGCGCAGCGCGTAGCGGCGCACCGAACGGTCGTTGCTGGTGAAGCCGCCGTCCTTGAAGATCGGGTCGCCGAAGAGGTTCGTGGTCGCCATCGGGACGACCATGCCGGTGTCGGCGAGGGCCTGCTTGAACTCGGCGACGATGCGGTCCCGCTCGGCGGTCGAGCTGCCCGGCGGGATCAGGTCGTCGTCGTGGAAGGTGATGCCGTACGCGCCCAGCTCGGTGAGTTTGTGGACCGCCTCGACTCCGGCGAGCACCGGCCGGGTGGCTTCACCGAAGAGATCGCGGGCCTGCCACCCCACGGTCCACAGCCCGAAGCTGAACTTGTCCTCGCGGGTAGGGATGAGTGCCATACATAACTCCCATGCGTCGGTGTGCGGATGCAGTTCGGTCCGGTTCGTCCTGGCGTTCGATCCGGGGCGTCAGACCCGGGTCGCCGCGCCGCGAAAGTTCACTGGCGGATCGCGCCCACAGCTTGTTTTCAGCCACTGAACACAGCGTTCGGGCGAGGTGGCGACGGTGTACGACGTCGCTACCCACCGTTGCACAACGAGGGCGATCTGTGGCGCAGGTCACAGGTCGGTCACGCTTCCGCGGGGATGCTTCCAGTGCCGACACTACGGCCATATGTTGTGCGGCGTTACATCAGCGTGTCGACCGGAGCGGCCGGCGCGTTCAGACAACCGCGAAAGGGCGGGATCTATGCGCAAAGGCATGAACATCCTCATCGCCGCAGGGGCTGTGGGGACCATGGCTCTCACCGGCTGTGGCAGCTCGAGCAAGGGCGGCGGCAGCAGCTCCAGCGCTGCCGGCACGAGCTCGTCGAGCTCGTCGAGCTCGTCGTCGTCCTCGGGTTCCTCCAGCTCGGCAGCTGGTGGCGGCGGCACGTTCGACGGCAAGGGGGCCAAGGTCGGCATCATCCTGCCGGACACCACCTCCTCGCCGCGCTGGATCACCGCCGATCCCACGGCGTTGAAGGCGGACTGCAAGGCCGACAACCTGAACTGCGACATCCAGAACGCCAACGGCTCCGCCGCGACGATGAAGACCATCGCCAACGGCATGCTGGCGAACAAGGTCAAGGTCCTGATGATCGTCAACCTCGACCCGGCCTCCGGCGCGGCGATCGAGCAGCAGGCCAAGAAGAACGGCGTCCTGACGGTCGACTACGACCGGCTCACCCCCGGTGGCGGCGCGTCGCTCTACATCTCCTTCGACAACGTCAAGGTCGGTGTCGCGCAGGGCACGGCCCTCACGCAGTGCTCGCAGGTCAAGGGCAAGAGCTCCGTGCAGTACGCCCAGATCGACGGTGCGTCGACGGACAACAACGCCACGCTGTTCCGCCAGGGATACGAGAGCGTCCTCGGCAAGACCAAGGGCTGGACCAAGGTCGCCGAGCAGGACGGCAACTGGGACGCCCCGACCGCGGGTCGTGAGTTCAGCACCATGCTCGCAGCCCACCCGGGCATCAAGGCCGTCATGGTCGCCAACGACACGATGGCCGGCGCCGTCATCACGGACCTGAAGAACTCCCACCTGAGCGGCCAGGTCGCCGTCTCCGGGCAGGACGCTTCGGCGGCCGGTCTGCAGCGCGTCATGGACGGTTCGCAGTGCTTCACCATCTACAAGCCGACCACCGAGGAGGCCGGTCCGGCCATCAACGCGATCGCGCAGCTGGTGACCGGCAAGGTCCCGTCCACCACGGCGACCGTCGAGGACCCGTCCACCAAGGCGAAGGTGCCGTCGATCCTGGCGACGCCGATCGTGATCACCAAGGCGAACGTCGCGCGTCCGATCAACGACGGCTACGTTCCGAAGAACACCGTGTGCACCGGCAGCTTCGCCGCCATGTGCACCTCCAACGGCGTCAAGTGACGCCCCGCGCCAGTAGCTCCTGCGGACTGGCGCACTGAAGGTCCAGCGTCCGGGCCGGTCGGCATCTCGCCGGCCGGCCCGGAGGCGGACGCAACCGGGTCGTGCCCCTTCGGCAGCCGCCCGGCACCCATCGAACCGGAGGTAACGCCGCAGTGCCCGATCAGCCACTACTGCAATTGCGCAGTGTCAACAAAAGCTTCGGTCCGGTGCACGTCCTCCAGGACGTCGACTTCGAGGCCCGCGCGGGTGAGGTCACGGCTCTGGTCGGCGACAACGGAGCCGGCAAGTCCACGTTGGTGAAGTGCATCAGTGGCACCTACACCATCGATTCCGGCGAGTACTCCTTCGACGGTGCGTCGACCAACATCCACACCCCCCGTGACGCGTCGGCGCTCGGGATCGAGATCGTCTACCAGGACCTGGCGCTGTGCGACAACCTGGACATCGTGCAGAACATGTTCCTGGGTCGTGAACGGGTGCAGAAGGCGGTCCTGGACGAGAACTCCATGGAGCACGCCGCTGAGGAGACGCTCGCGTCGCTGTCGGTGCGCACGGTGAAGTCGGTGCGCCAGCGGGTCTCCAGCCTCTCCGGTGGCCAGCGCCAGACGGTCGCCATCGCCAAGGCGGTGCTCTGGAACTCCAAGCTCGTCGTGCTCGACGAGCCGACCGCGGCGCTGGGCGTCGCGCAGACGGCGCAGGTCCTCGCACTGGTGCGCCGGCTGGCGGACCGTGGCCTGGCCGTGGTCCTGATCTCGCACAACATGCTCGACGTGCTGGAGGTCTCCGACCGGATCGCCACGCTGTACCTGGGCAAGATGGCCGCGATGGTCGAGCGCTCCCAGGTCAACCAGACGCAGCTGGTCGAACTCATCACCACCGGCAAGACCGCTGGCGTGCCGGCGATGACCACGGGAGTCGCAGAATGAACGACATCAACAAGCCCCCTGCCTCGGTGGACACCGACGCGAACGGCACCGACGGCACCGAGGGCAGCAAGGGCGCAGAAGGTACGACCGGCGCCAGCCGGAACGTCGCCGCGCCGAAGGCCGGCTCGCTGGAGGCTGTGGCCACGACGGTGCCGACCGGCAACAGCGTGTCGGCGTACGTCACCAACTACGTGCAACGGCTGCGCGGCGGCGAGATGGGCTCCCTGCCCGCCGTCACCGGGCTCGTCCTGCTCGTCATCGTCTTCAGCATCCTGCAGCCGACGTTCAAGGGGCTCTTCAACCTCGGCAACATGCTGACGGAGGGCGCAGGACCCATCTTCATCGCGATGGGTCTGGTCTTCGTCCTGCTGCTCGGTGAGATCGACCTGTCCGCCGGCTTCGCCGCGGGCGTCTGCGCCACGGTGATGGTGCGCCTCATGGTGGGGTACCACGCGCCCTGGCCGGTCTCCATCGGCGCCGCGATCATCACCGGCGTCATCATCGGTCTCCTGATCGGCTTCCTGCGCGCCAAGGTGCGCATCCCGTCGTTCGTCGTCACCCTCGCGTTCTTCCTGGCGTTCCAGGGTGTGGCGCTCTACATCGCCAACAACGGCAAGGGTCAGAAGGGCGACATCACGATCACCGACTCGGTGGTCAACGGTTTCGACGGTAATCAGATGCCGATCTGGGCGGGCTGGCTGCTCGCGGTCCTCATCGTGGGTGGGTACGCCGCGGTCAAGTTCCTCGCCCAGAACGGTCGACGCCGCCAGGGTCTCAACACCGAGCCCATCGCGGTCATCGCCTTCAAGGTCGGTGCGATCGCGGTCGGCACGTTCCTCGCTGTCTACGCGCTCAACCAGAACCGGTCGATCAACCAGGCGGCCGGCTTCAAGACGGTCGACGGCAAGCTCGTCAAGGTGGCCGCGCAGGAGCTCTCCGGAGTCCCGTGGGTCGTCCCGATCATCATCGCGTTCTTCGTGGTGTGGACGTTCGTGCTGAGCCGCACCCGGTACGGCCGTCACGTGTACGCCGTCGGTGGTAACGAGGAGGCCGCCCGACGGGCCGGTATCCCCGTGGACCGGATCCGCATCTCGGTGTTCGTCCTGTGTTCGGCCATGGCCGCCATCGGCGGCATCATGATCGGCTCGAACGTGCAGTCGGTGAGTGTCGCGAACTACGGCGGCAACACCCTGCTGTTGGCGGTGGGTGCGGCCGTGATCGGTGGCACGAGCCTCTTCGGCGGCAAGGGACGCATGATCGACGCCATCGTCGGTGGTGCCGTCGTCGAGGTCATCTACAACGGCATGTCCAACCTCGTGAAGGGCACGAACAGTGCGGCCGTGCAGTACATCGTGACCGGAGTGGTGCTCATGTTGGCCGCCGCCGTCGACGCTCTGTCCCGTCGTCGGGCGGGTTCCTCCGGCCTGTGACCTCCTGGCGGGGGGAGGAGTGATGGCACGACAGATCTCATCCGGCCACCAGTCCATCCGAAGTCACAACCTGCGCATCGTCCTGTCCGAGATCCACCGCCGCGGGCGTCTGTCGCGCGCCGAGCTGACGCGCGTGACGGGGTTCAACCGCAGCACGATCAAGGTGCTGGTCGCGCAGCTCGAGGAGCTGGGGCTGGTGTCGGAGTACGCACCCGCCGCACGCGGCACGGCGGGTCGGCCCTCACCGATCGTCGGACCGCGCACCGACGGCCCGTACGCCGTGGCGGTCGACGTCGCCGTGAGTCACCTCACGGTGGCGGCGGTCGCCCTCGGCGGGCGGGTGCTGGCACGGCACTCCATCGATCTGGCCGACGTCATCGCGCCGGAGGAGATCGTCGCGGAGGTGGTCGCGGGCGTGGGTGCCCTGGCCGACAGCATCCCCGGGCAGAGCTGGCTGATCGGCGTCGGGGTGAGCGTGCCGGGGACGGTACGACGGCGCGACTCGCGGATCCTGGCAGCCCCCAACCTGCACTGGGACGACGTCGACCTGGTGGGGATGCTGCAGGTCGCATTCGGCGACGACATCCCGATCCATCTGGGCAACGACGCCAACCTCGGGGTCGTGGCCGAACACCTGCGTGGGGTCGCGCGCGACGTCGACGATGTCGCCTACCTCATCGCACGGGTGGGTGTCGGGGCGGGATTTCTCGTCGACGGTGTGCCGCTCCTCGGCGCGCACGGCCTGGCAGGCGAGATCGGCCACATCGTCGTACAGCCGGGAGGGCCGCTGTGCTACTGCGGCAACCAGGGGTGTTTCGAGCAGGTCGTCGGTGAGCGTGCGCTCTTCGCCCGTGCCGGCCTCTCCGGTCAGACGTCGGCATTCGGCATCGGCGAGGTCATGAAGGATGCCGATGACGGCAACGTCTTCGCCCAGACCGCGATCGACGACGTGTGCCAGTGGTTGGCCGTCGGGCTGGCGAGCATCTCCCACCTGGTCAATCCGCAGCTCATCGTCATCGGAGGCTCCCTCAGCCGGCTCCTGGACGAGCGGCAGGAGGATCTGCAGTCCTCCCTCGACACGTTGATGGCCAGAGCACCCGGTGAACCGGCGCGTGTGTGCCTCGGGGGACTGGGCGAGGACGCGACCCTGCTGGGGGCGGCGGAGCTGGTCTTCACCGATCTGCTGGAGGCTCCGCTGGCGACGGCATCGGCACACCGCGGCCAGACCGAGGTGCTGGGCGGCCTCGATGCCGTCCCGCTCCGGGAGTCGCGCGGTCGGAGCCGCCATGCACGGCCCGCGGTCAGAGCCGGTGAAGGACGAGCCGGCCGGCAGTCGTCGTCAGCGGGATGAGGACCAGGCGGCCGAAACCGATCACGAGTCCGTGTGCGCCGATCCCAGACGGACGGGGCGGTCGACCCCCGTTCGCGGCAGGTGGCGCGGCCGGTCCCGTGACGACCGTAGGGTCGTCGTCGTGTCCGAACTCCTGATCACCTCGCCGTCCAACCCGCGGCTCAAGGACGTCGTCGCACTGCGCAAGCGGCGGCGGCGCGACGAGCTCGGCCTCACGCTGATCGAGGGGTACGACGAGTTGCGGCTCGCGGTCGACGCCGGGGTGGTGCCGCGTCAGCTGCTGTACTGCCCCGAGCTCGCGTCCGCCGGCGCCGAGGTGGCGCAGCTCGTGCGGGAGTCCGGCGAGCGCGGAGCGCAGATCGCCCGGCTGAACCGCGCGGCGTTCGAGAAGATCGCCTACCGCGAGGGCGCGGACGGCATCGTGGCCGTCGCCGCACTCGCTGGGACCGCGCTGGACGACGTTGCGACCGAAGATGATTCGCTGATCCTGCTCGCAGAGGGTGTCGAGAAGCCGGGCAATCTCGGCGCCATGCTGCGCACGGCCGACGCCGCCGGCGTGGACGCCGTCGTCTCGGCCGACCCGGTGACCGACTGGGGCAACCCCAACGTCGTACGCGCCTCGAAGGGCACCGTCTTCGCGGTGCCCGTGGCGACGGCGCCCACCGCGGAGACGCTGGCGTGGCTGCGCGCCCGCGGCGTGCGGCTGGTCGCGGCCACCCCCGACACCCGCACGTCGTACACCGACGTCGATCTCACCGGCGCCGTCGCGATCGCCGTCGGCACCGAGAAGGAGGGCCTGACCGGCTCGGTGCTCGACGCAGCCGACGAGCGGGTCGCCATCCCGATGTCCGGCACGGCCAACTCCCTCAACGTCGCCACCTCTGCGGCGATCCTGCTGTACGAGGCCGTCCGCCAGCGCCGCTAGGCCGCCCCGCACACCCCCCGCTGAGAGCGCCGGAGCCGCTATCCCACACCCAGCTTGGAGCCACCTGGCAGCGGGTGGCACGATGCTCAGCATGCGAGTCGACCATGTGGTGTACGCCGCCGCTGCAGACGGATTGATCTCCACCGCGAAGCGGGTCGGGGCCCTTCTCGGAGTCGAACCCAACGACGGTGGGATCCACCCTCGGTTCGGCACCCGCAACATGATCATTCCTCTCAAGAACGACCGGTTCGTCGAGGTCGTGGAGGTGCTCGACCACCCCGCATCGGACAAGGCGCCCTTCGGCCAGGCCGTGCGCGCGTGCTCCGAGGCGGGGGGCGGATGGCTCGCCTGGGTCGTGCGGGTCAACGACATCGGCATCGCCGAGGGACTGGTCGGCCGCGCCGCGGCGCCCGGCAACCGGCACCGTCCCGACGGGGTCGAGTTGTCCTGGAAGCAGCTCGGCGTCAAGGGCCTCACCTCCGACGCCCAGGTGCCCTACTTCATCCAGTGGGCCGACGGGGTGCCGCACCCCTCCGGCGACGGTCCGACCGGGGCCAGCCTGACCCGTCTGCAGATCGGCGGGTCGCCGGTGCGGGTGCGCGACTGGCTCGGACTCAACGGCGAGCCCGGTGTCGATCGCGACGAGTGGGAGCCCGGCATCACCTTCGACTTCGCCGCCCCGCACGGCACGCCCGGCCTGATCTCGGTGAGCTTCGAGACCGCTGACGGTCCCGTCACCATCTGACCGGGCGCGTCGCTCAGCTCTTCACGAGCCGGGCGATCGCCGCCGACGCCTCGGCGACCTTGTCGTGGGCGGCCTCCTCGGACTCCCGCGCGGCATCGACCACGCAGTGTGCGATGTGGTCCTCGAGCAGCCCCAGGCTCACCGACTGCAGCGCCTTGGTGATCGCGCTGACCTGGGTGAGCACGTCGATGCAGTAGGTGTCCTCCTGGACCATCCGCTGGATGCCCCGGACCTGTCCCTCCACCCGGCGCAGCCGGGTGAGGTAGTCCTGCTTGCTGCCTGAATAGCCGGCCATCTCGACCAATCCTCTAGCTGTCGCGGTGCTGCTGCTGTCACCCCCAGGGTACCCTCCGGGGGTATCGCATAGAGGGCGCGGGCGGGTCGTTCGGGCCGAGCGGGCCCTCACGAGCGAGGCAGGAGCGTGCCGGTCGCCCGGCGGTCAGCGCTCGAGGAAGTCGACCAGCTGCGGTGCGAGGCCGACGTACGACGCGGGCGTCAGCGCCAGCATCCGTTCCTGCACCTCCGGCGGGAAGCCGAGCCCGCGCACGAACCTGCGCAGGTCGTCGCCGGTGATCCGGCGCCCGCGGGTGAGTTCCTTGAGGCGCTCGTAGGGCTGATCCATCCCCTCGACGCCGGCCGCTCCCAGCGCGCGCATCGCGGACTGGATCGCCTCGCCGAGCACCTCCCAGTTGCGGTCGAGGTCGGCGGCCATCGCTGCGGGGACGGCATCGAGCCCGGCGAGGCCGCGACCCGCGTTGTCCAATGCCAGCATCGAGTGGCCGAACGCCGTGCCGATGTTGCGCTGCATCGAGGAGTCGGTCAGGTCGCGCTGCAGGCGCGACTGCACGAGGGTCGCGGCAAGGACGTCGAGCAGCGCGTTGCTGACCTCGAGATTGGCCTCGGCGTTCTCGAACCGGATGGGGTTGACCTTGTGCGGCATCGTGCTCGACCCGACCGTGCCCTGGCCGCGCACCTGCGCGAAGTAGCCCATCGAGATGTAGGTCCAGAAATCGGTGCACAGGTTGTGCAGCACCCGGTTGAAGCGCGCGACGTCGGCGTAGAGCTCGGCCTGCCAGTCGTGGCTCTCGATCTGCGTGGTGAGCGGGTTCCACTGCAGGCCCAGCGATTCCACGAAGTCGCGGCTGATGCAGATCCAGTCGGTGCCGGGAACGGCGGCGGTGTGTGCGCCGTACGTGCCGGTCGCTCCGTTGATCTTGCCGAGGTATTCGGCGCCCTTGATGCGGCGCAGCTGCCGGCCCAGGCGGTGGGCGAGGACGGCGATCTCCTTGCCCATCGTGGTGGGCGTGGCGGGCTGGCCGTGGGTGTGCGCGAGCAGCGGCACGTCGGCCAGCTCGCGCGCCATGTCGGCCACCTGCTCGACCAGGCGCGCGGCCTTCGGGGCCCACACGCCGGTGACCGCGCCCTGCACCATCAGCGCGTACGACAGGTTGTTGATGTCCTCGCTGGTGCAGGCGAAGTGGATCAGCTCCGAGAGCGCGGGCGCGTCCTGCTCGCCGACGATTGCCGGCAGGCGGCGCTTGAGGTAGTACTCGACTGCCTTGACGTCGTGCACGGTCTCGCGCTCGATCTCGGCGAGCTCCTCGATGTCGGCGAGGTCGAAGTCCTGCGGGATCGCGCGCAGCTGAGCCTGCTCGGCCTCGGTCAGAGCGCGGACGCCGGGCACGGCGCCGACCGTGGTGAGGTGGATCAGCCACTCCACCTCGACGTGCACGCGTTGCCGGTTCAGCGCCGGCTCCGAGAGGTGGTCGACCAGTGCGGAGACGACTCCGCGGTACCGGCCGTCGAGGGCGCCGAGGGCGATCGGCGGGGTGGCGGAGGCGAGCGAACGCATGGCGGTCATCCTCTCAGCCCGCCGTCGTACCCGACGAATCGCCGAGTGTGACGGCGCGTGTCAGTCGGTGACCTGCACGACGGTGAAGACCTCGCCGTGCTTGCCCTGCAGCAGCGCCTCGGGCCCCATCGGGGAGTCGCTGGTCATCAGCACCTGCGCGCCGAGGCTCTGCGCGATCTGCGCGGAGGAGTCGCGGTCGCTCACCGCGAAGTGCACCAGCCAGTTGGCCGGGACGTCGTCGGCCAGCTGGTCGGCCTGGTGGAACCCGGCCACCTCCGCGCCGCCTGGCAGCTTCGCGATGCTGAGGTCGGGCGCGCGGTCCTCGAAGGTGTAGCCGAAGACCTCGCCGTAGAAGGCCTTGGCCCCGGCCAGATCCCGGGTCAGCAGGGTGTGCCACACGACCGCGTCGGGCTCCGCCACGATGCTGAAGCCCTTGTGGGTGCCCGCCTGCCAGAGCGCGAAGTAGGCGCCGGTGGGGTCGGTGCAGAACGCCAGCCGCCCGAGGTCGCCCGCCTCGGCCGGCGGGACGTGCACGATGCCGCCGGCCCGCTGCACCGCCTGCGCGGCCTCCTCGATGTCGTCGGTGGCGAGGTAGGTCAGCCATGACGGGCGCTCACCCTCGGCCAGCATCGGTGAGAGCCCGGCCGCGGCGCGCTCGTCCTTGAAGCACGTCACGTAGGCCGCGCTCCCGGCGCCGCCGCTGCCCGAGACGCCTTCTTCCGTACGCCAGCCGAAGAGCTTCTCGTAGAAGTCGCGGGCATGGGTCATGCCGCGGTGCTCCGGCTCGAAGGAGCACTCCGCCCAGCAGGGGCTGCCGACCGGCCAGTTGACGTCTCGCACGGGCATCGGGAGTGCTCCTTCGCAGGGTGGGCCCACCGCTGGCGGGCGGACTCGACCGACCCTACCGACCCGGCGAACCGGCCCGCCGTACGCATCGACGGGTCGGTTCGCAATCGCGGTCAGCTCACCGGGTTCGCAAGCACCACGATGTTGTCGACGTAGTGGTGGACGGCGCGGTCGAACGGTCCGCCGCAGGTGACGACGGCCAGCGTCCCCGGTGCGGTCGGGCTGAACAGGCTCGCCGGGAGGCCACCGGACTTCTTCAGGACCCGACGGGTCGTGACCCGATAGGTGTACTCGTGGCCGTTCGCGGCCCGTAGGACGATCGTGGCGCCCGCTCGGAGGTCCTGCAGGCGGAACAACGTGCCGGGTCCCTGCGCCGCGGTGTCGACATGACCGTCCAGCACCGTGGTGCCCATCGGCGACCCGGCGAGCGCGCTCGCCTGCCACCACCCGACCACGTGCGGATCCCGAGGTACGACGAGCGAGTTCGCGCCGTCCAGCGCCACCTTCGTCAGCGGTGCGGAGACGCGCAGCGACGGGATCGTGATCCGCACCGGGGCAGCCGGGGGCACCGCGTCGTGCACCGGGGCGATCCCCGGTGCACGACGCGGTGTCGCGCTCACCGGACCGGGCAGCGTCCCGGTCGAGGACGCCACCGATCCGAAATCGCGCGGGACCGTGTTCGCCGGATGCTGCGAGAGCGCAACGCCCCCGGCGCCGATCGCGGCGGCGAGCAGCCCGACCCCGAGCGTCAGCAGCGGTCTCACCGCAGCGCACGCCTCCTGCGGTCGGCGTACACAGCGCCTCCGCCGAGCAGCGCCAGACCGACGGCGCCGGCGGTCCAGCCCAGCCGCAGATCGGTGCCCTCGTTGGTGGCGGCCTGCCCACCCGAGCCGGCCTGCACGCTGCCGGGCCCGCTGCCGGAGGAGGACGCCAGGTCTGCCTGCGCCATCCGCAGGTGCATCTGCGCGACCGGAAGGTAGCCGCGCGCGTAGCTCACGACGGTTGCGCTGGAGCCGGTCCTGATCTCGGTGTCGGTCCCGGCGATCGACGTCTCGTGTCCGGCGACCTGGTCACGCAGATAGAGCTGGTCGAACGAGGACCCCGTCAGTCCCTTCAGCTGGGCTGCCTGGGCCTGCTGCATGGCGTTCGGCGCGCTCGGCAGCGGCAGGCCGAGGTTCGCGGCGACCGTCGTCAGCTTGGCCTTGGCGGCCATGTGATCCGACATCGTCTTCTGCGCGAGGGTGCGCACGGCGGCCGACGACGAATGCGTCATGGCCAGCTGGCCGATGGCGATCTCGGCGAGGTTGACCTGTTCGTTGGCCGTGACGAAGGTCTTGTCGGCCGTGCTCGGCGATGTCGCCGCGAAGGCGGTGGCGGGAAGGCAGGTCGCCGCGACGGCGAGTGACGCCCCGGCGAGTGTGATGTAACGGGTGCGATGCATCGACATGATCAGACTCCTACGTGTGAGAGTGGAATTCAGACATCGAGCAGGCCGCGTAGGCCGCGTTGTTGTTCGCCCTGCTGGGCTCCGAGCACGACGAGCACCCCGGTCAGTGCAGGGATGACCCACTGCACGATCGCGAGCTGCTTCTGCGCGGAGGCGAGTTCCTTCGACGCGGACGACGACGGTTCGGTCGCGCCGGCGCCTCCCTCGTGCGCGTGCTTGCCGATCTTGGTGCCGAGATAGCCGGAGTAGCCGGTCGCGCCCATCGCGGCGACCGTGAGGACGGTCTTCACGACCGTGTTCGCCTGCGCGCCGGAGTCGTGGGCGACACGCGAGCGGTTGCCGGCGATCAGGCCGAGCCCGCCGAGGGTGTGCACGCCGGCAGCGGCGATCTGGATCGGCGTCCAGCGAGCCCACCCGAGGGTGGACAGCCGTAGCCGTTCGGAGGGGTCCTTGGCCTTCGCGGTCGCACCGTTGAGGCCCACAGCTCCCATCAGAGATCCTCCGAACCAGGTGGCAAGGGAGAGATCGTGCGCTGATCGAGACAGGAGGTTGGTTCCTTGGGACACGGGATTTCACTTTTCTGTTGTCGGCTGGTGCGGATGCGGTGGCGATCTGACCGCCGCCACCACTGCGTTTACCCCCGTGCGGGCAGGCTTATGCAGCCGATCGGCACGTTAGTGTGCTGCGCTACTCATTAATGACGAGCGCTGCACATTAAATCCGTAGGGCCAGCCCGGGCCGAGCGCACCGATCGGTGGCTCTTAGAGCACCAGCCAGTCGGCGGCGGCGCGGCGGAATACCCGGGGCTCCAGGCGTGAGGCGCCCGCCGGGATGGTGCCGATCCACCGGTCGTCGGCCAGGTCGCGCAGCTGGTCCAGGTTGGTCTCGGCCGCCAGATCCGGTGTTTCGGACAGGGATCCCACGATCAGCCCGACGAGATCCAGGCCGCGGGCCTCCAGGGCTTCGAGGGTGAGCGCGGTGTGGTTGAGGGTGCCGAGGCCGGCGCGTACGACGATCGCGAACCCCGCGCGGACCCCGTCGCGCCCCAGCGCGGTCGCGAGATCGGCGAGGGTGCCGCCGTCGGCGTCCAGCCGCACCAGGAGTCCGCCGGCGCCCTCGACGAGCACCACGTCGTACTCGCCGCTGCGGGTCAGGTCGGCGACCCGGGCGGCGTGCTCGGCGACGGTCGGCAGGGAGACACCGGCACGCCGCGCCGCGATGTCGGGCGCGAGCGGTTCGGGAAGACGCACGTACTCGCGCACGTCGACGTCGGTCAGCCGGGCGACCTCGTCGGCGTCCCCGGGCTCACCGGGAGCCAGCCCGGTCTGGGTGGGCTTGACCGCGACCACGCGTTGGCCGTGACCGGTCAGCGCTGCTGCGATCGCAGCGGTGGCGATGGTCTTGCCGATCTCGGTGTCGGTGCCGCTGATGCAGATGACCGGGCAGGGGCTGCTCACCGGGAGACCGTGCGCAGCACCCGCGCGCAGTGCTCGACGTCCTTGGACGAGAGACCGGCGTGTGCGGTCAGCCGCAGCCGGGAACTGCCGTCAGGCGTCGACGGCGGGCGGAAGCAGCCGATGCGCACGCCGTGCGCCGCGCACACGTCGACCGCCGCCAGTGCCTCCCGCGGGCCGGGCATGGCGACGGACAGGACGGCGCCCGCGGGTGTGGAGACACCGCACGCCGCGGCCAGCTCGCCCATGATCTCGCGGACCTCCTTGGCCAGGGAGGGTCGCTCGACCAGCACGTCGAGAGCCCCGAGCGCGGCGCCCGCGGACACCGGTGCCAGGCCGGTGTCGTAGATGAAGGCCCGCGCGGTGTTGATCAGGTGGCTGCGCACCAGGTCCGATCCGAGCACCGCGCCACCCTGGGACGACAGTGCCTTGGCCAGGCTGACCGTCACCACGATGTGCGGAGCGCCCGCCAGCCCCAGGGAGGCGACCCGACCCTCGCCGTGGTCGCCCACCACCCCGAGGCCGTGCGCCTCGTCGACGACCAGGAGCGCGTCGTACCGGGCGGCCATCTCGGCGAGCTCGGCCACCGGGGAGGTGTCGCCGAAGACCGAGTAGATCGACTCGATCACGATGACGGCGCGGGCCTGCGTGCGCTCCTGCAGGGCGCGTTCGTACGCCGCCAGGTCACCATGCGGGACGACCTCGACGGCCGCCCGGGACAGGCGCGCCCCGTCGATGATCGAAGCGTGGTTGTGCGCGTCGGAGACGATCAGGGTGTCGTCGTCGGCGAGCGCGGTCATGGCTGCGAGGTTGGCCTGGTAGCCGGTGGAGAAAACGAGCGCCGACTCCATCTGCAGGTGCTCGGCCAGCGCGGTCTCGAGGTCCTCGTGGATGGGCCAGGTGCCGGTCACCAGGCGGGATGCCCCGGCTCCGGATCCGAAGTACTCCAGGGCGGCCACCGCCGCGTCGATCACCGTCGGATCGCGGCGCAGGCCCAGGTAGTCGTTGCCTGCGAGGTCGATCGCCTGGTGGCCCACACCGGCGACCACCCGACGCGTCAGCCCCGCCGCATCACGCTCCGCAGCCTGGGACTGCAGGTATTGCTCGAATGTACTCATCCATGCACCTGTTCCACTGCGGAGACCATCGCCCCGCCGATGGTTTCGATGGCATCAGCATCGCTCACGAGGGGTGGCATCGCATAGACCAGGTCGCGGAAAGGTCGCAGCCACACGCCCCGCTCCAGCGCGATCCGCGTGACTGCCTCGGTGTCGACGGGGGAGTGCAGCTGGATGACGCCGACGGCTCCGATGGCGCGTACGTCGCGCACGCTCGCGAGCGCCCGCGCGGGCTCCAGCGCACCGCGCAGCTCCGCCTCGATCTGCCGGGCGCGGCCGATGCGGGTCGGCGTCACCAGGTCCATGCTGGCCGACGCGATCGCGCAGGCCAGCGGGTTGCCCATGAACGTCGGCCCGTGCATGAGCGCACCGGCCTCCCCGCCGCTGACCGCCCGGGCGACGTCCGCGGTGCACAGGACCGCGGCCAGCGTGAGGTAGCCGCCGGTGAGCGCCTTGCCGACGCACAGGATGTCCGGCACGACCTCGACCTGGTCGGCGGCCCACATCGTCCCGAGCCGGCCGAAACCGGTGGCGATCTCGTCGAAGATCACCAGCGCACCGTGGTCGCGCGCCAGTGCGGCCAGGAACCGGACCGCGCGCGGTGGGTAGATGCGCATGCCGCCCGCGCCCTGCAGGACCGGCTCGAGCACGACCGCCGCGATGTCGGGCGCGTGCTCCTCGTAGAGCCGGCGGGTGGCGCTCTCCCACTCGTCGTAGGTCGTGTCGTCACCGTCGAGCCCGGCCGGCGGCAGGGGCGCGAAGACCTGCTCGGGGAGCACGCCGGTGAAGAGGCGGTGCATGCCGCCGACGGGGTCGCACACGCTCATCGGGGCCAGCGTGTCGCCGTGGTAACCGCCGCGGATGGTGAACATCTTGCGCCGGGGCCGACCGCCGGTCAGATGCGCCTGCCACGCCATCTTCAGGGCGACCTCGACGCTGACGGAGCCGGAGTCGGCCAGGAAGACGTGCTCCAGCCGGGCCTGCCCGTCGAATGCCGGGGCTCGCTCGATCAGCTTGCGCGCCAGGGTGATCGCCGGCTCGTGGGTGAGTCCGCCGAACATCACGTGGCTCATCCGGCCGAGCTGCTGCTGGGCCGCCGCGTCGAGCTCGGGCACGGCGTACCCGTGGATCGCGCACCACCACGAGGACATGCCGTCGATGACCTCGCGGCGGGTGCCGTCGGTGTCTCGCAGCGTCAGGCGGATCCCGCTCGCGGACTCCACCAGGCGGGTCGGCGCGGGCTCGATGACCGAGGAGTACGGGTGCCAGAGGTGGTCACGGTCGTAGGACAGCAGCTGCGACGGGTCGGACACCCCCGCATCCAATCAGCCGGCCGGGCTCGTTCCGAAATGCGCGCTCCTACCTGCCGGTAGACCTCGAACGTCGAGCGGAGGGGTCCGGCGCCGAGTGGAGGAGCCGAAGCCCCTCCACTCCCGCGCGAACCCCTCCGCTCGACGAAGAGGTGATGCCGGGGGTGCAGGTGGTGCTCAGTCCTTGGTGCGCCCGGCGATCCGGGAGACGTGCACCGCGAGCTCGAGCAGCAGCCGGGTCACCCCGACGGTCAGCACGAGCGCCACGAAGTCGGTCAGGAGGTGGATCAGCGCGTTGCCCGTGCCCATGTGCTTGACCGAGATGCCGTTGCCGACGCTCTCGCTGCTGAAGTTGTAGATCGTGTTGGCCAGGAAGTGCAGCACCGCCCAGACGATCGTCACCAGGAAGATCAGCGACGCGATGCGCTCGGTCAGCGACTTCTTGAACTGCAGGTCGCTGAAGAGCGCGCCGACGCCGTCACCGGCACCGCCGACGACCTGGCTGACCTGCGCCTGCGGGCTGTTGGGGTCGCGCGGCTGACCGCTCTGACGGCCCCAGCCGCGGCCCTTCGAGCCGGACTGGTCGGTCTGGCCCTGCTGACCCGCCTGTCCCGGCTGGCTCGCACCGTACGCCGGAGACTGCTGCCCGTAAGCGCCCTGCTGGTCCTGCTGGCCCCAGCCCTGCTGGGCCTGCGCGTCGGAGGGTGCCTGCTGGCCGTAGCTGGACTGGCCGTAGCCGCCCTGCTGGCCGTACCCGGAGTCGGACTGGCCCTGCTGGCCGTACCCGGAGTCGGGCTGGCCCTGCTGGCCATAGCTGCCGGACTGCGCGTAGCCGGTCGGCTCCTGGCCGCTCGGCTGGCTGTAGCCCTGCTGGTCACCGGCGGCGTATCCCTGCTCGCCGGCTGACGACGGACCCGAGTCGGCAGAGCCCGCGACGTCGGCGGCTTCGCTGCCCTGGGCCGGCGATGCGCCGTGCGCGCCGTCCTCCTGGGGGGCCGCCGGGACCGCCTGCGTGGCGTCCCACCCGGTGTTCTGCGCGTCGTACGGCGTGTCGGACTGTTCGTCCTGCTCCCAGCCTTGGCCGAGACTTCCGCCCTGCTGGTATCCGCCGGAGTGTTCCCCGGACCTACCTTCGCCGTTCGTCGGCTGTGACATGCGGACCTCCTTGGGTCGTGTGCTGGGCCCATCGTCGTGGGTTTGAGCGGGGATTGCCAGCAACGTCGGCGCCCGGCGCGGCACGTTCGCCGTGCCGGGAGCACTCGGCGCTCCAGCCGGTGGGCGTCACCTGCACCTTCATCCGCCGTGCGCACACCGCGCAGAACCGCGGGGGTTCCAGCTCGAGCGCGCGCTCGCAGGCCGGGTGCGGACCGTCCTCGTCCGGAGCGCCGCAGTGCCCGCAGTACGCCGCCGGCGTGCCCTGATCGGGCGCATCCGGCGCGCCGCGATCGGCAGCATCGGATGCGCCCGTGGCGTCGGCAGGACGGTTCACAGCGTCGCGTTGAGCGCCTTGATCGGCATCTGCAGCTCGTCCAGCAGCGCCAGGTCCTCGCGCGGGTCGCGGCCCAGGGTGGTCAGGTAGTTGCCGACGATGACGGCGTTGATGCCGCCGAGCAGCCCGTCGCGGGTGCCGAGGTCGCCGAGGGTGAGCTCACGGCCGCCGGCGTACCGCAGGATGGTGCGCGGCAGTGCGAGCCGGAACGCCGCGATCGTGCGCAGCGCATCCGAGGAGCCCATCGGCTCCAGGTCGCCGAACGGCGTACCGGGGCGCGGGTTGAGGAAGTTCAGCGGCACCTCGTGCGGCTCCAGTTCCGCCAGCTGCGAGGCCAGTTCGGCGCGCTGCTCGACGGTCTCGCCCATCCCGACGAGGCCGCCGCAGCACAGCTCCATGCCGGACTCCTTGACCATCGTGCAGGTGTCCCAGCGCTCGTCGTAGGAGTGCGTGGTGACGACCTTGGTGAAGTAGGAGCGCGCGGCCTCGAGGTTGTGGTTGTAGCGGTGCACGCCCATGTCGACGAGGTCGTCGACCTGCTCCTGGCTGAGCATGCCGAGTGAGGCGGCCACCTCGATGTCGACGGCCTCCTTGATGGCCTTGACGCCCTCGCGCATCTGGCTCATCAGCTTCGCGTCGGGTCCGCGGACGGCGGCCACGATGCAGAACTCGCTGGCGCCGGTGGCGGCGGTCTGCTCGGCGGCGCGCACCAACTCGGGGATGTTGAGCCACACCGAGCGCACGGGGGAGGTGAACTGGCCCGACTGGCTGCAGAAGTGGCAGTCCTCGGGGCATCCGCCGGTCTTGAGGGAGACGATGCCCTCGACCTCGACCTCCTCGCCGTTGTACTTCAGGCGCACCTCGTGGGCCAGGGCGAGCAGGTCGGGCAGCAGCTCGTCGGGAGTGTTCAGCACGGCGACGATGTCGTCGTACCCGAGGGCCTCGCCCCGGTCGAGCACGACCTCACGGGCGCGGTCCAGGACGGAGGTGTCGCGAGGGGTGGTCGTCGAAGTCATGGACGCGATTGTGCTGCATGGCCGGACCCGCGAAACGGCGTGGTCGCGTACGCGCCGGTAGTGCCAGCACCACCGAACGCGTGACAGTCGTCACGATTCTTCCGTGGGAGCCGCTCTCGGGTTGGCCCAGCGCGCACCGCGACCCATCATGAGATGCAGGGGCGCGAGAAGTCGTTGGTGCGTCCGAACGTTTTCCACGAAAGGCATCTGATGGCGACCGCTCTGTATCGACTCGGCCGGACGGCGTACCGGCACTGGGTGCTGTTCCTCGTCGGCTGGGTGGTTGTGCTTGGCGGGCTGGGCGGACTGTCCCAGGCGATCCACAAACCGCTGGTCGACACCTTCTCCATCCCGGGCATCCCGTCGCTCAAGGCGCAGTCGATGCAGCAGAAGCTCTTCCCGGGCACCGGCGACGCGGTCAACCAGGCCGGCGTCTCGGTGGTGGTGGGTGCTCCGAAGGGGCACACCCTCAAGGAGGCCAAGTACTCCCATGCGGTCGACGCGCTGATCACGGACCTGCAGAAGGTCCCGCAGATGCCCAAGACCAAGCTGGTCAACCCGGTGACGGCCTCGGCCGCGCAGTTCAAGGCGGCGACCTCGGCAGCGGCCAAGCAGGGCACGCCGAAGGCGGTCGCCGAGCGCAACGCGAACGCGCTGCTGCCGCTCTCACCGGACGGGCGGATCGGCACGATCGACTTTGCGTTCGACGTGAAGACCGTGCAGGACGTGAAGCCCGCGACGCAGAACAAGGTCGTCGACGACCTGAAGAAGGCGCGTGCGTCCGGTCTGACCGCTGAGGTCAACGGCGCCGGCATGCAGATCGCGCCCGATCCCGGCGGCAGCAGTGAGCTGATCGGCGTGGCGTTCGCCGCCGTCGTCCTGATCATCACCTTCGGCTCGCTCATCGCCGCCGGTATGCCGATCCTGTCGGCCTTCGTCGGCGTCATCATGGGCACCATCGGGGTGCAGCTCGCCACCGCGTTCACCACGGTCGGCACGACGACCCCGATCCTGTCGAGCATGATCGGCCTCGCGGTCGGCATCGACTACACGCTCTTCATCCTGTCCAGATACCGCACCGAGTTGCGCACGACCGACGACCGGGCGCACGCCGTCGGGTTGGCCGTCGGCAAGGCGGGGACGGCGGTCGTCTTCGCCGGCCTGACGGTGCTGATCGCCCTGATCGCGCTGTCGGTGGTGGGCATCCCGTTCCTCACCGCGATGGGTCTGGCCGCGGCAGAGACCGTCTTCTTCGCCGTGCTGGTCGCGCTCACCCTGCTGCCCGCCGTCCTCGGGATGTTCAAGTCCAAGGCGTTCGGCGCGCAGGTGCGCAAGCGCGAGGACCCGCGCGACGCGGACGGTCACGCGGTCAATAACGGCACCCGGTGGGCCCGCCTGATCGGCCGCAAGCCGGCGATCGTGGTCGCGCTCGTCGTGGTGGTGCTCGGCGCCATCGCCGTGCCCGCGAAGAGCCTGCACCTGGCGCTGCCCAGCGACTCCACGGCCGCGAAGTCGACCACCCAGCGCAAGGCCGCCGACCTGCAGGCGGAGGCCTTCGGGCCGGGTCGTGCCGCGCCGCTGCTGGTCGTGGTCGATGGCACGAACGTGACCGGAGGCGCCAAGGCGCGTACGACGGCGTACGGGAAGGTCGCGACCTGGGCGGGCACCAAGCCCGACGTCGCGAACGCCCAGATCGTCGGCCTCAACAAGGCGGGCACCGGCGCCCAGGTGCTGATCACCCCGAAGTCGGGGGCGGACGACGAGAAGACGCTGTCGCTGCTGCACGCGTTGCGCGACGGGCAGTCCGGCATCGAGAAGTCGACGGGTACGACGGTCGGCGTCACCGGGCTGGTGGCGATCCAGACCGACGTGTCCGACCGGCTCACCGGCGCGCTGCCTATCTACCTAGCGGTGGTCATCGGGCTGGCGTTCCTGGTGCTGATGGTCGTCTTCCGGTCGGTGCTCGTGCCGCTTGTCGCCACGTTGGGCTTCCTGCTGTCGATCCTGGCCACGCTCGGGGCGACCGTCGAGGTCTTCCAGAAGGGCCGCTTCGGGATCGTCGAGGGCGCGCCACTGGTCAGCTTCATGCCGATCATCCTGATCGGCATCGTCTTCGGGCTCGCGATGGACTACCAGGTCTTCCTGGTGACCCGGATGCGGGAGGCGCACGTGCACGGGATGTCGGCGCGTGACGCCGTGGTCGACGGGTTCCGCAACAGCGCCCGGGTGGTGGCGGCCGCGGCGGCGATCATGATCTCGGTCTTCGCGGCGTTCATCCTGCAGGGCGTCTCGTTCATCATGTCGATCGGTTTCGCCCTCGCGGTCGCGGTCTTCTTCGACGCGTTCGTGGTGCGCATGACGCTCATGCCCGCGCTGCTCTTCCTGCTCGGCGAGCGCGCGTGGTGGCTGCCGAAGTGGCTGGACAGGATCCTGCCGAAGGTCGACGTCGAGGGCGAGAAGCTCACCGGCGCGGGCGCGCCACACGAGCAGCGGCACCCCGCCCACCTGGCCGAGCCGGAGAACTCACCGGTCTGACCCGTCTCGCCGACTGCGCAGGTCGTCTCCCGGGCGTTCGGCCGGCGACCTGCGCGGCCGGCGCGCTCATCGCGAGGTGCCTGCCGCAGAATGCGGGGGTGTACCTCGGGTGGCTGCTGTTGCTGACAGTGGCTCTCGCCTGGCCCGCACCCCGGCTGCTTCCACGGTGGATCGCGCTGCGGGGTGTGCCCGGGCCCGCGCTCTGGCTGTGGCAGGGAGTGTCGCTGGGTGCGGTGGTCGCCGGCCTGGAGCTTGCGCCGCTGGCCGTCCTGTACGTCGTGCGGGTGGGTCGCGGCCTGCCCGCTCCGCGCGACCACATCGCCCTCGCCGCGGTCGCTGCCCTCGTGTCGGCGTTGCTCATCGGCCGCCTGCTGGCACGCGCACACGTGGTCGGCCGGCGGCTGCGGAAGGTGCGCCGTGAGCACCGCGAGCTCGTCGACCTGCTCGACGAACCGGTCCATGCCGAGGGTCTCCCCGCGCAGGTGCGCGTGCTCTCCCACCCCACCGCGACGGCCTACTGCGTCCCCGGGCCCTCACGGCGGGTCGTGCTCACCAGCGGCACCATCGAGGCACTTCCGCCGGCGGAGCTGCGCGCCGTCCTCGCCCACGAGTTGGCGCATCTGCGCCACCGCCACGACCTGGTCCTGGAGTTCTTCACGGTGTGGCACACCGCGGTGCCGCAGCGGTTGCGCAGCGACCGCGGCCTGGAGACCGTGCGCCTGCTGATCGAGCTGCTCGCGGACCGCAGCGCCGAACGCGCCGTCGGCCGGGTGCCGGTGGCGCGGGCGCTGGTGGCCCTCGCACGGTCCGAGCATCCGAACGGCACGCTCGGCCATGAGGACTTCGCCCGCATCCGGCTGGAGCAGCTGACGGTGCAGCGGCATCACCCCGTCCTCGCCTCGTGTGCCGGGCTGCTCGGAATGGCTGCCGTGGCGGCGCCGTTGGCACTGGCAGCGCTGGTGATCCTGCATATCTGAGGTCGGCGCGGGCGGCATCCGACCGGTGTCGTCGTACGTCGGACACGAGGAGAGGTCGATGCGCAGAACGGGGGAGTCGATCCTGGCCTCGGCCGCGGTCGGCCTGCTGGCGTCAGCTGTCGGGCTGCAGCGGTGGCGTCGGGTGAGTGCGGACCGACAGGATGCGGGCGCCCGGGTGCTGCACCTGTCTCGGGGGCCGGTCGAGGTGCGCGATTCCAGCGTCCCGGCGGGTGGCCGGCGTACGGCGGACGAGCCGGCGGTCGTCGTGGTCCACGGCACACCGGGCGGTTACGACCTGGCTCAGGTGACCGCCTCCGGGCTCGGCCTCGACGACCGGCGGGTGGTGTCGGTGTCGCGACCCGGTTACTTACGCACCCCGCTGGACAGCGGTCCCACTCCCGAGGAGCAGGCCGACCTCTTCGCCGAGGTGCTCGACGCCCTCGGGATCGAGACAGCCGTGGTCATCGCTGTGTCGGGCGGCGGCCCTGCCGCGGTGCAGTTCGCCCTGCGGCACGCCTCCCGCTGTGCCCGGCTGGTGCTCATCGAGTCGCTTGTGCAGACCTTCACCGAGCACGAGATGTACGCGTCCCTGCAGCCCCTCGCGCGCGTCGGCAAGTGGCTCGGGGAGCGGCTGGCCCAGGTCGATGCGGTGATCGGCGGGTACCTGCTCGTCACGCCGCGCTCGGATCCCGGCCGAGCGGTGGCAGCGGCCGCGGTGCGATTCGACCGCCGGAAGGCCGGGTACGCCGCTGACATGCGCCTCTTCGAGGACGTGCCGGACTACCCGTTCGAGCAGATCAGCTCGCCCACCCTCGTGATCCACGGCACCGCCGACGTCGACGTCCCGTTCGCGCAGGCGCAGACGGCGGCCGATCGCATCCCAGGCGCGCAGCTGGTGGCGGTGCCGGGGGCGGACCACCTGGGTCTGTGGCGGCACGAGGTGGTCGGCCAGCGGGTTCGCGCGTTCCTGGCCGACTGAACCCCTCGACGAAGAGGTGCTGCGGCCGCGGTCAGCGGCGGCCGTCGTGCTTGGGTGCGTCGGACTCGATCCGATCCAGTTCGGCCCGCAGAGCCGCGAGGTCGGCGTGCGATGCGTCGCCCAGGAAGTGCGCGAACGTCGCCTGCCGTTCGTCACCGTCGAGGGCCGCCAGCGTCTGGTGCAGGGCGCGGGCGGTCATCTCCTCGCGGGTGGCCGCGGCGGCGTACCGCCATGCGCGTCCATCGCGGACCCGGTCGGCCAGGCCCTTCTTGGCCAGCCGGTCGAGCACCGTCATCACCGTGGTGTAGGCGAGTTCCCGCTCGCGAGAGAGTGATTCGAAGACCTCTCGCACCGACAACGTGCCACCGGCCGGCGCGTCCCACAGTCGGGACATGACCGCGCCCTCCAGCTCACCGAGCTCCGCTCGCCCACTCGTGGGCATGCGCGCCACCTCCGTCTTCCATGTCCTCGCGGCTGAGCTCGATCACGCGGTCGCAGCCCTGCACGCCGATCTGCTGGTGACTGACCACGACCACCGAGGCGTCGCGGGTCGCATCGTGCACATCGCGCATCAATGCGGACGCGGTCGGGTGATCGAGGTGGGCCACCGGTTCGTCCAGAAGTATGACGCGGCGGTCCGCGAGCACCGCCCGCGCTATCGCGATCCGGGTGCGCTCGCCGCCGGACACCCCTCGGGCATCGGATCCGAGCAGCGTGTCGAGCCCGTTAGGCAGCCCGGCGACCCACCGCCCGAGACCCGCGTCGACCAGCGCGCTTGCCACCTGGCTGTCGCTCGCGCCCGGGCGGGCGAGCAGCAGGTTGGCGCGCAGCGAGCCGGCGAAGAGGTGTGGTTCATCGTCGACGACGGCCACACGCCGGCGTACGTCGTCGGGCCGGCACGCGAGGGCGTCGCGCCCGACGACGTCGTACCGACCACGGCTCGGGTCGAGGTGGCGGGCGAGGACGGCGAGCACGGTGGACTTGCCGACGCCGTTCGGCCCGGTGAGGGCGAGGTGCTCGCCCGGGGCGACCCGCAGGTCGATCCCGTGGATCTGGTCCGGCCCGTCCGTCCAGGACGCGGCGACGTCCGACAGCTGCAGGGTGGTCGGCGCGGGGACCTCGGCGGTGCGTCCGTTGTCGTGGACGGCGGGCGTCTGCCCGGTGAGCGTGTCGAGGCGGCGGCGGGCTGCCTGGCCGCGGGCCAGCGCACCGACGGCGTCCGGGATCGAGCCCAGGATGTCGGTCAGGGCGACGGGTCCGAGCACCAGCAGCGCGGCGAACGGGCCTGCGACGTCGCCGTTCGCGAGGGCGCCCCGCAGGAGGATCGCGATCCCGATCGCCGCGGCCGCGGTGAGCAGGAAGCTCAGACCGAGGCCGGCCGCCCGCCCACGGGCCTGCCGACGCACGGCGCGCTCCAGGTCGAGCTGGGCGGCGTCGAGCCTGGCGAGCTCGGCGTCGCCTCCGCGCATCGCCTGCAGCGCTCCGTTGTTCAGGCTGATGGTCGAGGCGCTGGAGGTCACGGCGCCCCGCGCGCTCAGGCTCACGCCGTGGCCGGCGCGCTCCAGGGACCAGTCGATCGCGCCGATCAGAGCCGCGACCAGGGCGATCGCGACGACGACGAGGGCCGCCGGTGGATAGAGGATCGCGGCTGCGAAGGTGGCGACGAGACAGGTCATCGCGGCGGCCAGCAGCGGCACGATGGCGCGCACCTGCACGTCGACCTCGTCGTCCACGTCTCGCACGACGGCGCCGAGCAGATCGGCGCGGCGGCGCCGTCCCAGCCGCGCGGGCGTCAGCGGGATGAGGGTGCGGTAGAGGTCGGTGCGCCGGTCGGCGAGCAGGTGCAGCGCCGCGTCGTGGGAGCGGATCCGCTCGACGTACCGGAAGATCGGCCGGCCGATGCCGAACGCGCGCACGGCCACGATCGCGGTGAGCAGGGTCAGGATGACGGGCCGGGTGCTGGCCTGCACGATGAGCCACCCGGAGGTGGCGGTCAGTGCGACCCCGCAGGTGGCGGCGAACCCGCCGAGGACCGCGGCTCGCAGCACCCCGGGAGCGGGTCGCAGGAGCGAGCGGCGGGCGTGCGGCCCGACCCACACCGCAGGCTCCTCCCGTCGGGGGGTGGGGACATCACCGGGAGGTGGGGTCATATCCGCACCCTTCGACGATTGCTCCACCCCCTGACGGGCGGTGGCGACGGGGAGCCGGAGCGGAAGGTCGACGCGCCGGTCGGCGACCGCCATCAGCACCGGGTCGTGGGTGACCAGCACGACCGCGCGCGTGGTCGCCAGCTCGCGGATCATGGTCTGTACGTCGTACGCCGCGGCAGCGTCCAGGTGTGCGGTGGGTTCGTCCAGCAGGATCAGCCGCTGGTCGCCGAGGCGGGCGCGGGTGAGCGCAAGCAGGGCGCGTTGCCCTGCAGACAGTCCGTAGCCGTCGTCGCCGAGGAGGGTGTCGAGCCCGGCGGGCAGCGTCCGCAACGGCGCCGGCAGCCAGTTCGTGCCCTCGGGGAGATCGGCGGTGCCGAGGTTGTCCCGCAGCGTCCCCGGCGTGATGAACGCGCGCTGGGTGACCAGATGCGACGAGGGGGCGGTCACGTCGCCGGAGGTCGGTGTGCGCAGTCCGGCGAGCAGCTCCAGCAGGGTCGTCTTACCGCATCCCGACGGGCCGGTGACGGCGGTGATCCCCGCAGCGGGGAGGTGCAGGCTCACGTCCTGCAGCACGTCGGTCTCGGTGCCGGGGTAGCGGTAGGAGAGACCGACCACCGTGGTGCCGGCGGCCGATCCGCTCTGCGCGGGGCGTGACGGCTGCGCGGACTCGGCGAGCAGTCCGTCGACGGCCTCGGCGCCGTCGGCGGCGGAGTGGAACTCCTGGCCGACCCGGCGGATCGGCCAGTACGCCTCGGGCGCGAGCAGGATCGCCGTCAAAGCGACGGTCAGCGAGATACTGCCGTAGGTCAGCCGCAGGCCGACGACGACCGCGACGATGGCGACCGAGATGGTCGCAAGCAGCTCCAGAGCGGCGGAGCTGAGGAACGCCGTACGCAGCGTGCGCACGGTCGCCCGGCGATGCCGGTCGCCGACCTGCGCGACGACGTCGACCTGGGCGTCGGCGCGCTGGTAGTTGACCAGGGTCGGGAGTCCCCGCATGACATCGACGAAATGGCCTGCCAGCCGGTGCGATTCGGCCCAGCGAGCCTGTGTCTCGTCGCGCGTGTGCATCCCAATGAGGGCTGCGAAGAGCGGCAGCAGCGGCACGGTCAGCACGACGATGAGGGCGGTGACCCAGTCGACCCAGACCATCGCGGCGATCGCCAATGGGGGCACGACGGCGGCGCTGACCAGGGCGGGGAGGTAGCGCGCGACGTACGGCTCGACGCTGCCTGCGCCGATGGTGGAGCGGGTCAGCATGGTGGTGGGGTCGGGCGACGTGTCGACCGGTCGGTGCAGCCAGGCCGTGAGCACCCGACGGCGCAGCAGCCCGGCCACTCGCGTGCCGGCCCATGCCGCGGTGACCTCCCCGGCCGCGCTGAGCAGTCCGCGCACTGCGAGCAGGGTCAGCACGGTGACGGCCCAGGCGGTGAGGGATCGGCGTTCGACGAGCGCGACCACGAGGTGGGCGACCGCGACGGCCTGAGCGATCGCGACAATGCCCTGCGCGACGCCGAGCATGCCGAGGGCTGCGACCGGGCCGCGGGTCTGCGGCACCTCCCGCAACAGGCGCGGGTCGAACGGCGCGGCCATCAGCGACCTGCCTCTTGCAGCGACTCCGACGGAGGCAGCGGCGCCAGCGGGTCGTGCTTGGTCGGGAGGGTGCTGGTCGAGATGCGTTTGCGGAAGACCCAGTAGTTCCAGGCCGAGTAGCCGATCACGACGGGTGTCATGACGACGGCGGCGCCGGTCATGATCTGCAGGGTGAGGTGGGAGCTGGAGGCGTTGTCGACGGTGAGGGAGTAGGCGGCGTTCGTCGTGCTCGGCATCACGTCGGGGAAGAGCGCGACGAAGTAGGTCGCGACCGCCATCCCGATGGTGAGCATGGTGCCGGAGAACGCGAATCCCTCACGCCCGCGCAGGTTTGCGGTAAGCGCGCCGAGCAGGGCCACCGCGGCCACTGCCGACGTGATCCAGGACCAGGTGGTGCCGGTGTGCAGGTCGACCCAGCTGAGCAGCACCACCGCGAGGACGGCGGAGACCAGGCCCGCCTTCGTGCCAAGGGCGCGCGCGTCGCGTCGCACCTGACCGTCGGTCTTCAGCGCGATGAAGAAGCAGCCGTGGGTGAGGCTGAGGGCGAGGACGGTGAGGCCGCCGAGCAGGCTCCACGGGTTGAGCAGCGTGAGCAGGGTGCCGGTGAAGTCGCCGGCTTTGTTCAGCGGGACTCCGCGTACGAGGTTGGTCAGGGCGGTGCCGACCAGCAGCGGGGCGATGACCGAACAGGTCACGATGATCGCGTCCCAACGGCGTTGCCAGGTCTCGCCGTGGCGCTTGTGGCGGTATTCCAGCCCCATGTTGCGCAGGATGAGCGCGACCAGCACGAGCAGAAACGCCAGGTAGAAACCGCTGAACATCGAGGCGTACCAGGCGGGGAACGCCGCGAACGTCGCGCCGCCCGCGGTCAGCAGCCACACCTCGTTGCCGTCCCAGAACGGGCCGATGGCGTTGAGCAGCACGCGTCTGCGAGTGGCGCCATCCTCACCCTCGGCGTCGCGGCCGAAGGTGCCGAGCAGCATCCCGACGCCGAAGTCGAAGCCTTCGAGCATGAGGTAGGCGGTCCACAGCACCGCGATGAGGATGAACCAGAACGTCTCGAGAGTCATTGCTCTGCAGTCCTTTTCGTGGTGGTCAGTAGACGAACGACACGGGCGCGGGCGTGTCGTGCTCGTCGGTGGAGGCCGCGTCCGGGTCGAGCTCGGGCGGCGCGGGGTCGGCGCCTCGGCGGGTGTAGTCGAGGAAGAGGCGCACCTCGACGACGGCGAGGGCGGCGTAGAGGAGGGTGAAGACGACCATCGAGGTCAGCACCGTGCCCGCCCCGTTGCCGGAGACGCCTGTCTTGGTGCTCATCACGCCGTAGACCAGCCACGGCTGGCGCCCGGTCTCGGTGAAGATCCAGCCGAAGCTGTTGCCGAGGACCGGCAGCAGCGGCACGGCGATGCCCGCCCAGACCCACGGTTTCGCCAGGGCGGTGCGGCCCTTGCGGGTGACCCACAGGACGCCGAGCGCGACGATCGTGGACGTCATACCGACGCCGATCATGAGCCGGAAGGACCAGTAGGCGAGCGGGATGTTGGGGGTGTAGACCGAGTCGGCGGGCTGGCTGTACGTCGCGGGGACGCCCTCGGCGCGTGCCTGCTTCTGCAGCTGCGCGGGCAGGCTCGCCTTGAGGTCGTCGATCCCGTCGACCTTGCCCTCGAAGCTGCCGGTGGCGAGGAAGGACAGCACGCACGGCACCTTGACCGCGGCCTTCTGCGACTGCCCGTTGAGGGAGCCGATCGTGAAGAGGGAGAACGAGGCGCAGTGGTCCTGGGTGGTGTAGAGCGCTTCAGCGGCGGCCATCTTCATCGGCTGCACCTCGGTCATGATCTTGCCCTGGGTGTCGCCGGTGACGGCCACGCCCGCGCCGGCCAGCAGCGTGACAACCGCACCGATACGAGCGGCCTTGCGATACATGAGGGAGTCCTTCGTGCCGCGGTGCTTGTGCAGCAGCCACAGCCCGACGCCCATCACGACCCCGCCGCCGACGAGGTAGGCGCTCGCGACGACGTGCGGGAAGGTGACCAGCTGCACCTTGTTGGTCAAGACGGCGACGAAGTCGGTGAGCTCGGCGCGGCCGGTGGTGGGGTTGTACTTCCAGCCGACCGGGTGCTGCATGAAGGAGTTCGCAGCGAGGATGAAGTACGCGGACAGCAGGGTGCCGATGTGCACCAGCCACATGCACGCGGCGTGCGCCTTCTCCGGGATCCGGCCCCAGCCGAAGATCCAGACGCCGAGGAAGGTGGACTCCAAGAAGAACGCGAGCAGCGCCTCGAACGCCAGCGGTGCGCCGAAGATGTCACCGAAAAAACGGCTGTAGGCCGACCAGTTCATCCCGAACTGGAACTCCTGCACGATGCCGGTCACCAGCCCGAGCGCGAAGTTGATCAGCAGCAGCTTGCCGAAGAACTTCGCCAGCCGCAGCATCTGCGGGTTGCGCTTCCGCAGCCACTGGGTCTCGAAGCCGGCCACCATCGCCGACAGACCGATCGTGATCGGGACGAAGAGGAAGTGATAGACGGTCGTGATCGCGAACTGCCATCTCGCGAGGTCCAGGTTGCTCACGGGGGTGCCCTCTCGGCGTGCGGTCTGTGGTTGATTCCCACAGTACTACTCAACGTAGTACTACGCACACCGTTGTAGGTCTGTCGGGCCTAGTGGTTGAAACCCGGGTCCTGGAGCGCGCCGGGCGCACCGACGGTGCCGGGATGGCCGACCGCATCACTTGCGTTCAGCTGAAGGTGCTGCTACGCCGATCGCGGCCCCGCGTGGACCACCCGCGTTGGCTTCACCGCACCTGGCGGACCGCGTACGTCCACAGTCGGACGCTGGCGCGCCCGAGGCTCCCGCGCTCCCGAGCTCGACGCTGACTTCTACGACGTGGACAACGGGGAGGGCTTCTGGGTCTCAGGTCCGAAGCGTGACCGCACGACGGCCGTTACTCCGCGCAGCAGTCAACGGTCGGTGTCGTCCGCGATCAGTACAAAGCGTTCCTCGCCGGTGCGCCGCTGCCCGGCCAAGCATCCGGCCAAATTGCGGATAGAGCCTGGCCTCCCGCTGACGGGCGGGCGACTTCAGGCGCCGCATCGAAGGCGACACTCCGAGATGTCTTTTGCACTCGCGTAGTGCTACCTGTGGCCTTCCGCCCAGATAGGCGCGCGGTCAGAATTCACAACCCACCACCGGCGAACTCTTCTGACGCGCCGGGCCTCTGCGGGCCAGCCCGCGGGGGCGCGTGCCCGCTCAAGAGCCTCGTTGCAAGCTATCCATCAGCTGACCACTGCGAAAGAGCATCCAGCATCCCCTGTACGGCGGCCTGCTCCTGACGCAACGGACCGACGTCTTTGGAGGTGCGGACGGCTGCTTCGAGCCGCCGTTGGAGATTCTCGAGTCTGAGCTCCAGAAGGCGCTGCTGAGAATTATCTTTCCGCGCGCGAGTGCGCGACGATCGAAGGTAATCCACCGTTTTGGCTGGCAGAACAGGGATCTGGCCCATCTCAGGCTTCAGGTGGACAGGCTGACCAGTTAGGGTCCGAATCAAATCCTCGAATGAATCTGGGTCGCTTGGGTCGACGTTGAATCGCGATACGCGCTGGAGACCAGGAGGGATGTCCGCACCTTCAGCGCCTTGAAGCACCACTAGCTTTATCTTCCGCTGCCACGCCTGCTGATTCGCCGAGAACTCGCCGTGCATGACATCTGCCTCGGCCGCCGCACCTGCTCCCAAGGTTGGACTGTTCGTGCCGGTCCAGCGTTCGGACCAACCGCGGGAAACAACCACGATGACGTAGTCGCATTTCTCGACCGATGAAGGTCCGAATCGCGTCCAATCCACGTCATCGTCATTCAGGTGATAAAGGTCCACGTCCGCGTCAATGCCGAGCTGGCGCAACTGTGTCGTGAATTCAATGACCTGCCGCTGCCATTCGCCACTCTCCGTCGCATCCCAGTCCTCGTTGGCGTGTGCCCACGACACAAATACTTGGGGAGACGCCAAGCCATCGGATGGTCGAGTATCGGAAGCCCCCATGATGGCCTGCATTGCGGGCGCAATCACGTCCTCGCCTGGCGTGCGGGTATAAGACTGAGGCTCATCCATTCGCGGGTCGACAGAAGCAAGCGCTCGCGCCGATGTCTGAGCATTGGCCGCCCTGCGTGCCAGCTCTAACGCCAGCCAGCCGCGGCTATCCGCGCCCATAGAGGTGTTTGGCCATACTGGCGAACACTGCATCTATCTGGTTTGGCCCAGCATCGGCGGCGATGTGAACCTGCAGGTCGATGTGGACCGTCGGCAGTGCTGGTGCGTTCTGCTGCTCCGCGTCCGATCCACTCTCAGAAGACTTCTGCACGGTCGCGGCCCCTTCGGGAACAGCAGCTTTTGTCGTTTTGTCTGCGTCGGGGGGCGAAGTCTTCGTCGTCTTCCTAGCCGGTGCGCTTGTCTGATTCGCGCCCTCGGCTGGGTCAGCCCTGCCGAGCAGAGCAGCGAAGCGTGCCTGAACTCCGGCCGACGCCTGGCCTGCCCCCTGGCTCATGAACCACCTGGCGACGCCCTCTTGCTCCTCGTCCGCATCGGAGAAGGCCTCACGCAACTCCGCCGGATAGACCTTCTGGCCAATCTCGGCACATGCCTCTGCGTAGGTGTCGTCGTTACGCCACTTGTTGGCCAACGGGGTCGGTTTGCTGTCCGCGTCCACGAGACCAAGAAGACGTAATTGTGGAAGGTAGTTCCGTGCACTCTTTTCCGAAACCCCGAAAACCGATTGCAGGTAGTTCAGGCTAACCGTGCCCGGAAGGCTTCGCTGAAACCGTTTGCGCAGTTCCCACCAGACCGACGCTGAAAGGTAGGGGTATGAACGCTTTTCTGCCCCGTCGTCTGCCATGTCGCCCCTGTCTCACCGATCCCTCGGTGCATCTGCTGGTCGAACGCACCTTGTCCGCAGGACCGCCCGCTGTCCTTCGGTCAACACGGTCGTGTTCGCTACACCCGACGCTTTCCGCGACCCTCGCCACGGTCCAGTGCTGGCACGCGATTCCCTCCGACGTCCATCCCACCGCCCGCCGGGGCAGCTTCGCCCGCAGCGACGCCGCTGGCCTCGTGGTGTCACACGAGCCCGCACACGGTGCACCGCGGCCGGGTGCGCTCACCAGCGGAATCGTCACCCGCCACCCCAGCCGTCCGTAGCGACCGCCCGGCACACAAGCACCTCGCGACCGAGTTCCAGTGGTTGACCAACCCGACCTCATCAAGGCGCACAAACGCAGGTCAGGATCGAAAAGTGAATCGCCCCGGTGTGTCCGAAGGCTCTGATCGTTGAGGAAGCTGAGTCATGCCAGGGAACACGAAGCGGTATCTGGCCGAGTTGAAGTCTCGGGCGGTGCGGATGGTCCCGGAGCGACCACCTTCTGAGCTGAATCGGCGGCGATGCGACGTATCGCGCCGTTGCTGGGAGTCACGACTGCGGAATCCTGACGAGGCCGTGCCAGGAGTGCAACAGGGTCGTAACCGAAACGTCGCCTTGCCCGCGACGAGTGCGAGCGGGATCGCAGCTGCGCCTACTGCGATGTGATGTCGGGTACGGTCCGAGCATGGAGGCTATCCCGCTGACCAGCGTGCTGCCTGAGGGCTTTGACTCGAAGCTGCACAAGATCCACTTCGCTGTGTGGAACCAGATCAAACATCCGGTTGACGTTCTCGCGACCAACGACGAGGAATGGCATAAGTGGAACTCGTGGCGCAGCGTGCACGACGACTTCAATCGCAAGTTCATCTTCTCGATGGCCCAGGACAAGACGGACGCAACGCTCTGGCTTTTCGGTGGAATCTGGGAGGTGCTAGCACGCAGGCCCGAACCGCAGGCACATTCGTACACCGTTGCGCTCCGCGAGGACTTGATGGGGCCGTTCATCCGCCGCCTCTGGGTCCGCCACAGGAGGGTCGGTCGGAACAGTCGCCAGAAGATGGAGTCCGTGCTGCCCGCGATGACGGTCTCATCGATCCTCAAGGAGCCGTTCATCGGGGACCCGTTCCCAGGACACGACCGGATCAACCACAGCCTGGCGGATCTTCAAGCAGTCGTCAGTCAGGCTCGGGCCGACTGGCGGATCGCGTTGGAGAGCATGAAGGGGGTGTACGTCATCCACGACAAGGAGACTGGACAGCGGTACGTCGGGTCCGCGTACGGCGACACCGGCATCTGGCAACGCTGGGCGACATACGCCACCACGCTGCACGGTGGCAACGTCGGACTGAAGGAACTCCTTGAGCAGAAGGGCAGCGAGAACTACCGGGCGAACATGCGGTTCGCCCTTCTCGAATACTGGTCCATGCGCACCGATGACGAGCACGTCCTGGAGCGCGAGTCATATTGGAAAGACGTACTGCATGCTCGGTCATTGGGACTCAACAAGAATTGACTACCAAATCTGCAGCGATGCTAAAGATTTGCGATCGGACTTCATTCCAATTCTCGGACAGATCTGCGTCCTTCCGCCGCGGGACCGTCGGCCACAGTTGAGTGCACTGGGGCGGTTAGTCTGCTCTGAGATTAATGCACTTCGTGCCCGTGAGGTCGGTCAGATGCGCGTTGCGTCTGGAGGCCCTTCCGTGCCGGTGTCAGTCCTTCCGAGCCCACGCGCCGTACAACGGGTCGTGGCCCCATCGCGGCTTGGTCCGGAGCGCCGTCGAGACGGACCCGAAGCCCGCCTCCTCCAAGTACGCCCGGACGATCGCCACCCGCCCGTCCTCATCGGTGGCCAGCCACCCGCGGATCGCCTTGGTCGGGAAGCACCGGTTGCTGAAGGTAAGCACGACGACCCCGCCTGGGTGCAACACCCGCGCCGCTTCGCGCAGCACACCCACCGGGTGGATGAGGTAGTCGATCGAGACGCAGCAGACCACCGCGTCGAAGGACGCGTCCTCGAACGGCAACTGCGGGTCGACGTTGAGGTCCTGGACGACGACCTGGTCAGCCATCGGGTTCGCCTGCAGTTCTGTGCTGTTCATCCCCAGTGCGACCAGCCCGCCGGTCGGCTTCCTGGACAAATGGGACACCCAGGACGACATCAGGTCCAGGACTCTGCCGTCGGGCACCCCCAGCTGGTCGTACAGCTCGGAGACCGCTGCGATCGCGCCGTCATCGATGTGGGTGACCAGGCGCGGCGGACCGTAGAAGTCGGCGTCGTCGCCGTCGTCCTGCCGGTCGAAGAAGCCGGCGGGCCACTGATCGTCTGCCATCACTGCATCCTGCCCCCTGGGCGTGCGCGCCTCGACGTGGCCGGGTCGACCGACGCCCGGTCGTATCGCTCGGATGGTGGTGCAGGGCTCGCGCACCCAGCCGGCGCAGGTCCAGGCCTGCCCCCCGGCTGGTCACGATCGGACGCCTCCCACCCGCGCTCGCCGGAGGGCTTCGTGACCGGCGGTGCCAGCGGCGCTCCGCCCTCGCCGCCATGCTGGGCCCATGAATGCCGATGCTCTGCGAGAGCTCCAGTCGCCGCTGAAGAAGAAGTACCGGGATGATCCCGCCGCGGCAAAAACGCCACTGCACGCCGAGGGAGACTGGTCCGACGGGGGCATCACCGCGACGGTGAGCGGCTGGGCCGGTCCGGTGCGCGCCGGCCTGCACGAGGCGACTGGCGGCGACGGGTCGGACGCCTGCTCCGGCGACATGCTGCTGCAAGCGGTGCTCGCCTGCGCCGGGGTCACTCTGCGCAGCGTCGCGACCGTGCTCGGCATCGAGGTGCGGCGGGCCCGGCTCAGCGCGATCGCGAACTACGACGCGCGTGGCACCCTCGGCGTGTCCCGCGAGGCCCCGGTCGGTGTCCAGGGGTTGGTGATCACCGCCCGCCTCGACACCGACGCCGACGACGAGGCGCTGAAGAAGCTGGGAGAGATGGCCGAGCGCTACTGCGTCGTCGGACAGAGCCTCGCCGAGCCTCCGACGATCGTGGTCGAGCGAGCCGGTTGAGAAGACGGCGCGCCGGCCGGGCGACGCGCCTCAGGCAAGGGCGTCACGAGCAGTGCGGGGCTCGTGACCCAGGAGCTCGCGAAGCAGCGGGTCGGTGCCGACGAAATAGCCGTCGCGCGCTGCTTGGTAGAAGCCGAGCAGGAAGGTGGCCATCTGTGCGGGCCGTCCGGCTGCGGCCTGCGCGTCGACCCAGTCCTGCTCGTCCATCAACTCGAAACGGATGGCCCGACCCGACACCTCGGACGCCACCTCGGCCAGCTCGGCGAAGGTGGGCGCGTCGGTCGCGGTGATGGTGGTCGGCCCGTCGTACGCGCCGTCGGAGGCGAGGATGATCGCCGCTGCCTCCGCGGCGTCCTCCCGCGCCGTCCAGGAGACGGGTCCGTCACCCGGTACGGCGATAACCCCGGTCTCGCGCCACGGGCCGGCGAGCCACGCGAGGCTGTGGGCGTAGAACCCGTTGCGCAGCGACGTCCACGGGACCCCGGTCGCCGCCAGCATCTGCTCGGTGGCGAAGTGGTCTCGGCCCGGGAAGAACGGGTTGTCGCGCGCCGCGGCCTGGTGACTCGTGTAGAGGATCCGCCCCACGCCGGCAGCGACAGCGGCGTCGAGGGCGGCTCGGTGCAACGCGACACCGTCGGCCGTCGGATCGCTGGAGGAGACGAGGAGCAGTTGGTCGGCCCCCTCGAACGCGGCGGGCAGCGACGCCGGGTCGGCGTAGTCGGCGCGCCGGACCTCGATACCGCGGTTGGTGAAAGGCTGCGCCTTGGCGGTGTCGCGCATAGTGGCGACCACCTCGTTCGCGGGCATCCGTTCGAGCAGGTGGTCGAGGGTCGCGCCGTTGAGGGCTCCGGCCGCCCCGGTGATGATGATCATTGATATGCCTTCCGCGCTATCGATGGAAACATCGACGGTAGCAATGGAAGCAGCCGATAACAAGTCGCTGTTATCGTTGATCCGTGTCCGAGGTCGCCGCCACCAGAGCCAGCACCCGCACCGCCATCGTCGAAGCGGCCGCGGGGCTGCTGCACGAGGGCGGCCCCGCGGCGGTCACCACCCGGGGGGTCGCCGAGCAGGCCGGCGTCCAGGCTCCCACGATCTATCGGCTGTTCGGCGACAAGGACGGTCTCCTCGAGGCCGTCGTCGAACACGTCATGGCCACCTTCGTCTCTGCCAAGGCCACCGCCGTCGAAGAGGCCACGGCAGCCGACGTGGACCCGCTCGAGGACCTACGGACGAGCTGGCGCCAGCAGATCGACTTCGGGCTCGCGAACCCCGCCGTCTTCCGCCTCCTCAGCGACCCCGACCGGGTCATCGTTTCCCCGGCGGCGCAGGCGGGCAGGCACATCCTGGCCGCCCGCGTACGCCGACTGGCGACCACCGCGCGACTGCGCGTCACCGAGCAGCGCGCCGTCGGTCTCATCCAGGCGGCCGGGATCGGCACCATCCAGACGTTGCTCGCGACTCCGCCGGAAGAGCGGGATCCAGAACTCGCCGACGCCATGCTCGATGCCGTGCTGGCTCGCATCCTCACCGACGCATGCGCTGAGACCCCCAGCGGTCCGATCGCGACGGCGGTCGCGCTCCGGGCCTTCGCCCCGCAGCTCCACGAGCTCAGTGAATCCGAGCGTCAGCTGCTGATCGAATGGCTCGACCGCATCACCTGAACGGACGCCGACACCCTCGCGGCGGCATCCACGTCGCGGGCTGCGCCGCGGAAGCAGTGGCGACCCCGAAATCAGCTCAACGAAATCCATATCTTTCGTATGTCGGTGCCGACGGTATAAAACGATCTATCCGGCCCTGAAAGGGGGCTGTGCAAGAAAGGCAAGGACTATGAGTGCAGCATTGAAGCTGAGGGTCGCAGGCTCCCTCGCTGCTGCGGGAGCACTCGCGCTCTCCGGAGGATCCGCATCGGCCGCGTGCTGGCCGCACGGGCCGCAGTCGTACACCTGCACCGGCGGTTCGATCCCGTCGGGCACTTATTCGAAACTCAAGGTCGAGGGCGCGTGCAATGTGGTGCCCGACGCCAAGATCCGCGTCCTCGGCAACGTCCACGTCGCCGCCGGCGCGGAGTTCGACGCGCAGAGCGCGCCGTCGACGATCACCATTCGCGGGAACGTCGTCGGTGACGAGGGTTCGTTGGTCGGCCTGGGCTGTGAGCCCATGTCGTACACGGGCAATTCGGCGCACCCGTGCACCGTCGAGCCGGACGCCCACTCCACCATCACCGTCCGCGGCAACGTCCGGGCTACCGACGCCGCCGCCGTGCTGCTGAACGGCACCACGATCTTCGGTCACGTGACGCTCCGCGGCGGAGGTTCGCAGATCCCGTGGGCGATCAAGAACAACACCATCCGCGGCAATCTCACCGCGAGCGGGCAGAAGACCGACTGGCTTGGCGTGCTCTTCAACAAGGTGGGCGGCAGCGTGACGCTGACCGACATCGCGCTGAGCGACCCCGACCCGGGCGCCCCCGGCGTCTTCATCGTCCGCAACACCATCGGGTGGGATCTGCGCTGCAGCGGGCTGACCCCTGGAGTGTCCGGCGGGTTTGTCCCCGGCAGCGTCAACGTCGTCGGCCACAAGGCGACGGGTCAGTGCGCGTCCCTGGTCTGACTGGGCGTCGTACGTCGGCCAACAGGACGGCGCTCCCGGCGGACGGGCGCTAGCGACCGCGACGCGACAGCCGCGTCCACGCGAACGCCGCCGTGCCGAGCAGCACCGGCCAGAGCGCGAGACGTTCGAGGCCTCCGGAGACGGGACTGTCTCCGGAGGCCACGAACGCCACTGCCGCGGCTGCGGTGACGGCCCCCGTCGCCAGGAGTACGCGGGCGAGGCGCGGCTGCTCGTCGCGCAGCCGGACGCCCAGGACGATCAGGGCGATCGGCTGGGCTACGAAGAGCGGTGTCGCGGCGATCGCGTGCAGCGTGCCGTCCTGGTCCAGCGGCGCGAGGCCGGTGGCGACCGAGCTCAGCCCGGAGACCACCAGCAGGCCGGCTGCCCACGGCCCCAACGGGCGGAGTAGCAGCGCCGAGCCGCCGGCCAGCAGCACCCCGAACGTCATGAAGGAGCCGTTCATCACCCCGTGGCGCGGCGAGCAGTACGCCACCGAGCACCCGACCTCACCGAGCCGGCTGACCGAGTCGCCCAGGAAGCTGTACCCGCCCTTGGTCGCCGCCGCGACCACGAACTCCGTGCCGATGTACGCCGGCCGGACGAGGAGTGCCAACGCTCCCCAGCGCTCGAGCGCAGAACCGGTGACCAACGTGTCGTGCCGCTCCGAGCCTGCGTCCATCTGGTCACCGTAGGGCGTGCCGGATCCGGTCTCGTGCCCGGTGAGTCGGACGGCGCGTTCCGTCGTCGCGGCCGATCTACCGGGGGCGACCGCGGCGCTCCAGATGCGGCGCCAGCATGGGTGCCAGGGTGGCGACGATCTGTTCGCGGCTCATCGACGCCATCGGCTCGGCCCCCATCACGTAGCGGGAGAAGATCAGCCCGCCCATCACGGTGACCACGGCGGTCGCGTGCAGCGACGCGTCCGGCCCGCCGATGTGGTCGCGTAACCGACCGTGCACCTCCGTGCTGATGAAAGTGCCCAGCGTCCGCCGCAGGCCGGAGTCGTCGTCGGCGGAGCGCAGCACGGCGAGCAGCGGGCCGCTGAAGACCGGCTGATCCCACAGAGTGACGGCGGTCCCCACCAGCCGCTCGGCGACGTGGTCGGACCCGGCCGCGAAGACCTTGTCCATGACCTCGCCGGGGGTCATGGCGATCGCGAGCACATGTCCGAAGAGCGCTTCCTTGGTGCCGAAGTGGTAATTCACCAGGGAGTGGTCCACACCCGCATCTCGGGCAATCGCGCGGACCGAGACCGCGGCGTACCCGTCATGCTCGAACCGCGTACGAGCTGCGGCGATGATGCGTTCTCTGGCGTCGCTGCCGCCGCGTGGGCGTCCGGCGCGGTTATTCACCACGGATGACATCCTGCGCCGCCCGGTCGCAGAGTGCAACGCATCGCACGCACTCCCACATCGGGCAGGAACCCTCATGTCGCATCCAACCTCCACCACCTCCCACACGAGCACCAGAGCCACGCTGCCGGTCATCCTGCTGGCGCTGGCGACCGTCGTCTCGGCCGTGTCGTCGTTGCTGTCGGCGTTGCCCTCGATCGCCGTCGACACCCACGCGTCGCAGACGCAGCTGACCTGGATCGTCGACGCGTACGCGCTGGCGTTCGCCTCGCTGCTGCTGCCCGCGGGCGCGCTAGGCGACCGGTTCGGCCGCCGGCGCACGCTGATGGTCGGGCTGGCCATCTTCGCCGTGGCCGGCGCGGTCCCGCTGATTCAGGACGACACGTCGACCCTCATCGTCGTCCGCGCCGCGATGGGTGTGGCAGCGGCGCTCGTCATGCCCGCCACCCTCTCGACGATCACCTCGTCGTTCCCCCGCGAACGCCGTGAGGTGGCCGTGGCGACCTGGGCCGGTGTCGCAGCCGTGGGCGCCGTCCTCGGTTTGTTCATCGCCGGGTTCGTCCTGCGGTGGTGGCAGTGGCACTCCGTCTTCCTGGCGAGCGCCGTCATGGCGGTGGTGGCGTTGATCGGCGTCGTCGTCGCCGTCCCGGAGTCGGCTGCGCCCGACGAGGCGTCCAACGACCCGCTCGGCGCACTGCTGTCGGTGAGCGCTCTCGTGCTCTTCGTCTACGCGATCGTCGAGGCGCCCACGACGGGGTGGACCTCCGCGTCGACCCTCGCCATCATCGGCGCCTCGGTGCTGGTGGGCGTGCTCTTCCTCGCCTGGGAGGCCCGCGCATCGCGACCGCTGTTCGCGCTGCGCCACTTCCGCAACGTCGGCTTCTCCACCGGGTCGCTGTCCCTGGCGGCCATGTTCTTCGGGTTCTTCGGCTTCATCCTGCTCTTCCTGCAGTATCTGCAGCTGGTGCGCGGTGACAGCCCGCTGGAGGCGGCCTGCGCGATGCTGCCGCTGCCGCTCGGACTGATGCCGGCCGCCCGCGGGCTCGCCCCACGCCTGGACGGGCGCATCGGCCAGTGGCTGCAGAGCGCGCTGGGGCTCGGCACCATGGCGGTCGCGCTGGTGTGGCTGTCCCGCGCGGACGGCAGCACGTCGTACTGGGTCGTCGCGCTCGGGCTGTTCGTGCTGGGGATCGGCGGGGGGCTCGCCATGCCGGCGGCCACCACCGCGATCACGAAGGCTCTTCCGAAGGCGGAGCAGGGCGTGGCGTCCGCCGTCAACGACCTGTCGCGCGAGCTCGGCGGAGCGGTCGGGATCGCGGCGCTGTCCAGCGTGGCGACCTCGGTCTACCGCGACCACCTCGACCTGCGGGCGATCCCGCCGCAGCTGCGTCAGCTCGTGCTCGAGTCGGCGGCGGCAGGTACGCACGCGCCGGTGGCCGGGGTGCGGTCGGCCGCGCTGACGGCGTACACGACGGGACTGCAGCACGGTCTGCTCACCGCGGCCGGTCTGCTCGCCGCGGCGGCAGTCGTGCTGGCCGGGTCGGCCCTCCTGCGACCGGCCGGATCGCCGCGGCCGGCGGCGCCGGCCGATCAGGGGGAGGCGGCGGTCAGCGCTGCAGCACCGCTACCCGGCCCAGATCGCCGGACGCCCAGCATGCTCCGTCGTGAGCGCAGCTGACCGTGTCGAACTGGCCGGTGTCGAAGGTGTGCCAGTCGCGGCCCGCGTCGTACGACACGTCCGAGCCGGTCAGCCCGACCGAGATCACTGTGGCGAAGGTACGCGACACGAACGTGACACCGGAGCGGTATCCCGACGGCTGGTGGGCGGCGCCGATCCACGGCGAACCGAACAGGGAGTACGCCGCGACGTTGGTGTTCGCTGCCGGTGCGTTGAAGTCGCCGCCCACCGCGACGCCGAGGAACGGCGTACGGAACGCGAGGCCGAAGACGCCGCCGCTCGCGGAGCTGACGATCGGGGTGGACTGCGCCGACCACGTGAGGCCGCCGTCGCGGGAGTGGTAGATCCGCGAGACGGCGCCGCCGCCGGAGCCGAACCACGCGTCGCGGCCGAGGGTCGTGATGCACTCGCCGCTCGCGGCGAACCCGGCCTCGCCGGTCTGCGCCAGCGGCATCCCCGCGTTCGGCAGCACCTGCCAGGTGTGGCCGCCGTCGCGGGTGGACAGGATGCGGAAGCGTCCGTCGACCGGGTCGCTGAGCACCAGGCCGTGGCGCGGGTCGGAGAAGGACATGCAGTCGAAGAACGCGGCCGGGTCGGTGTTCGTGTAGGAGAGCTGCCAGCTGCGTCCGCCGTCCGAGGTCGCGTACAGCCGCGAGTCGGTGCCGGTGCCGGCCGCCATGGCGACCGCGTGGGTCGCGTCGGTGGCCGAGATGTCACGGAACTGCAGCGTGGAGGCGCCTGCCGGTGACCGGTTCTCCCAGGTGCGGCCGCCGTCCACGGTCCGCAGCACTGTGCCGTCGTACCCGCCCAGCCACGCTACCTGGCGGCTGACCGCAGCCAGGCCGCGGAAGTGGCTCGTGGACCCGGTGGGCACCAGACGCCACGAAAACCCTTGCGGTCGTTTTTGATCGACGGTTGCGTGCGCGGGGGACGCGACGACGAGTCCCAGCACGGCGAACACGGCGGACAGCATGACCAGGAGTCGAGCTCGCAGCACCATGTCGTCACGCTACTGCCGGTCGTATGGCGGAGGCCAGGGTTCGTGATCGTTAGAGGCCGGCCGGCGCGCAACTACGATCGCCGGGTGAGCGCGAGCCTGGTGACCAAGAATCTCGCCGGCGGGCACGCGCACCGCACCCTCTTCAGCGCCCTGGACCTGACCGTCGCGCCCGGTGACGTGGTCGGTGTGGTCGGTGCCAACGGCGCGGGCAAGACCACGCTGCTGCGGATCCTCGCCGGTGATCTGGAGCCGCTGGACGGCACGGTGTCCACCTCGACCAGCGACGCGTTCGTGGGGTGGCTCCCCCAGGAGCACGAACGAATCCCGGGCGAGACGCTGGGTCGGTTCGTGGCCCGGCGTACCGGCGCCGAGGAGGCGACGTCGGCCATGGAGCAGGCGGCGGCCGCCCTCGGTGCCGACCAGCCGCCGCGCGGGGCCGATGACGCGTACGCGGTGAGCTTCGATCGTTGGATGGCCAGCGGTGCGCCGGATCTGGACGACCGGCTTCCGGCGGTCCTGGCCGACCTCGGTCTCGACGTGGGCCCGGACGCTCTGATGACGTCACTCTCGGGTGGGCAGGCTGCCCGCGCGGCGTTGGCCTCACTGATGCTCAGCCGTTTCGACCTGGTGATGCTCGACGAGCCCACCAACGACCTGGACCTCGCCGGGCTGGACCGGCTCGAGGGGTTCGTCCGAGAGCTGCGCGCCGGCGTCGTGCTCGTCTCCCATGACCGAGAGTTCCTCTCCCGGGTGGTGACCCGGGTGGTCGAGCTCGACCTGGCTCAGCGTCAGGTCGCGGTCTACGACGGCGGGTACGACGCGTTCCTGGAGGAGCGGGCCATCGCACGGCGGCACGCCCGCGAGGCCTACGAGGAGTTCGCCGACAAGAAGGCAGACCTCGTGAGCCGCGCTCGCACCCAGCGGGAGTGGAGCTCCCAAGGCGTCCGCAACGCGATGAAGAAGTCGCCGGACAACGACAAGATCCGCCGCAAGGCGCAGTCGGAGTCCGCGGAGAAGCAGGGGCAGAAGGTCCGCCAGATGGAGTCGCGCATCGCGCGTCTGGAGGAGGTGGCGGAGCCGCGCAAGGAGTGGGCGCTGCAGTTCTCGATCGCCGGAGCGCCGCGGTCCAGCTCCGTGGTCGCAACGCTCGACGACGCCACCGCGACGCTCGGCGATTTCGCTCTCGGACCCGTCACTCTTCAGATCAGCGCGGGCGACCGGATCGGCGTCACCGGTCCCAACGGTGCGGGCAAGTCCACCCTGCTACGGCTGCTGCTCGGACGGCTCACTCCCACGACCGGTCGAGCGGGCCTCGGCGCCTCGGTCGCCGTGGGCGAGATCGACCAGGCCCGCACGGGACTGGCCGAGGACCTGTCTCTGGGCGACGCCTTCGAGGCCGCGATGCCTCAGATGAATCCCGCCGACATCCGCACGCTGCTCGCGAAGTTCGGTCTCAAGGCCGACCAGGTCACCAGCCTGGTCAGTCGGCTCTCACCCGGGGAGCGCACACGCGCCGCGATGGCGCTGCTGCAGGCACGCGGGGTCAACCTCCTGGTCCTGGACGAGCCCACCAACCACCTCGACCTGCCGGCCATCGAGCAGCTCGAGCAGGCTCTCGAGTCCTACGACGGAGCCCTGCTGCTCGTCTCGCACGACCGGCGACTGCTGGACAACGTCCGGCTCGACCACCGCTGGCAGGTTCGGGACGGCTCGGTCACGGCCCTGTAGCCGGGCTGACGCGCCGCGCGCCGACCGGCTGTGCAGGATGGACGCATGGATCCCGTGGTCGTCGTCGGTGGAGGCATCTCGGGGGTCGCGTGCGCGCGGGCGTTGACCGAGGGCGGTGTCGACGTGACGCTGCTCGACCAGGGCCGTCGCCTCGGCGGGCGGATGGCCGTGCGCACGGTCGACGGTCACGCGGTCGACACCGGCGCGTCGTACTTCACGGTGAGCGACGACCGGTTCGCCGCCGTCGTCGCCGAATGGCAGGCGCGCGGGCTCGCCCGCGAGTGGACCGACACCTTCGAGGTGTACGACGACGGCGAACGTGGCGACTCCAAGCAAGGGTCGATGCGCTGGGCGTCGCCGAGCGGGTTGCGTGCGCTCGTCGAGGACCTGGCGGCGGGTCTGCGCACGGAACAGAGCGCGGTGCAGGCCGTGACGCGGGACGAGCAGACCGGCGCGCTCGCGGTGGACGGGCGACCGGCCGGCACCGTGGTGCTGGCGATGCCCGACCCGCAGGCGCGGCGCCTGCTCGACCCGTCGGTGCCGTCGCGGACGCGGCTCACCGACGACTACGCCCCGACCCTGGCGCTGCTCGCCGGGTGGGAACGCCGTTCGTGGCACGAAGGATTCGACGGCGCCTTCGTCAACGGCGACCAGCACCTGACGTGGATCGCCGACGACGGCGCCCGCCGTGGCGACGGTGCCTCGGTGCTGGTCGCTCATGCGACCGAGGAACTGGCCAGGCAGCACCTCGCCGACCCGGACGCGGCCGGGCCGGCGATGCTCGACGCGCTCGCGGCCCTGCTCGACATTCGCGGCCGACCGATCTGGTCACGGGTGCAGCGCTGGTCGTTCGCGCACCCCGCGAGCACCCGCGAGGACGCCTTCCACCTCGGCGAGGACGGGATCGGCTTCTGCGGCGACTCGTGGTCGGACAAGCCGCGCGTCGAGGCGGCATGGCTGTCGGGGACGCATCTCGCCGACGCGATCCTCAACCGACGCCGGTGACGGTGCCGCGCCCGATGAACCGCGTCGTGCTGGGAGGGTGACGGGCATGGAGGTCTACCGCACCCCCGACGCCACCTTCGCGCAACTGCCGGACTTTCCATGGGACCCGGCGTACGCCCAGGTCGCGGATCCGGACGGCGGGACGATGCGGATGGCGTACGTCGACGTCGGACCCGTCGACGGACCGGTGGCTCTGCTGCTGCACGGCGAGCCGTCCTGGTCCTTCCTCTACCGCCAGGTGATTCGCGTGCTCGCGGACCACGGGATCCGATGTGTGGCGCCCGATCTGATCGGATTCGGGCGGTCGGACAAGCCGCTGCACACATCCGACTACTCCTACGCCCGGCTCGTCGAGTGGACCCGCGAGCTGGTGCTGGAGCACCTGCAGCTGCGCGAGATCACCCTGGTCGGCCAGGACTGGGGCGGACTGATCGGGCTGAGGCTGCTCGCCGAGCACCCCGACCGCTTCGTCCGCGTGGTCGCGGCCAACACCGGACTGCCGACCGGCGACGTCGACATGCCGGAGGTCTGGTGGCGATTCCGCCGCGCCGTGGAGAAGGCGCAGGTGCTCGACATCGGTCGGCTGGTCGACGGTGGGTGCGCGCGCCCGATGACCCCGCAGGTGCGCGCCGCGTACGACGCGCCGTTCCCGGACGAACGCGCCAAGGCGGGTCCGCGCGCAATGCCCGGCCTCGTGCCGACCCGACCCGACGACCCGGCCAGTGACGCGAATCGTGCCGCGTGGCTGATGCTCTCGACCTGCGAACTGCCCTTCCTGCTGCCGTTCAGTGACGCCGATCCGATCACCGCGGCGATGGCACCCATCCTGCGCCGGCACGTCCCGGGCGCCCGGGATCGGAGCCACCCCACGATCGAGCGCGCCGGTCACTTCCTGCAGGAGGACGCGGGTCCGGAACTGGGCCAGGTCATCGCGCAGTTCATGCAGCGCTGACACCGGCGCGAGTGCCCTCGTCGACCGTCGGATGCGGCCTCGACTCAGCCGGTCTGGCCCTCGTCGCGGCTCTCGGCGATGCGGTGCGACGTACGCAGCAGGCGCAGGCCGGTGACGAGCACCAGCCCGCCGACCAGGTTGCCGAACGCCGACCAGCCGAGAGCGCCCAGCCAGTCGAGGTAGCCGTAATCCGCTCGACCGGTCAGCAGCCCGGCGAACATCAGGATCGAGTCCAGCACGGAGTGGAAGAGCTGGGCTCCGACGAGCACGAACGACATCATCACCGCGGCCATCGCGCGGACGCCGAGGTTCTCCGTCGCGTGCTGCATCCGGGTCAGCAGCGTGATGACCGCTCCGGCGAGCACCGCAAGGAAGAACGAGCGGAAGGAGACGCCGAGGTGGGCGTAGTGGGAGCCCGCCTTGATTGCGGCGTCGTGCACGTCGGGCAGGGCCACCACGATCATCCCCGCCATGGCGAAACCGGCAACCAGGTTGGCGGCCAGCGTCACGACCCACAGCCGCACCAGTTGCGTGAGGGTGCCCACCTTGGCGACCACGGAGATGACCGGCACGAGGAAGTTCTCGGTGAACAGCTCGCTGCTGGCCAAGAGCAGCGCCACGAAGCCGATGGTGAACGCCAGCGAGGCCAGCAGGGGGTTGCCCGTCTTGGCCTCCACGACCAGGTAAATCAGCACCCCCACCCCGACGACGACACCGCCCAGGAAACCGGTCGACAGCAACGGGAGTAGCGGCCGGTCCAGCCGGTCGTGACCCTCGTCGACCAGTCGTTCATAGGCCTCCTCCAGCTCCGGCTCGTCACGCGAGCCCTTGGCCGAGGTGATGCTCCGGGAACCGCCGGAGTCTTCGTTCACGCGCGGCCGCGGCCGGCGTGATGGGTGCGTCATGACGCCACGCTATGTGCCGCGGGGGGAGCCCTGCTCGGGTCGGCGCCGAGCGTGGACGACGCAGCATTCGAGCGAATGCTGTGAGGAGCGCCGCGGGCGGTTAGATGGACACGTGCCCGATGACCCGATCGACCATTTCGTTCACGTCCGCGGAGCCAGCGAGCACAACCTCAAGCACATCGACGTCGACCTCCCGCGCGACGCGATGGTCGCCTTCACCGGAGTCTCCGGATCCGGCAAGTCCTCGCTCGCCTTCGGCACGCTCTACGCCGAGGCTCAGCGGCGCTACTTCGAGTCGGTGGCGCCGTACGCGCGCCGACTGCTGCAGCAGGTGGGCGCGCCGCACGTGCAGGAGATCACCGGGCTGCCCCCGGCAGTGGCCCTTCAGCAGCGACGCGGCGCCCCGAGCTCCCGCTCGACGGTCGGCACGCTGACCACGCTGTCGAACCTGTTGCGGATGCTCTACTCGCGCGCCGGCACCTACCCGCAGGGCGCGAAACGGCTGGGAGCGGAAGCGTTCTCGCCGAACACAGCGGCCGGCGCATGTCCGGTGTGCCACGGACTCGGCGAGGTGCACGACGTGGCTGAGGACCTGCTCGTGCCGGACCCGTCGCTCAGCATCCGTGACGGCGCGATCGCTGCGTGGCCGGGAGCCTGGCAGGGCAAGAACCTGCTGCGCATCACCAAGACCGTCGGCATCGACGTCAACGTCCCGTGGCGCGACCTCGCCCGCAAGGACCGCGACTGGCTGCTCTACACCGACGAGCAGCCGCGGGTGCTCATCGACCGCCGCGGCGAGGCCGACGACTCCACCGGCCGCGACTACTACGGCACCTTCTGGAGCGCGCGCAAGTACGTGCGACATACGCTGGCCGACACCAAGAGCCAGATGATGCGTGACAAGGCGATGCGCTTCGTCCGCAGTGACACCTGCACCGCGTGCGGTGGCACCGGTTTGCAGCCCGACTCGCTGGCGGTCACCATCCGCGGCCTGAACATCGCGGCGATGAACGCGCTCTCGTTCGTCGAGCTGACCGCGCTCCTGCGGCCGGTCGCCGAGCTGACGCACGCGGGCGCCGCGACGTCGTACGCCGACTCCGGGGAAGCGACCGAGGTGGCGGTGCGCCTCGCCGGCGACCTGGTGAGCCGGGTGCAGGTGCTGCTCGACCTCGGGCTGGGCTACCTGTCGCTGGGGCGCAGCTCCACGACGCTGTCGCCCGGCGAGGCGCAGCGGCTGCGCATCGCCACCCAACTGCGGTCGGGTCTCTTCGGGGTGGTCTACGTCCTCGACGAGCCGTCCGCGGGGCTGCACCCCGCAGACGCCGCGCCTCTGCTCGATGTGCTGGACCGGCTGAAGAGCTCGGGCAACTCCCTCTTCGTCGTCGAGCACGACCTGGACGTCGTACGCCGCGCCGACTGGATCATCGACATCGGCCCTGGGGCCGGCGAGCACGGGGGACAGGTGCTCTACTCCGGCCCGGTCGACGGCCTCGAGCAGGTCGAGGAGTCGGTCACCGGCGACTACCTCTTCGGTCGCGCGGAACCGCTCGAGCGCCCGGGTCGCACGCCGCACGGATGGCTGCACCTGCAGGGGATCACCCGGCACAACCTGTCCGACCTCAGCGTCGACGTGCCGCTGTGCGTGCTGACGGCCGTCACCGGCGTGTCCGGGTCGGGCAAGTCGACGCTGGTCACCCAGGTGCTGTCGGAGCTGGTGCGTCAGCACCTCGGGCAGGCGAGCGACGAGGAGGAGGAGACGGCGTTCGCGGTGGACGTCGACGATGCGACCGGGCTGGAGTCGTTCGACCGGCTCGTGCGGGTCGACCAACGCCCGATCGGGCGCACTCCGCGTTCGAACCTCGCGACGTACACAGGGCTCTTCGATGCGGTGCGCAAGCTGTACGCCGCCACTCCGGAGGCCCGCGAGCGCGGGTACGGCGTGGGCCGGTTCTCCTTCAACGTCGCCGAGGGACGGTGCGAGACCTGCCAGGGTGAGGGGTTCGTGTCCGTCGAGCTGCTCTTCCTGCCCGGCACGTACGCGCCGTGCCCCACCTGCCACGGCGCGCGCTACAACGCGGAGACCCTGGAGATCGAGTACCGCGGCACGAACATCGCCGACGTGCTGGCCCTGTCCGTCGAGGAGGCCGCCGACTTCCTGGCCGACGTGCCTTCGGCCGCTCGCAGCCTGACCACGCTGCGCGAGGTCGGGCTGGGCTACCTGCGACTGGGGCAGCCGGCGACCGAGCTCAGCGGTGGGGAGGCCCAGCGGATCAAGCTGGCGACCGAGTTGCAGCGCGCCCGCCGCGGGCACGCGCTCTACCTGCTCGACGAGCCCACTGCCGGGTTGCACCCCGCCGACATCGCGCTGCTGGTGCGGCAGCTGCACCGGCTCGTCGACGCCGGCAACACCGTGGTGCTGGTCGAGCACGACCTGGACACCATCGCCAGCGCGGACTGGGTGATCGACCTCGGGCCGGGCGGCGGCGACGCGGGTGGCCGCGTGGTGGCGACGGGCACGCCGGAGGCGGTCGCCGCAGCCACCGGCAGTGCGACGGCGCCGTACCTGCGCGCCTGCCTGACCGGCTCCTGACCATCGCGGGGAGTCGCCGGGAGGTCGCCTTGATCACGGGACGGTTCGACAACGTGCTCGGCAAGGGTCAAGGGCTAGGACGATCGGACACGGATCCACACGTCTGCCGAACCGCTCGTCCTTTGTGCGTGCAGGTGCCAGCAGCCGGCCTTGGTGAAAAGATAACCGGAGCCCCACTCGCCACCTGGCCGGTTGTAATTACTACCACTGTGAATATCTGGTCCCCATTGGAGCGCGACTGGATTTCCTTGGGGGTCAGCGATGGAAAGTTTGAGTGGCCCACTTCCGGTCATGCGCCAGACAATCTTGACCTGTTCAGCAGTTCTGATGGGCAGAGGTTTAGTCGTCATGATGAGGCCATACAGTGTCGCGCCCCGACCGGTGCCTTGAATCTCGGGTCCAGCAGTGACCGGGGACGCGGGGGCGCATCCGGCCGCCCCGAGCCGCTTTCCTGTGTTCGTCGCTTCTTCGTGTGAGGTCACCACGGGCGATTGGCTGGAGCGCACCGTCTGCGTGGTTCTCAGCGATGAATGACCACCGGCGGTACAGCCTGCCACGACAAGTGCGGCAGCGCTGGTGACTACCGCTAGTCGGAGATGAGCCCGCCGGCGCATAGGGTCATTATGATCGCGAACGGCGGTCTGGGCAACGCTCATAACGCGAATGCCGGGGCCGGCGTCGATGCCCGTGCGCACAGGACCTGGCATGGTCGGGCTACTGCTGGGCGAGTTGAATCAGGACCATCCAATTACCCGAGTTGTCACGACAAACAGCTTCAACGCCGTAGGAGCGTGCCGTCGGGGGTTGGACGAACTCAACGCCCTTGGACGTGAGATCTTCGTAGGTCCTCTGACAGTCGTCCACATTGAACCCGAGGCCGCTCATTCCCCCGGCGAGTTGGGCTCTTTTCATTTCCTGGATGAGTTCAGGGGTTAGTGGTGGCCCCGGTATGGTCAGGCTGACCAGCAATTCGGGCTGATTCGGGTGGGCAACAGTGCACCAACGATATCCGGGTGCCAAGGTGACGTCGTCCCGCGGTAGAAAGCCGAGGACTTCTGTATAGAACTGTCTGGCCTCGTCCTGGTCTATGACGAAAACGTTCACGATGCTGATGTTGGTGATCACGAGCCAAGGCTATGGTCACACGTCGACGTGGGGCTTCTCGCCGATTGCGGAGTTGAGGCCGGTGTGGTCGGTCAGACCCCACATCAACACGACGCAACCAGGAATTCTGTGTGCTTCGCGATGTGCGTGGCGGGCTTGAAACTGTCGCGGTGTCTCACCGACCAGTGCCCGGAACCGGCTGCTGAAGGATCCCAGAGAGGAGAACCCGACTTCATGGCATACCTCAGTGACCGTCAGACCGGTGCAGCGCAGCAGGTCTTGGGCGCGTTCGATCCGCCGAGTGGACAGGTACGCCCCTGGAGTCAACCCGTAGGTCGCTGCGAAGAGGCGTATGAAGTGAAACTTGGACAGCCCGGCCGCGGAGGCGAGGTCGGCGAGATCGAGGTTGCTTGCGTACGACTGGTCGGCGAGGTCGCGGGCCCGACGCAAATGCTGCAATACGTCCGCGCGCGCGGACGTGGACGCCTCACTCACGACAACTCGACATGCTGCTCGTACCTCCGGCTCGTCAAGAACGCTGCGAGGGCACGGAGATCGGGGCCGCCTGCCACCATCTCGCGCAGTTCGCCAGCTTCCTCAGAGGCCACCCTGTCACCTTCTTCCACCAACGCGTGATTGAAGCGGAAGCATGGCGGTCGAGCGCGCGGTGCCGATGTGCGCCAGCGGTCCTCGAGGGTTCAGCGGCAGCGACGGTAGCGCGCTCAGTGCGTCTGCTACCCATCGGTGAGGCGGTCGAGCACCTGGCGGACGGTCGGCTCGAACGCCGCCGCGATCGCGGCGTACCCAGCGTCGTTGGGGTGGAAGTAGTCCGCCGCGAGCCGCCCGCGCCAGGACGAGGGCCCGGTGACGCGCAGGTCGACCATCACGATCCGACCGGAGGAGTCGGCCGCCTCGACGAAGACGTTCGCGGCGCGCGCGGGCCCGCTCGGCTGGGGGAGGGTGGCGACCAGGGATCTCGCCGGCACGCTCTCGACCAACCTGGAGTACGCACCGGGGAGGGCCGCGCGCCGCATCCGCCCTCCGAAGAGATCGTTCGAACCCACCATCACCGTGACGAGGTCGTCGTCCCGTACGCCGAGCCGTTCCAGTGCCGGGAGCTGCTGCTCGAGGACGTCGGTCACGCAGGCCCCGGTCGCCGAGAGGTTGATGATCTGCAGGTCGTGGCCGTCGGCGGCGAGGCGGCCCGCGAGCTGTCCGACCCACCCGGCGTCGTACGCCGAGGCGCCGATGCCCTGCGACATCGAGTCGCCCAGCACGATCCAGCGGCGGCCCGGTCGGTCGATCGTCTCGACGTTCCGGGCATGCCAGGCGTCCGCGTACGGGGTCGCCTGGCGCCACACCCGCCGTACGCCGGGCACGAGGGCGCTCATCGTGCGCACGACCCGCCCGGGCCCGCGCCCGGTGCGGTTGTCGTAGCCGAGACCCGGGTGTGCCACCCGCGTGGCTCTAGAGCTTGGTCATCTTGCGGAACGGCGTCTCGATACGGCGCGTCGAGCTGCCGAAGTCGACCGTCAGGCCGCTCTTGTCGACGCCGACGACGCGGCCCACGCCATAGGTGTCGTGGCAGACCCGGTCGGCGAGCGCGAAGTCCTCGACGTCCGGCTCGACGTGAGCCGCGAAGGGGCTGTTGGCGTGACGCGGCCGGTTGTTTCCAGAGGAAGCCATACCCCTAGTGTGACCGCCCAAAGGGGTGGTGCGCGCCAGCGTGGGGTGGTCTTCGACCGCAGGCGGGCTGTCGAGCCGCGAATCGCCGACCCCGTACGGCCCGTTCGCTGGCCCGAAAATCGTCGTCAGGCGAAGCGGATGATGCTGACGATCCCGGCGATCAGGCAGTAGATCACGAACGGGTAGAGCGTGCGGGTGCGCAGGAAACGGGTGAGCCAGCGGGCGGCGGCGTACGCCGCGACGAAGGCGACCACGAAGCCCACGATCACCTGGCCGCGGATGCCGTCGCCCTCGGGTCCGAACAGCTCCGGCACCTTCAGCACGCCGGCGGCCAGAATGACCGGGGTCGCGAGCAGGAACGCGAAGTGCACCGCTCGCTCGTGGCTCCAGCCGCGCAGCAGGCCCGCGGAGATCGTCACGCCGGAGCGGGAGATGCCGGGCAGGAGTGCGAGCGCCTGGCTGGTGCCGATCGCGATCGCCTCGCCGAAACCGGTGCCCGAGAAGTCGAGTTCCGCGCCGCCGGCGTCGGCGGCGTGAGCGCGGACCGGCGTACGCCGCGCACGGCGGGTCAGCAGCTCCACGGCGAGCAGCACCAGGCCGTTCAGCGTCAGGAAGATCGCGGCGGCCAGCGGGTGGGAGAACAGGTGCCGCAGCGGCTTGTCCAGGACCAGTCCGATGATGCCGATCGGGATGGTGGCGGCGACCAGGAGGACCAACAGACGCGAGCGCGGCGTACGCATCCGGCGGTCGCGCGCCAGGTCACCGACACCACCGAGCACCTGCAGCCAGTCCCGCCACTGGAAGGCGATCAGGGCGAACGCCGTCGCCACGTGCAGCGCGACGATGAAGGCCAGGAACGGCGTCGCGCTCTTGGATCCCTGCTGCGTCACCAGGTCCGACCAGGAGCCGCCGATCCACGCGGGGACCAGCAGGGAGTGCCCGAGGCTCGAGACCGGGAACAGCTCGGTGACGCCTTGCAGCAGGCCCATGACGACGGCCTGCAGGTAGCTGAGGTGATTCACGGCTCGACTCTCATCGGTTTCGTTGGTTTCTCCGGTGTGGAGAGGGATGTGACATGCGACGGCGGACGGTAGCCGGGCTCCCCTGAAGACTGCCTGTGACCCGCCCGCCGGGCCGCTCGGCGACTAGCCTCTCAGAGATGGGTCGGAGGGCGACCGTCGCCGATGTCCACCGTCTCGCGACGGCGATGCCGCACGCGCAGCGCAACGCGGGCTCGCCGTTCTTCACCATCCCGCACTTAGAGGGTCACTCCTCGGTGCTGGTGCGTGCGAGTCGCATCGGCGAGGTGGCAGTCGAGGAGCTGGCCGAGATCGTCGCGGACGCCTGGCTGTCCTGCGCCTCGGCGGCGCGGCAACGGGCCTGGCTGGAGCAGCACCGACCGGAATGAGCCGGGCGCCCGGTCCCTATCCTTGCGGGCATGACTGACCCGATTGCCGCCCTCACTCCGCGCGTCCAGGAGGCGATGGCTGCCGCGTTCGGTGCCGACTGGGCCGAGGCCGACCCGGTGATCCGCCCGGCGAACAAGCGGCAGACCGATGCCGACGTGCAGGTCAACGCCGCGATGGCAGCCGGCAAGCGTCTGGGTCGTCCGCCGCACGAGGTCGCGCAGGCGATCGTGGACCACCTCGATCACGGGGACCTGGTCGAGCATGTCGAGATCGCCGGGCCGGGGTTCCTCAACGTCACCTTCTCCTCCGCCTGGATCGGCCGGGCGGCCACCGCACTGCGCGAGGACGACCACTTCGGCGTCGTACGCCCGCCCCGGCAGACCGTCGTGGTCGACTACTCCTCGGTCAACGCGGCCAAGGAGATGCACGTCGCCCACCTGCGCAGCGCCGTCGTCGGCGACTCCCTCGTGCGCACCCTGGAGTACCTCGGTCACGACGTGATCCGCCAGAACCACCTCGGCGACTGGGGCACGCCGTTCGGGATGCTCATCGAGCACCTGCTCGAGGTGGGGGAGGACAGCGACGACGCCCGCCTGCTGCAGAGCGATCCCAACGCGTTCTACCGCGCGGCGCGGGGCAAGTTCACGACCGCCGAGAACGCCGAACCCGCAGGCAGCGTCGGTGATTTCGACGTGCGGTCCCGTCGCAGGGTCACCCTGTTGCAGGCCGGTGAGGAGGACACGCTGCGGCTGTGGCGGGAGATCCTCGAGCTGTCGCGGGTCTACCTCAACCGGGTCTACGGCGAGCTCGACATCACGCTGACCGACGACGACATCGCCGGCGAGTCGTCGTACAACGACGAACTGCCCGGGATCTGCGACGCGCTGCAGGAGAAGGGCCTGGCCGTCATCAGCGAGGGCGCGCTGTGCGTCTTCCTCGACGGCTACCGCGGCCGGGACGACAAGCCGCTGCCGCTGATCGTGCGCAAGTCCGACGGCGGATACGGCTACCCCGCAACGGATCTGGCCACCATCCGGCACCGCTCGCTCGATCTGCACGCCGACCGGGCACTCTACGTCGTCGGGGCGCCGCAGCACCTGCACTTCCAGATGGTGTGGGAGACAGCGCGACTCGCGGGGTGGATCAAGGACACCGAGCCGATCCACGTGCAGATCGGCAACGTGGTGGGCACGGACGGCAAGATCCTGCGCACCCGCTCGGGAGAGGTCGCGGACCTGCAGCATCTCGTGGACGCCGCGTTCGCGAAGGCAGCTGAGGTCATCGCCGACTCACGCCCCGAGTTGGATGCACAGACCCGCGACGTCATCTCCCACCAGGTCGGCGTCGCGGCGCTGAAGTACGCCGACCTCTCGGTCGCGCACGACAGCGGCTACACGTTCGACCTGGACCGGATGGTGGCGCTGACGGGCGACACGGGCCCCTATCTGCAGTACGCAACGGCCCGGATCCGCTCGATCCTGGCCCGCGCCGGGGTGGTCGAGCCGGTCGGACCCATCGTCGTCCGTAAGCTGGCCGAGCGCGCTCTGGCGTTGCGGCTGCTGGACTTCGGCGCTGTCGTCGTGCAGGTCGGCGAGACGCTGGAGCCCCACCGAGTGTGCACCTACCTGTCCGAGCTCGCGCAGACCTTCTCGACGTTCTACGAGCAGTGCCCGGTGGTCAAGGCCGAGGACGACGAGGTACGCGAGTCGCGCCTCGCCCTATGCCATCTGACCCGGGCGGTGCTGGTCGACGGGCTGGGACTGCTCGGCATCACCGCGCCGGACCAGATGTAGCCGCAGCGGCCGACGGCTGGGGTCGTCGCGCGCCGTAGAGAGCGCGCGACGACCCTGCCTGTCGGGCGGTGGTCAGCTCGCCGGATAGCCCTGCGGATTCTCCGACTGCCAGCGCCAGGTGTCGGCGCACATGTCGTCGATGCTGCGGTGGGCGCTCCAACCCAGCTCCTCGTGCGCGCGCGTCGGGTCGGCCCAGTACGCCGGGAGGTCGCCGGGGCGCCGTCCGACGATCTCGTGGGCCAGCTCGTGTCCGACCGCACGCTCGAAGGCGTGCAGCAGTTGCAGCACCGAGGTGCCGGTGCCGGTGCCGAGGTTGAAGGCGCGCACCGGTTCGGACATCGAGTCCAGGTGTTCGAGCGCCGCGACATGCCCGGCGGCGAGATCCTCGACGTGGATGTAGTCGCGCTCGCAGGTGCCGTCGGCCGTCGGGTAGTCGCCGCCGAAGATGCTCAATTTCTCGCGCCGTCCCACGGCCACCTGGGCGATGAACGGCATCAGGTTGTTGGGGATGCCCGAGGGATCCTCGCCCATTCGGCCGGAGGGGTGCGCGCCGACCGGGTTGAAGTAGCGCAGCAGCGCGACCGACAGGTCGGGGGTGGCCGCAGCGGTGTCGGTGAGGACCTGCTCGATCATGACCTTCGTGCGGCCGTAGGGCGACGCGGCCGAAAGGGGCTGGTAGTCCTCGTTGTACGGGACGGGCGCGTGGTCGCCGTACACCGTCGCAGAGGAGGAGAAGACGAATCTGCGCACGCCGTGGCGGTGCATGGCGGCCAGCAGCGAGAAGGTGCTGTCGAGGTTGTTGCGGTAGTACTCCAACGGCTTGCCGACGCTCTCGCCGACCGCCTTCAGGCCCGCGAAGTGGATGACGGCGTCGATCGGCTGCTCGGCGAACACCTGGTCGGTCTTGTCGGCGTCGCACAGGTCGATCGCGTGGAGGGGGACGTGCTGGCCGCTCACCTGCTCAATGCGGTCGACGGCCGACGGCTTGCTGTTGGCAAAATCGTCGGCGAGCACGACATCATGGCCGTGGGCGAGCAGGTTGACCGCGGTGTGTGAGCCGATGTAGCCGGCCCCGCCGGAGACGAGAACTCGCATGGCAAGGGATCCTACGGGCACCATGCGAGGGTGTCGGAAGCTCTCGAGGAGCACAGCACAGCCGGAGAGGGGAGCATGAACACACCGTGGACGTCCACGCACGTGGACACCGTCCGTGCCGCGCGATTGCCACGCCAGCGGGGTGGATACAGCGTCGAGGACGTCGACCGGCAGCTCGCCCGGATCGCCATCCTGATGCGCCAACAGCGGCCCGTGCCGCAGGTGTCGACGCTCGCGCTGCGCCGCTCCCGGCTGCGTGAGGGCTACACCCCGGAAGCGGTCGAGGCGCTGCTCGCGCACGTCGCGGCCTGGCAGCACGACTTCGACCTGGCCTCGCCTCCGCCGAACCCACAGCAACCCACGTCGACGGACAATCGGAGCGGTCGCCGCGAGTGGACCGGCAAGCAGCAGGACTGGGTGCGGGAGATCTGCTTCGCCCGACGCACCGGCACCCGCGCGTACGACGAGGGTGAGGTGGACGCGTTCCTGGATCAGGTGCTGCTCGCGATGGCCAAGGGCGAGGAGCTGCCGCGGATCGAGACGGTGCGCTTCTACCCGCCCAAGCGTGGCCGGGGTGGTTACGACGCCATCGCGGTCGACGTCTTCCTGGACCAGCTCGGCACCATCCGCCCGATCTTGCGTTGATTCAGGCGCATGAGAGGTTTGCTGTCGATTCCTGAAATTCGATTCAGGCAGTCAGCTGAGTTGATTCTGCCCCGATCATCGCCTCGGGCTTGGTTTCGTGGATTCGGCCCGTAGGGCTTATCCAGGTGCATTCCCCATTGTCATTCATGCGCACCCGCCAACCCGTCTCGTGTTTTGCACGATGGTGGTGGCGGCACAGCAATTGCAGGTTGGAGGGCGTCGTCTCACCGCGCGGCCAGGGGATGACGTGGTCGGTGTCGCAGTTCTTCGGTGGCGCGGTGCAGCCGGGGAAGCGGCAGTGCTCGTCCCTGGTCTCGACGAACCTGCGGATCGCGACCGTGGGGGAGTAGGTGCGAGTGGTGGTGTCCAGGTGCGTGCCGGCGGTCGGGTCGGTCAGCACCCGGGCGATCCGGGTGCCGAGCTCGGCCGTGAGGCGCCGGACGGTGTCGCCGCAGATCGTCCCGACGCCGGCGACGTCGACACTCCCGATCGCGCTGACCGCGCTCAGCTCGCCGTTCCCCAGCGTGCGGTCGACCGGCACCTGGAAGACGACGGTCGTCTCGATGTGCGCATTGGCGAGGATGAGGTCGGTGAGGGCGTCGGCGCGGCATTGCGCGAGGGTCTTACCGGTCGTGGTCTCTGCGTGCAGTTCACGGGCGAGGGCATCGACCGCGGCGTACGCCGTATGCGCGCGTTCGGTGGCCAGCGTCGCGCGCAGATCGGTGTATCCGGTGTGTGCGGAGGGAGATACGAACACCCCGACCGCGTCACGCGCGGCAGCGCTGTGCTGGGTCTCCGCGGCGATCGGGTCGAGGCGGGTCAGGAGGGTGCGGGTGCGCCGGCTGATCTGCGTCGGGGTCCACCCGGTGACGCCGCGGGCAATGAGGGTGTCCACGACATGGCTCGCGATGTGGTCGGGCGCGTAGGCCAGGATCTCGGTGACCCGGCGCAGCCGCCAGGAGTCGATCGCGCCCGCGCCCATCAGATCGAGCAGGGCCGGCGCCACGGTGACAGCGTCGACCGCGTCGCCGACACGTGCGGTGGCCTGCCGTTCGCTCCAGCACATGGCGGGTGCGAGGTCGGTGTCGGCGAACTCCTCGACGTGGCCGATGCCACGGTCGATCTCGATGTCGGTCCCGTCTGAGTCACTCGTCCGTTCGGTTGCTGCGTACTGGGCGACCCGCAGAGTCTGTACCGCGGTGGCGGCATTGGCGATGGCCGCACATTCGGCTGCCTGCGATTCCAGGTCGCCGAGATCGAGTCGGTGGCGGTCGATCTTCGCCTGCGAATATGCCGCGGCGAGCACTTCGCGACACCATCTCAACGCTTGGGTGACGTCGAGATCACCGACAACCGGAGGCATTCCCATGGCGCCAGGAGAATCGAATTCCTGCGGCACGCCCCGGCCCCGATAAGCCGTGGTTTCGAGAAGCTGCCTCATTCATAGATCATACACCTGTTCGCATCTCAGCGCGACATTTCCACAGGTATTCTTCGCCCTTCATATCGAATGCCCCGACCCGGTTAATCGTCTGCCGGGATTCCGGTTTCCGGCTGTCCAGTGATCGACGTGAGATCGCGCACGGCGTAGCGATGATGCGCCCATTCCTCTTCGAGGATGGTGTGCAGACAGGCGAGCGTCGACACGGGGCGGTCAGGGGCCCACGGGTGCCTGCACGGCCGGGCAAGATCCTGCGCCGTGAGGGCTGCGATGAAATCGCGCACCATCGCAACATGCTCCGCCCGCACGGCGAGGATCTCGTCGTACGGCGGGGTCGCATCGGTGAAAACGGACACGTCGTAGCCGTCGGTCTCGTATTCGGCGTTCGGTAGACCGATCGGGTGGTAGGGCCGCTCCAAGCCCAGGATCGCGCGACCCAGCCAGGTGTCGGTCGCCATGATCAGATGCCGAAGGGTCTGCGCGTACGACCATTCGCCCGCCACCGAGACGTCGACAGTGCCCCTCGGCATCGACGCGACCCGCTGGCCCGTGGCGGCCCAGGTCGCCTCCAGCGCACCCCATGCCGCGCGCAGGCCGTCGGGAGTGGCAGCCCGCCGTTGCGCCCGCCCCGGGAAGCGGCGGTCGAGCTCGGCCTCGACGAATGCGACGACGTCGACTCCGTTGATCAGCAACCCGCCGTCCGCTGCCGACAGCCACGGAGCGTCGATGTCCGTGCCTTGCACGTCGACCGCGCGCATCGTGACACCGGAGAAGTCCGTCCGGACGAAGCGGGCGCCGCCGAGGTCCACATCGGTGAACTCGGCACCGTGCAGGAGGTCGGAGCTGGTGAACGTTGCCATGGTGCCTCTCCTCGTCGAGGTGCGTTGCCGCCGAGAGGTCAGCGCACGACGAGGCTGCTGACCATCTCGCGCCTGCTGTTGACGCCGAGTTTGGCGAAGATCGACTTCAGGTGGTCCTGCACGGTGTGCGGCGACAGGTGCAGCGCGGCGGCGATGGCCGACGTCGCGGCGCCCTGCAACACCATTGCGGCGACGTCCTGCTCGCGACGGCTGAGTCCGCGTGCGGCGAGCGTCATCGCGCAGATCTCGGCGGCGGTGGTGTCGTCGATGGTCACCACCACGTCATCGGGTGGTGGAGCCGCCTCGTTCGCGGGGCCCGCGGCGAACCTGGTCGCTCGCACCGTCAGCCAGGAGCCCGAGCGGCCCATGGCCCGGGTCATCGCGAGCTCCGGCGTGCTGCGCGCGGCTGCCGTTGCAGCCAGCACGGTCGCGGGAAGGGATCCGTTGTCCCAGCCGCCGAGGTCCTCGATCCGCGCTTCGGCCGCGGCGGTGATGTTGGCAACGCGGTCGGCGCCGTCGACGATGATGACGGACGGCCCGCCCGCCGGGTCGGAGCCAGTGCGGCGGGGGCTGAAGGCCGCACCGCGGATCAGGTCGGCGATCTGGGACTGCACGGCCGACACCACCCGGGCGTCGGCCGCCGTGAATGGCGGCTCGGCGGTGCCGCGGTAGATCGCGAGGGCCCCCCAGATCAATCCCTGCGCACGGAACGTCACGCGCAGTTCATCGGTGAACCCGAAACTGGGAGCGAGGAATTCGCGGAACCGGCGGCATTTCTCAGGTGCCCCGCCGGTGTCGATCGACAGCACCCCGACCGGGTCGGGCCGCGTCGCGATCTGACTGAACTGGTTGATGTCCGGGCCGCCGTACTCCGCTGCGGCGAACTCCTCGTCGCCGACCGCCAGGGGCCTGGTCTTGTAGGTCCAGCTGATCAACCCGGTGGACGGGTCGGTGGTGGCCAGGCAGCCGAAATCGAAGGGCACATGGCGGCGTACGGCGGCGCAGATCCGCGCGGCGAGCGCGCTCAGATCTGTGTCACCTCGGGCGCCGACGGTCAGCTCGTCCGCCAGCGACCGGTGCCGCTGCGTGGTCACCGGACCATGGTGACCCAGCTCCCCGGAGCGCGACAGCGTTGCGGCGAAAGTCCCCACATTTCTGGGATGGTGCGGACGAAGCGGCGTCCCGATTCTGGAGGCATGAACACCGACACACACAGCCACACCACCCGATGCTGGTGGAATGCGGAGCAGGCCCGATGGGTCTGCCGGCCCGTGACCGACACGGCGGAGTCCGTCGTCGACACGGTCGACATCATGGCCGACGACGAAGCGCCACTCGTCGACGTGCGGGACATGATCGTGGTGCATACCGCGATGCTGCGCGAGTTCCGCCTGCTGCCCGCGGCTGTCGCCCGGGTCGAGCCGGGCGCGCTGAAGCGGGCCGTGGTGGTCGACAGGCACCTCGGCTTCCTGTGCGACATGCTGCACCACCATCACGCCGGCGAGGACGCCCTGCTCTGGCCGACGATGCGGGAGCGAGTGCCCGAGCAGGCGGCCAGGCTGATCGACGAGGTCGAGAGCCAGCACGTCGGTCTGGATGCGGCGTTGGACGATGTCGCGGCGGCCCGCGCGGGGTGGCGCAGCCATGTCGACGCCGTGCACCGCGACGAACTGGTCGCCAGGTTGCGCACGTTGTACGACCTGTTGAAGGCGCACCTGGAGCTCGAGGAGCGCAGCGTGCTGCCGCTTGCGGCAGCCGTACTCACCGAGGCCGAGTGGGCGGCGATCGGCGAGGCGGGAGCAGCCGGACTGCCGAAATCGACACTGCCGCTGGTCTTCGGGATGTTCGCCTACGAGGGCGATCCGGTCGTCCTGCAGGACATGTTGAAGGCAGCGCCGGCGCTCCCGCGGATGGTGATCCCGCGTATCGCGCCGCGGTTCTACGCTCGCCGCGCGCTGCAGGTGCACGGCACGAGACAGCCCTGAGCGGGTCCGTCTCAGGCCGGAGCGTGCAGCTTGTAGACCTGCACCTGGCCGCTGCTCCACACCAGGTCGGCCAGCGTGCGCAGCCGCGAGGACACCTGGCTGGCCGTGGTGTCGGCGAAGAGGTACCGCACACCCTTGCCGTACAGGGTGTCGAGCACCTCGGGCGTCGGTGCGCTGAACGCGGCGGCGTTGAGGCGCAACCGTGCCGGGTCCCAGAAGCTCCGTCGGTACGCGGTGTGCGGGTCGTGGAGCACGTTCGCCTGGTTCTGGTCCTCGTAGGCCCAGCCGCCGAGGTAGCTGTTGCGCTCGGTGAGGCCCTGCACCCAGTACGCGCGGTCGTCGCAGTGCGGCACGGTCACGGTGCCGACACAGTAGATGTTCGTCGCGATCAGGTCGTCCTGCGGCGTGTGGGCCGCGACCCAACGCGCCCCGGCGACCTGCGCTGTCGCGAGGTGCCCGTCGTACGGCGGGGTGCGGGAGCGGGTGGACTGGGCGTAGTGGCCGACGGTGAGCAGCGTCGGGAGCGTGGAGGCGATCAGCACACCTCCCGCGACGCCCGCGATGAGCACTCGGTGCAGCACGGGTCGGCGGCGTATCAGTCTCAGCAGGAACGCGATTCCCACCACGACAAGCCCGACGAGTAGTACGACGGCGGCCGTCCTCTTCGCCGAGGCGGTGGGCTGGTGCTCACCGCCGAGGATCCGGGCGACCGCCACGAGCAGCGTGCCGAGCACGCCGAAGCCGGCGGCGGCCGTCACGATCCGCCATCGGGCAGCCGGCCGGGCGCGCGCCACGACGGCAGCGAAACCCCACACGCCGAAGACGGTCCACAGCGGATCGGTCCCGCGCACGAAGTAGAACTGGGATCCCTGCGGGTGGTCGATGACCGACAGCGCGATCTGCGCCGCGACCTCGACCCCGATCAGGATCCACACTCCGGGATCGGCGATGTGCGGCCGCCGGAGGAGGAAGAGGCCGACCAGGCCGTAGCCGACCTGCAGCACGATCAGCACGAGCAGCAGCATCGCCAGGGCCCGGTGCTGCAGGTGGGAGTGGGAGGAGAACTGCTGGAACACCTTCAGGGAGCGCACCGTCGAGTCCGGTCGGAAGGTCGATCCGCTGGTGCCTCCGGCGACGAAGCGGGAACTGACCGCGATCACCACTGCCACCGCAGCCGTGGCGCACGCGGCCGCGGTCCGTCCTGTGCGGCGTACGAGGGAGAGCAGCAGCGCCAGCCCCGCCCCGCCGAGCACCGTCGGCAATGACGACGACTTGGCTCCGGAGAGTCCGATAGCGAGGAATACGAACAGGACCCAGGTGCCGGCGGACGCGCGCGCTCGACATACGTCGATCAGCAGCCAGACGGTGAGCGCGATGAGCGGCAGCGAGAACATCTGCGACGGGGACAGCGGAATGTAGGAGTCCTGCGCGATCCCGGGCAGCCACTGAAGGAGAAGGAAACCCGGCGGTACGAGGATGAGCACGGCCGCGAGCAGCCCCGCCCAGGCGCGCCGGGTCAGGTGCGCGGCCAGCAGGTAGGTCGTGGCGGTGAGCGCCGCGTAGATGGGCAGGTACCAGAGCCGCGCGGTGACGGTGAGCACGTCGACACCGGACACCAGCGAGTCCGCAGCCATGTGCGCGTTGGAGAACCAGTGGTACTTCAAGGTCTGGTCGCCCAGCTGCGGCACGACCGGCGGCACGGAGTGCCGGGCATCGGCGCTGATCGCGGCGTGCCAGTAGAGGTCCTGGTACCAGCGGCGAGTGCTCGGAGGCAGCGGGCTGACGCGGAACGTGCCGTACGCGAGCAGCCCGATCGACACGACGTACGCCGCGGTCAGTCCCCAGGCCACGGGCACTGGGGTGCTGCTCTCGTAGCGCCCGGGTCGCAGGTGCACCCGCAGGGCGGGAACGGCGGCGAAGACGGCGAGCACGATCAACGGGTACGCCGCGAGCCAACCGCCCACCCCGAGGCCCACGAAGATGGCCCAGGCCACCAGCTGCACGACCAGGCCGACCACGAACGCCCAGGTGACCTCGCTCAGCAGGTCGCGTGACCGGCCCCGCAGTGCACGGTGGACGAGCGCTCCCGGCAGCAGGATCGACCAGAGGGAGGCCAGGAGATAGCGCGCGATGTCTGCGGACGAGACGCCGTACAGCGCCGCGACGACCCAGCTCGCCGCGACCGCAACGACACCGGCGGCGACCCCCGACGCCCTGCGGACATGATGAATCCGTCCCCCACCCGCGTCTGGCACGCACTGATCATCGCAGCGGAAGCTGCAAGCTGTCGCAATGTCCGGTGGGTTATTGCTGGACGTCGGCCGAGCGGCGAACGGCCGCCTCCGTACGACGCGTCGTACGGAGGCGGCCATATCGATGCTGCGGAGTGGGTCAGGCGTGCGTCCCGCGCGGCACCACGTGATGCGCGTCGGCGGTGAATCCGGTGTTGCTCGAACCCGTCGCGGCGCAGCCCGCCGCTCCGTTGTACGACACGTGGCACGGCAGGCCCGAGACCGTGAAGGTCCAGTTCGCCGGGATCACCGGTGCGTGCAGGCTGCTGTCGATCGGGAGACGGTGGGGCGTGGCCCAGGCGTTGGAGGCCTTGGTCGGGATGACCTGCACGTCCGTGGCGCATCCCCAGGTCCAGGACCGGCTGGACAGCTGGATGTCCTCCAGCGCAGCGTTGCCGCAGATCTTCTTGGCCTGCGTGCTCGTCACGCCGTACGGCCGCGCCGTGTTGAACATGCACTCGACGCCGCCGGTGTGCACCTCGCACAGCACGCCCTTCTGGCCTGTCGTGAACGTGTCACCCGTGTGCAGAGCCAGGATCGTGGTGCCTGCCGCGTGTGCCGGTGCGCCCATGCCGACCATTCCTGCCGAGGCGGCGAGGAGGACCCCTGCTGACAGCGCGACCTTGTGAATCTTCATGCGTTTCCTACCCCCTGGTGATGTGCGCTCTCGCGCTCCCTGATTCGCTGCGGCGACCGGGATCGGGCGTTGCGGCGAGTGATGTCACGAAGACGCACGGCAGGACGAAAAGGTTGGGTCCCGTGGAGCCTGCGCCGATGACTGCTGCTCAGAGGGCCCGAATTGCGAACGTCGCTGCCAGGCCTTCGCGTCCGGCCGGCGTCAGGTCGACGGCGCGGTGCGCGGGCGATCGGCGTACCCAGTCGAGGGCGACCATCCGGTCGAACAGCCCGCGCCCGAGCGCACCGCCCAGGTGGTGCTGCTGCTCGGTCCAGTCGATGCAGTAGCGGATCGCGCGGCGCCTCGGTGCGAGTGTGACGCGGAAGTCGTCGAGGAAGGCACGACCCGCGTCGGTCAGCTCGTAGTCGATCTCGCTGCCGGCGCCCTGCGGCCCTTCCTTGGGGGTGCGCTGTCCGTCTCCTCCGGTGAGGTGGTGCTGCTCGAGCATCGATGTCATCAGCGCCACGCCCAGACGCCCGGCCAGGTGGTCGTAACAGGTCCGCGCCGTCCGCAGCTGGGCCGCGCGGGTGCCCTGGCGCAGCGACCGCACGGGGCGGCGCGGCGCGAAGGGCTGCAGGGTCTCGATGAGTCGGCCGACCTCGGGACCGGCGAGACGGTAGTAGCGGTACCGGCCGTGCGGTTCCACGACGAGCATCCCGGCGTCGACCAGGCGACGCAGGTGACTGCTGGCGGTGGCCGGGCTGACGCCCGCCTCGGCCGCCAGACGGGAGGCCGGGAGCGACCGGCCGTCGTCCAGTGCCAACAGCATCCGGCACCGCCCGGGGTCGGCCAGCACCGCGCCTACCGCGGAAAGATCCACGTCGCCCAGTTCGCTCATCCCTTCACGGTAGGACCGGATCGCTTCGACGGCGATCGAAGGGATCCGTGCCTAGCGTCGGGCACATGACCGCCTCGAGCCGTCGTACCGGATCCGCCGCCCTGGCCCTCGCTGGGACGAGCCTGGGGTACGGCGTCGTCCAACTGGATGTGACCGTCGTGAACGTCGCGGTGTCCTCGATCCGCAACGACCTCGGCGGCAGCATCAGCGCGGCCCAGTGGGTGGTCGACGCCTACACGGTCACCTTCGCCGCACTGATCCTGTCCGCGGGTTCGCTGGCCGACCGGATCGGCGCCAAACGGCTGCTCATCGTCGGATTCGCTTTATTCACAGCGGCATCCGTCGCCTGCGGCCTTGCTCCGAGTCTGGGCTGGCTCATCCTGTTCCGCGCCGTGCAGGGCATCGGTGCGGCCGCCCTGGTGCCGTGTTCGCTGACGGTCCTCAACCACGCCTACCCCGACGACGCGGGCCGGGCGCGCGCGGTCGGACTATGGGCGGCCGGTGCGAGCGTCGGACTCTCCGGAGGGCCGCTGCTCGGCGGTGCGCTGATCGCGGCGTCGAGTTGGCGGCTGATCTTCCTGATCAACCTTCCTCTCGGGATCTTGGGCGCAGTGCTCATCGCCCGGTACGCAGAAGAGACCTCGCGATCGCCACGCGCCTCGATCGACCCGCCGGGCCAACTGCTGGGAGTGGTCACGCTGGGAGCGCTCGCGGCCGCCGTCGTCGAGGGCGGGTCACGCGGCTTCGCCGATCCCGTCGTGCTGGCCGGTCTGGCGGTCGCGATCGTCGCGGCGATCACCTTCGTCCTGGTCGAACGACGCCGCGCCGCACCGCTGTTGCCGCTCAGTCTCTTCCGGTCGCCGACGTTCGCCGCCACGACCGCCATCGGGCTGGTCATCAACATCGCCTTCTACGGCTTGATCTTCGTGCTCGGCATCTACTTCCAGACCGTCCGCGGCTACTCCCCGCTGGCCACCGGTCTGGCGTTCGCACCCACCACGGCGATCGTGCTCATCGCCAATATCGCTGCGAGCCGGTTGGTTTCCAGCTTCGGCACCCGCATGGTGATCGCCGCCGCGGCGTCGGTCTTCGCCGTGGCGCTCGTGGCGATGCTCGTCGCCGGCCGCAGCACGCCGTACCTCGCGCTCGTCGTGCAGCTCACGCTCCTCGGCGCGTCGCTCGGTGTCATCGTGCCCGCCATGACGTCGGCGCTGCTCGGGTCGGTGGACCGGGATCGGTCGGGCATCGCGTCCGGTGCGTTGAACACCGCTCGGCAGGCGGGCAGCCTTATCGGGGTGGCCCTCTTCGGCGCGTTCGCCGCGCACTCCGTCGTGCACGGTCTGCGGTTCTCGCTGGTGGTCGCCGCAGTCCTGGCCGTCGTCACGGGTCTGCTCGCACTGCCGCTTCACCCCGCCGCGTCCGCCGTCGGGGACAGACTGGGCCATGACCGATCACACGTCCCCCGACAGGGGTGAGACCCCCACCGAGCGGATGGACCGCAACTGGGAGGAGTTGCTGCAGGAGCTGCGCGTCACCCAGACGGGCGTGCAGATCCTGGCCGGATTCCTGCTGACGCTGCCCTTCCAGCAGCGTTTCGGCACGCTCGATCGCCTCGAACGCGGTGAGTACGCCGGCGCCGTCGTCTGCGCGGTGAGCGCCACCATCTTTTTGATCGCGCCGGTCAGCTCGCACCGACTGCTCTTCCGCCGACATGAGAAGGACGTGCTCGTGGCGCTCGCGAGTCGCCTGGCGAAGGCCGGGCTGGCCGCTCTCGCCGCCACCATCGTGCTGGCAGTGCTCCTGGTCTTCAGCCTGCTCGTGGGCCAGGTCGCCGGCCTCGTCGCCGCGGGAGTGGCCGTGCTCAGCTTCATCGGGTTGTGGGTCATGTTGCCGCTGAGCGCGAGCCGGTCCGCCCGGCGGCGGCGCTCCTCGGCGCCTTCGCAGGGAGCCTGACCCCGCACAGGAAGGGGAATCGGGTGGGTTCTCATCCGCTGTCGAGGTAGGTGCCCGAACTAGAGTCACGCGCGGTGGGTGCCGTTGGTTCTCAGACCCGCCCGCCGTTTCCGCACCCCTCGTGAAGGGCAGTACCGCCGTGAATCGTGTGCACCTCGCCGCCGCCACCGCCTTCGTCACCGCGGTGTCCCTGACGCCCGGCGTCACCGCAGCTGCGAGCGCTCCGTCCGCCGGCCGCACGATGCTGGTCGACTCCGGTGTTATCGGTGGCGCATCCGGTGCCCGTGTGCACTACGGCAGTCCGGCGCCCGATGCGACGCCGATGTCGCTCACGCTGCAGCTGCCCCTGCGCAACCAGGCGCTGGCAGACCGCCTCATCGCCCGCGGCACCGTGCTGAGCCAGGCGCGGTACGCGGCCCTGGTGGCGCCGTCCGCCGCCTCGATCGCCCGGGTGCGGTCATGGGCGACCGGCCGTGGCTTCACCGTCACGTCCGTCAGCCGCAACTCCGGCCAGGTCAGCGTCGAGGCGAGCGTCGGACGGATCGACTCGGCGTTCGGCGTGCGCGTGCACTCCGCATCCCTCGGCACGCGCCGCGGGCTCGCGGTCACCAGCAATCCGACCGTGCCGAATTCGCTGGGCCTGAGCGGGATAGCGGGCCTGAACGCTCTCAGCCGGGCGCACACGACCCACATCAAGCTGCCGACCCACGCCCGATCGGCCGCTTCCACGAGCGGGCGGGTCGCGCCGAAGGCCGTCTCGGACGGATCCAAGGCGTGTGCGACGTACTGGGGCAGCCACCTCTATCCGAGCGCGTCGGGCCAGAAGTTCGCTCTTGAGTCCAACTACCTGTGCGGCTACCTGCCCGCCGACCTGTCCACTATGTACGGCGTGCAGGCCGCGCAGTCCAAGGCGCCGGCCATCGGGCTGCTGCTGTGGGGCAACGAACCGGCCATGCTCGCGCAGACCAACCGGTACATGAGCGCGTACGGATACCCGCAGCTGAAGACCTACGTCACGAACGTCGCGGCCAGCAACGCCCAGGTCCAGGCCCGCCACGCCGACTGCGATCCCTACAACGCCGGCGGTGAGACCGCACTGGACGTGCAGTCATCGCACGCGATCTCGCCCAACTCGCCCATCTACTACTACGGCGCGAAGAGCTGCTACGACAACGACCTGTCGACGGAGCTGCAGCTCATGGTCGACCAGCACAAGGTCTCGACCATCTCGATGTCGTTCGGCGGGTACCAGGACGACGCGGGCAGCCTGATGCCCGCCGACCGTGCGGCGTACGACCGCGCGCTCCAGCAGGCATCCCTCACCGGCATCAGCACCTTCGCTGCCAGCGGCGACGACGGCGACAACTCCACGCAGACCACCGATGCCGCCCCGCACGTCGGCTACCCGGCGAGCAGCGCCTACGTCACGGCAGTCGGCGGTACCTCGATCGGCTACTACCAGAACGGAACTCGTGCGGTGACAGCCGGGTGGGAGGATCAGTTCCTCGCGCAGCCGAGCCCCACCGCCGTACCCACCTCCGTGGTTCCGAACCACGAGATCTACGGCGCGGGAGGGGGCGTGAGCTCGGTGTCGACCATCCCGACGTGGCAGAAAGGCGTGGTCTCCGGTTCGACGACGCATCGCGTGGTCCCCGACGTCGCGGCTCTCGCCGACCCCTACACCGGCTACCAGATCCGCGACACCTACTACACCGAGAACGCGAACGGCGTGCCCACCGGCGCGGGCGTGGAGGAGTACGACACGTACGGCGGCACAAGCCTCGCGACGCCGATCGTCGCGGCGATCGTGGCGCTCGCCAAGGCGTACAACAACGTTGCCGTCGGCCTCGCAACACCGAGGCTCTACGCGATGCTCGGCACCTCGGCGCTGCTGGACGTCAACGCTCCGAGCTCGGCGGGGGTCTACTACGAGTCCCCCTCTTACGGCAAGGAACTCGTCGTCCTCGACGGCAAGCCGCAGAATCTGGTCACCAAGGCGGGCTGGGATCCGGTCACCGGGGTCGGAGAGCCGAACGGGATGAGCTTCATCGCCGCGTTCCGCTGAATGGGAGATCTTCTCGGATGGGTTAGGAGCGACGCCCACCGCGAGCCCACTTCCGTGGTTATTGTGTGACTCGCGCAGCCGCGAGTGAGGGGTAGGGGTCGGGTAGGCCTTAGGTGTTCGGCCGCACGAGCTCGCTGCTTTCCGTCATAACAGTCCCGATTAGGAGAAGTGACAGGCAAATGAAACGTCGCAGTCTGGCCGCGGTCACCGCAGTCCTCACGACAGCCTCCGTGGTGCCCGCCGCGGCAGCTCTGGCCGCCACACCCAACGGAGCGAAGACCACGCTCTCCAACTCCTCGGTTTCGACCAGCGGACTTCGCCTCGGCGCGAACGCCCCTGGTGCGACCGCGATGTCACTGACCTTGCAGCTGCCGCAGCGCAACGCGGCCCTGATGGCACGGATGACCGCCGCCGGCGCCGTGGTCAGCACCGCTCGTTATCGCGCGCTCTTCGCACCCACCGCGGCGCAGCTCGCACACGTCACGTCGTTCGCCAAGTCGCATGGCATGGTCGTGGACCAGGTCGATGCCGCAGGCGGCCAGGTCATGGTCCACACCACCGCTTCGCACGTGAGCAGTGCCTTCGGCGTCACCGTCCGTCGGGCCAGCGCCCACGGCGTGTCCGGGGTCGCCGCGATCGGTACGCCGGTCGTCGACCGGTCGATCGGTCTGAGCGGCGTCGCCGGTCTGAGCACCCTGCGCAGGGCGAAGGTCGACAACGCCCACCTGGCCGGGTCGTCGCGGAAGACCATCAACCGCACTCCCAGCAGCAAGGTGTCGGGCGGCCCCCGCGGGCGCATCTCGGCGACCGCCACCGATGGCAGCACCGACTGCGCCACGCACTGGGGCGACCACCTGCAGCCGTCGGCGCAGGTCTACGCCAAGGAGTCCAACCTCATCTGTGGTTACGTGCCGCAGGACCTGGCCAAGATCCAGGGCATGACGACCGCCGTGCAGACGAATGCTCCGTCCATCGGGCTGCTGCTCTGGGGCAACGACCCCAACATGCTGTCGGAGACCAACACCTACATGGCAGCGGCCAAGTACCCGGCGCTGAAGAGTTACACCGCATACCCGGCAGCGACCAATGCGCAGATCCTGGCCACCCAGCCCGGGTGCGACCCGTACGGCGCCGGATCCGAGCAGTCGATCGACGTGCAGTCCTCGCACTCGGTGTCGCCGAACTCGCCCATCTACTACTACGGCGCCAAGAGCTGCCAGGACGCGGACCTCACCTCCGAGCTGTCGAAGATGGTCAACGACCACAAGGTCTCCACGATCTCGATGTCGTTCGGTGAGGCCTACGACCAGGGTCTGACCGCCGCCGACAAGGCCGCCTGGGACCGTCCGCTGCAGCAGGCCAACCTGACCGGCATCAGCACCTTCGCCTCCAGTGGTGACAGCGGCGACAACTCCGACGCTGCCGGCAACGACCTCGGTACGGGCGGCAACCCGGACAACAAGCCGCACATCGGCTACCCCGCCTCGAGCACCTACACGACCGCGGTCGGTGGTTCATCGGTCGGCCTGTCCGCTGCGGGTTCGCTGGTCGCCGACGTCGGCTGGGAGGACGCCTACTACCAGCAGAAGAGCCTGAGCTCGACGGCCAAGACCCGTATCAACTTCCCGGTCGACGGTGCCGGTGGCGGCGTCAGCCAGGTCTCGACGATCCCGACGTGGCAGAAGGGCAAGGTCACGACCTCCACCACGATGCGCGCCGTGCCCGACGTCGCCGGGCTCGCCAACCCGTACACCGGCTTCACGGTGCGCGACACGGCGTACCCGGAGTCGAACGGTGTCCCCACGGGCCCCGGCGTCCAGGAGTACGACACCTACGGAGGCACCAGCCTGGCCTCGCCGATGGTGGCTGCGACGGTCGCACTCGCCAAGGCCTACAACAAGGTCTCGATCGGCAACGCCGCGCCGCGGCTGTACGCCCTGCTCGGCACGTCGGCACTGCGGGACCTGAACGGCGTCAACACCGCCGGCGCCTTCGTCCCCAGCACCAAGTACCCGGCAGGCGTGATCATCAGCCTGGACGGTCACCCGATCAACTCTCTCGGTCGCCAGGAGAACCTGGTGACGGCCAAGGGTTGGGACAATGTCACCGGCGTTGGTGAGTTGAACGGCCTGAACTTCATCAAGGCCTTCAAGTGACCCACTGATCGACCAGGGAAGGGCCCGCGAGGAAGCCGCTCGCGGGCCCTTTCCGCATCCCACCCAACCCTGGTTGGGGGCGGTGCGTCATAGGAGTGAGGACGGCGAGTGGTGGCCGACAGGTCACGGGTGGGCCGTCCACGAAGGAGCTTCATGAATTCGTTCCGCGCACTGCCCTGCGCAGCTGCCATCGCCCTGACCGCCGGCGTCCTCGCGGGGTGCGGATCCGCGAACGCACCGGGCGGCTCCACGACGACCACATCCTCGTCGGCACCATCCTCGACATCGTCGAGTGCGACGTCCTCGCCCACGGCCGGCGGATCACCGACGGCCAAGGACGTCACCCTCACCGGCACGGTCAGCGGCGACCGGTTGCCGTGCGTGCGGCTGCATACGACCGACGGGCACCAGTACGTGATCACCGGTGCTGTGCCGGGGAAGCTCTACACCGTGGCGCACTCGGGCGGATCCCGCACCTCGATCACCGCGCAGCCCTCGCCCCCGCAGACAGCGACGGTCACGGTTGTCGGCCACACCGCATCGGGGCTGATGAACACGTGCGGGGGCACCACGTTCGTGGTCAGTTCGGCGACCATCCACTCGATCACCACCGGTTGAGCGCGATGACAACGCCGACGACCCGCGCGATCGCACTGGGCGCGTTCGGCGTCGTCCTGCTGGCTGGCTGCGGCTCGGCGTCCGTGGGAAGCCCCTCCACATCGGGCGTTCCGACCTCGAACGCACCGACCTCGGGTGCCACCACGTCGCCCGCCCGCCCGAGCACCCCGCGGTCCTCACCGCGCGACAGTTCGCCCGGCGACGTCACGTTGCGGGGCACTGTCAGCGGCGACGGTCTGACCTGCGTGGGATTCAGGACGACGGACGGCAAGAGGTACGCGCTCGCCGGGCCGGGGCTGCCGGCCAAGCTGGTCTCGGTCGCGCACTCCTTCGGCCGTCGTACATCGCTCAGCTCCGCACCCGGCGCCGCGCAGATCGCCACGGTGACGATCGTCGGTCATCCGGTCGAGGGTGCGATGAGCACCTGCAGCGCGACCGTCTTCTCCGTGACCTCGGCGCAGATCGACTCTGTCAGGACCAAGTGACGACACCGGATCCCCGGAGGTTCGGCGGTTAGGATTCCCAGCGTCGCGGGCTCCCGCGACCGCGGCGTGATGAGGGGCAGATGGCAGGCAGGTTCGGTCGTGACAGCGGGGCGGCCCAGCGCATGGGTGTGCGCGTCGCAGGGGTGATCGCAGGATTCGTGGTGCTCGCACTCGTCGTACTCGGGGTGCACGCTCTGAGGGGTGGCTCCGGACCGGATGCCGCGACGTCCACGCCACCCTCCGCCGGCTCGCCGTCGGGTTCGGGCGGCTCCAGCTCCGGTGCCACCTCGTCCGCCGTGGTGCCGGTGCCGCCGGTGAGCGCCGCGCAACTCGCCGCGCTGCCGCGATCCACCACCTTCACCACCGTGCACGGACTGCCGAGCTCATCGGGGGCGACCAGCGACGGGAACGTCGTCCGGATCGCGCACGCCCAGGTGGGATTCGATGCTCCCGGTGGCAGCCCGAAGGTCGTCATACCGGCAACGCAGCTCGGTCTGGACACCTGGCTGCCGATCGTCGACCGCAGGTCGGGTTGGTACCAGGTGCGGCTGCCGTCGCGCCCGAACGGTTCACTCGCGTGGATCCCGGCGGCCGGCATGCGGACGGCGCAGACCGACTGGCGGGTGCACATCTCATTGGCCGCAGGACGCATGACCGTCATGAAGGGCACGTCGCAGATGGGGGAGTGGACCGTCGGCCACGGGAAGGACGCGACCCCGACGCCCGTGGGACAGACGTTCCTGCTGGCCGGATTCGTGGATCCGAGCGAGATCTTCTCGCCGGTCATCTATGCGTTGGGCGCGCATTCGGACTCGTTGGACACCTTCGGAGGAGGTCCGGGGACCGTCGCCGTACACGGGTGGCCGACAGCGGCGGGTCGGATCGGGAAAATCTCTCACGGTTGTGTCCGCGTTCCAGCCGCTGCGCTCTCAATGTTCGCTAAGTTGCCTACGGGGACACCCGTGGACATCACTGCCTCCTAACACTCAGAAGCACTTTCAGCACCGAGAAGGGAAACTCGATGAAGCGCAATACCGCGCTCTTTGGAGCCTCAGCTGCCGTGGGCATCACGGCCGCAGCCGGTCTCATCATCACCAGCGCGACCAGTTCCGCCGCGACCGCGACCGTTTACGGCGTGGCGTACGCGACCGACACCGCCTCGCACGGCTTCGCATTCGGCAACATCGCTGATCCTGACGGGCAGTTCGTCGCCTCCGCGAAGGAGCAGGACGGCGTCTCGGTCGTCGCGTATTCGATGCCGTTGCTCAACACCCCGACCATCGGTGTCGCGACCGGATGCACCAACGGCAAGCCGGCTGTCGTCGTCAGGGGCGGGGGCGCCGCCGGCACCTACACCGCGAAGACCACCGTCTCGGCCGCCAAGTTCACGGGCAACGCGAACGCGGTCGGCACGGTCACCTTCCTCGCGAGTGCGGGCAGCATCACCGTCGGTGCCTACTACAGCCCGAACCAGCCGGGTCAGTACGTCGAGATCGGCGGTGTGAGCGGCTGTGCGGCTGCCACCACCACGTCGACGAGCACCAGCACCTCGACCTCGACCTCGACCTCGACGAGCACGTCACCGACGTCCACGTCGACGGGCACGTCGACCTCCACCTCGACGAGCACGTCGACCGGCACCTCCACGCCGACGTCGACCGGCACCTCGACGGCCACTCAGCCGCCGACCCCGACGGCCACCACCACCACGCTGCCCGTCACCGGCTGACGCACCGCACCTGAGGCTTCGGCCCCGGGCGAGGCCCCCGCACGCATCGCGCGGCGGGGGCTTCGTCGTACCCGGATGGGTCGCCGGCGCCCGCCGTAGAGTGCTGCCATGCCGACACCCCCACCCCAACCGACGCTGCGCGACGGATCCCTGGTGCTGCGCCCGTGGACCGACGCCGACCTCTCCGGGCTGCGCCGAGGTGCACTGGACTCGGGCTGGTTCGAGACGGATTCGGACGCCGGTGGCAGCGCTGACGCAGGTGCGGCCGAGGCTCTCGTCCGCTGGCAGGCGGGCTACGACGACGACCGGTCGCTCAACAGCGTGCTCATCGAAGTCGATGGCAACGTCGTCGGCGGGATGCTGCTGCGCTCCACCGGGGCCGACACCGCCGAGTTGTCCTGGCAGCTCTTCAAATCCGATGCCCAACTGCTCGGCGCGCAGGCGGTGCAGGTCTTCCTGCGGCATGCCTTCGACGATCTCGGCGTGGTGCGCATCGAGACGCGGATCGCCGCGGACGACCTGGGCTCCGGGCGGATCGCGGCGCGCGCGGGGATGCTCAAGGAGGGCACCGCCCGGGCGGCCGCGGCGACCGCCGACGGCCGGGTCGATCAGGTGATCTTCGCGCGGCTCGCCACCGACCCCAGCGTGAGCGAATGGGGATCATTCGCGCGGGTGCTCAACACGACGCTGCCGACGAAGCGGGCGATCGCGCAGGCCTTGATCCGCAACGACGCGGGCGAGGTGCTGCTGTGCCAGCCGACCTACAAGCGCTTCTGGGATCTGCCCGGCGGCGTGGTCGACCCGGCGGAGTCCCCGGCCACGGCCGTGCTGCGCGAGGTCCGCGAGGAGTTGTCGCTCGACGGCACCGTGCGCTCGCTCGCCGCGGTCACCTGGCTGCCTCCGTGGCGCGGATGGGACGACGCGACGCTCTTCGTCTTCGACGTGCGCGTCACCTCCGAGCCGGGGGCGCTGCAGCCGCGGGAGATCAAGGCCGTGCACTGGCGCGCCGTCGCCGACGTCGGGGCGCACACCGCCGACTACACCGCGCGTCTGATCGAGCGGTCGGTGCGCGCGATCGACGACGGGACCGGCGCCGTCTACCTGGAGAACGCCCACGACCCGTCCTGGTGAGCGCAGTCTTCGCGGGCCCAATGCGGGTGGGCAGGCGCGGGACTCGATGAGAGACTGACGGCATGAGCAATCAGAATCCGATGCAGGCAGCCCGTGCGTCGCTCCTGGCCCTGGAGTATCCGCAGTCGCTCGGGGTGTACGACGACTACCTCGGCGCCCAGCGCGCGGTGGACTTCCTGTCCGACCGGGAGTTCCCGGTCGAGAACTGCATGATCGTCGGCACCGACCTGAAGCAGGTCGAGCGGGTGACCGCCCGCCTCACCTGGGGCCGGGTCATCGCCAGCGGACTCGCGTCCGGCGCCTGGATCGGCCTGCTCTTCGGTCTGCTGCTCTCCCTCTTCGACGCCGGCAGCAACAAGCTCGGCGTGATCATCGGCGGCATCCTCTTCGGTGCGTTCTTCGGTCTGGTGTACGCCGCGGTCGGTTACTCGATGTCGCAGGGACGGCGCGACTTCACCTCCGTCAGCACCATCGTGGCCACCCGCTACGAGGTGCTGGTCGAGCACAAGTTCGCCGAGCAGGGACGCGACCTCCTGTCCCAGCTCGACGCCGGCCTGCAGCGGCCCCAGGCATGACCGTCGAGCAGGAGCGCGCGTCCGACACCGTCGCGCTGCGCCGGGCGCTCGACGCGGTCCCGGCGTACCGGCCCGGGAAGCCCGCGGCGGCACGGGCCGATGTGACGTCGTACAAGGTCAGCTCCAACGAGAACCCCTACCCGCCGCTGCCGTCCGTGCTGAAGGTCGTGCAGGAGGCGGCGACCCAGATGAACCGCTACCCGGACATGGCGGTCACCGCGCTCACCGACCGGCTCGCGCAGGAACTGAACGTCTCGGCCGACCAGATCGCCACCGGCACCGGGAGCGTCGGTGTGCTCGCCCAGCTGCTGCAGATCACCTGCGACCCGGGTGACGAGGTCGTCTACGCCTGGCGCAGCTTCGAGGCGTACCCGATCGTGGTCGCGCTCGCGGGCGCCGCGTCGGTGCAGGTGCCGCTCGACGCCGACGCCCGGCACGATCTGCGCGCGATGGCCGACGCGATCACCGACCGCACCCGGCTGGTGCTGGTCTGCACGCCCAACAACCCCACCGGGCCGGCGGTCGGCGCCGCCGAGCTGGAGGAGTTCCTGGCGCGGGTGCCGCGTGACGTCCTGGTCGTCGTCGACGAGGCATACCTGGAGTTCGGCCGCGACGAGTCGGCGGTGCGCGGGCTGGACGTCCTCGCCCGGCACTCCAACGTCGCGGTGCTGCGGACCTTCTCCAAGGCGTACGGGCTCGCCGGACTGCGGGTCGGGTACGCCGTGGCGCAGCCCCGCGTCGCCGAGGCGCTGCGCAAGGCGGCGACGCCGTTCGGGGTCAGCGACATCGCCCAGCGCGCGGCGATCGCGAGCCTCGACGTGCGCCACGAGCTGCAGGAGCGGGTGGACGACCTCGTCGCCGAACGCGACCGCGTCGTGGCCGCACTCGCCGAGCAGGGCTGGACGATCCCGGACTCGCAGGCCAACTTCGTGTGGCTGCCGCTCGGCGAGGACACTCTCGACTTCGCCGCCGCGGCGGACGAGGCCGGGCTGACCGTGCGACCGTTCGCCGGCGACGGCGTCCGCGCCACGATCGCCGAGCGTGCGGCGAACGACCGGCTGATCGAGGTCGCGGCGGCGTTCCGCAACCGCTGAGCCCGCTCCGCCGAGTGGCATAGAAATGTGCCGAGTGGCGCACCTGTACCGGGTGCACCCGAAATATATGTATGCCACTCGAGAGGGGTAGGACGATGGCCGTGCTCGACCAGTCCGATCAGCCCCGCCTCGGGTACGCCGCCGTGCTGCGGGTGACCGGCGCGCGTCAGTTCCTCTTCGGCTCGGCGATCGAGCGACTGGGCGGCGCGATGTTCGGCGTCGCCGTCGTCGCGATGGTGTCCGCGCGGACCGGGTCCTACTCGCTCGCCGGCGCGGTCTCCGCGGGTGCGCTGGCGGTGCTCGCGATCACGGCGGCGATCATCGGCCGTCTGGTGGACCGCTACGGCCAGCGGCGGGTGACCCTGCCTCTGGTGGTGTGGTCGACGCTCTGGTCGGTCGCAGTGGTCGCCGTCTCGATCACCGGTGCGCCCGCCTGGACCTTGTTCGTCACTTACGCGATGTCCGCCGTCGTCGGCACCACGGGCACCCTCAGCAGGGCGCGCTGGTCGCACCTGCTCGGCGACCAGCCGGGCATGCTGCACACGGCGATGTCACTGGAGCAGGTCATCGACGAGCTGGCGTTCGTCGGAGGGCCGGCGATCGCGGTGGTGCTCGCAACGACCGTGCTGCCCGAGGCCGGCTACATCGCGGCCGCGTTCTTCTTCGCTGTCGGTGCACTCGTCTTCCTGGCCCGCACCGATACCGAGCCCCCGGTCGACCACGTCACCCACAAGAGCACGAGGTCGGTGCTGCGCATCCCGGGCGTGCTGGTGGTCTGCGCGGTGTCGTTCATGATCGGCGGCATCTTCGGCGCCAACGAGATCGTCACCATCGCCACCGCCGCCGAGCTCGGCCACAAGGGCGCCTCGGGCCTGATCCTCGCGCTCTACGCATTGGCCTCGGCGCTGGCCGGCGTCGTCTACGGGGCTCGCGAGGACGCCGTACCCGCGCATCGCGCGCTCTGGATCGGGGCCCTGGCGATGTGTGTGCTGGAGGCACCGGTGCTCTTGGTCGACAGCATCCCGCTACTGGCCGTGGGCCTCACCCTGGCCGGGATGGCCACCGCGCCCACCCTGATCGTGACGATGAAACTCGCCGGATCGCTCGTGCCGGGCAACCAGGTGACCGAGTCGATGGGGATGGTCTTCACCGCCATGATCATCGGCATCGCCGCCGGATCCTCCCTCGGCGGGATCGTCGTGCAGAGCGCCGGCGGACACGCGGGGTACGTCGTCCCGGTCGTGGCAGCGGGGCTGGGCGCGGCGCTCGGATTCGTCTTCAACCGCCGGCTGCGCTGACCCGCAGCCCGTGGCGAGCGAGCGTCGAACCCGGGGGTAGCCTTCCACCTGTGACCGGCGCCACAACGGCGTGGCGCCGTCATCACCGGACGGCGACCCTGGACGGTGGTGACGAGCCGACCGACCACCGACACCACCGTGCCGGAGCGAAGAGGAGCGAGCGTGACCCAGATCCCGGACGTCGCCGTGCACCACGAGACCGTGGTGCCACAGGCCCAGCAGGACATCACCGACGGCGGACCCGACATGGTCCAGTTCGTCGACGGCGAGGGGACCCGCCTCGAGCGGACGCCCGCCAACACCCCGTACGCAGACATCGTCGAGGCGCTCACGCCCGAGGACGGTCGCTCGATGTACCGCGATCTGGTGCTCGTACGACGCCTGGACGCCGAAGGCCACGCGCTGCAGCGCCAGGGCGAGCTCGGCCTGTGGCCCTCGCTTCTCGGCCAGGAGGCCGCCCAGGTCGGAGCCGGCCGCGCGATGCGCTCGCAGGACTTCGCCTTCCCGGGCTACCGCGAGCACGGCGTCGCCTGGTGCCGCGGGATCGAGCCGGAGCAGCTGCTCGCGCTCTTCCGCGGAGTGGACAACGGCGGGTGGTCGCCTTCCGAACTGAACTACCACCTCTACACGATCGTCATCGGCAACCAGATGCTGCACGCGACCGGCTACGCCATGGGCATGCAGCGCGACGGAGTCGTCGGCACCGGCGACGAGGAGCGCGACGCCGCGGTCATGGCGTTCACCGGGGACGGTGGCACCGCGCAGGGCGACTTCAACGAGTCGCTGGTCTTCGCCGGCGTCGCGAACGCGCCCCTCGTGATCTTCGTGCAGAACAACCAGTGGGCCATCTCCGAGCCGAACTACAAGCAGTTCCGCGTGCCGCCGTACCAGCGCGCGCAGGGGTTCGGCTTCCCCGGCATCCGGGTGGACGGCAACGACGTCCTCGCGGTGTACGCCGTGACGAAGGCCGCGCTCGACAACGCCCGGTCCGGACAGGGCCCGACGCTGATCGAGGCGTTCACCTACCGCCTCGGCGCGCACACCACCTCCGACGACCCGACCAAGTACCGCTCGGCCGCGGAGGTCGACATCTGGCGCGAGAAGGACCCGATCAAGCGGATGCGCGGCTTCCTCAGCCAGAAGGGCTACGCCGACGACGCGTTCTACGAGTCGGTCGACCGGGAGGCCGACGAGCTCGCCGTCCGCGTGCGGACCGCCTGCCAGAACATGCCCGAGCCGAGCCAGGAGCGGATGTTCGACGAGATCTACGTCGATCCGCATCCGGTGGTCGAGCGGGAGAAGGCTCAGTTCCTGGAATACCAGGCCGGTTTCGAGACGGAGGGGGCGCGCTGATGGCCGCGCAGAAGATGACTCTGGCCAAGGGCATCAACGCCGGGTTGCGGGCGGCCATGGAGGCCGACCCCAAGGTGCTGCTCATGGGTGAGGACGTCGGCAAGCTCGGCGGCGTCTTCCGCATCACCGAGGGCCTGCAGAAGGACTTCGGTGAGGACCGCGTCGTCGACACCCCGCTCGCCGAGTCCGGCATCGTCGGTACGGCGATCGGGCTGGCCATGCGCGGCTACCGTCCGGTCGTGGAGATCCAGTTCGACGGCTTCATCTACCCGGCGTTCGACCAGATCGTCAGCCAGCTCGCCAAGATGCACGCCCGCTCGCGCGGCGCGCTGCGGCTGCCCATTGTCATCCGCGTGCCGTTCGGCGGTGGGATCGGCGCGGTCGAGCACCACAGCGAGTCCAACGAGGCCTACTTCGCGCACACCGCGGGCCTGCGGGTCGTCGCGTGCTCGGACCCGGCGGACGCCTACTGGATGATCCAGCAGGCCATCTCCAGCGATGACCCGGTGATCTTCTACGAGCCCAAGCGGCGTTACCACGAGCGTGCCGAGGTCGACCTCGACCCGCAGTCCGGGTCGCGACTCGGGCTGCACGACGCGCGTGTCGTGCGCGACGGCACTCAGCTCACGCTCCTGGCCTACGGCCCGACCGTCAAGACCTGCCTGCAGGTGGCGGATGCTGCTGCGCAGGAAGGGATCTCGCTGCAGGTCGTCGACCTGCGCTCGCTGTCACCGCTCGACACCGAGACCATCGACCGGGCCGTCAAGAGCACCGGCCGCGCCATCGTGGTGCACGAGGCCAGCACCTTCCTGGGCCTCGGTTCGGAGATCGCGGCGCACATCCAGGAGGAGTGCTTCCACCACCTGGAGGCTCCCGTCCTGCGGGTCGGCGGGTACAACATCCCCTATCCGCCGAGCCGCTTCGAGGAGGAGTTCCTGCCGGGACTCGACCGCATCCTCGAGGCCGTCGACCGTTCTCTCGCTTACTGATCCGCTGGAAGGGGCCTTCGTGGCTGTGCAGACGTTCAACCTCCCCGATCCGGGTGAGGGATTGGTCGAGGCCGACATCGTCTCGTGGAAGGTGCAGGTCGGCGACGAGGTGTCGACCAACGACATCGTCGTAGAGATCGAGACGGCGAAATCGTTGGTGGAGTTGCCGATCCCGTGGGCCGGCAAGGTCACTCAGCTGTTGGTCGACGAGGGTGCGACCGTCGAGGTCGGCAGCCCGATCATCACCGTCGACGTGGCCGGCGCCGCCAGCACCGAGCCGTCCGAGGTGACGACGCCGTCGGCCGAGGAGCCCGAGGAGCGCACCCCGCACCTGGTCGGGTACGGCGCTGCGCCCGCGCAGACCGCGCGGCGGGCCCGCAAGGGGGCGAGCGCCGTACCGGGGGCTGCCCCGGCACCGCCCGCTCCTGCAGCGGTGGCCGCGCCGCCCGAGCCTGCTCCCGCTTCCGCCGCGCCTGAGGTCGCGGCGCGCCCTATGGAGCGCGCGGCGACCCCACCGGCTGCCGGCGGCAAGGTGCTGGCGAAACCGCCGGTCCGCAAGTTCGCGAAGGACCACGGCGTGGACCTGTCGACCGTCGCCCCGTCGGCCGAGTCGGGCATCGTCTCGCGCGCCGACGTCGAGCGTCACCTGGCGAACGGCGCTGCGCCGGCGAGTGATTCGGCGCCGGTCGCTGCGTCCGCGAGTTCGCAGGAGCGTGAGACGCGCATCCCGGTGAAGGGCGTGCGCAAGTTCACCGCCGACGCGATGGTGGCGTCGGCGTTCACCGCCCCGCACGTCACCGAGTTCGTCACGATCGACATGACCGCGACGATGGAGCTGGTCGACCGGTTGCGCTCGGACCGGGAGTTCACCGGTCTGAAGGTCACCCCGCTCACGGTGCTCGCCAAGGCGCTCTGTGTTGCGGTCAAACGCAATCCGGGCATCAACTCCTCGTGGGCGCAGAAGCCGGACGGCTCGGCCGAGATCGTCCAGAAGCGCTACGTCAACCTCGGTATCGCCGCGGCGACCCCGCGCGGACTGGTGGTGCCGAACATCAAGGACGCCGACGCCATGTCCATGCGCGACCTCGCGCAGGCGCTCGGCGAACTGACCGCCACGGCACGCGAGGGGCGTACGCCTCCCGGCGACATGTCGGGCGGCACGATCACGATCACGAACGTCGGTGTCTTCGGCGTCGACACCGGTACGCCGATCATCAACCCGGGCGAGGCGGCGATCCTGTGCTTCGGCGCCGTCCGCAAGATGCCCTGGGTGGTCACCGACTCCGACGGCAACGACACGATCATGCCCCGGCACGTCACCCAGTTGTCGCTGTCCTTCGACCACCGGATGGTCGACGGCGACCTCGGTTCACGTTTCCTGTCCGACGTCGCGGCCCTGCTGCAGGACCCCTCGCGGGCACTCGTCTGGGGCTGACGCTCGTCGTCAGGACAGGTGGGCGGCGAGGAGTTGCGCGAGGTGCGTGCCCCGCGACGCGCCGCCGGGGAGCGTGCCGAGGAGATCGTCGAGCTGGGTGCGGCAGGAGAAACCGTCGGCGAGCACGACGTCACCGGGCTGCGCGGCGCGTACGGCGGGCAGCAGCTGCTGCTCGGCGACCGCAACCGACACGTCGTAGTGACCCTTCTCGACGCCGAAGTTGCCCGCCAGCCCGCAGCATCCGCCGAGCCGCTGCACGTGCGCGCCGGCCTTCGCCAGCAGCGCCGCGTCGGCCGCCCAGCTCATCACCGCGTGGTGGTGGCAGTGCGGCTGCGCGATGATCCGCACCCCGTCGAGTGACGGCGGTGACCAGCCCGGCGTACGCGCGAGCAGCTCGGCCAGCGTGACGGTCACGTCGCGCACGGCGCGGGCGTCGTCCGTGGGCACCAGCTCGGCTGCGTCGTGTCGCAGGACCGCGGTGCAGGACGGCTCGATGCCGACGATCGGCACTCCTGCGTTGGCGGCGGGAGCCAGGCCCGCGATGGTGCGTTCGAGCTGCCGGCGGGCGCCGTCGAGCTGACCCGTGGAGATCCAGGTCAGACCGCAACATCCGGCTGCGGTCGGCAGCGCCGGACTGAAGCCGGCGTCCCGCAGCACCGCGACCATGGCGGCGCCGATGGCCGGAGAGAAGTTGTCGGTGAAGGTGTCGACGAGAAGGACGACCTCGTCGCCGCTGGCGTGAGCGGCGTCGTACGGTCGCAGCCCGTGCTCGCGTGCCCAGCTGCGGAACGGGTCGGCGGCGACCTGCGGAATGCTCCGCCGAGCGTCGACGCCCACCGCGGACTTCGCGAAGGGCATCCGATCGCCAGCGCGCAGAACGGCGTTCGCAAGCTTCGGTGCCCGTGCGCCGGCGCGCACCCAGCGCGGTAGCTGGCCGAGCACGTAGTGCGAGATGGGCCGCAGCCGCCCCTTGTAGGACTGGTGCAGCACCTCGGCCTTGTACGACGCCATGTCGATGCCGGTCGGGCAGTCCGAGGCGCAGCCCTTGCACGAGAGGCACAGGTCGAGCGCGTCGTGCACCTCGGGCGCGCGCCAGCCGCCGGTGACGACGGAGCCGTTGAGCATCTCCTGCAGCACCCTCGCGCGGCCGCGGGTCGAGTCCTTCTCCTCGCGGGTGGCGAGGTAGGACGGGCACATCACCCCGCCGCTCGCGGTGTTGTCCGCGCGACACTTGCCGACGCCCGTGCAGCGGTGGACGGCCTGGCTGAAATCGCCGCCGTCGGCGGTCCAGGAGAACGCCAGTGGTGTCGGGGTCCGCCGCGCGGGGAAGCGCAGGTCGGCGTCGAGCGGTGCGGGTTCGACCAGGACACCGGGGTTCAGCAGGTTGTCCGGGTCGCACGCGTGCTTGGCCGCGGCGAACAGATCGATGACCTCAGGGGAGTACATCAGCGGCAGCAGCTCACTGCGCGCGCGCCCGTCCCCGTGTTCGCCGGAGAGCGAACCGCCGTACGTCGCGACGAGCTTCGCGGCGTCCACCACGAACTCCCGCAATTGAGCTGGCCCGTCGGGAGCATCGAGGGGGATGTCGAGGCGCACGTGCATGCAGCCGTCGCCGAAGTGGCCGTACGGCGCGCTGCTGAGCCCATGCGCGACGACCAGCTCGTCGAAGTCGCGCAGATAAGCGCCGAGGGACGTCGGGGGTACGGCGGCGTCCTCCCACCCCGGCCAGGCCGGCTTCCCTGCGGGGGAGCGGCCCGCGAGCCCCGCGCCGTCCGCGCGGATCCGCCACAGCGCGGCGGCCTGCGCCGGGTCCGTGACGATCAGGCTGGAGTGCGCGCCGAGACCGGCGTCGTCGACCATGGCCTCGGCGCGGGCAAGGACCTCGCCGCGATCCTCCCCGGACACCTCGGTGAAGAGCCATGCGGGCCCGGGCGGCAGCGGCGGTGAGGTGCCGCCCCGGCTGTGCAGCACGTCGAGCAGTCGTTGATCGAAGCCCTCGCAGGCCGTCGGCCGGTGAAGGAGCACGGACGGGGTGGCATCGCCGGCGACCGTGATGTCGGGGTAGCCGAGCACGATCATCACGCGCACAGCCGGGTCGCGCACCAGCCGCAGGGTGGCCTCGGTCAGCACCGCGAGGGTGCCCTCGGAGCCCACCAGGAAGCGCGCGAGGTCGACGTCCCGCTCGGGCAGAAGGTGCTCCATGGAGTAGCCGGACACCTGACGGCCGAAGCGCGCGAACGACGTGCGGATCAGCTCGAGGTTGTCCGCCCCCAGCCCGGTCAGCTGCTTCGCCACCGGCCCCGAAGCGCGGGTGCCCGAGGCGAGGTCGAAACGGTCACCGGTGCCCCAGAAGCCTTTCAGAGCAACGACATTGTCGACCGTGCGGCCGTAGCCCAAGGTTCGCGAGCCGCAGGCGTTGTTGCCGAGCATGCCGCCGATCGTGCACCGCGTGGACGTCGACGGGTCGGGTCCGAATCGCAATCCGTGCGTCGCCGCTGCGGCCTGCAGACGGGCCTGCACGACCCCGGGTTGGACGACAGCCGTGCGAGCCTCGGGGTCGAGGTGCAGCACCTGGTCGAGGTGCCGGGAGAAGTCGAGCACCAGCCCCGCGCCGATCGAGTTGCCGGCGATCGACGTGCCGGCGCCACGGGTGGTGAGGGGTACGCCGAGGTCGCGCGCGACGGCGTACGCCTGCTCGACCTGTTCGGTCGACCGGGGGAACGCGACGGCGGTCGGTGCGATCCGGTAGAGCGACGCGTCGGTGGTGTAGAGCGAGCGGGTGAGCGGGTCCGCGTGCGCCTCGATGCCGCCCGCCGTCAGTCGCCTCACCAGTTCGTCCACGGGCACATCGTCCCTCACCGCACCTCGCCCACAAACGCCGAGTGCGCGTTCCGCGGAGCCGAAGCTCTGCGGAACGCGCACTCGGAAGGTGACGTACGAGGCGGATCAGTCGTGCACGTGCCTCGGGTGGTAGTCCGCGTCGACGGACGCGTGCTTGGGTAGCTCGTCGCCCGGGTGAGCCGGCACGGTCGCCAGCGCCTCGTCCGGCGCGCGGTGACGCGGCGGCTCGTCCTCGGTGGCCCCGTGGGCCGGCGGGCCGACCAGGTCGGCCACCGACGGCTCCGGCTTCTGCGCCGGCTGTGCGCCGCTCGCCTCGGCCTTGGCGGCATCGGCGGCCGACTGACCGCGCAACTCCACCTTCGGCATCAGCAGCAGGACCAGGAAGCCCAGCACCATCACCGCAGCAGCCACGATGAAGATGATGTGGATGGAGTCCGCGAAGCCGACCTTGAACGGGTGCCGCGCGTCCACGGGCAGCTTGTTGATGACCGAGGAGTCGTTCTGGATCTGCGACACGACACTGCGGTTCTGGGCGATCTGCGCCTGGACGCCTGCAGGTGCCGCCGAGATGGCCGAGGTGATCTTGTCGCCGACCGTGCTGAAGAGGATCGACAGGAAGATCGCGACTCCGAGCGTGCCGCCCATCTGGCGGAAGAACGTCGCCGAGGACGTCGCGACGCCGATCTCCTTCGCCGGCACGGCGTTCTGCACGATGATCGTCAGCGGCTGCATGCAGTTACCGAGGCCGTAGCCGAAGACGAACATGAAGGCCATGACCTGCCAGACCGGGGTGTCCGCGTCGACGAACAGGAACAGCAGGAGCAGGCCCACGGTGGCGATCGCCGTACCGAAGATCGGGAACTCCCGGATGCGCCCGGTGCGTGCAGTGATCTGACCGGAGATGATGGCGGCGATCATCAGGCCCGCCACCATCGGCAGCATGAGGAAGCCGGACGTCATCGGCGATGCGCCGTGCACGATCTGGAAGTAGAGCGGCAGCACGGTGATGCCGCCGAACATGCCCATACCGACGATGATGCTGGCGACGATCGTGACCGAGGCCGCGCGCAGCTTGAAGATGCGCAGCGGGATCAGCGCGTCGTCGGCCATCGCGCGCTCGACGAGGATGAACATCGCCAGGCCGAGGACCGCGATGACGTATGCCGCGATGGAGCGCCCCGAGGTCCAGCCCCAGGTGCGGCCCTGCTCGGCGACGGTCAGCGTGGGCACCAGACCGATGACCAGCGCCACCGCGCCCCACCAGTCGATGCGCGCCTTGCGCTGGACGTGGTCCAGGTGCAGCGTGCGCCATACGACGAAGAGGGCGATGATGCCGATCGGCACGTTGACCAGGAAGACCCAGCGCCAGCCGGAGATGAACAGGATCGAGCTGGTCTCGGCGAACAGACCGCCGATGACCGGGCCGAGGACGCTGGAGGTGGCGAAGGTCGCCATGAAGTAACCGGTGTACTTCGCGCGCTCACGCGGCGGCACGAGGTCACCGATGATCGCGAGCACCAGGGTGAAGAGGCCACCGGCGCCCAGGCCCTGGAACGCGCGGAACGCGGCGAGCATGTACATCGACGTCGCGAACGAACAGGCGGCGGAACCGATCACGAAGACGGTGATCGCGAACATGAACAGCTTCTTACGGCCGTACATGTCGCCGAGCTTGCCGTAGATCGGCGTGGTGATCGTCGAGGTGATCAGGTAGGCGGTGGTGACCCAGGCCTGTACGGACAGGCCGTGCAGGTCGTCGCCGATGGTACGGATGGCGGTGCTGACGATGGTCTGGTCGAGTGCGGCCAGGAACATGCCGAGCATCAGGCCGCCGAGGATCCGCAGGATCTGTGCGTGCGAATACTGGCCGCCGGATGCTGCGGGCGCGTTGGCCGCGCTGGTCTGGGCAGTCACATCGACTCCTTTCCGGTGGTTGACGGGTGTGACGGGGCTGTCGTGGTGCAGGTGCTCGAGCTAACGAAGGTGCGGGTGAGGTCGTCGTGCAGGCGGCGCAGCGCGAGGTCGAAGTCCTTGGCCTCACGGCTGGACCAGTCGGCCATCAAGGTGGCGAACATCTGCCCCCTGCTCTCGTGGATGTCCTCCAGGAGCTGCTTGCCGTCGGGTGCGAGGGCGATGTTGAAGGCACGCCCGTCGCCGGGGTCGGTCACCTTCTCCAGGATCCCCGCCTGCACCAGGTGACTGACCTGGCGACTGACGGTCGATACATCGGAGTGCACCCGTTCGGCGATCGACGACACCCGCAGGGGCCCCGTCGACACGGCGAAGATCACCGGGTAGGCGGAGGTCTCGACGTCGGGATGCAGACGCGGCACGTGGTGTCGCAGTGCGCTCATCGCCTTCATCAGGTGCACCAGGTCCTCACCGACCCGCGATGCCACCTCGAGACTGACGGCCATATCCCCTCCATAGTTGCTTGACTCATACAACTATATGGATAGCCACGCGATCTATCAAATCGGCGGGGACGTCCTGTCAGGGCGTGATGGTGAGTACGTCGAGGACGCGGGCCGCAGCGGCCTCGTCGCCCTCGACGCTGTAGCGCAGATCCGCGGTCGAGATGCGTCCGGCACCGCGCCGGGTCAGTGACTCGGTGCTGAGCCGGATCGTGGTGATCTTGCCCAGCGGCAGGGGGATGATCTCGCCGGTCTCGTCATCGACCTTGTCCACGTGCGCGGTGCCGGAGAAGAGCGACTCGGCGTACGGCCGACCGTCGGACCCCTCCACGATGCGGATGCCCTGACGCGCCATGACCGGGCCGGTGCACTCGATGATGACCACGCTGCCGACCTCGAGATCGGCTCGGCGAGCGGCCCGCGCGGGGAAGGCGGCGAGGACGTCGCTGGTGAAGGCGGCGGCGCCCGCGGAGTCCAGGTTGCCCATCGAGTGCAACGCGTCGCGCAGGTCCTGCTCGTGGCACCAGAGGTCGATCAGCCGCAGGTGGAGCATGGCGGTCAGCTCCATGGGCCCGAACGGGCCCTGGATGACGGTCTCGGGGTTCAGCGTCGGGTCGCGGTAGGACGCGATCCGCTTGGGCAGCAGGTCGCGCCACTCGTTGACGATCTCCCCGCCGGAGCGACCGCGGCGCACCTCGACGGCCCGCTCCATGAACCGGCCGGCGTCGTTGCGGATCCACTCGTAGTCGGGCACCTCGATTTCGCGGTCCTGACCGCCGTTCATCAGGTGCTCGGTGCCGGCGACGTGGGCGAAGACGTCCTTGACGGTCCACCCCGGGAGAGCGGTCGGCTTGTCGAAGTCCTCGGGGTGACACGTCAGCCCCAGGTCGAGGATCGACTGACCGGTGGCGGCGAACGCATCGACCAACTCGGGAAGCTCTACCGGAGGCTGGGGATGGGTCTGCATGGCGACCAACCTACTTGGAGCGCGGACGGTGCGCGGGGGCGCTGCCCATGATGTCTGCCTACCCTGGGTGCATGGCGAGCGACACCGGCACGAGTCCTGCGACCGCAGCGGCACCCGTGCGTGCGCGCCGGTCGACGTGGATCCGGGCCGTCGTGCCCTTCGCCCTCGTGGTCGTCGTGCTCGCCGTGCTCTTCTCGCACGCCGCGTCCCCGTTGGAGCTCGGCGACCCCGGCGCGGTCGTGCGCTGGGGCATCCCGCTGCTCAACGTCGTACGCGATCTGACCGCCGCGCTCACGGTGGGGGCGCTCCTGCTCGGCGGGTTCCTGGTGCCGGAGGGCGCGACCACCCGCCGGCGGGAGTCCCTGGCCCGCTATGCCGCGTGGGCCGCGACCGGCTGGGCGGTCGTCGGCGCGGCGAGCGTCGTCCTCAACTTCGCCGACGTCTCCGGCACCCGGCTCGGCGCCACCGGCTTCGCATCCGAGGCGTGGGCGTCGATCTGGCAGCTGGAGATCCTGCGCGCGCCGGCGATCACGGCGCTGATCGCGGCGGCCGTCGCGCTGCTCGCGTTCACCGGGCCGGGCGCTCGCGGGATGGCGTGGCTCTTCGGGATGGCGCTGGTCGCTCTGTACCCCCTGGCCCTGATCGGCCATGCCGCCGGATCGGACGACCACGAGGCATCGGTCGACTCCCTGCTCGTGCACCTGCTGGCGGTGACGGTCTGGGTCGGCGGCCTGCTCGCGCTGCTGGTGATGTGGGGGCGGCTCGGCAAGGGCACCGCCGACGTCGTGCGCCGCTACTCCACGGTCGCGTTGTGGTGCTTCGGCGCGGTCGCCGTGTCCGGCGTGCTCAACGCCGTCATCCGGGTCGGCTCCTTCTCGGGTCTGGCGTCCCGCTACGGCGTGCTCGTGCTGATCAAGGTCGTGCTGCTGCTCGCGCTCGGCACGTTCGGTGCGCTGCACCGGCAGCGGGTCCTCGGTCACCTGGACGGCGCCGATGCGCCCGGGCGCGCGCTCTTCGCGCGGCTGGCCGGCGTCGAGTCGCTCGTGATGGGCGCAGCCGTCGCCGTCGGGGTGGCGCTCGCGCGATCGGCCCCGCCCGTCGCCGAGGTGCACGGGCGAGTCGACACGGCGTACAGCCTCACCGGCTATCTCGCGCCCGCGGCGCCGCACGTCGCGACGTGGTTCACCGTGTGGCGCGTCGAATGGCTGCTGAGCGCGGTCTCGGTGATCGCCATCGCCGTCTACCTGAGCTGGGTCGTGCGACTGGCCCGACGCGGCGACCGCTGGCCGGTGCTGCGCACCATCTCCTGGTGCCTCGGCTGGTTGATCTTCCTCTACATGGTCGACGGCGCCCCGGCGGTCTACGGCCGGGTGATGTTCTCCGTGCACATGCTCGAGCACATGACGGTCTCGATGCTGGTGCCGATCCTGCTGGTCCGCGGCGGCGTGGTCACCCTCGCGCTGCGGGCGCTACCCAAGAGGCACGACCTGACGCTCGGGCCGCGCGAGGTCATCCTCTCCGTCGTGCACTCCCGCGTGGTCGCCGTGGTCGCGAATCCGGCCATCGCGGCCATCTTCGTCTTCGTGTCGCTGATCGTCTTCTACTACTCGCCGCTCTTCCACCTGGCGCTCACCACCCACACCGGGCACCTGCTGATGATGGTGCACTTCATGGCGTCGGGGTATCTCTACGCGTGGGCTCTCGTCGGGATCGACCCCGGCCCGCGACGCTGGGCGCCGCCGATCCGACTGGGCATCCTGCTGATCGCCATCGCGTTCCACGCGTTCTTCGGAGTGGCGCTGATGACCGGCAACGACCTGCTGGGCGGCGACTTCTTCCAGCTGCTGCACCTGTCCTACGTGCCCAGTCCCATCACCGACCAGCAACGCGGCGGCACCATCGCGTGGGGCTCGGGCGAGGTGCCGACGTTCATGCTGGCCATGCTGATCGCGGGTGAGTGGTACCGCAAGGACACCGCCGAGGGCGAGCGGCAGGCGCGGCAGGCCGACCGCGACGACGATGCCGAGCTGCGCGCGTACAACGACTATCTGGCGGCGCGATCCGGCCGCGGGAAGCAGGCCTGATGCGGGTCGCGCTGATCCAGCTGGCGTACGACGACGCCGAGACCCTCGATACACGCGTCGAGCGGGTGGTCGCGCTGGTCCGGGAGCAGGCCGGGCACGACCTGGTGGTGCTGCCGGAGCTGTGGGGTGCCGGCGGATTCTCCTACCGGGAGTGGAGCTCACGCGCCCAGGACGTGACCGGGTCGATCGGCACGGCACTGTCGGCCGCGGCGCGTGACGCGGGGGTCTTCCTGCACGGCGGGTCGATCGTGGAGCGACCGGCGTCCGGTGAGACCGGCGAGGAGGGCCACGACCTGTGGAACACCTCGGTCGTCTACGACGCGAGCGGGACCCTCGTGGCGACGTACCGCAAGATCCACCGGTTCGGTTTCGCCGGCGGCGAGCCGAAGCTGATGGACGCGGGGACGGAGCTGGTGCGGGTCGACGTGCCGGCCGGATCGTCTTCTCTCGCCGTCGGCCTGTCGACTTGTTATGACATCCGCTTCCCGGAGATGTACCGCGCGCTGCTGGACCGGGGAGCTGAGGCGTTCGTCGTCCCGGCCGCGTGGCCGATGGCGCGGGTGGACGCGTGGCGGCTGCTGCTGCGGGCACGGGCCGTCGAGGACCAGTGCTTCGTGCTGGCCTGCAACACCGCCGGCACCCACGCGAAGACGCAGATGGGCGGCCACTCAGCCGTCATCGCGCCGGGTGGTGGGGTGCTCGCCGAGGCGGGCGAAGAGCAGCAGGTGCTGTCGGTGGAGATCGACCCGTCGGCCGTCCGGGACGTCCGCGAGGCGTTCCCGGTCCTCGCTGACCGCCGCCTCTGACCGGCGCAAACCTGCAAAGGCCGGCACGACCGGACGACGCTGCCGGTTTGCGTTTGCGGCCAGGGCTGCAGCACTGACCGCGAACGCAAACCAGCGGTGTCGTGGGGAGGCCGTCACGCCCCGGTCTGCAGTGCGGGCGGGGCGAGCAGCGACAGGACGCGGCCGGGGTCGGCCAGGTCGTCCCACACGACGCGCACCACCCGGTAGCCGAGCCGCTGGAGCGCCAGTTCGCGCCGTTTCTCGTTGACGAGGGCTTCGCTGTTACCTGCGCCGCGGTACTTCAGGAGCCCGTCGAACTCCACGATCGTGTGCGTGCCGTCGACGAGCAGGTCGACCCGGGCGACGAAGTGGCCGTCCCCGTCGCGGATGACGACCTGCGGAGTGACCGCCACACCGGCGGCACGCAGGAGCAGACGCAGTCGGCTCTCGCCCGGTGACTCCGACCGGGGATCGACGAGGTCGAGCAGGGTGGCCAGTCGTGTGCAGCCGGGCGTTCTCCGTGACTGTCGGATCGCCTCCGCCAGATCGGTGGGTGAGGCGAGGTAGTTGCGCAGCGCGGCGTCGGCGGGAATGACCGCGGCTTCCACTCCGATGCCGGCGCCCACCTGGACGATCGCGTACGCCGTGGAGACGGTCGGCATACCGGACGCGGTCGCGATCGGGATCGGTTCCGGCACCCGGTGCAGCCGGACACCTGGCCGGCGCGACCATCGATGCCCCTCCCGATGGCCCAGGTGGATCTCCGTGGTGTCGCAGGAAGGGTCTGTGGGCAGGTCCCAGGCGAGGAGCGCCGACTGGTGGGTGACGAGGTACCCCTCGCCCAGAACGAGCAGCAGAGCGCGGATCCGTCGTCTCTGGGTCTCGGCGGCGCTGGTGATCGTGTCGAGGTCGCCGGGCGGCAGGAAGTAGCTGCCCTGCGCGCCGCTCAGAACGTCCTCTGCCCGGCACCACGCCCGGAGCTGCTCGTCCGAGGCGCCGAACTCCAGGGCGTCGCGGCGGGTGAACGCGTATCCCTGCTGGCGGACCCGGATCCGCAGCGGGTAGCTCATGGCGGCGGGAAAGGCCTGATACGGGGTGGTGGCGACGTCCATCGGGTGATCGTGGCGGCTGCGCCGACGGGTGTCTGGTCGCCGCGGGAGGTGTGTGGAGAGCGGGTAGGGGATGTGGACAGTCGAGTGGAGGTGGGGGTTTTGCGTTCGTGGCCAGTGCTGCAGCCCTGGCCACGAACGCAAAACCCCCACCGGGCTGTCGGGGCCGCGCTCGTGGAATGACCGCACGGGTGGTGTCGTTGGCCTCTGCGTGAGCGAGACGGTGAACGGGTCAGTGAGGGCGAAGGTGCGGGTACGCGCGCCGGAGTTGGCAGGACGGCGGTGGCTCAACACCGGCGGCGCCGACGTCACCCTGAAGGGCCTGCGCGGCAAGATCGTGGTCCTGGATTTCTGGACCCTCTGCTGCGTCAACTGCCTGCATGTGCTGGACGAGTTGCGGCCGCTGGAGCAGGAGTTCGCCGACGAGCTGGTGCTGCTCGGCGTGCACTCGCCCAAGTTCGAGCACGAGGGCGAGCCCGCCGCGGTCGAGGCGGCGGTCGAGCGTTACGCCGTGGGCCACCCGGTCCTGGACGACCCGGAGCTGACCACATGGCAGGCGTACGCCGCGCGGGCGTGGCCGACGCTCGTGGTGATCGATCCCGAGGGCTACATCGTGGCTCAGCTGTCGGGGGAGGGCCACGCGCACGGTCTCGGCGTCCTCGTCCGTGAGCTCGTCGCCGAACACGAGGCGAAAGGTACCCTGCGGCGGGGGGATTCGCCGTACGTCGCGCCACCTCCGCCGCAGACTGCGTTGCGATTCCCCGACAAGCTTGCAGCGGCCCCCGACGGCAGCTACCTGCTGTCGGACACCGCCCACCACCAGGTCGTGCACCTGGACCCGGATCTGACCACCGAGCGCGCGAGGTACGGCGGTCCGGGTGTCTTCGAGGAGCCGCAGGGTCTGTGCGTGCTGCCCCCCGACGTCGCCGCGCGGGTGGGGTACGACGTGCTGGTCGCCGACAGCGTGCACCATCAGATCGCCTCGATCCGATTGTCGGACGGGCAGATCCGTGTTGTCGCGGGAACTGGTGACCAGCTGCGCGAGCGGTCGGGGAGCGGGCTCGCGCTGAGGCAGGATCTGTCGACCCCGTGGGACATCACCTGGTGGATCGACCGCGCGGTGATCGCGATGGCCGGGGTCCACCAGCTGTGGGTCCTGCACCTGGCGACCGATCCCGCTGACAACACGATCGCGGTGCACGCCGGCACGAGCTCCGAGGGCATCCGCGACGGGGCTGCGCACGACGCATGGTTCGCGCAACCGTCCGGCCTCAGCACGTCGGCCGACGGCTCGCGGGTCTGGGTCGCTGATTCTGAGTCGTCTGCACTTCGTTCGATCACGTTGCAGGACAGTGGCTTCGAGGTGCAGACCCACATCGGGCAGGGCCTCTTCGAATTCGGCCATATCGACGGCCCGGCCGCGGACGCGCTGCTGCAGCACCCGCTGGGCGTCGCGGAGCTGCCGGACGGCAGCGTGGCGATCGCCGACACCTACAACGGCGCGATCCGCCGGTACGACCCCGTGGTCGACGAGGTCTCGACCCTCGCCGCCGACCTGGCCGAACCGAGTGACGTACTCGTCGAATCCGACGGCGACACGGTGCGATTGCTCGTGGTCGAGTCGGCAGCACACCAGGTCACCCGCGTCGCCGTGCCGGCGCGGGCGCAGCGTGTCGCGGGCATCGCGCACCAGACTCAGCGACCGGTGACACCGTTGGCGCCGGGGGCGGTGGAGCTGCGCATCGCGTTCGAACCGCCGACCGGTCAGAAACTCGACCACCGCTACGGCGACCCCACCCAGCTCATGGTGATGGCCACCCCCGGTGCCTTGATCCGGGACGGCGACGGCACCTCGACCGGGCTGACCCGCACTCTGCAGCTCGACCCGGCGGTCGGCGACGGCACCCTGCACATCTCGGTGCGCGCGGCAGCGTGCGACGGCGACCCGGATACCGGCGAAGTGCCGGAGTACGCCGCCTGTCATCTCTACCAACAGGATTGGGGCATCCCCGTGGTGCTCGAGTCGGGTGGGCCGACCGAGCTGCACCTCGACCTGCGCGGCGTCTGAGATCACCCGCCGCTCGATGAGAAGGGTCAGGCGGACGCGACGAGCAGCACGTCGAGGGTGCGCGGACCGTGCACCCCTTCGACACGCTGCAGCTCGATGTCGCTGGTGGCGCTCGGCCCGCTGATCCAGGTCTGCGGACGGGTCGCGTCCAATGCCGCGACGGCATCCGGGACAGCCGCGACCACCTGGTCCTCGCGCACGACGACCAGGTGGTAGTCGGGCACCAGGGTCAGCACGCGCGGACCCTGCCCGGGGCCGGCATCCAGCACGATGGTGCCCGTCTGCTCGATGCCGAGGCAACAGGTGGTGAGCACCGCCGAGATCCGATCCAGCTCTTCGACGCTCACGGGTTCGTCTGCGGTCCGCACCGTCGGCACCCACTCCGTCGGAAACCCTCGCGGTACGGCGATTTCCATGATCGAGCGGGCCCGCAGGATGTCGGACAGGCGCTCCTGCACGACGGACGCGCCACACCGGTGCACTGTCGCGCGGTAATCGGCGACCCGCTCGACGAAGACGTCGACGTCCGCCAGCCGCGAGCCGGCCTGGTGATAGTCGCGAACGACGGGTGGCGCGGCGGGGCGGTCCGCCAGCGCCGTCCGCACTCTCTGCAGGATCGTCTCGCGCGCGTCCATCACGCGTTCTCCTCCGGCGCTGCGGGCGGGACGTCGCCGCCTTCCCTCACCCACCAGTCGCGCAACGTCTCGCGGGGCATCTGCGGCAGGTCGCGTGAGCGCGCCCAGGACGACAGCGGTGGGGGAAGCGCCGGCATCCGCCGGGCGACCCGGCCCAGCGACAGGCTGCGCAGTGCCGCGGTCCACCGACGCCGTGAAGTCATCGTCCACGCCGCAGCGGTCATCGAGGCAGCCTCGGCGGTGGGCACCCGGTGCTCCTCGCGCTTGGCCGCGACGACCTCGGCGCGCAGGTGCACCAGCATCGTGGGGATGTCGATGGCCACCGGGCACACGTCGTAGCACGCTCCGCACAGCGACGACGCGAACGGCAGCGACGGGTTGTCCTTCACCCCGGTCAGCTGGGGCGAAAGCACCGCCCCGATCGGGCCGGGATAGACCGATCCGTACGCGTGCCCGCCGGCGCGCTCGTAGACCGGGCAGACGTTGAGGCAGGCGGAGCAGCGGATGCAGCGCAGTGCCGACCGGCCGTGCGGATCGGCCAGGGTCGCGGTGCGTCCGTTGTCGAGCAGGACGACGTGGAAGTCCTGGCCCTCGGTCGCGCCGGTCCACATCGAGGTGTAGGGATTCATCCGCTCACCGGTCGAGGACCGGGGCAGCAGTTGCAGGAAGACCTCGAGGTCGCGCCACGTCGGCACCAGCTTCTCGATGCCCATCACGGTGATGAGGGTGCGCGGCAGCGTCAGGCACATCCGTCCATTGCCCTCGGACTCCACGACACACAGCGTGCCGGTCTCGGCGACGCCGAAATTCGCTCCGCTGATCGCCACCTTCGCGGACAGGAACCTGCGTCGCAGGTACAGCCGGGCAGCCCCCGCCAGCGCCTCCGGGTCGTTCGTCAGACCCGGGTCGACGTCGTCCATGTGGTCGCGGAAGATATCGCGGATCTCGCTGCGGTTGCGATGGATCGCGGGCACCAGGATGTGGCTGGGCCGGTCGTCGCCGAGCTGCACGATGAGCTCGGCGAGGTCGGTCTCGGTGGCGGTGATGCCCGCCGTCGCCAGCGCCTCGTTGAGGCCGATCTCCTCGGTCGCCATCGACTTCACCTTGACCACGTCGGTCTCGCCGGTGGCCTGGATCAGCCGGGTCACGATGGCGTTGGCCTCGTCGCCGTCCCGCGCCCAGTGCACCGTGCCGCCGCGCTCGGTGACCGCGGCCTCGAAACGCTCGAGGTGGTCGGGGAGCTCGGCGAGGGTCGCGTCCTTGATGGCGGCCCCGGCCGCGCGCAGCTGCTCCCAGTCGTCGAGCTCGGCCACGACACCGGCGCGCTTCTCGCGGATGGTCGTGGTCGCGACCCGCAGGTTGTGCCGCTGCTGGCTGTCCGTCAGGCCGGTACGCGCCGCGTCGGGGAAGGACTCCCCGGTGCGCAGGTGCGCGGTCGGCGATGCGGTCGGCATACCGAGGAACGTCGTCATCGCGCATCCTTGGTCGAGGCGAGGATCTGCGCCAGGTGGACGGTCTCGGTGCCGACGTCGAGGCGCGACATGCCGCCCCCGATGTGCATGAGACAGGACGCGTCGGTGGCGGCGCACATCTGCGCGCCGGTGGACTGGATCGCGCGCATCTTGTCGGCGAGCATCGCGGTCGACGTCTCGGAGTTCTTCAGCGCGAAGGTGCCACCGAAGCCGCAGCACGTCTGTGCCTGGGGCAGCTCCACCAGGTCGATCCCGTCGACGGCGCGCAGCAGGCGCAGCGGCCGGTCGCCGACGCGCAGTATCCGCAGCGAGTGGCACGTCGGGTGGTAGGTCACCCGGTGCGGGTAGCTCGCGCCGACATCGGTCACCCCCAGGACGTCGACGAGCAGCTCGGACAGCTCGTAGCTGCGGGCGGCGACGGCCTCGACCCGCTCCACCAAAGCGTCGTCACCGAATTGCCTTGCCACCTGTGCGTGTTGGTGACGTATGGCGCCCGCGCAACTCCCGCTGGGGGTGACGATCGCGTCGTACGGCTCGAAGGTGCCGGCGTACCGCCGAACGAGCGGCAGGGCCTCGCGCGGGTAGCCGGTGTTGACGTGCATCTGCCCGCAGCAGGTCTGCTCCATCGGGAAGACCACCTCGTGGCCGAGCCTGCGCAGGACGGTCACCGTCGCCTTGCCCACCTCGGGGAAGAGCCCGTCGACCAGGCAGGTGGCGAACAAGGCGATGCGCACGGGTTCCTCCTGCTGACGGTCCGACCGGTCCCGTCACCGAACGTACCCCCAGCGACGAACGGAGGGGTCCGACACCGATCGGAGGGGCATGTCCCCTCCGTCCGACGCCGGACCCCTCCGCTCGACGGGTCGATCAAAACGCGGCTTCGGGCAACTCCATGAGCGCGTTGTCGGTGGCCTCGACGACGGCGCGGTCGGCGGCGAGCCGGGGCAGCACCGTCGTGGTGAAGAAGTGCGCGGCCGCGACCTTGCCCTGGTAGAACGCCTGGTCCTTGCCGGCATCCCCCGCGTCGAGTCGGGCCTGCGCGACCTCGGCCTGCCGCACGAGCAGCCAGCCGATCGTCAGGTCGCCGGCAGCGAGCAGCAGGCGGGTGGTGTTCTGACCCACGGTGTACGCCGCCTGCGGCTCTCCCTGGATCGCCTTCATCGCGGTCATGCCCATGTGCTCGACCATGCCCTGCACGTTGTCGACCGCCTGGCCGAGGAGCTCGCGCTCACGGCCGAGTGTGTCGTCGCCGGCCCCGCCCTTCACGGTCTGCAGGATCTGCTCGGCCAGCGCACCGAGCGCGGCGAACTGGTCCTTGACGATCTTGCGGAAGAAGAAGTCCAGGCCCTGGATCGCGGTGGTGCCCTCGTACAGCGTGTCGATCTTCGCGTCGCGCACGTACTGCTCGACCGGGTAGTCCTGCAGGAAGCCGGACCCGCCGAACGTCTGCAGCGACTCGGTGCCGAGCAGCGTCCACGCGCGCTCGGAGCCGACACCCTTGACGATCGGCAGCAGCAGGTCGTTGAGCTTGCTGGCCATGATCGCGGGGGAGCTCTCGTCGAACTCCTCGGATCCGGTGCGCAGCACCTCCTGGTCGACGATGTCCTGCTGGGTCGCCGCGAAGATCACCAGCGCGCGCAGGCCCTCGGCGTAGGACTTCTGCAGCATCAGCGAGCGGCGTACGTCGGGGTGGTGGGTGATGGTGACGCGCGGCGCGTCCTTGGCGCCGTCGGTCATGTCGGCGCCCTGCACGCGCGCCTTGGCGTACTCCAGCGCGTTCAGGTAACCCGTCGACAGGGTGGCGATCGCCTTGGTGCCGACCAGCATCCGTGCGTGCTCGATGACGCGGAACATCTGCGCGATGCCGTTGTGCACGTCGCCGAGCAGAGTGCCGACGGCCGGCTCCCTGTCCCCGAAGGTGACCTCGCAGGTCGTGGACACCTTGATGCCCATCTTGTGCTCGACGTTGGTGACGTACGCGCCGTTGCGCTCGCCGAGCTCGCCCGTGGCGAGGTCGACGTGGTACTTCGGCACCACGAAGAGCGACAGACCCTTGGTGCCGGCGCCCGCTCCCTCGGGACGGGCGAGCACGAAGTGCAGGATGTTCGAGGACATGTCGTGCTCGGCGGAGGTGATGAAGCGCTTCACGCCGGTGATGTGCCAGGTGCCGTCGGGCTGCTGGACCGCCTTGGCGCGGCCCGCGCCCACGTCGGAGCCGGCGTCCGGCTCGGTCAGCACCATCGTGCCGCCCCAGTGGTTCTCGACCAGGTACTCGGCCAGCTTCTTCTGCTCGTCGGTGCCGAGCATGTACAGGATCTTGGCGAAGGAGTAGCCCGCGGCGTACATGAAGATCGCCGGGTTGGCGCCGAGCACCAGCTCGCCGAGCGCCCACTTGAGGGACGGGGGTACGACGGTGCCGCCCAGCTCGGCCGGCACGTCGACGCCCCAGAAGCCGGACGCCTGGTAGGCGGCGTAGCTCTTCTTGAAGCTCTCGGGGATCTTCACCGAGTTGGTCGCGGGGTCGAAGACCGGCGGGTTGCGGTCGCTGTCGACCAGCGACGCTGCGAGGTCGCCCTCGGCGAGCGTCGCCATCTCCGCCAGCATCGCCTTGGCGGTGTCGGTGTCGACGTCCTGGTAGGGGCCCGAGCCGAGCACCTCACCCCGGCCGAACACCTCGAAGAGGTTGAACTCCAGGTCTCGCACGTTGCTCTTGTAGTGGCTCATCGGCCGGCTCCTCGCATGATGGTGCTCGGGGGTTTACTCGTCGGTAACATATTGTGCTACCGACGAGTAGCGCTATGCAAGCTCCTTGGTGTCGCAGCAGGTCAGAGCGCGTTCCCGGCCGCATGCGACGATGCCGCGATGACGCTCGCGCCCGGCCCGACGAACTCGATCGGCGATGTCGCCGGCGTCCGGGTGGGCCATCACCAACGCGTCGGTGACGGATGGCTGACCGGTACGACGTGCGTCCTCGCCCCACCGGACGGCGCCACGGGTGGCGTGGACATCCGCGGCGGTGCGCCCGGCACCCGGGAGACCGACCTGCTCGACCCGCGCAACGTCATCGAGCAGGTGCACGCCGTCGTCCTCTCGGGCGGATCGGCGTTCGGGCTGGCGGCGGCGACCGGCGTGATGGACGCCCTCGCGGAGGACGGCGTCGGTTTCCGGATCGGCGAGCCCGACCAGGTCGTGCCCATCGTGCCGGCGGCCGTCGTCTTCGACCTGCTGCGCGGCGGCGACTACCGGGCACGTCCGGACGCCGGGTTCGGGCGGGCGGCGTACGCCGATGCCCTGGCCGGACGCGCGACCGCCTTTTCGGGGTGTGTCGGCGCCGGTACCGGAGCGCGCATCGGCGGCCTCAAGGGCGGCATCGGCTCGGCCAGCCAGCTCCTGCCCGGCGGGGGTGTCGTCGCGGCACTGGTGGTGGCCAACGCGTTCGGCTCCGCCGTCGACCAGGCCACCGGGGAGCTGTACGCCGCTCGCTTCGGTCTGCCCGGTGAGTTCGACGGGCTGGACCCCCGCCCCGCACCGAGCGACGCCGAGTCCGGCAACGCGCCCAGATGGCCCGGCGCGGACGACGTCCGCCCCGGGAGGGCCACCACCCTCGTCGTCATCGCGACCGACCTCTCGCTGACCAAGGCCCAGTGCCAGAAGACCGCCGGCATCGGACACGACGGCCTGGCCCGAGCGGTTCGTCCGGTCCACACGATGCTCGACGGCGACTCGATCTTCGCGCTCGCGACCGGTCAGCGCGCGGCGCCCGACGCGGTGGCGTACCACCAGCTGATGGAGGGGGCTGCCGACTGCGTGACGCGGGCGGTCGGCCACGCAGTGCTGGCCGCGGACACCACGGCCGGCATGCGGTCCTATCGCGATGTGCACTGCCGTGCGACCCAGGAGGATGCGCAAGGATGACGGGGTGACATCGCCGTTCGTGCAGGTGCAGACGACGGTCGCCGATGAGACCGAGGCGACCCTGATCGCCGATGCCGTGGTGGGAGAGCGACTCGCCGCGTGCGTGCAGCAGATCCCGGGCATCGGCTCCACCTACCTGTGGGACGGGCGGGTGCAGCACGCGACCGAGGTGCTGCTCATCATCAAGACCACCGCTGCGGCGTTCGAGACGCTGGCGGCGCGGGTGCGCGCGCTGCACTCCTACGACGTCCCGCAGATCGTGGCCCTGCCGCTGGAGAAGGTCGACCCGGACTACGCCGAGTGGTTGCGCGCCGCGGTCGACGACCGGCCGACGTCGCACCTGGAGATCGAGCGCAAGTTCTCCTTGGCGAACGCGACGCTCCCGCCGGATCCGGCCGACTGGCCGGGCGTCGGCACCGTCGCGGGCGAGCGCCGGTTCCATCTGGTGGCAACATATTTCGACACCGTCGACGTGGCCCTCGCCTCGCGCGGGATCACCATGCGCCGCCGGGTCGGTGGCACCGACGCGGGGTGGCACCTGAAGCTGCCACGCAGCGAGGACGCCCGCGAGGAGATCTGGCTGCCGCTGGACGCCACGAAGGACGACACGACGGTGCCCTCCGTGTTCACGTCACAACTGACCGAGGTGCTGGGGGAGCGGGTGGCGCAGCCGGTCTGCGTGGTCGAGACCCGGCGTACCGAATGGGACCTGCGGGCCGGCGGCCTCCACCTCGCGACCACCTGCGACGACTACGTGACCACCCACAACCTCATCGACGCCGGTCTGGACCGTGAGTGGCACGAGATGGAGGTGGAGCTCGTGCAGGGCGACACCGATTTCCTCGAGGACGTCACGGCCTACCTGGAGGCGCACGGCGTGCACCAGGCGAGCATCGCGTCCAAACTGCGAGCGGCGATGGGCGACCTGATGGACCGGACGTCCTCGTGATGCGCGAATCGGCGGCGGTCAATGGTGCGGTGAAGCGACTGCGGGAGTCCGGGGAGCGGGTCACGCCGGCTCGTCGCGCGGTGCTGGAGGTGCTCGACGAGAGTCGCGACCATCTCGACGCGGAGACGGTGGCGGCCCGTGTCGACGCCCGGGAGCCGGGGGTGCACCGCGCGACCGTCTACCGCTCGCTGCAGTCGCTGGTGACGCTCGGGGTCGTGGCGCACACCCACGTACCGGGCGGCCCGACGATCTATCACCTGACGGCGTCGACCCGCACCGACGGCGAGCAGGGAGAGCACGGCCAGCCCGGCCGTCACGGCCACGCGCATCTGCAGTGCACCAGGTGCCTGCGGTTCTTCGACATGCCCGCCGCCTGGCTCGATCAGGTGCGCGAGAAGACCCTCGACGCAATGGGTTTCGAGATCGCGCCGGATCATGCCGCGCTGCTCGGCGTGTGCGCGAGCTGTCGGCAGTCCGGGGTCGCGGCAGACGGCGGCGCACCCGCGCACTGACTCGCTAGTGTCGCGGGTATGTCTAGTCTCGAACGTCCCGCGTCCCCCAATCCGTACGAACTGCTCCCGTCGGTGCCGTCGTTCACCGTCACGAGCGACGACGTCACCGAAGGGCAACCGCTGAAGGCCGACCAGGTCGCGGCCTCGGGCGACAACTCACCCCAGCTGTCCTGGTCCGGTGCCCCCGAGGGCACCAAGTCCTTCGTGGTCACCTGCTTCGACCCGGACGCGCCCACCCCGTCCGGCTTCTGGCACTGGGTGCTCGTGGACCTCCCTGCGTCCGTGACGTCCCTGGACGCCGGTGCGGGCGCCGAGGGCGGATCGACGCCCGGATCGTCGTTCCACGTGCGCAACGACGGCGGAACGCTCGCGTTCACCGGCGCCGCGCCGCCCGAGGGCGACATGCCGCACCGCTACTACTTCGTGGTGCACGCCGTCGGCGAGGACAGCCTCGGCGTGGACGACTCCGTGTCGCCCGCCGTGGTGTCCTTCAACCTCGCCTTCAAGACCCTGGCGCGCGCGATCGTGATGGGCACCCACCAGGCTTGAACACGACGAAAGGCCCGCCCGAAATGCATTCTCGGGCGGGCCTTTTCCACGTCTGGAGCGAGTGACGAGAATCGAACTCGCGTATTCAGCTTGGGAAGCTGATGTTCTACCATTGAACTACACTCGCGCGGCCCCAGACGATACACGTCGGCGGCCACCGGCCCGTTCAGGGCCCTCCCACGAACACCCCCTGGGGCGCCTCGCGGCGCCCCGCTCGTGACCTTCGCGCGACTCTCACCGCAGCGAGACCGTCGCACCGTCGGAGAAGAACGACGTGTCGTGCAACTCGATCGACACCGGTGTCGCTCCGATGGGCATGTCGAAGGCGAAGACACCGTGCGTGCTGTTGCCCGGGTTGATCTGGGAGAAGAGCACCTGGTTGCCGGTGATGTGGAGGTCGGCGGTGCTGTCGGCCTTGAACGTGCGGCCCTGGGAGTCCTTCACCTCCTGGTCGGAGTCGGACAGCGTCTGGGAGTCCTTGCCCAGGTTGGTGACCGTGACGGATACGAGCACGTACTGGCCCTGCGCCTTCTGACCCAGGTACTGGTTACCCACGCTGGACACGCCGGTGCGGACCCTGGTCACGACGAACTGCAGCTTGCCGTCCTTCACGGGGGTGTTGAGGCCCGGTGACTTCTTGGTCGAGGTGCTCTTCCTCGCCGAGGACTTCGGGGAGCTGGACGAACTCGAACTCGATGCGGAGGCCGACGACTGCGCACTGGTGGCGGCGGACGACGCGGCGGTGCCGGTCGCCGAGGGATCCGACGCCGAGCTCGACCCGCCTCCGTTCGCGACACCGGCGATGGTCCCGATCACGACCACCGCGCCGATGACGGTGATCACCTTGTGGCGCACGAACCAGTTGCGTTTCGCGTTCGGGGGCGGTGGCGGCGCGGGCGGGTTCCAGCTTCCGGGCGGTCCGCCCTGGCCTCCCTGCCCTCCCTGGCCGGGGTAGCCCGATCGGCCTGCGCCCGAACGGTCGTCGTGCGGCGGTGGGTAGTTCTGCGACATGGTGGTCTCCCCTGTGGAGTCGGTGACTGGATGACGCCAGTCCACTGCCGGCAGGGGGCACCGCACATCGCCCGACCGGGCACGACCCACCAGCCGATCGGGTGACTCGTCCGCGCGAAGACCATCCGATCGGTTGGCCACAGGTGTCGGCGGCGCCACCTAGATTGAGCGCGTGATCGCATCGGGGGAGTCCATGTCGTGGTGGCGCGCCCGGCTGCGCTGGAGCGTGCTGCGCACCACCCTCGTGCTCTTCACCGCCCTCATCACCGGTGTGCTCTCGCTGTCGGCGACCGGTGCCCGACGGACCGGCATCACCCAACAGGGCGCCACGGTGCCCACGAACGCGGTCGAGGGCATGTCCTTCGTCGTCGACCTCGCACTGCTGGTGCTCTTCGTATGGCGCCGACGGTGGCCCGTGCCGGTGACCCTCGCCGCCTGCGCGGCGACCATCGCGCTGCCGCTCGACGGGTTTCTGCCGCTGGTCGGTCTGGTCTCGGTGCTCGTGCTGGTCCGCGACTGGCGGGTGCCGGTGACCGCACTCGCGGTGGGTGCTGCCACGGTGGTGTGGGTCGCCCGGGACACCCGTGGTCGGTACCCGGTGCAGTCGTTCTGGCGGAGCATCTTCACCTATGGCCCGAACCGCGGATTCCCCTGGTGGCTGGTGCTTCTCATCGTGGTGGTGCTGGTGTCCGTCTCCGTCGCGACCGCCGTCGGTATCACCGCGCGGCGGCAGCTCGACGCGGCCGCCGAGACCGGCAACGCCTCTCAGCTCAAGCTGGACATCCTCGGCACCGAGGTCGCCCGGCAGGCCGAACGCGAGCGCATCGCACGAGAGGTGCACGACGTGCTCGGCCACCGCCTCTCCCTGCTCTCCCTGCACGCAGGTGCCCTCGAGGTGTCGGCGGGCAGCGACCCGCGGATGGCGCAGAGCGCGGCACTCGTGCGCGAGGGCGCCCAGCAGTCGATGGCCGATCTGCGCTCGCTGCTCAACGTGCTGCGGACACCCGACGCTCCGGACGTCACCCGGCAGGTGCGCACGGTCGCCGACCTGCCGACGCTGGTCACCGAGTCCCTGGATGCCGGCAACCCGGTGCTCTCCTCGATCTTCGTGGACCAGGCGGCCACCCTCGATCCGCACATCAGCCACAGCGCCTACCGCATCGTGCAGGAGCTGCTCACCAACGCGCGTCGGCACGCGCCGGGCACACCCGTCCGGCTGGAGGTCCGCGGTGGTCCGCAGACCGGCGTCGAGGTCGTGACCACCAACTGGTGCCGCCAGCACCCGCCACGGGCTCTGGTCGTCGGCAACGGCTTGACCGGTATCCGCGAACGCGTCGAGCAGTACGGCGGTCAGTTCCGGGCGTTCATCGATCCGCAGGGTGCCTTCCGGGTGGCCCTGCTGCTGCCCTGGACGTGGTCCGGCGAGCGAACGGACGCCCTGTCGGCGACCCGTGCTCCCACCTCGGAGCGACGCGCATGACCGCGAGTGACCGGGCTGTGACCTACGTGCCGCCGACACCCGACGGCCGGCACGTACGCGTGCTGCTCGTCGACGACGACCCCCTCGTCTGTCAGGGGTTGCAGATGATCCTGGAGGTGTCAGGGGACATCGACGTGATCGGTGTCGTGCACGACGGCGACCAGGCCGTCGCCGCGATCCAGCGGTCGACCCCGGACCTGGTGATGCTCGACGTCCGGATGCCCCGACTGGACGGGATCGGTGCCTGCGCGGCGATTCAGCAGCTGCCCTCCCCGCCGCCGGTCATCATGCTGACCACCTTCGATCTGGACGACGTGGTGGTGCGGTCGGTGCGTGCGGGTGCGGCGGGGTTCCTCCTGAAGACGGCCTCGCCGACCCAGATCGTCACCGCGGTGCGCGACGTGGACGCCGGCCGCGGAGCCCTGTCGGCGGCCAGCGTGCGTGCGGTGTTCGGCGAGCTGTCGGCGCCGGCGGCCCACGACCGGGAGGTCGCCCGGGCCGCGTTCGCGCAGCTGACCGAACGTGAGGCCGCCGTCGCCCGGCTGGTGGCGCGCGAGCTCAGCAACGCCGAGATCGCCCGGGAGCTCTACCTCAGCGATGCCACCGTCAAGAGCCACCTGTCCAGCGCCCAACTCAAGTTGGGGGTGCGCAACAGGGTGGGCGTCGCCGTCCTGGCGACGCTCGCCGCGGCCCGATGACCGTGGGCCGGCTCGTCGGCGCCGGGCACGGGTAGCCTCACCCCGTGCTCCTTTCAGACCGCGACATCCGCGCCCAGATCGACGCGGGACGGGTCCAGCTCGACCCCTACGACGCCGCGATGATCCAGCCGTCCAGCATCGACATCCGGATGGATCGCTTCTTCCGGCTCTTCGACAACCACAAGTACCCCTTCATCGACCCGGCCGCCGACCAGGAGGACTTGACGCGGCTGGTGGAGGTGGAGTCCGGTGAGCCCTTCGTGCTCCACCCGGGCGAGTTCGTGCTCGGGTCGACGTACGAGCGGGTCACCCTGCCCGACGACATCGCCGCACGGGTGGAGGGCAAGTCCAGCCTCGGACGGCTCGGCCTGCTGACCCACGCCACGGCCGGTTTCGTCGACCCCGGCTTCAACGGCCACGTCACCCTGGAGTTGTCGAACGTCGCCACGCTTCCGATCAAGCTGTGGCCGGGCATGAAGATCGGCCAGCTCTGCTTCTTCCAGCTGTCCTCGCCGGCCGAGAATCCTTACGGCAGCGCGAAGTACGGGTCGCACTACCAGGGCCAGCGAGGCCCTACCGCCAGCCGCTCCTTCAGCAACTTCCACCGCACGCAGGTCTAGGTGGCGCGCACCGAGGTCGGACCCGAGCACGAGGGTGCGCAGCCGCACCTGGTCCTGCCCGCCGGGCGTCGTGCGCAGGGTGTGGTGCTCGCGCTGCACGGTGGTGCACCACGCAGCACGGTCGCCACGCCGTCGTTGGACCCGGGCTACCTGCGGTTGGTGCTCGCTGCCCGGTCCATCACCGCCCGTAGTCGAGGGCGGCTCGCAGTTGTGTTGTTGCGCAACGCGGTTCGAGGCTGGAACGGCGCCATGGGATCACCGGTGCTCGACGCCGACTGGGCTCTGGACCGGCTGGCGGCGACCTACCCCGGCCTCCCGATCGGGCTGCTCGGACATTCGCTCGGCGGGCGGACCGCGTTCGCCCTGGTGCACCGTCCCGAGGTCCGCAGCCTGGTCGCACTTGCTCCCTGGATGTCCGACGCGTACGACGCGCACGACTTCCTCGGTACGCCCACGCTGATCGTGCACGGCAAGATCGACACGATGACCAACGCCGATGCGTCGCAGGACCTCGTACGTCGCATCCGAAGTCTGGGGGGCGACGCGCGGTTCGAGTCGGTGCCCGGATCGCACCCGCTGCTGTGGAGGTCTGGACGGATCCACTCGATGGCCCGCACCTTCTTGTCCACGACGCTGAGGGCGGCTGAAAACCGGGTGTGAGTGAGTGCTCACTCATGCTAGCGTGCTCGAGATGACCGACACCGTGCGAGCGCGCCGCGCACCGGCGATGAGCCCGCAGGAACGCCGAGACGCCATCGTCGTCGCGACGGTGGCAGCGATCCGTGAGTGCGAGACGATGCCGACGACCCGACAGATCGCCCACGCCGCCGGGGTGGCGGAGGGCACCATCTTCCGGGTGTTCGACACCAAGGACGACCTGCGCACGGCGGTCCTGCAGCGCACGTTCGACCCGACTCCGCTCTTCGAGAGGCTGGGGGAGATCGACGCCGCACGGTCGTTGCGCCCGATCCTCATCGACATCGTCGAGCTGCTGCACGAACGTCTGACCAGCACGTTCACGGTCATGCGAGCGCTCGGCCTGAGCGCACCACCCGCGGAGGCGATCGGCACCTCGGCCGAGAAGGTCCGTGCCGACACCGCGCAGCTGCTCCGTCGTCTACTCGAGCCCCATCAGGCCGAACTCACCATGTCCGCCGAGCATTTCGGGCACATCCTGCGCATGCTCGCGTTCGCGGGAAGCCACCGCGACATCACGCACGGCCGGATGCTGACGGCCGAGGAGACGGTGGACGTGCTCCTGTACGGGGCGCTGCGGCGTCCCCAGTGCCCCGCCCCCGGCATGAGCTCACCGCACGCACGCCCCAGGAAGGGGACCTGATCCATGCTGCTCGGTCTCGTCCGTCGCCATCTGCGGCCGTTCCTCGGCCTGCTGGGTGCCCTCGCCGCCGCACAGCTGGCGAGTGTCGTCTGCCAGCTGTACCTGCCGAGCCTGAACGCCGACATCCTGGACAAGGGCGTCGCCCGCGGCGACACCACCTACATCTGGCATCTCGGTGGATGGATGCTGGCGATCACCGTGGTCCAGGTGGGCGCGGCGATCACCGCCGCGTTCTTCGGGTCCACGATCGCCATGTCGTTCGGCCGCGACGTACGAGGCGCGATCTTCGCCCAGGTCTCACGGTTCTCCGCGCGCGAGGTCAACCAGTTCGGTGCTCCCACCCTGATCACCCGCAACACCAACGACGTGCAGCAGGTGCAGCTGGTGGTGTTGATGGCGTGCACGCTGATGGTGTCGGCGCCCATCATGATGGTCGGCGGCATCTTCATGGCGTTGCGCGAGGATGCTCCGCTGGCGCCCCTGATGGTGGCCGCCATGGTGGTCCTCGGCATCGCGGTCGGGCTGATCGTGCGCCGGATGATCCCCGGGTTCCGGCTGATGCAGAAGCGCGTCGACGGGGTCAACCGCGTGATCCGAGAACACCTCTCGGGAGTTCGGGTCATCCGGGCCTTCGTGCGGGAGCCGTACGAGAAGGAGCGCTTCGCTGTCGCGAACGATGAGCTGACGCAGGCCTCCATCCGCGTCGGCCGGCTGATGGCCGCACTGTTCCCGACCGTGTTCATGGTGATGAACGTGTCGACGGTCGGCGTGTGGTGGTTCGGCGGGCACCAGGTCGACGCGGGCACGATCCAGATCGGCTCGCTCACCGCGTACATGACCTATCTGATCCAGATCCTGATGTCGGTGATGATGGCGACCTTCATGGTCATGATGGTGCCGCGGGCGGCGGTCGCCGCGGAGCGGATCGAGGGGGTGCTGCAGACGGAACCGTCCGTGCACCCGCCCGTTCACGTGGTGGAGCCGGAGCAGATCCGTGGGGTGGTGCGCTTCGAGGACGTCGAGATGCAGTATCCGGGCGCCGACAAGCCGGTGCTCTGCGGCGTCGATCTCGTGGCCCGCCCGGGTCAGACCGTCGCGATCATCGGCTCGACCGGCTCGGGCAAGTCCACTCTGATCTCCCTGGTGGCGCGGTTGTTCGACACCACCCACGGCACGGTGAGCATCGACGGCGTCGACGTGCGCGACATGGACCCGACAAGCTGTGGGGACACCTCGGCATCGTGCCGCAGCGGCCCTACCTCTTCAGCGGGACCGTGGCCTCCAACATGCGCTACGGCAACCCCGACGCCACCGACGAGCAGATCTGGGACGCGCTCGCCATCGCCCAGGCCACCGGCTTCGTCCGTGGGCTCGACGGGCAGCTCGAGGCGTCGGTGAACCAGGGCGGCACCAACCTGTCCGGTGGTCAGCGCCAACGACTGTGCATCGCGCGGGCGCTGGTCGCGCATCCGCGGATCTACCTGTTCGACGACGCGTTCTCCGCGCTCGATCTGGCCACGGACCGCCGGCTGCGCACCGCGCTCGCGCCGCACGTGCGGGACGCCACGGTCTTCGTCGTGGCACAGCGGATCTCCACGATCGCCGATGCCGATCAGATCGTGGTGCTGGACGGTGGACGAATGGTGGGGATCGGCACCCACGAGGAGCTGGCGCGGAACTGCCCGACCTACCAGGAGATCGTCGAGTCGCAGCGAGCCGAGGAAGTGGGGAGCGTCGCGTGAGCGCACAGCCGAAGGACGCACCGATGCGTCGGCCGCGGGGACCGTCCATGGGAGTGGGCGCCGGGGAGAAGACGCAGGACTTCACCGGGTCGGGTCGCCGCCTGCTCGGACTCCTCAGACCCGAGCGCCGCACCATGTATCTCGTCCTGGTGCTCACCGTCTGCACCGTCACCCTCAGCGTGATCGGACCGCGGATCCTCGGGAAGGCCGTGGACGCGATCAACTCCGGCGCCATCGCGCGGCACCTGCCGGCGGGGTCGAGCAAGGCGGCCGTGGTCGCGGGCCTGCGGGCGAGGGGCCAGTCGACGTACGCCGACATGATCGAGCGACTGCACCTGGTGCCGGGCGTGGGCATCGACTTCGGACACGTGGCACGCATCCTGCTGCTGGTCCTCGCGTGCTACGTGGTGTCGGCGGGCACCCAGCTGATCCAGGCGCGGATGCTGAACCGGGCCATCCAGCTCACGATGAACCGGCTGCGCCACGACGTCGAGGACAAGGTCGGCCGGGTGCCGTTGCGGCACCTGGACGGTCAGCCGCGCGGGGAGCTGCTCTCACGGGTCACCAACGACATCGACAACATCGGCCAGTCGATGCAGCAGACGCTCAGCCAACTGCTGGTCAACGGGCTCACCATCATCGGCGTGATCGTGATGATGCTGACCATCTCGTGGTGGCTCACGCTCATCGCGATGATCGCGATCCCGTTGGTGCTGCTCGTGACCCGCCAGGTGATGAAGCGCTCGCAACGCTTCTTCGTGGCGCAGTGGAAGCACACGGGCGAGCTGAACGGGCAGATCGAGGAGACCTACAGCGGGCACGAGTTGGTCAAGGTCTTCGGGCGGACCCCGCAGGTGCGCGCGCGTTTCGATGAGAAGAACGGCGAACTGATGCGGGTGAGCCAGCGGGCTCAGTTCGTGAGCAGCCTGGTCATGCCGATCATGATGTTCGTGGGCAACCTGCAGTACGTCGTGGTGTGCGTCCTCGGCGGACTGCGCGTCGCGTCCGGGACGATGACGCTCGGTGAGGTCACGGCGTTCGTGCAGTACACCCGCCAGTTCACCCAACCGCTCACCCAGTTGGCGTCGATGGTCAACCTGATGCAGTCGGGGGTGGCCAGTGCGGAGCGGGTCTTCGAGGTGCTGGACGCACCCGAGGAGACCGACGACGGGTCGGCTTCGCTGGGCACCACCCAGGGCCGAGTCGAGTTCGACGACGTGTCGTTCGGGTACGAGCCCGCGCGGCCGCTCATCGAGCACCTGTCGCTGCAGGTCACCCCGGGCAGCACGGTCGCGATCGTCGGCCCGACCGGTGCGGGCAAGACCACCCTCGTCAACCTGGTCATGCGGTTCTACGAGTTGACCTCCGGGCGCATCCTGCTGGACGACGTCGACATCGCGACGGTCCCGCGAGCGGAGCTGCGTTCCCGGATCGGCATGGTGCTGCAGGACACCTGGCTCTTTCACGGCACCATCTGGGACAACATCGCGTACGGCCGGCTCGGTGCGAGCGATGAGGAGATCCTGGCGGCGGCGCAGGCGACGTTCGTGGACCGTTTCGCCCGCGCGCTGCCGGACGGCTACGACACGGTCATCGACGAGGAGGCTTCGAACCTGTCCTCCGGCGAGCGGCAGCTGATCACCATCGCACGGGCATTCCTGGCCGATCCGGCGTTGCTGATCCTCGACGAAGCGACCTCCTCTGTCGACACCCGCACCGAGGTGATGCTGCAGCAGGCCATGGCGGCGCTCCGCTCCGAGCGCACGAGTTTCGTGATCGCCCACCGTCTCTCGACCATCCGGGACGCTGACACCATCCTGGTGATGGAGCACGGCTCGATCGTGGAGCAGGGCAGCCACGATGAGCTGATGAAGGCGCGGGGCGCCTACTACCGGCTCTACATGTCGCAGTTCGAGGGCGCGGTCATCGAGCAGGAGAGCGAGCCGGCCGGCGTGTGAGACCTGCGGTCCGCATCGATCTTCCCGCGTCATCGGTGCAGTTTGTAGTCGTAGCGGACATCGGTGCCGTCCATGAATCCCTCGGTCTCGGCGTACCACCGCTTCACCAGGGGATCGGTGCTGTCGCGGCCCAGATCGCGGCGGGCGCTGTCGGCGTAGAGGTCCGGGTCGTGCTGGACGATGGGGTCGTGGTCGCCCGGACGCATCCGCGACCTGGGGTCGATCCGGATGTACGTGCGGTTGACGGCGTCCGGTTCCCCCGCCGCATCGAGGCGGGGGACCAGGTCGGAGGTGTGCTCGATGGACAGCGCCCGGACCGATCCCGGCACGGCGATCCGGGACGTCGGCGCCGCGACGGTGATCAGTCGGGTGACCCGGAACCTGGTCCGGAACTGCGAATTCTGTGCGAGGCGCGCGGCCACGATGCCGCCCTGGCTGTGGCCCACCAGCATGACCGGTTCCGAGCCGGGCGTGACGCCTTGGGCTCTCATCGCGGCCGCGAGGGCAGCGCTGATCGCCGGATAGAGGCTGCTCGGCACATCGGCCAGGCTGCGTACGTTCGCCGTGGCGTCCGACGGGTCGCGCGGCATCTTGACGCCCCAGTTCTGAGTGCCGGGGAGGTCGACCACCCAGTGGCCCCTGCCCTGCGCGTCGATCCGACAGTGCACGCTGAGGAGAGACCGGCGCGCGTTTCCGGCTCGCTCCGCCCATGCATCGTCGGCGACCAGCGTGCCGATGCTGCCCTTGGTGCGGGGACCGGCACTCGTGTGGGTGCCCGCCGCCGTCACCGTCAGCTTCGTGGAATCGAGCAGGTATCCGTGAGCGGTCGCGATGCCCAGGATCGCGGCGACCTGGTGGTCGAAGTCGCCCCGGTCGCCCAGCACGTAGGCCACGAGGCGTGCCGACCGCACCGCGTCATCGGTCAGGGACGGATCGTCATAGGCGGCACGGGAGATCGCGGAGGTGAAGCAGCGCTCGTACGCCGTCACCGGGTCGATGCGCGGATGTGCCGGGTCCCGCAGCGTTGCGAGGCTGTAGTCGCGGTAGGTCAACGCCGCCGCCGCACCTGCCGCGCTCCCGACGGCGGACACAACGTGCGGTAGGGCGACCCCGAAGTGGTAGGCGGTGAGGGCATCGGCGACCGCGGCGTCCCGCGTCCGGTAGTAGTCGACCGACAGGCGCACCCCTCGCGCCATCAGCTCCAGATCGGCGCAGAGCACGACGAGCCCGTGCGGGCCGATCGTCAGGGCCACCGTGCGCTCGCCGATTTGGACGGCGGTGCCCGGCGACATCAGCGTCCCGGTGACCGGCAGGCGGGCGATCGTCATCGTCAGATCGGTCGACAGCGCCCGGGCGTGGTCGCCGGCGGTGTCGAGCAGTCGGGCGCTGGTGAGCATGTCGTCGTAGTGGGCATGGGTGGACGCCGCACCGCCGCCGGAGCGGTATGCCCCGTCCCCGGATGCCGACATCACCGTGTCGAGTTCGCCAGCGCGGCTGCCGCCAGACAGACGTCCCGCAGGTGCGTCCCGACCTCGATCAGCCCGGCCGGTCGCATCGACAGTCCGTCGTGGGTCTCTTCCAGGTGACCCCAGCCGCACGTCAGGCCGACCAGGTGGACGCCCAACCGGGTCCGGTCCTCGTCGCTGACCAGCACCAGGAATGCGGCGGACACCCCGTGGGCCAGGTCCCCCAGCCACGGGGGTACGCGATCGAGCCGCGCCACCTGCAGGGCATCGAGCACGCCGTCGACGCCACCCGCCCGGATGTCGTCGACGAGCACGAGGGCGTCCGGCACCGGTACCGGGCGGCCCACGAAGCGCGGTGTGGGCGGCACCGAGGTCGCCCGGCCGAGCGCTGCCAGTATCGCGGACAGTTCCTCCGGTAGTTCGTGTGCCGGCCCGATCATGGCGGTGACCGTGTCACCGCCGATCACGCCGCCGGCCATCACGAAGTCGTCGCCGTCGTACGCCGCGTTCATCGTGATCACCCGGGTCTGCGTCGCCGCGATAGCACGCACCTGCGGGACCGCGGACCCCAGGAACGCGATCACCCGGGCGGCCTCGTCGCCGGCTGCCGGCAGTTCGACGGCCTCGACACTCACCACGGCGGGCTCACCGCATGCAGCACCCAGCCACCCGTGTCGTCCCACACGTGTCTCGCGTCGCTGGCCACCGTTGCGGCATCGTGCACCGTCCTACGCGCGTCGTCCACGACGGTCACGGCCGTGTTCGTCACCGCGAGAGCGGCTCTGGCCAGTGCCGCTTCATGCGACTCGACGTGGAGGGCGTGGTTGAGCAGCAGGGTGCCGAGGTCCTCGAGTGCGCCGGCACACCGCAGGAACGCGCCGTGCTGCACCCCCAGCTGGGTCCGGAAGCGCTGCGCGCCCAGGCTCTCCCACCGCGCGTGCCCGGCTCCGGTCACGGCGACCGATGCCGCCCGGGCACGGGCGGCCAGGCCGCTCACGATGCGGGCCGCGGCCCTGATCTGCTCCGGATCCGTTGACATGGCCGAGAGCCTCGCCCCGGGTGCCCGGCCCGCGCAGTCACCAACTCCGCGGGTGTGGACGACCGATCTGCCGTGCCGGGGATGTGCACGAACCTTCGCCCCTCAGGGACCGCTCAAGCGGGTTGCGGTGCATCCTCGCTGCGCTCCGGGCGCTCCTGCTGACCGTCGCCCCCGCGGCGCACAGCCGCCAGCAGCATGTTCGCCACGTCCACCACCTCGACCTCTTCGCGGGCGTCGCCGTTGGCTTGTTCCGCGGTCAGACCGTCGGTCATCATCACCCGGCAGAACGGGCAGCCGATCGCGATGCGGTCCGCCCCCGTCGCGACGGCCTCCTTGGTGCGGTTGAGGTTGATGCGAGTGCCGAGCTTCTCCTCCATCCACATGCGTGCGCCGCCGGCGCCGCAGCAGAAGGAGGTGATACCGGAGCGCTCCATCTCCTTGAGCTCGACACCGGGCAGCGCGCCGATCAGCTCGCGCGGCGCGGCGTACACGTTGTTGTGCCGACCGAGGTAGCACGGGTCGTGGTAGGTGACGGTCGACGCCGTCGAGGCCACACCCGAGGTGTCGGCCTGGTCCGGGCGGGCCACCGGCACCAGCTGCTTGTCGCGCACCAGCCGGTTCAGCAGCTGGGTGTGGTGTACGACCTCGTAGTTGCCGCCCATCTGCGGGTACTCGTTCTTGAGGGTGTTGAAGCAGTGCGCGCAGGTGACCACGATCTTGGTCGCGCCCGCCTCGTTCAGCACCTCGACGTTCTGACTGGCGAGGGCCTGGAAGAGCATCTCGTTGCCCGCGCGGCGTGCGGGGTCACCGGTGCAGGACTCGCCGTCACCGAGGACGGCGAAGGACACGCCCGCCGTGTCGAGCAGCTCCGCGACCGCGCGCGTCGTCTTCTTGGCGCGGTCCTCGTACGCGCCTGCGCACCCCACCCAGAAGAGGTAGTCGACCTCGGACAGCGACTCGACGTCCTGGCCGAAGACCTTGACCTCGAACGGCAGACCTTTGGCCCAGTCCAGCCGCGCGCGGGCCGACATACCCCACGGGTTGGCCTTGTTCTCCAGGTTCTTGAAGAGGCCGGACAGCTCGTTCGGGAACGCCGACTCGATGAGCACCTGGTTGCGCCGCATGTCGACGATGTGGTCGACGTGCTCGATGTCGACGGGGCACTGCTCTACGCAGGCGCCGCAGGTGGTGCACGACCAGAGCACGTCCTGGTCAATGACGGCATCCGGTCCGTGCGGGTTGTACGCCGTCAGCGGGTTCGCCACGTCGTACCCGGTCTCGCCGATGAGCGGCAGGTCGGCCAGCGCAGCGGTCGCCGCGGGGAGGTCGGCGCGCGCCGACTCCGCCGCCAGCAGGTACGGCGCCTTGGCGGCCGAGTGGTCGCGCAGCGTCATCATCAGCAGTTTGGGCGACAGCGGCTTCTCGGTGTTCCAGGCCGGGCACTGGCTCTGGCAGCGGCCGCACTCGGTGCAGGTGGAGAAGTCGAGCAGGCCCTTCCAGGTGAAGTCCTCGACCTTGCCGACGCCGAGCACGGCGTCCTCGTCGAGGTCCTCGAGGGACTCCATCGTGACCGGCTCACCGTCGACCACCATCGGCTGCAGCCCGCCCAGCGCGGTGCGGCCGGTGGCCTCGCGCTTGAACCAGATGTTCGGGAACGCCAGGAAGCGGTGCCAGGCGACACCCATCGTCGTGTTGAGCGAGATGGTGATCATCCAGGCCATCGAGATCACGATCTTGATGGTCGCGATGACCACGATCAGCGCCTTGATGGTGTGGTGCGGCAGACCGCCGAACGCGTCGCCGATGAAGAACGTCAACGGGTAGTGGAACGCGCTGGCACCCGCGTCGACCTTGTACTCCAGGCCGCGCAGCGCGAGCACGCAGAGCACGACGCCGAGGATCGTGAGCTCGACGTAATAGGCCTGCCAGAACGTCGACCCGAAGAAGCGCGACCAGCGCCCGTCGCGGCCGGTGGCGCGCGCCGGGTGCAGCTTGCGGCGGTTGTAGATGAGGTAGCAGATGCCGATCAGGCCGCCCCAGGAGAAGAACTCCGCGAACCACTCGTAGAGGAAGAAGTGGCCGAGCACCGGGATCGTCCAGGTCGGGTCGAAGATCTGGCCGTACGCGGTGAGCAGCGTGAAGAAGAGCAGCCCGAAGGAGATCATCGTGAACCAGTGGGCCGCGGCGACCACGGGCAGCCGCGACATCCGGGTGTGCCCGAGGAACTCCCGCAGCAGCGTGACCGTGCGCGCGCCCGGCCGGTCGGTGCGGGTGACGGGCCGTCCGACGCGGAACGTCGTGAGCATCCGGCGTACGGCGCGCACCAGCAGCACCAGGCCCGCCAGCGAGATGGCGGTCACGATCACGCCGGCCACGATCTGCAGTGCTGACATGGTCGCGATCCTACTGACGAGCTACTGAGCGGTACGCCGGGCACCGGGCTGGTGGGCAGATGGACCCGGCAGTAACCCGCCCCCGCGAGCCCCCAGCTTGCGAGGGTGATAACGGCCTGTTGGAATAGGCATAACCACGCGGCGGTTGCCGCAGATGCAGGCCTCAAACGCCCCGTGACGGGGCCACGACCCGAAGGCGGATCGCATGCCCATTCTCGACGACGTCACCCAGGCGATCGGCAACACGCCGCTGGTCCGGATCAACCGGATCATCGACACGGCCGACAGCGGCACCGTCGTCGCGGCGAAGCTGGAGTTCCAGAACCCCGGTGCCTCCGTGAAGGACCGTATCGGCGCGGCCATCATCAAGGCGGCCGAGGACAGCGGCGAGCTGAAGCCGGGCGGCACGATCGTCGAGGCCACCTCCGGCAACACCGGCATCGCGCTCGCCATGGTCGGCGCCGCCAAGGGGTACGACGTGGTCCTGGCCATGCCGGAGAGCATGAGCAAGGAGCGCCGCGCGCTGCTGCGCGGCTTCGGCGCGGAGCTGATTCTCACCCCCGCGGCCGAGGGCATGAAGGGCGCCGTCGCCCGCGCCGAGCAGATCGCCCAGGAGCGCGGCGGGGTCCTGGCCCGCCAGTTCGCCAACAAGGCCAACCCCGAGGTGCACCGTCGTACGACCGCCGAGGAGATCTGGCGCGACACCGACGGCAAGGTCGACATCGTCGTCGCCGGCATCGGCACCGGTGGCACCATCACCGGCGTCGGTCAGGTGCTGAAGGAGCGTAAGCCGAGCGTGCAGATGATCGCCGTGGAGCCCGAGGAGTCCCCGATCCTGAACGGCGGCCAGCCCGGCCCCCACAAGATCCAGGGCCTCGGTGCCAACTTCGTGCCGGAGATCCTCGACCGCGAGATCTACGACGAGGTCATCGACATCAACGCGCAGACCTCCGTGGAGTGGGCTCGCAAGGCCGCCCGCGAGGAGGGCCTGCTCGTCGGGCTGTCCTCCGGCACGGCGCTGGCCGCCGCCGCCCAGGTGGCCGCCCGGCCGGAGAACGCCGGCAAGACCATCGTGGTCATCATCCCGAGCTTCGGCGAGCGCTACCTGTCCACCATCCTCTTCGAGGGTCTGGTCGACTGACGGTGCCCACCCTCACCGACGGCCAGCTGTCCCGCGGGCTGCGCGGCACGTACGCCGCGTTCCTGCAGGACGTGGACGCGGCGATCGCCCGGGACCCGGCCGCCACCTCCCGGGTAGAGATGGTGCTGACGTCGCCGGGCCTGCAGGCGGTCTGGATGCACCGCGCGGCCCACCGGATGTGGTCCCGCGGCGGTCGCTGGCGGCTGCCGGCCCGGTTGGTCTCGCAGGCTGCCCGGGCGGCGACCGGGGTGGAGATCCACCCGGGCGCGACGATCGGCAAGCGTCTCTTCATCGACCACGGGATGGGTGTGGTCATCGGGGAGACCGCCGAGGTGGGCGATGACGTGCTGCTCTACCACGGCGTGACGCTGGGCGGTCGTTCGCTGAATCGTGTCAAGCGCCACCCGACCGTCGGGGACCGCGTCACCATCGGTGCGGGCGCCCGGGTGCTCGGCCCGATCCGGGTCGGTCCGGAGGCGCAGATCGGCGCGAACGCCGTGGTGGTCAAGGACGTTCCGCCGCGGGCGGTCGCGACCGGCATACCGGCCAAGGTGCGGTTCGTGCACGCGGGCGACGACCCGTACGACGTGTGGGCGGATCCGGCCATCCATATCTGACCCAGATCCGAGCAGCTGCGGAGCAGAGTCGCGCCGATCAGCTGTCGGCATCGACCGCCGTCGCGTCGGGAACGTCACGATCAGGCGGCTGAGCGCTCTGCGGCGGGGCGTCGGCGCATGGTCTGGTCGCCGACCGCAGGCCCGCGGTAGACCATGTCCATCGCGCCGATGCTCTCCCCGGGCGGGACGATCGCGTCGATACGGTCGAGCACGTCGTCCAAGAGCTCCAGGTCCACCCCGGCGAGGGTGTCCTCGAGCTGCTCCATCGTGCGTGGCCCGGCGATGGCGGACGTGACGCCCGGGTGGGCGATGGCGAACGCCATCGCGAGGTGCGTGATCTTCACGCCGAGGTCGTCGGACAGCGCGATGAGCTGCTCGACGGCAGCGAGGCGCCGTTCGTCCCGGAAGTGGCGCATGCTGGTACGCGCCGAGCGGAAGTTGTCGTTGTCCTGGTTCGCCCGGTAGCGGCCGGTGAGGGTGCCGCCGGCGAGCGGGCTGTAGACGAGCGTGCCCATTCCGTAGCGTTCGGCAACCGGGAGGATCTCCCTCTCGATCTCGCGGTCCAGGATCGAGTAGTTCGGCTGCTCGGTGCGGAACCGTTCGAATCCCCGCCGCTCGGACATCCATTGGGCCTCGACGATCTCCGACCCACGCATCGACGACGTGCCGATCGCGCGGACCTTTCCCTGACGCACGAGGTCGGTGAGCGCTGAGAGGGTCTCGTCGATGTCCGTGTCCGGGTCGGGCCGGTGCAGCTGGTAGAGGTCGATGTGGTCGGTCTGCAGGCGGCGCAGCGAACGCTCGACGGCCTGCATGATCCACCGACGGGAGGCGCCCCGATGGTTGACGTCGTCGTCGACGGGTCCCCAGAACTTCGTGGCGAGAACGACCTCGTCGCGCCGGCCCTTCAGTGCCTCGCCGACCACTTCCTCGGAGTCCCCGTAGCGGTCGGCGGTGTCGACGAAGTTGATGCCGGCGTCCAGCGCTCGGTGGATGATGCGGATCCCGTCCTGGCGGTCGGGGTTTCCGAGCGAGCCGAGCATCATCGCGCCGAGGGCGTAGGGAGTGACCTTGATGCCGGTGCGGCCGAGTGTGCGGTACTTCATCCGAGTGCTCCTGGAGGTGAGTCGTCAGGCGTGGGCGGGCATGTACTGGCCGTCGCGCATCGTGGACACTGCAGTTCTCACGAATGCTGCGGCTTAGCGGAACGTCGTTCCTCTAAGATAGCAGCCTATCCGGAATCATGTTCCTTTTACCGAGGAGATATCGCGTGCCTCGCACCACGGACGGGGACGGCGGGGAGCCGCGCCGCCAGCGCGCGGACGCCCGGTTGAACGTCGACGCGCTGGTGGAGGCGGCCAAGGCGGTCTTCGCCGAGTCGGGTGTCGACGCGCCGGTGCGGTCCATCGCCGAGCGGGCCGGCGTGGGTGTGGGAACGCTCTATCGCCACTTCCCGCTGCGTTCCGACCTCATCTCGGCGGTCTTCCGACGCGAGATGGACGCCTGCGTCGCGGCGGCCACCGACCTCGAGGCCGCGTACCCTCCCGGCGAAGCGTTGGACCGTTGGGTCATGCGCTACACCCAGTTCGTCGCCACCAAGCGTGGACTCGCGGGAGCTCTGCACTCGGGGGATCCCGCATACGAGCCGCTCGCGGAGTACTTCTCGACGCGCCTGGCTCCGACTCTCGAGCGTCTGCTCGACGCAGCGACCGAGTCCGGGGACATCAGCCAGCGTGTGGTCGCGGGGGAGTTCCTGGGCGCCGTGGCGAACCTGTGCCACGACGGCGGCCCGACCCCGAGCCGAGGTGGCGGACGCGCGGAGCGGATGGTGCGGCTGCTGCTCGCCGGACTTCGGTCGCAGGACGTCGGCTGATCACGACCGAGCGCAGATCTCCTACGTGCAGCGTCACTGAGGACAGATCTCTGGGGGATCATCGAGACACGAATACGCACGACCGTCGCGACGCAGTGTCGACGGGCGGCTGACGAGGGTGAGCTAGGGGACGACGGTGACCGGCCACTTGGCGTCGCGCACCAGGTGGACCGCGAGCGAGCCCACGAGACGGTGGCCGGCCTGGCTGGAGGCACCGACCACCACTGCATCGGCGCGGCGCTCGATGGCGACCGCCACGATCTCCTTGTAGGGATTGCCGTGCCGCTCGACCATCTCGAAGTCGAGGTCGTCGACGACCCCGGACTGGGCGATCTGGCGGCGCATGTCGGCGACCACTCCGGCCTGGGTCTCCCGCAGCAGCGGGATGGCGGCGGGTGCGGCGGCGGCGTACACGCCGAGGGTGTGCACGTAGACGGCGACGAGGGTGGCGTTCATCCGGCGGGCCATGCCGACGGCGTACGCGCCCGCATGCGTCGCCGACTCCGACCCGTCGACACCGACCACGATCACGACCTTGGGTGGAGCGCCGTCCTGCGTCATCTTCGGACGGTATCGAACCCGCACCGGATCGCGGGAGACCTACCGGTCACGGACCTCCACGCCAGTGATCGATCCGTCGATGGTCGGGTGAGAAGCCGTTGTCGACGCCCCACAGCACGGCCTGGGTGCGGCTGGACACATCGATCTTGCGATAGATCGCGCGGATGTAGGACTTGACGGTGTTGGGGCTGAGGAAGGTGCGTGAGGACACCTCCGCGTTGCTGTGGCCCTGGGTGATCAGGGCCAGGATCTCCGACTCGCGCTCGGTGAGCCCCTCTTCGCGGCCGGGCCAGTCCAGCCCGGTCACCGGGCGGGCGCGGCCCGGCGGATTGCTGACGACGATCTCGCCCGCGTGCACCGCCTCGATGGCCGCGATGAACTCCCGGGCGGGAAGCGCCTTGGACAGGTAGCCGTGCACACCCTGCCGCTGCGCGCTCTCGACCAGCTCGGGGTGGAAGTTCCAGGTGTAGACGATCACCTTGCGCGCGCAGGGGCTGCGGATGAGAACCCCGATCTCCTCGCGGTCGGACTCCGGCTGAGCGAACGCGTCGTAGAGCACGACATCGACGGTGTCCTTCAGTGGTTGGTTGGTATCGATCTCGGCGATGATCACCCGGTCGCGGTACTGGTCGATGATCTTCGCGACGCCGAGCAGGACGACGTCGTAGTCGTCCACCAGGGCGACGGTGATGGGGGCTTGGGGCACTCCTCCACGTTAAACCTCCCTAGGGGTGTGTTGCAGCAGCCCTAGGGGTGAAAATCTCTAGCAGTACACAGTTCCTCTATCGGAAGGCTCGCCATGTTGGGTCTCATCATCACCATCGTCGTCGTCGGACTGATCGCGGGCGCGATCGCCCGCCTCATCGTCCCGGGCAAGCAGGACATCTCCATCCTCATGACCATCGTGCTCGGCATCGTCGGCTCGTTCATCGGCGGATTCCTCGGCTACGTGATCTTCCACAAGGACGCCGGAGGCGGCTTCCTGCAGCCGTCCGGCATCATCGGATCGATCATCGGCGCCGTCATCGCGCTCCTGATCTGGACTCGCGTCGGCAACCGCCGCAGCTCGGTTCGTGCCTGACACCAGGACACGTGCCTGCCATCCGGGGGAGGCAACGAAAGGCCCCTCACCATCACTGGTGAGGGGCCTTTTGCAGGTGTGTGGAGCGGTCAGCCCTTCGCGGCGGCCTTCAGCTTGCTGCCGGCGGTGACCTTCGCCGCGTGCGACGCGGGGATCTGGATCTCGGCGCCGGTCTGCGGGTTACGTCCGGTGCGAGCCGCACGCTCGACGCGCTCGACGGTCAGCAGACCGGGCAGCTGCACCTTCTCGCCGCGGCCGATGGCCTCGAGGATGACGTCGTTCAGGCCGGTGATCACCGAGGTGGCGTCCTTGACGCTGACGCCGGTGCGCTGCGCAATGGTGCTCGCAAGGTCAGTGCGGTTCATGGAAGTCCTGTTCTGTTCGTTCGCTTGAAGAGGGATCGGATCCGGCGCTGGCCGGATCCGCCCGCCGGCGCGTGACCGGCGGAGCTGACGGTACTGATGGTGCACGGCATACCCACAATTCAGCGGTATTCCGCGGCACGCGATCGTTCTTCACCGTAGACGCCTGCGGCCCGGTGTCAAAAGCCCACACCGCCGGGCGCGTCGGAAAACGCGTCCTCAGTCCAGTTTCGACTCGCCGCTGTCGGTGTCGGCGTCGACCGGGTGCGCCTCGGCGGTCTCGGCCGCGGCGCGCGCGGCATTGGGCTCCGACGACACCGGCGGTGCGTCGACCGTGTCCGCGTCGACCGGTACGCCGCCCGGAGCGTCGGCCGAGGCGCCTTCGGCGATGGTCCCCTGCACGACGGGCCCCTCCTTCTTGCCGGTGGCTGCGTGCAGCGCGGCGGTGGCGGCGTTCTTGACGGCCTGCCCCGCACCCGCGGCGGCTGCCTGGCCGGCCGCGGCGGCCACCTCGGGACCGCGCTCGCGGATCTGCTCGCTCGCCTTGGTCACCTGCTCCTGCACCGCCGGGTGCTCCCAGGCCTTGGCCGCCTGCAGTTTGATCTGCTCGTAGCGGCGCTCGCCCGCCTTGGCGCCGAAGACGTACCCGGCGCCGAATCCGACGAGAAACGACAGCTTGCCCATGTCTGGTCTCCTAGCGTGTGTTGTCGCGCTCGACCCTACCGGCGGCGTACCGGTCAGCTTGCGCTCGTTCGTGACACCGGGTGAAAGCGCCGTGACACCGGCGTGAAACCGGATGGCCGCACGGTGTCCCCATGACCACACAGATCACCCACCTTTCCACCGCGCCGACCGGCCCGCTCGCCGTCGAAGCGACCGGTCTGGTCAAACAGTTCGGCGCGGCTCGCGCGGTCGACGGCATCGACCTGCAGGTGCGGCCGGGTGAGATCTACGGCGTACTCGGACCCAACGGTGCCGGCAAGACGACCATGCTGAAGATGCTCGCCACGCTGCTGCCCATCGATGCCGGTACGGCGCGCATCCTCGGGCACGACGTGCAGGCCTCACCGCACATCATCCGGCAGCTGATCGGCGTCACCGGGCAGTACGCCTCGGTGGACGAGAACCTCACGGCTGCAGAGAATCTGCGGCTGTTCGGCCGGCTGCAGGGACTCTCGCTGCGGGACGCACGGGCGCGGGCCGCCCGACTGCTCGAGCAGTTCGGGTTGTCGGAGGCGGCCGACCGGCAGATCGCGCAGTTCTCCGGCGGCATGCGCCGTCGGCTCGACCTGGCGGCGAGCCTCATCACCAGCCCGCCGGTCATCTTCCTCGACGAACCGACCACCGGTCTGGATCCGCGCACCCGCGGCCAGATGTGGGAGACGATCCGTGGCCTGGTGGCCGACGGGTGCACCGTCCTGCTCACCACCCAGTACCTGGACGAGGCCGACCAGCTGGCCGACCGCATCGCCGTCATCGACCACGGTCGGATGGTCGCCGAAGGCACCCCGGACCAGCTCAAGGCGAAGGTCGGCGGATCCAGCCTGCAGCTCGGCGTCCGCGACGTCGGCCAGGTCGCCGAGGCGGCCCGGATCGCCGAGCGCCTCATCGGCGACACCGCCGTACGCACCCCTGACCGCGCCGGCTTCACGATCCCGCTCGCCGACGCCGACCGCGCCGGTGGGGTGCTGATCGCGCTGCGCGAGGCCGGCATCGCCGTCGAGTCGCTCTCGGTGCAGAAGCCGACCCTCGACGAGGTCTTCCTCGCGCTCACCGGCGAGGACACCCAGCACGACTCATCCCGTTCCACCGACCAGGGAGTTGCCTGATGACCACCGCACAGCTCGAAACCTCAACGACGGCAACACCACTCGCAACGAAAGTCGTGCAGCCGCGTCCGCACGTCGGCACCCGCGCGACGGTTGAGCAGACCTTCAGCATGGCGTGGCGAGCCCTGATGAAGATGCGCCGCAACCCCGAGCAACTCGTCGACGTGATGGTGCTGCCGATCGTCTTCACGGTGATGTTCACCTACGTGTTCGGCGGCGCCGTCTCCGGCAGCGTCGGGCGCTATCTGCCGCTGATCATCCCCGGCATCCTGGCGCAGACCGTCCTCACCGCCTGCGTGGCGACCGGCACCCAGCTGCGCGAGGACATGGACAAGGGAGTCTTCGACCGCTTCCGGTCCTTGCCGATCGCGCGAATCGCACCGCTCGCCGGCCCGATGGTGGCCGACCTGGTGCGCTACCTGATCGCCTCCACGCTCACCGTGCTGGTCGGTCTGGTCATGGGCTACCGGCCCGGCGGCGGCGTCTTCGGGGTGCTCGCCGCGGTCCTGCTGCTGGTCATCACGGGATGGTCGATGGCCTGGGTCTTCACCTGGGTCGGCACCGTGATGAAGTCCGCACAGAGCGTGCAGGGCACCTCGATGATGATCATGTTCCCGCTGACGTTCCTGTCCAACGCCTTCGTGCCGGCCGGGTCCATGCCCGGGTGGCTGCGCGCGTTCGTCGACGTCAACCCGGTCTCGCACGTGGTCACCGCGGCGCGCGATCTGATGAACGACGGCAGCGTCACCCCCGAGGTCGGCTGGGCCCTGCTCGGCTGCGCCGCCGTCATCGCGATCTTCGCGCCGTTGTCGGTGCGGTCCTACCGCCGCAAGCTCTGAGAATCCCGCAGATCCCGCACCGTCTCCCGCAGTTGCTCGAACCGTGCGGCGGGGTCGGCGCCGATGCCAGGTCGTGCCCGGTCGATGAGACCGGGCGCGACCTGCTGCACGTCGTGAACCGCGCGGTCCCAGTCCATCGAGGGATAGACCTGGTTGTAACCGGAGGCATGCGCGAGCACCATCAGCCGGGCGCCGCCGTTCGCGGCGTCCGGCTCGTACGTCACGGCCCAGCGACCGACCGCGAACGCCAGGGCTCCGGCTGAGGGGTGGTCCAGGTCGGCCAGCGTCCCGGCGAGGGCGTCGTGCAGCGCTGCGAGCGCCTCGGCGTACGCCGTGCAGCTGAGGACACCGGCTCTGCCGGGTCCGTCGGCCAGCATGATGCTGTGCAGGTACGCCGCACGGCCGAAGAGCAGCCATGGTGCCGTTCGGTCGAAGGACGCGATCAACGGCATCGTCACCCGCTGCATGAGGGTCCACCCATCCGCGTGCAGGCCTGCGCCCCGCTGCGAGTCACCCTCCGCCAGCGCCAGTTCGGCTCGCAACGGGTCGAGTGAACTCCACCCGGGCAGCGCGCTGTTGGTGTCGTCCTCCTCGAGGTACCGCAGCTGCGCCCGGGCTGCGGGCAGATCGCCGGCATCGATGTCGCCGAAGGCGATGATCATCCGCTGCTGCGCGGCGTCCTCGATCGCGTGCAACCGTGCGAGGACGTCGACCGCTTTCTCCGCCTCGCGCGCCGCTTCGATCCGGCGGCCGCCCTGTACCAGCAGCCCGGCCCGCTCGGCGCGCAGCGCGTGCGACTGCCAGGGCCCGTCCTCGTCGGCGCTGTTGGCCAGGGCCAGGTCCACGGCATGCAGTGCCGAGTCCAGGTCACCGGCATTCTCCGCGATGTGCATCCACCACCGTGCCGCGAGCCCCGCCACGTGCCGGTCCGGCGACGTCGACATCGCGATGAGCCGGTCCACGGCGACGGTGGAGTCGCGGTCGGCGATCTGGGCGAGCACGGCCGAGGTCTGCACCAGCGCGGAGGTGCGCGGGTCCGAGCCGTGGCCGAGCAGGTCCAGCGCGTCGCGCAGATTCTCTTCGGCGGCGCCCCGGAACAGGCTGTGGAACATGGCGGCCCACGCGAGGATGCCGCGCGCGGCATCGGCCTCCTGTGGCCTGATCGGGTGTTGCATGATCACCTGTGCGGCACTGTCGCACGCATCGATGGCCCGCAGGAAGTTGCCGCTCACCTGCCAGAGGGTGACCAGGGTCGCGCCGATCACGGCGGTCGCCTCGGCGTCCTCGGCCGCGATGGCCCTGTCCAGCTCGACGGCCAGATTCCCCTCATCGCGGCTCAGCGCGTCGATGGTCTCGATCTGATCCGGGCCGAAGAACCGGGCGGCAGCGGTCCCGCTGACGTGCAGGGCCCATCCGCGCAGGGCCTGCCGCACCTGCTCGCTACGGTCGGTGCGGGCAAGCGCGTCGCGGCCGAACTCGCGCACCGTCTCCAACATCCGGTAGCGCACAGTCTCGTCCTCGACCACCGTGAGCAACGACTGCGAGACCAGGCTCTCGACGTGGATGAATGCCGTTGCACCCACGACCCATTCGGCGCCTTCGAGGTCGAACCCGTCGTGGAACGCCGACAATGCGGTCAGGGCGTCGCGGTCGTCGGCGTCGAGCAAATTCCAGGACCAGTCGATGACGGCCTGCAGGGTCTGATGGCGCTCGGGCACACCACGAGTGGCGCCTCGCAGGAGCGCGAAGCGCTGGTCGAGGCGCTGCGCGATGGCGGAGACCGACATCGCACGCACCCGGGCCGCGGCAAGCTCGATCGCGAGCGGCAGCCCGTCGAGCCGGTCGACGAGCGGCCCCACGTCCTCGTCACGCAGCTCGACGCCGGGTCGGGCCGCCTGCGCCCGGTCGCGGAACAGCGTCGCGGCGTCGTCGTGGCTCAGCTGGGGGAGTGCGTAGACCCGCTCCGCGCGGATGCCGAGCGCCGTCCGCGAGGTGGTGAGGACGGTCAGCGCCTGCACCTGGGTGATCAGCGCCGCTACGAGGTCGGCGACGGCGTCCACCACCTGCTCGCAGTTGTCCAGGATGAGCAGGGTCGGCGCCGACCCGAGGCGGTCCACCAACCGCGTCCGCAGGTCCGCAGGTCGCGAGCGCGCCGGCCTGTTCGTCGTACTCTCCCGGACCCCGATAGCGCTGGCCAGGGTGGGCAGAACGCCGTCACCGGAGACGACTCCGGCGAGTTCGACGAAGTGCACCGCGGGCTGTGCGGCCCCCCGCCCGATGACATGTGCCAACCGGGTCTTGCCGAGGCCACCCGGCCCGAGGATGGTCACGACCCGGGTGGTGCGGGTCAGTTCGCGCACCGCGGTCACGTCGGCGGCGCGACCGATGAGATCGGTCTCGTCGTAGCGCACTCCCGTGCGCTCGGGATCCTCCAGGGCGAGCAGCTCGGCGTGCAGCGCCCGCAGGCGCTCGCCCGGCGTGGTGCCGAGCTGGTCGGCCAGCGTTCGCCGGTACGCGTCGTACCCGGCCAGCGCCTCGGCGGTGCCTGCCGTCTCGGACACACTGCGCAGATAGGCCTCCAGCAAGGGTTCGGCGGGAGTCGGGCCGGCGATCAGCGGCCGGAGGATCGGTACGGCGCGTGCGTGATCACCCAGCCGGCTGGCCGCCTCACCGAGCACCGCGCGGGTCGAGTCGATGTCGTCGCGGGCGCCCTGACGCAGATCTCCCAGCGCGCCGGGTTCGGCGCCGCCGACGGGCGTGGCGAGGACCTCCTCGGCAGTGCTGCGGGCCGCCGTCCAGTCCTGGGCGGCGGCAGCGCGGCGCGCGGAGCGGACCGAGTGCTGCAGGCGCCACGCATCGACCCGGTCGACCTCCAGGCCGCAGCGATAGCGCGTGCCGAGGAGCTCGACCACCTCGGGCGCGGTCTGCTTACGGGTGCGGGAGACGATGACCTGCAACGCCTTTCGCGGATCGGCCGGCGGATCCTCCGGCCAGATGAGCTCAGCGAGCCGGTGCGTGCCGACGCCCTCACTGCCGGCCGCGACCAGGGCGGCCAGCAGGGTGCGGACCCGGTCGCCCGCGATGTCCTGCCCACCCCAGGCGACCGCGTCGAGCAGCCGGAGCGTGAGGGTCACCTCGCCAGCATAGAAGCGGGTGCCCGCCCGTCGGAGTGACTGGTCGCGCGGGGGGCTGAGTGGCGCGCGCGACGTACGTCGGCGTGCCCACCACGTGGAGGTTCTGCGTCCATGGCCAGGGCTGCAGCACTGGCCACCGACGCAAACCGACCACCTGGTCGGTCACGCGGGCCATCCATCGACGACCGGCGAGCGCCACTACGATGGCGGCAGCTCGGCGTACGCCGGCCTGGAGGGCTCGCATAGTGGCCTAGTGCGGCGGTCTTGAAAACCGCTATGTCGGCAACGGCATCGTGGGTTCGAATCCCACGCCCTCCGCAGCCCGGCGGCATCCACCCGAGGGATGAGTCGCCCCCTCGAAAGACCGTCCTGACGGGCGACGCGCGCCGACGCTGGCCCACCTAGCGTCATACCCATGAAGCGGATGAGTGGCGTGCAGTGATCGAGGTACGGAACCTGAGCAAGCAGTACGGCGACAAGACGGCGGTCGACGACCTGACCTTCACCGTGCGCCCCGGCATCGTGACCGGTTTCCTCGGCCCGAACGGTGCGGGCAAGTCCACGACCATGCGGATGATCATCGGACTGGACGCGCCGACGACGGGTTCGGTGCGGGTCAACGGCAAGCCGTTCGCGCAGCACGCCCGGCCCCTGCACGAGGTGGGCGCGCTGCTGGAGGCCCGCTCGATCCACCCGGGCCGGTCCGCGCGCAACCACCTGCTGGCGATCGGCGCCACCGCGGGCATCGGTCGGTCCCGCGTCGACGAGGTCCTCGATCTGGTCGGGCTGAGCGACGTGGCGACCCGCCGGGCGGGATCGTTCTCACTGGGGATGGGTCAGCGCCTCGGAGTCGCCACGGCCCTGCTGGCCGATCCACGCACTCTGATCCTGGACGAACCGGTCAACGGTCTGGATCCGGACGGGGTGCGGTGGATCCGCACCCTGCTCAAACAGCTCGCCGCCGAAGGCCGCACCGTCTTCCTGTCCTCCCACCTGATGAGCGAGATGGCCCTGACGGCGGACCATGTGATCGTCGTGGGTCGAGGCAGGCTGTTGCGCGACCAGTCGATGGCCGACTTCATCGCCGACGCCTCCGTCGCATCGGTGCGGGTGCGCAGCCCCCAATCGACAGTGCTGGCAGGCCTGTTGGCTTCGGACGGCGTCACCGTGCGCGACGTCGCGCGGGACACCCTCGAGGTCGAGGGCCTGTCCACCGACCGGATCGGCACCATCGCCGCGGAGGCGTCCCTGACCCTGTTCGAGCTGGCGAGTCGGGACGCGTCGCTGGAGGACGCATACATGGCGCTCACCGAGGACTCGGTCGCCTTCCGCTCGCGCACCTCCCCTCAGCACGACGACGAAACGGTGGACGCAGCATGAGCAGCCCCGCGATCGACACAGACCGCCCCGCATCCGACGAGACCACATCGATCCGCAGTGAACCGGTCTCGTTGCCACGGGTCGTGAGGTCGGAGTTCATCAAGTTCCGGTCGCTGCGGTCGTCCTGGGCGGTCCTCGGCGGCGCCGTGCTCGGTATGCTGGTGGTGGCCCTCATCGTCGGATACAACACCCGCCACCTCACGAAGAACCTGCAACCGGACGATGTCGTGGCCTCCTCGCCGCTGCAGGGGTACTACCTCGGCCAGTTGCTCATCGGCGCCCTCGGCGTGCTCTTCGTCTCCGGGGAGTTCTCCACCGGCATGATCGCCTCGACGATGGCCGCCGTACCCAAGCGCCTGCCGGTCCTGTGGGCCAAGCTGCTGGTCTTCACCTCGATCGTCCTGGTGTCAATGACGACCGCCTCGGTGATCGCCTTCCTGCTCGGGGAGGGCGTGATCGGTCATTTCCGAGCGTCGTACGGACTCGGCGATCCGACCGCGCTGCGGGTGGCACTCGGCACGGGTGTCTACCTCACCCTGGTCGGCGTGATCGGCGGTGCCCTCGGGTGGATCGTGCGCAGCACCCCGGGCGCGCTCGTCGCCTACTTCGCGACCGTCCTGGTGGTGCCGGTGCTCTTCAACTCGGTCCTCGGCACCTGGGGGAAGGACGTGGGCAAGTACCTCCCGAGCACGGCCGGTGCGAGCTTCGTCTCCAGTCTGCGGGAGCCCCAGACGCTCACGCCCTGGGTCGGCCTCGTCGTGCTGGGTGTCTGGGCCGTGGTCGCCGTAGCCGTAGCGGCCGCGCAGCTGAGGCGCCGCGACGCGTGATGCCACACTCGGTGCCATGACTCCGGCGTCCGCGACGGTGCCACCGGCAGCCCCGGTGGCGCGGCCGACGCGGACCCCGGACGCCCGGCGGTCCGGGTTCGGACGTCTACCGCAGGCGCTGCGTACACCCCAGGTGATGGACGTGGGCATCGCGGTCGCGGTCGGTGCCGCCACGGTGCTGATGGACACCCAGGGGCCGGATGCCCGGGTGTCCGCGGCGGTGTGGTGGGACCTCGCCCTCGCCGCGCCACTGATCGTCCGCCGTCGCTACCCGACGGTGTGCCTGGCGCTGGTCTCGGTGCTGTGTTTCGGACAGTGGCTGCAGGACGTACGCGCCTCGGGGCCGCTGGCGTTCCTCATCGCGCTCTACACCTTCAGCAGCAGCGAGGTACGCCGCGCGACGATGGCCGCCGCCGTGGTCGTCGCCGGGCTGGGCGTCGCCTTGGTCATGATCCGTTGGGCGCCCTCGAGCCAGCGCCCGCTGCACACCCTGATGTTCACCGCGGTGGTCGCCGCGGCCTGGATCGCAGGTGTCTACGCACGAACCCGGCGGGCCTACCTTCGCGCCACCCTCGAGCGGGCGGAGACCGCCGAGCGCGACCGGGACCGGCAGGCCCAGATCGCCATCGCAGCGGACCGCGCACAGATGGCGCGCGAGATGCACGACGTCATCGCGCACAGCCTGTCGGTGATGATCACCCTCAACGACGCCGCCGCGGCCGTCGCGTCGCCGGAGGCGATGCGCACGACGGTCGTGCAGGCATCCGACGTCGGCCGTCAGGCGCTCAGCGAGATGCACCGCATGCTGCGCGTCCTGCGCGAGGATGCCCAGGCCGATCTCTTTCCCCAACCCGGCCTGGCGCAGCTGGGGGATCTGGTCGCGATGGTGCGCGACGCCGGCCTCGACGTGCGGCTCAGCATCACCGGCGACGTCCGCGTGCTGCCTGCGACCGCCCAGCTGGCGGCGTACCGCATCGTGCAGGAGAGTCTGACGAACGTGCTCAAGCACGCCCGGTCGGTGCAGCATGTCGACGTGGCACTCACCGTGGGGGAGGACGAACTGCGCGTGCAGATCGAGGACGACGGGGCCCGTATCGATGAACACGGCCGCGGGCGGATGGGCCACGGGCTGCAGGGGATGTCGGAGCGGGCGGCGCTCTTCGGCGGTACGGCGGTGGCAGGCCCGAGCGCCCCGCGAGGCTGGACGGTGCGCGCCGTACTGCACACCGACCCGATGGCGGACCCGCAGTGACGATCCGGGTGTTCCTCGTCGACGACCAGCCGTTGCTGCGGCAGGGGTTCTCGATGATCCTCGGGGCGCAGGACGACATGGAGGTCGTGGGGGAGGCGAGCGACGGTGCCCAGGCGCTGGTGGACATCGGACGGGCCGCGCCCGATGTGGTCCTGATGGACGTGCGCATGCCCGGGATGAACGGCATCGACGCCACCCGGGCGATCGCGACGAACTGGCCGGACGTGCGGGTCATCATCCTGACCACGTTCGACCTGGACGAGTACGCCTTCGAGGGGCTGCGGGCCGGTGCGAGCGGATTCCTGCTCAAGAACGCACAGACCGACGAGTTCGTGCGCGCCGTGCGCGCGGTGTCCAGGGGCGATGCCGTGATCGCGCCCAGTACGACGCGCCGCCTGCTGCAGAGCTATGCCGGCGCGTTCACCGCGTTGCGGCCCTCGCGGGTGCAGGACGACGCCATCGCCGAACTGACGGCACGCGAGCGTGACGTGTTCGACCAGGTCGCCGCGGGCCTGTCCAACGGGGAGATATCCACCCGTCTCACCCTGTCCGAGGCGACCGTGAAGACGCACGTCGCGCGGATCCTGCGCAAACTCGGTCTGCGGGATCGCGTGCAGGTCGTCATCTACGCCTACGAGTCCGGGCTCGCCCGGCCCCGGTGACCGTCCCGCCACCGCCGGATGATCGGCGTCGCTCATTCGACGCCGATCATCACCTCGGTGGACTTCACTAGGGCGATGGCCTTGCTCCCGACCGTCAGTCCGAGCTCCTCCACGGCCTCCTTGGTGATGCTGGCGGTGACCTGCTGACCGCCGCCGTCGAGCCGAAGTTTGACGGTCGCCATCACGGCGCCGACGGTGACCTCGGTGACCGTGCCGGCAAGCTGATTACGGGTGGACAGGCGCATGGTTCATCTCCCTGAGTTGACGCGGGTGATCGCGCTACAGGATCCCACCGAAGAGGGGTGGGACAGGCACCCCGATCCGTGCTAGCGTCAGTCGTGGTTGCAGTTGGAGTTTCTCGCAGGACGATGGAGTGCCCGCAGCAGGTAGGCGGGCATTTTGCATGTGGGCCACGGTTCATGACTTGTGGGTTCGGCCGAGGCAGCCGGAGCTTTGCATCCGCGAAGCTCCACGCCGGAAATAGATAGAGAGTTACCCCGAATGGCACAGGGCACCGTCAAGTGGTTCAACGCTGAAAAGGGCTTCGGCTTCATTGCGCAGGACGGTGGGGGCCCGGACGTTTTCGTCCACTACTCCGCCATCCAGACCAATGGATACAAGAGCCTCGACGAGGCGCAGCGCGTCGAGTTCGAGATCACCCAGGGCGACAAGGGCCCGCAGGCGACCAACGTCGTCGCGGTCTGATCTTTCGACAGACTTAAGGAGTCCGCGGCTCGCCGCATTAACTCCTGCCAAGCACCCCGCTACCGAACGGTGGCGGGGTGTTTTGTCATGTCAGCCGGTGCAGGGTGGCCCGCTCGGCCCGAAACCTTCGGAGTGCCGGGCCGAGCCTGCGTCAGCAGGAGCTCGCGGTGTCCGAGATGGGGTTGGCCGGCGCGGTCGACGACGGAGTCGACGTGCCGGGCGCCGTGGGCGAGGTGGAGGTCGTCGCCGACTTCGGCTTCTTGGTGGTGTGCGGACGGTCGATGGCGGCCTTGATCAGCGCCCGGATCTTCGCGAAGTCGGGGTTGCCGCTCGCGATGGTCGGGTAGCTCAGGTTGACGCTGCGCATGTCGCCCTTCTTCATGCGGTTGACCAGCGTCGCGAACGCGTCCAGGTGGTCCTGGGGGATGTCCATCGTGATGCTCTGACGAGCAACGCTCATCACGTCGGTGAACTTGGTGATCATGGTGAACGGGTTCGCCTGGTTGATCAGGCTGTTGACCATGCACCGCTGGCGGCGCGTGCGGTCGTCGTCGCTGTTCTCCACGCGGCTGCGGGAGTACCACAGCGCCTGGTAGCCGTTCAGCTTGCGATAGCCGCCGGGCACTCGACCGGTGATGCTGCCCGGCACGATCTCGCCGTTGACGATGCGTCCGCCGATGGCGATGCCGCCGGCCGGCACGTTGACGTAGACGCCCCCCATCGCGTCGACCAGCTTCTGGAAACCGGCCAGGTCGATCACAACGGTGTAGTCGATCGGCATGCCGACGATGTCGCTGACCACCTCGCGAGTGGTGTCCAGGCCGGGGTTCTTCTCGTCCTTGGGGAACAGGGTCGGATAGTTGGTGCCAGCCTCGGTCCACAGTGCGTCCATCAGGCATTCGTGGCCGGTGCCGCGGTTGGGGCAGTAGAAGCCGTTGGGGTAGATCTTGTGCAACGGGTTGCTGGTCGGGATCGGTACGTGCTCCAGGTTGCGCGGGATGCTGACCAGCGTCGTATCGCCGGTGTGGGTGTCGATGCTCGCCACCATGATCGAGTCGGTGCGGACGCCCGTGCGGTCCGCGCCCGCGTCCGAGCCCAGGAACAGCATGTTGACGCGGGGGACCGACTTCCACGGGTCCGAGCCCGCCACCGGGGCGTGCTGTACGGCGTCGCGTCCCTTGTACCGGGGGACGAAGACATGGCCGAGGGTGCCCTTGGTGACCCACACGTAGTTGGTGGCGACGGCAGCGGGCACAGCGATCACCATGCAGAGCACGGCGGTGAAGAGCCGGTGCATCCACTTGGTCTGGTTCGGCCACCGACGGCCGGAGGTCTCGGCGTACGTCGCGAGGATGCCCCCCAGCCAGATCAACCCGCCGACGACGCACACGAACAGCATGAAGAGCAAGCCACGGGTGGACAGCAGCCGCGCCGCGCCGTGCATGATGCCGCCGCGGGTCAGCAGCCAGGCGAGCACCACGAAGAGGATCACGGAGAAGCCGAGCAGTATGGCGCCGAGCTTGCGCCTGCGGGTGAGGGTCAGGCCCAGCCCCGGCACGATCGCGCTCATCGTGGTCAGTAGCAGCGCGCGGCGCAGCTCGTGCGCGCGCGTCTCACGAACCGCGGAGCGCGACCTCAGATGCGCGCGTGGGCCCGTGGCGGTGGCCCCGGCCAGGCGGCCGCGCCGCGAACCGGCGTCGTCCTCGGCCTCGGAGGAGCCCACCGCATCGTCGGTCGTCGACGGACGCGACGCGCGCGGAAGCTGCGCCCGGCGGTGAGGCGCACCGGGTTCGCCGCGTTCAGTCATGTCTGCTCTCGTAAGTTGTGTCGAAAATCAACCAAGCCCACCACATCATCCATCACCTGTGCACATCGCAGGTGCCGGAATAGCAGATCAGCATCGGTTTGGCCCTTCGCTGTCGCGCCGGTAACCTTGCCGTCGCTTGCATTGGAGGCGTCGCCTAGTCAGGTCTATGGCGCCCGCCTGCTAAGCGGGTTTGGGGCTACAACCCCATCGAGGGTTCAAATCCCTCCGCCTCCGCCACAAGGAATCACGTCGGACCCCCATCGAGCCGCGGCTCGGTGGGGGTTTCGCGCATCCCTCGACATCGTGGACATCTTCCCTGCCGAATGAAGCAGTGTCGCGCCCGCTTGCTGTGTGCTAGCTGTGTGAAGAATGAGGCCGTGAGAGCGCGTCCGCCGCCCCGGTGACGGTGCCCCGAATGACGGGTCGCACCAGGTCGGCCAGCCGGGTCAGATCGCTCTATCGCCAATGATGGCAGGGTTTACCCGGCGGCACACGTGAGCTCCAGCGCGGCGTTACGCGACCGTGACCATCGTGGTGGCGGGATCTGTTGACAGGCTGCTGTGACCCAGATTACTTTAAACATCACCCGAAAGCAGCACAAGATCACACAATTCTCACACGAACGTGGGTAGCGACCCGTCGGACGCGGACGGCGGGCCGGACGTCGATACAAGGAGAGCCAGGCATGCGTGCAGTCGTTTTCGCCAGTGAGGGCACGTTGGTCCTCGAAGATCGGCCCGAGCCCAAGCCCGGCTTCAAGGAGGTGCTCATCGAGACCGCCGCGGTGGGTATCTGCGGTACCGACGCCCACGTCTTCGACGGCGAGTTCGAGGGGACCGTCTTCCCGCTGGTCCCGGGCCACGAGGCCACCGGAACCGTGGTGGCGCTCGGCGAGGGATGCGACACCAGCATCAACAAGCTCGCGGTCGGCGACCACGTCGCTATCAACCCGAGCACGGTCTGCGGCGAGTGCGAGTTCTGTCTCAACGGCAAGAACAACCTGTGCCGGTCCTGGAACGGCCTCGGCGTGGTGGCCTCGGACGGCGCGTCGCAGGAGCGGTTCGTGGCGCCGCTCGCCAACGTCTTCAAGCTCAAGCCCGACACCGACCTGCATCTTGCCGCTCTGATCGAGCCGTTGGCGTGCTCGATCCGCGGGTGGGACCAGCTGCCGCGTCGGATGGGCGACCACGTGCTGGTCTACGGCGCCGGCACCATGGGCCTGCTCATGGCGCAGCTCGCGCCCTACGCCGGTGCCGCTTCGGTCACCGTGGTCGACGTCAACGAAGGGCGCCTGCAGGTCGCTGCGGACGTCGGCATCCAGCACCGGCACACCAACGCCGACGACGCGGATCGCGACCTGTGGGACGTGGTGATCGACTGCACCGGCAACGTCAAGGCCATCGAGGACGGTCTCAAGCGGCTGAAGCCCGGCGCGTCGTTCCAGCACTTCGGCGTGGCCGCGACCGACGCGGTCGCCCAGTACGCGCCGTTCCGGGTCTACCGCGACGAACTGTCGATCGGCGGATCGATGGCGGTCCTGAACTCCTTCGGTCGCGCGGTGGAGATGTTCGAGGCCGGCGCCATCAAGGCCGCGCCGATGGTCAGCCACTCCTTCAGCCTCGACGACTACTCCGACGCGCTCACGATGTTCCGCGCCGGCACCGGCCGCAAGCTGCAGATCCGGCCCAACGACAGCGAGTCGAAGGTGCTCCTCTGATGAGCACCGCCACCGGCGTCGCGCCCACGCAGGGCGGTGGTCGCGGCGTGCGGCGAGGGCCGGGTGCGCTGGCGCTCAGGCGTTTCGCGCCGCCGGCCGTGCTCGTCGTGGTCCTGGTGCTGATGCTCACCGTCGGCACCACCTACGCGGGCGGTAAGACCGCGAGCGCGGGCGCCAACGGCGGAGTGGTCGCCTTCAGTCCTGCGGAGTGGGCCCAGAAGAACTTCCCAGCCGTGCAGAAGTACATCTCGACGCATGCCATCGCGGCGTCGACTCTGGTGGCCGATCTGAAGAAGGACCCGACCGGCGCGAAGGTCGGCATCACTCCCAACGGAGCGATCGGTCCGGAGATCCCCGTGAAGTTCACCGGCGTCGTCAAGAGCAACACCGGTGGCGGCATTTACAACATCGCGGTTTCGGGCGTACCGACGACACAGGTCATCCATCTCGTCACAGGACCCGCGATCTTGAGCACGGATCTGCGCGATGTGTCTGGCCAGTACACCCAGAACACGCCGGGAATCAACAACCAGACCGATTTCCTGAACGCCGCGCTGGCGTTGAACAACGTGATGAAGGCACAGGTTCTCGCCAAGGCCGGCGTCTCCGACCTCACGGGTAAGACCGTGACGGTCGAGGGTGCCTTCGGATTGATCAACCCGGCCCTGTGGACCATCACCCCCTCGAAGCTGACGGTGTCGTGAGCGACAACCCGGGCGCCAGTGAACAGCCGGACAAGCCTGCCGGTCAGGACAGCGTCGTCGTGCGAGCACGGGACATCGTCAAGAGCTACGGCGGTACGCAGGCTCTCAAAGGTGTCAATTTCGACATTCATCGTGGCACCGTCACGACACTGTTCGGCGAGAACGGCGCCGGGAAGTCGACACTGATGAAGATCTTGTCGGGCGTGGAGAAACCGACGTCCGGCACCATCGAGTTGTACGGGAGAGACGTCGCGTTCTCCTCGACGGTCGAGGCTCGGGATCTGGGGATCTCGATCATCCACCAGGAATTGAGCCTGGCGCCGAACCTGAGCGTGCGCGACAACATCTTCATGGGTCGTGAGATCCGATCCGCGACCGGAATCGATTACGCGGAAGAGACGCGCCAGGCCGCAGCGCTGTTGCGAGAACTGGAAGAGGACATCGACCCGTCCGTCCTCGTGTCGTCCCTGCGACTGGGTCAGCAGCAGATCGTCGAGATCGCCCGAGCGCTCTCGGTCGATGCGCGGATCCTGATCATGGACGAGCCGACGTCAGCGCTCAGCGCAACCGAGGTCGAAGTGCTCTTCAAGGTCATTCATGACCTGACCGCCCGCGGGGTGTCCATCGTCTACATCTCCCATCATCTGGAAGAAGCGCTCCAGATCACCGATTTCGCGGTCGTGCTCCGCGATGGGTCGATCACAGCCACCGGATCGGCCGCGGAGATCGACCTGAGATGGATCGTGCGCAACATGGTGGGGGAGCACTTCGACCTCGGGTCGCCGCCGGAGGGCTACACGTTCGGAGCCGTCGCTCTTGCCATCGAGAACGTCACGGTCGACGATCCGCAGAATCCGGGTCGCGCCTTGGTGGACAACCTGTCGCTGACGATCCACGAGGGCGAGATCGTGTGCATCTACGGCCTCATGGGGGCCGGCAGGACCGAGCTCCTGGAAGCGGTGGCAGGCAAGGAGCCCATCGTCGACGGGCGGGTCGTGTTGAAGGGCCGCGATATCGCGGATCTGTCGATCGCCGAGCGAATATCGGCCGGCCTCGGTCTCGTACCGGAGGATCGCCAACGCGATGGTCTGGTGCAGACGATGACCGTCGGTCGAAATCTCTCCCTCGCCAGCCTCAGGTCGTTCGCGAAGAACCTGCTCATGTCCCGATCCGGTGAGGCCAGCCTGGTGTCCGCCGGTATTCGTGCGGTACATGTCAAGACCTCGGGGGGAGGGGCGATGATCGGATCGCTCTCCGGCGGGAATCAGCAGAAAGTCGTCATCGGAAAGATGCTGGCGACCGAGCCTGAGGTGATCCTGCTCGATGAGCCCAGCCGCGGAATCGACATCGGTGCGAAGGCAGAAGTCTTCAAGCTGCTCGCGGAGCGTGCTCGATCCGGCCTGGGAGTGATCTATTCGACCTCCGAGGTCAATGAATGCCTGAGTATTCCGCATCGGATCATCGTGATGCGCAGGGGCAGGATAGTCAGTGAATTCGGACCTGACATCAACAAAGAAGCGATCATGGCCGCCGCCGGCGAGACCGTGGTCGCCTGATATCACAGGGAATGGGAAGAATCTCATGAGTGCTCCCACGACCGACAAGATCGGGTCGGACAGGAAGGCTCCATCGTTCATGCCGAAAGACCTCAGCGTCGGCAAGGTCCTCCTCGAGGGGCGTGCGTTCCTCGCATTGATCGTGATCATCGTGGTTTTCGCGTCGTTGTCAGGGAATTACTTCACCACCGGCAACCTCATCACCATGTCATCGCACGTCGCGATCTATGCGCTCCTTGCGATCGGCCAGTTGCTCGTTGTCCTCAACGGTGGAATCGACTTATCCGTCGGGTCGACGCTCGGTCTGTCCGGAATGGTGGCCGGATACATGATGCAGGGGGTGAAGATACCGGGCACATCGACGACGGCATTCCCATCGGTCTGGGTGGTCGTGATCGTGTGCTGCCTGGTGGGCGCTCTGGTCGGCCTCATCAATGGCGTGCTGGTCGGCCGACTGAAGGTCGCGGCCTTCGTCGCCACCTTGGGGACGTTGTACGTCGTCCGCGGATTCGCCGAGCTGATGACGAACGGCCAGCCGTACAACAACCTGTCGGGCGACCCGTCACTCGGCAACACGGGGTTCAACTGGTTGGGGTTCAACGACATCCTCGGCATCCCGGTCGGAGTCTGGGTGATGGTGGTCGTGGCCCTCGTCATCTCTCTCACCCTCAGTCGAGCAGTCTTCGGTCGATGGCTGTACGCATCCGGCGGCAACGAGCGGGCCGCGGAGCTGTCGGGAGTGCCGGTGCGCCGGGTGAAGACGTCGGTGTACGTCATCTCCGGTGTCTGCGCGGCCATCTCCGGACTCGTTCTGTCGTCGGAGTTGACGGCAGCGAGCCCCGTGAACGGCACATCGTATGAATTGACGGCCATTGCTGCCGTTGTCATCGGCGGGGCGTCCCTGATGGGCGGCCGCGGCAACATCAGGGGCACGCTCCTGGGCGCATTCGTCATCGGCTTCCTGTCCGACGGATTGACGATCGTCGGCGTATCCGCCTACTGGCAGACGGTCTTCACAGGCGCGGTCATCGTCCTGGCGGTTCTCCTGAACGGAATCGAGTACCGCTCTCGGCGACCGAGGAAGACGCAGTCACCACGCGAACCCAAGGCCCCGACGGGTGCAGGGCTCTCGGGCACCGAGTCCCTGGGCGGCACCGTCGGCTCACCGCAGACGTAGTGCTCACCTGAAAGTCCTGATGTGCCCTCTGATGTAACCGATGAAAGGAAATCTCGCATGTCCCAGAAGAAGATCGGGGTTCTTGCGACCGGAGCGATCGTCGCATTGACGATCGCAGGTTGCGGCTCCAGCAGTTCTGCCGCCACGTCGAGCGGCAAGGGGTCAGCAAGCTCGGCCTCTTCGGGGTCCTCGTCGTCGGCGACGGGTTCGACCAAGAAGGGCGGCCTGATATCCATCATCGTGAACGACCCGTCGAACCCGTTCTGGCTGACTGAGGGGAACGTGGCGAAAGCTGAGGCCGTCAAGCTCGGCTACACCGCGAACGTGTCGGCGTCGAAGGGGGACCTGAACACCGAGAGCAATCTGGTCGACACGGCGATCGCCAACAAGTCCAGGGCCCTGATCCTCGATCCTGCGAACGCGACCGGTTCGGTCGGCAATGTCAAGAAGGCCGAGGCGGCAGGGATCCCGGTCTTCCTGGTGAACGCCGAGATCGACACGCCCGGCGTTGCCAAAGCGCAGTTGATCTCCAACAACGCCCAAGGTGCGGCGCTCGGCGCACAACAATGGGTGAAGGACGTGGGGCAGAAGGGCAATTATGTCGAGTTGTACGGTCTGCCCACCGACAACAACGCGGCTATCCGGTCCGATGGGTACGCGGCTGTGCTCGGTCAGTACCCGGGGCTCAAGAAGGTGGCCCAGCAGACGGCGAACTGGATCCGCACCCAGGGTCACGACAAGATGCAATCGATGCTGCAGGCGCACCCGAACATCATCGGCGTCATCTCTGGTAACGATGAGATGGCCCTCGGCGCGATCGCGGCGCTCAAGGAAGCAGGCAAGCTCAACTCCATCAAGGTGGGTGGATTCGACGGTTCACCCGATGCCGTCGCTGCGATCAAGAGCGGGGAATTGCAGTACACCGTCTTGCAGCCGGTGGCGACCTTCGCTCAGAAGGCTGTCGAGGAAGCGGACGAATACCTGAAGACCGGCAAAACCGGTTCTGCCGTCGAGAAGCAGTCGTTCAACTGCATTCTGATCACGAAGGCGAATGTCAGCAAGATGACCGGGCCATTCACTTATACCCCGTGACGATGGTCGTCAGGTGCCGGGACCGACGGTCTCGCGGTTCCGGCACCTGCTGAGCAGAAAGGACCAGGTATGAGTTATCTCCTGAACGACCCCAGCTCGTTCGCCGATGAGATGGTCGACGGCTTCGTGCTCGCCAACCACGAGTTGGTACGCCGCGTCGACGGCGGGGTCGCGCGCGCCACGGCCACCCCGCAGGGCCAGGTGGCGGTCGTCATCGGCGGCGGATCCGGGCACTACCCGGCATTCGCGGGGCTGGTCGGCCCGGGCCTGGCGCACGCGGCCGCACTGGGCAACGTGTTCGCCTCACCGTCGGCGCAGCAGGCCTGTTCGGTGGCCAAGTCCGTCGCCACCGGGGCCGGAGTGCTCTTTACCTACGGCAACTACGCAGGCGACGTCCTCAACTTCGACCAGGCACAGGAACGGCTGATCGCCGAGGGGATCCCGTGCCGAACGGTGGTGGTCACCGACGACATCTCCAGCGCCTCGGACGCCGAGCGGGACAAGCGCCGGGGGGTCGCGGGAGACCTGGTGGTGTTCCGCGCCGCGGCGTGGGCCGCCGAGCAGGGCCGCACCCTGGACGAGGTGCACGACCTGGCCCGTGAGACCAACGACCGCACCCGCACCCTCGGAGTCGCGTTCTCCGGGTGCACCCTGCCCGGAGCAGATGCGCCCCTCTTCTCCGTCCCGCAGGGTCGGATGGCCGTGGGGATGGGCATTCACGGCGAGCCCGGGATCGATGAGGCCGCCCTGCCGACAGCCGACGAACTGGCCCACCTGCTGGTCAGCCGGGTTCTCGAGGCCGCCGGGCGCCACGACGAGACCCGGGTAGCAGTCATCCTCAACGGCCTGGGCTCGGTCAAGACCGAGGAGCTCTTCGTCACCTACCGCACCGTGGCCGCGGACCTGGAGGGCGCCGGTCTCACGATCGTCGCGCCCGAGGTGGGTGAGATGGTCACCAGCTTCGAGATGGCGGGAGTGTCCCTGACCGTCACGTGGCTCACCGACGACATCGAGGCGGCCTGGACCTCGCCCGCCGCGGCGCCCGCGTACCGGCGCGGAAGCGTGGACGCCGCCGGGCAGGCGGCCCGACTGCCCGACGAGACGGGTGCGAGCGAACGCGGCTACCCGGCGGCCAGCGAGGAGTCCCGGCGCGTGGCGCGCCGGGCCGCGGCTGCACTGCACGCCGTCCGGGCCACGGTCGAGGAGCATGTCGAAGAGCTGGGCAGGCTCGACGCGGTCGCCGGCGACGGCGACCACGGGATCGGCATGCAAAGGGGTGCGCGGGCCGCCGTCGATGCGATCGACGCGACTCTCGGCTTCGGAGCCGGCGCGCAGTCCGCGCTGGAAGCGGCCGGCGATGCGTGGGCCGACAAGGCGGGCGGCACCTCCGGCGCGTTGTGGGGGGTGGCGCTGCGCACGCTCGCGGCACGGCTCGGCAACCAGGAGCGACCGGACGCCGACGTCATCGCCTCCGGAGTGCAGGACGCCGCCGATGCACTCGGGCGCTTCGGCAAGGCCGAGCGCGGCGACAAGACGATGCTGGACTCCCTCTTCCCCTTCGCCGAGGCGTTGCGCAGAAACGCCGATGCCGGCCGGTCGTTGCCCGAGAGCTGGTCGGCCGCGGCCGCGGTGTGCACGGACGCGGCGGCCGCCACCGCAGACCTGGTGCCGAAGATCGGCCGGGCCCGACCGCACGCAGAGAAGAGCGTGGGGACACCGGACCCGGGCGCGTTCTCGCTCGCCCTCGCAGTGACAGCGATCGCTGACACGCTCACCTCCACGAAAGCCGAGACACCATGAGTCCCAAGCTGCGGATCGTCGTCGGCTCCGACGACGCGGGGTTCCAGTACAAGGAGGCCCTCAAGGCCGACTTCGAGGCCAGCTCGGATGTGGCGTCGGTGCAGGACGTGGGCGTCGACGCCGAGAGCCACACGCCGTACCCGACCGTCGCGATCGCCGCTGCGGAGCTGATCCGCACAGGGCAGGCCGACCGCGCTCTGCTGGTCTGCGGCACCGGCCTCGGGGTCGCGATCTCGGCCAACAAGGTGCCAGGCGTCCGCGCCGTCACCGCCCACGACAGCCTGTCCGTCGAGCGCTCCGTGCTCAGCAACAACGCACAGGTGCTGACCTTCGGCCAGCGGGTCGTCGGTCTGGAGCTGGCGCGGCGGCTGGCGCGCGAGTGGTTGACCTACGAGTTCGACGACGCCTCGTCCTCGGCCGAGAAGGTCGCCGTGCTCGACCGCTACGAGAGCAGCACCGCTCACCCCGAGGAACGGGCATGAGACGGTTCGCTGCACGCGCGCGGCTGATCCCGCGCCTGCAGTGAGCGGTGGCCCGCGTCCGCCCCTCGTCGGTGTCAGTCTCAAGATGTATTTCGGTCCCGCCCGGGCCGTCGAATGGGCGCAGGACGTGGTGCGGCTCGCGGCCGAGCACGACAGCACGAGCTCCGGCACGGTGGATCTGTTCGTACTGCCCTCCATGGCCGTCGTCCCCGCCGTGCTCGACATCGCGACCGGCACCCGAGTGCAGGTCGGCGCCCAGGACCTGTTCTGGGAGGACCGCGGCGCGTTCACCGGCGGCATCAGCGGCGCGGACCTGCGCGATATCGGCTGCACCCTGGTCGAGGTGGGGCACGTCGAACGGCGTCGGTTCTTCGGCGAGGACGACGCCACGATCGCGCGCAAGTTCGCGGCCGCGGTGCGCAACCGGCTGACGCCGGTCCTGTGCCTGGGGGAACGAGAGCCCGGTGCGACCGACGACGCGGTGGCCGACTGCATCCGGCAGCTGACCAACGCGCTCGCCGACCTGCCGGACGATGCGCGCGCGGACGTCGTCCTGGCGTACGAGCCCGAATGGGCCATCGGGCGGGCCGAGCCGGCCGATGCCCAGCACATCGGCGAGGTGACACGCGCGCTGCGCGAGTACGTACGCGGGCATCCGGTGGTCGCCGGGTCGCGCGTCATCTACGGCGGCAGCGCGGCACCGGGGCTGTGGACCCTCATCCACGATTCCGTAGATGGGCTGTTCCTGGGTCGTTTCGCGCACGACGTCACCGCGCTGCGAGCCATCCTGGACGAGATCACCGCGATAGAGTCCGGTGTTCTGTCCTGACCGAACAACTGAGCAGGTTGCCACCGGATGTCCATCGAACCCGTCGCCGCCGATAGCCGTCAGAGCCGGCAGATGGCGCGCCAGCGGGCGATCACCGAAGCGGTGATGGCGCAGGGCGCGGTGCGGATCGAAGAGCTCGCGGAGCGGTTCGACATCAGCGTGATGACCGTGCACCGGGATCTGGACGAGCTGGAGAGCCGCGGCATCCTGCGCAAGAGCCGCGGAGTCGCCACCGCGACCGCGACGTCGTTGGTGGAGTCCAGCGACATCTACCGCACGGGCCGTGAGAAACGGGAGAAGGAAGCGATCGCCATCGCGGCGATGGACTTCGTCGAACCGGGACAGGCGATCCTGCTGGACGACTCGACCACGGTGGCGCACATGGCTCCGCACCTGCAGAGCAAGAGCCCGCTGACCGTCATCACCAACGTGCTCACGCTGATCAACGAGCTGCGCGGTGCACGGGGGATCACCCTGCTGTCACTGGGGGGTGAGTACTACAACTGGTGCAGCGCGTTCATGGGCCGGATGACGACCCAGGCCATCTCCAACCTGCGCGCCGACACGTTCTTGATGTCTACCGCGGCGATCACCGACGACATCGTCTTCCACCAGGCGCTGGAGACCGTCGACATCAAGCGGGCGATGTTCGACTCGGCCAGCAGGCGCATCCTGCTGGTGGACCACACCAAGTTCGAGAAGCGGGCGCTGCACGCGCTCGCGCCCCTGTCGGCGTTCGACACGGTGATCGTCGACGCCGGCACGCCCGACCAGCACGTCACGAGGATGCGCGACCAGGGGATCCACGTGGTGGTGGCGCCGATGCGCGGAGTCGCCGGGGTGCCCCGCGGTCGTTCGGCACGCGGCGAATTCGAGCACTGAGCGAGCGCGCCCGGGCGCGGGACCTCAGAGTGCGGTCGGGGCGGACTCGGCGGCGACGACCTCGGGGGCAGCCGGAGCGAACCACCGCCGCAGCAGTAGGAAACGGATGACGGTGGCGATCACGTTGCCGACGGCGACCGTGCCGGTCGAGACCAGGCTGTCGGCATGCGGGTCGGTCTGCCGCAGGATCTCCAGCGCACCGGACGTCATGGCGACGGTGATCGCGAGCAGCACCAGGGACTGCAGCTGCACCCGCGCCGCGCCACCGGTCCCCTTGGCGCCGAAGGTGTAGCGGCGGTTGAGCGCGGTGTTGATCACGGTGCAGATGAGCAGCGCCGTGATGTTCGCCCACTGATTGCCGAGGGCGTGCCGGAAGAGGGCGAAGAGCAGCAGGTTCAGCACCGTGCTGCCGACGCCGATGACGGCGAACTTCACGACCTGGGCGCCGAGCTTGCGCCGTGCCGACATCAGGGAGCCACCGACGGCATCGAGGCCGGGGCCTCCTGGGGCGAGCGCCGCATCCGCATCGTGAAGGTGGTCCGCCCCGGGACGGACTGCACGCGAAGGTCTCCGCCGTGCGCCGTCACGACCGCGTGCACGATCGAGAGCCCGAGCCCGGTCGAGCCCTCCGTGCGGGTGCGGGCGGAGTCGCCACGCGTGAAGCGCTCGAAGATGTGCGGCAGCAGGGAGGGCTCGATCCCCGGGCCGTCGTCGGACACCGACACCACGACGTCCCCGCCGTCGCCGGCCACGCGCGTGGTCACCTCGGTGCCTTCAGGCGTGTGGCGTCGCGCGTTCGCCAACAGGTTGATCAGCACCTGACGGATCCGAGCCTCGTCGCCGACGACCTCCATCGGCTCGTCCGGCAGGTCGAGCTTCCACCGGTGCCCCGGTCCTGCGGCGTGCGCATCCGACATCGTCTCCATGGCCAGCAGCGTGACATCCACCGGCTCGCGGTCCAACGGCCGCCCCGAGTCCAGCCGGGCCAGCAGCAGCAGATCCTCCACCAACGCGGTCATCCGATCCGACTCGGACTCGATGCGGCTCATCGCGTGCTGGACGCCGGTCGGCACCGGTTCGCGCTCGCGCCGGGACAACTCGGCGTACCCGCGGATCGAGGCGAGCGGCGTCCGCAACTCATGGCTGGCGTCCGCGACGAACTGCCGCACGCGGGTCTCGCTCTCCTGACGTGCGGTCAGCGCGCCGTCGACGTTGTCGAGCATCTGGTTGAGCGCGAGACCGACCTGGCCGACCTCGGTGCGCTCGTCGGTGTCCGCAGGATCCACCCGCTCGTGCATGACGACCTCACCGGCGGACAGCGGAAGGGTCGAGACCCGGGTCGCGGTCTCGGCGACCCGGCGCAGGGGTTCGAGGTTGCGGCGGACCACATATGCCGTGGCCAGGCCGACCAGGATCAATCCGGCACCCGACAGCAGGGCCACGGCGAGCGCGGCCCTGCGGACGGCCGCGTAGGTGTCGCCGAGAGGAAGTCCGACGATCGTGGTGACGGTCTGCGATGAGGGCGGACCTGTCGCCTGAGTGCGCAGCTTCGCCGTGTGACTCACGGCGATGACGCGGTAATCTCCCGCCCGCCCCAGCCCGATGGTGGACGGGTGGTCGCCGATCCCGGCGGTGCGCACGATATTGATCTGAGCCACGGACAACTGCGTGGGAGGCGCGCCCAGCCTGTTGATGAGCGCGCTCGGACGTATGCCTCCGTTCTGCAGGTCCTGGACATAGACGACGTTGCCTGCGTAGAGGTCGACCCGCAGGGAGTTGCCGCCTCCCCCCTGATAGTTGAGCGCATCGGCGCGATCCGCGGACGGCACGGCCAACTGTTGGGCCGACGTGACCAACTGCTGGTCGATCCTGTCCGCCAACGTCCTCTGCAGCTGCCAGACGGTCAGGGCGCCGATCGCCGTGATGATCACGACGAAGAGCAGCAGCACCGAGGAGACCAGCTTCGTGCGCAGGGTCCAGTGCGAGGGGCGCAGCGCGGTACTCATGTGGCTCAGGCCGCGGGCTTGAGGACGTACCCCGCGCCACGCATGGTGTGGATCATCGGCGACCGGCCGGCGTCGATCTTCTTGCGCAGGTAGGAGATGTAGAGCTCGACGACGTTGGCCTGGCCGCCGAAGTCGTAGTGCCACACCCGGTCGAGGATCTGGGTCTTGGACAGGACGCGCTTGGGGTTGCGCATCATGAAGCGCAGCAGCTCGAACTCTGTTGCGGTCAGCGAGATCTCGGTGCCGTCGCGCACCACCTCATGGCTGTCCTCGTCCAGTGACAGGTCACCGACGACGAGGGTCGAGGAGGACTCCTGGGTCAGCTGGACCGACCGGCGCAGCAGCGCGCGTACCCGCGCGACGACCTCCTCCAGGCTGAACGGCTTGGTGACGTAGTCGTCGCCGCCGGCGGTGAGCCCCGCGATGCGGTCCTCCACCGCGTCCCGGGCCGTGAGGAAGAGCACCGGCAGCGTCGGGTCGTCGTCGCGCAGCCGCCGCAGCACCTCCATGCCGTCGAAGTCCGGCAGCATCATGTCGAGCACGACGGTGTCCGGCTTGAACTCCTTGGCCACCCGTACGGCGCTCGACCCGGTGCCGGCGGACTTGATGTCCCAGCCCTCGTAGCGCAGGGCCATGCTCAGCAGCTCGGTCAGGTTGGACTCGTCGTCGACGACCAGCACGCGTACGTTGCTGCCGTCGGTGTGCTTCAGAGTGGCCGCGTTCGTAGGCATGACACTCAGTAGACCGGTCCGGCCTGTACTCCGTCCAGGCCCAGCCTGTGTCTTCTCTGTGTGAGACCTTTGCGGGACGCGGCGGCGGTCGCGCGCGTATTGTCGGTGGCGGCTTTCCGGTGGCCTGCCCCCTGCCTCGATGGTGAACACCGGTGGATCCGATTCTGGATGATCCGACGCTCCTCGCGCGGCATCCGGCAACGCAGGGACCGGACGACGCCGCGCGGACAGGACACGTCGTGATCACCACCACCGAAGCCAAGGCACTGGCACGAGAGCTCTCCGGGCGGGGCGGCATCTCGCACTCCCAGGTCCTGGAGGCGGCCGCCCACGCGGCCGGACACCGGGACTGGAACACTTTCCACGCCACCGCGCCCGAACGCCAGGACGACCCGGTCGGCCGCCAACGGGTCATACCCGTGCTGCGGGTCTTCGATCACCAGCTCGCCCGTGAGTTCTACTGCTCCTTCCTCGGCTTCACCTGGCGCTGGGAGCACCAGTTCGAGACGGAGACCCCCGTCTATGCCGAGGTGGGACGGGAGGGGTGCATCCTGCACCTGTCCGAGCACCACGGCGACGCCACGCCCGGCAGCGGGGTGATGATCACCGTCCCGGATCTGGCGTCCTACCGGGAGGGGCTGCTCGCCCAACGGCACCGCAACGCGCGGCCGGGGATCAGTCGCGACGCATGGGGTCAGAAGATGACGGTGCTGGACCCGTTCGGCAACCGGATCGTCTTCTGGCAGCGCACCTGAGCGAGGCGGTCCTTCCCCTCAGTCCCGGGGGACGTGGGCGGCGATCCAGGCCAGGACGTCGGCGGTGACCTCGTCGCGGTTGGTCTCGTTGAGCAGCTCGTGCCGGGCACCGGGGTAGAGCGTGAGCGTCACGTCGCGGACCCCGGACTTCTCCAGCTGCGCCGCGACGGCCTTGACGCCGGCGCCGCCCTTGCCACCGACCGGATCGTGGTCACCGGAGATGAGCAGGATCGGCAGGCCGGCCGGGATGCGCGCGACCTGGTCGTCGCGGTTGATCTGAGCGAGGGCGCCGAGCAGATCGATGTAGAACCCGGCCGTGAAGACCTCGCCGCACCGAGGGTCGGCGATGTACGCGTCGACCTCGGCCGGGTCGCGCGACAGCCAGTCGAAGTCGGTGCGGTTCGGCTTGAACGCCGCGTTGTACTGGCCGAAGGTCAGAGTGTTCATCACCTTGCTGGTGTGGCGGCGTCCGAGGGTCCGCGCCTCGAGCGTCGCCACCCCCTTGCCCACCGCGCCGAGGGTGCCCGGGTCGCCGGCCGTCCCGCACAGCACGAGCCCGGCGAGGTCGGTGCCGTGGACCATCGCGTACGACCGTGCGAGGAACGAGCCCATGCTGTGGCCGAAGAGCACCATCGGCAGGTGGGGGTGCTCGGACGAGGCTCGCGCGGTGACCGCGGCCAGGTCCTCCACCACCACGTTCCAGCCGTCGGAGTCGGCGAGGTAGCCGGTGTCCGCACCCCCGGAGGTGCGGCCGTGGCCGCGGTGGTCCTCGGCGTAGACGGCGTACCCCGCCGCGGTCAGCGCCTGCGCGAACCGCTCGTACCGGCCCGAGTGCTCCGCCATGCCGTGGGCCACCTGGACGACCGCCGTGGGGTCGCCGTCGGGCAGCCATCGACGTACGTGCAACGGGGTGTCGTCGGCGGACTGCAGGAGGAAGGTGTCGGCGCGCATGGGGACCTCGGAGATCGCGGAGAGAGGGGTCGACCGTCACCGTAGTGGCCCAGCGGCAGACTGGCGGGGTGAGCACACCTGCGGACAGGACCTGCGTGTCGTGCGGGCGCCGGATCGAGTGGCGCCGGAAGTGGGAGCGCGACTGGGAGCAGGTGCGCTACTGCAGTGCCGCGTGCCGTCGTCGTGGGGTCACGCAGACCGACACGCTGTTGGAAAAGGCGATCCTGCGGCTGCTCGCGTCCGGTTCGCGCACGGCCACCATCGCACCGAGCGACGCGGCCGAGGCGGTGAGCGCTCGCGGCGACGTCGACGAGGACCTCGCGGAGCCGGCTCGGCGCGCCGCGCGACGACTCGTGGAGTCCGGCCAGGTCGTCATCGTGCAAGGGAGCCGCGTGGTCGACCCGTCCACGGCGAAGGGCCCGTTCCGGATCCGACGCGCCTGAGCCGGGCCCGTCGCTCGACGGGCCCGGCTCGGTGGGCGTTCAGCGGGTGGCGGTCACCTGACGCAGGCCGCCACGGCTCTCGGCAGCCTCGCGACGAGCCGCGTCGGACTCCTCGTCCGTGGACAGCTCCTGGGACTTGCGCTCGGCATGCACCCGCTCGACGTACGCGGCCTTCTCGTGCTCGACTGTCGCCTCGTCCCAGCCCAGCTCGGTGGCCATGATGGCCGCCGTCTCGTCCACGCAGTCGACACCGCGGTGCTTGGTGTCGATGGAGATCCGGGTACGTCGGGCGAGCACGTCGGTGATGTGCTTCGCACCTTCGTGCGTGACGGCGTACTTCAGCTCCGCGCGGAGGTACTCCTCGGCGCCGGTCACCGGGTCCAGCATCGTGGGGTCGTCGTCGCCGAGCGACAGCAGCTCGTTCAGCTTCGATCCGTAGCGGCCCAGCAGGTGCTCCACGCGCCAGGTGGAGATGCCTGCCTCCTTGGCGAGCTCGCTCTTGAGGTTGATCATCGCCTTGTAGCCGTCGGCGCCCACGAGCGGCACGTGCTCGGTGACCGACGGCTTGAGCTCGCCCAGATCCTCCGCGCACGCGTCGATCGCATCGGCCGCCATCACCCGGTACGTCGTGTACTTGCCACCGGCGATGGAGATCAGTCCGGGCTGCGGACGTGCCACCGCGTGCTCACGGGACAGCTGGCTGGTGTCCTCGCTCTCACCGGCGAGCAGCGGCCGCAGGCCGGAGTAGACCCCGAGGATGTCGTCGCGACTGACAGGGGTGGTGAGCACCGTGTTGACGTGCTCGAGGATGTAGTCGATGTCCTTGGACGTCGCCGCAGGGTGCGCGAGATCGTAGACCCAGTCGGTGTCGGTGGTGCCGATGATCCATTGCTGTCCGAACGGGATCACGAACAGCACGGACTTCTCGGTGCGCAGGATCAGCCCGACCTCGCCGGCGATGCGGTCGCGCGGCACGAGGATGTGCACGCCTTTGGACGCGCGAACGTGGAAGCGCCCCCGGCCGCCGGCCATCTTCTGCACGTCATCGGTCCACACCCCGGTGGCGTTGACCACGACCTTCGCGCGGACGGTGACCTCATCGCCGCTCTCGACGTCGCGCACGACCGCGCCGACCACCCGGTCGGCCTCCTTGACGATCTTGACGACCTCGGTGGAGTTGCGCACCACCGCGCCGTAGTGGGCGGCCGTGCGCACCACCGTCATCGTGTGGCGGGCGTCGTCGGACTGGGCGTCGAAGTAGCGCACCGCCCCGACGAGGGCGCTCTTCTTCAGGCTGGGGAAGAGCCGCAGCGCGCTGGTGCGGGTGAGGTGCTTCTGGCGGGGCACCGACTGCTTGCCGTTGATGTTGTCGTAGAGCATCAGGCCGCTCGCGATGTACGGGCGCTCCCAGTAACGGTGCTTGATCGGGTAGAGGAACGGCACCGGGTGCACCAGGTGCGGGGCGATCGTGGTGAGCATCAGTTCGCGCTCCTTGAGCGCCTCGGCCACCAGGCTGAAGTTGAGCTGCTCCAGGTAGCGCAGACCACCGTGGAACAGCTTGCTGCTGCGCGATGACGTACCGCTCGCGAAGTCGCGCGCCTCGACCATCGCCACCTTCAGGCCGCGGGTGGCGGCATCGAGTGCCGAACCGGCCCCGGTGACACCACCGCCGATGACCAGGACGTCGAACTCTGTGTCGCGCAATGCGTTCCAGGCCTGCTCGTGCTGCTGCGGCGACAGGGTCGCGCTGAAAGGTTGCATCACCATGGGAGCTCCTCATCGGGTGTCGTTCCGAGCTTAAGCCCGCCTCATGTCACCGTGCGCACCGTCCTGGATTCGATGCGTCCTGTGCGATCCCTGCGAGCAGACTGGACGAAAGACGTGATCTGGGTCACGGTAAAACGGCGTACGGTACGGTGTGACGCCGCTCACACGAGCTGCTACCTGGGCCTACCGAGGAGAGTCAATGAGTCTGTGGTCGGTGTTCGTCAGTGAGGTGCTCGGCACCGCGATCCTGATCGTCTTGGGTACCGGCGTGGTCGCCAACGTCGTGCTGCCCAAGGCGGGCGGCTTCGAGGGCGGCACGCTCATGATCAACTTCGGTTGGGGCCTCGGTGTGTTCGGCGGTGTGTACGCCGCGTACAAGTCGGGCGCCCACCTCAACCCCGCCGTCACGATCGGGCTCTGGGCGAGCGGCGCCAAGAGCTATGCCACGGGAGTGTCGATCACCCCCGGGTCCACGCTGGTCTACTTCGCCGGTGAGTTCCTCGGAGCCTTCCTCGGCGCGGTGGCGATGTGGGCGGCATACAAGAAGCAGTTCGACGACCGGCTCGACGCACCGTCCCTCGGTATCTTCTCCACCGGCCCGGCCATCAAGTCCTACGCGTGGAACCTGGTGACCGAGATCATCGCCACGTTCGTGCTGATCTTCTACGTCCTGGTGTCCGGGATGACCAACAAGATCAGTAGTGCTTCCGGAGGCACGACCTTCAGCGACGCGCCCGCGGGCGCGCTCGGCGTCGCCCTGATCGTGGTCGCGATCGGAGTGAGCCTCGGTGGCCCGACCGGATACGCGATCAACCCCGCCCGTGACCTCGGACCCCGGATCGCCCACTTCGTGCTGCCGATCCCGAACAAGGACTCCAGCAACTGGAGCTACGCCTGGGTGCCGGTCGTCGGCCCGATCATCGGCTGCCTGCTCGCGGCGCTGGTCGCCCGGGCCTACATGTAACGAACCCCTGCGAAGAGCTCGTTGCTCTTCGATACTTCGTAGGGAGCCGACGGACCGACCCCCAGGAAGTCGCGCGTACCGCACCCATCTAGGAGATCAGCACCATGGCCAAGTACATCGCTTCGATCGACCAGGGGACGACCAGCACCCGCTGCATCCTCTTTGACCACAACGGCGCCATCGCGGCGTCCGCGCAGATGGAACACGAACAGATCTTCCCCAAGTCGGGGTGGGTCGAGCACAACCCCGAGGAGATCTGGCACAACACCCGCCAGGTCTGCGCCGACGCTCTGGTGAAACTGGACGCCGCGACCAGCGACGTCGCCGCGGTCGGCATCACCAACCAGCGCGAGACCGCGGTCGTCTGGGACAAGACCACCGGCAAGTCGGTCTACAACGCCATCGTCTGGCAGGACACCCGCACCCAGCGCATCTGCGACGAGCTCGCCGGTGACACGGGCGCGGACATCTACAAGGACAAGGTCGGGCTGCCGCTCGCGACCTACTTCTCCGGCCCGAAGGTGCGCTGGATCCTGGACAACGTCGACGGTGCCCGCGAGAAGGCCGAGGCCGGCGACCTGCTCTTCGGCAACATGGACACCTGGGTGCTGTGGAACCTCACCGGCGGCACCGAGGGCGGCAAGCACTACACCGACGTCACCAACGCCTCGCGCACCCTGATGATGGACCTGGACACGCTCCAGTGGGACGACGACATCGTCAAGGACATGGGCATCCCCAAGTCGATGCTCCCGGAGATCCACTCCAGCTCCGAGGAGTACGGCAAGGTCCGTGAGCGCGGCCCGCTGGCCGGGGTGCCGATCGCCGGCATCCTCGGTGACCAGCAGGCGGCGACGTTCGGGCAGGTGTGCTTCGAGATCGGCACCGCCAAGAACACCTACGGCACCGGCAACTTCGTGCTCCTCAACACCGGTGAGGAGAAGGTCATGTCCAAGAACGGCCTGCTCACCACCGTCTGTTACAAGATCGGCGACAAGAAGCCGATCTACGCGCTCGAGGGTTCGGTCGCGGTGACCGGCTCGCTGGTGCAGTGGCTGCGCGACAACCTGAAGATGATCGACTCCGCGCCGCAGGTCGAGGACTACGCCAAGGAGGTCGACGACAACGGCGACGTCTACATCGTGCCGGCGTTCTCCGGTCTGTTCGCGCCGCACTGGCGTCCGGACGCGCGTGGTGTCATCGTCGGTCTCACCCGGTTCAACAACCGCAGCCACATCTGCCGCGCCGCGCTGGAGGCCACCGCGTTCCAGTCACGTGAGGTCGTCGACGCGATGAACGCCGACTCCGGTGTCGCTCTCACCGAGCTGAAGGTCGACGGCGGCATGGTCGTCAACGAGACCCTCATGCAGTTCCAGGCCGACATCCTCGGAGTGCCGGTCATCCGTCCGGTCGTGAGCGAGACGACGGCGCTCGGTGCGGCGTACGCCGCGGGGCTCGCGGTCGGGTTCTGGAAGGACGAGGGCGAGCTGCGCAAGCAGTGGGCCGAGGACAAGCGCTGGGAGCCCAAGATGGACAAGGACAAGGTCAAGTGGCTCTACTCCAAGTGGAACAAGGCCGTGCAGCGCACCCTGGACTGGACCGACAAGGACCCGTCCGAGTTGTACTGAGCTGAGCTCAGTCGAAGGGCCCGTGGCGTGCGCGCCGCGGGCCCTTCGCCGTACCCTCGGGCACGTGTTCGTCCTGATCCTCGGTGGCACCGCCGAGGCACGCGACCTGGCCGACCGATTGCAGGGCGCCGGCGTGCCGTTCGTGTCCTCCCTGGCCGGTCGGGTCGCCCGGCCGCGGTTGCCCGTCGGGCAGGTGCGGATCGGCGGCTTCGGCGGTGCGGCCGGCCTGGCGGCGTACCTGCGCTCCTCCGAGGTCACCCATCTGGTCGACGCCACCCATCCATTCGCCGCGACGATGACGCAGCACGCGGCGCAGGCGTCTGCGGACGTCGGCATCCCGTCGATCCGCCTCGCCCGCCCCGGCTGGTCCGGTCGGCCCGACGCTGCCGGATGGCACCGGTGCGGCTCGCTGTCCGAGCTGTGTGACGTCGCCGGGGATATCGGCGCGCGGCCGTTCGTGACCAGCGGGCGGCAGACGCTTCCGGCGTTCAGGACGTGGAGCGATCGTGACGTGCTGGTGCGCGTCGTCGAGCCCGTGCAGGAGCCGCTTCCGCCGCGGTGGACCGTCGTGCAGGACCGCGGGCCGTACGACATCGACGGTGAGCTCGCGCTGCTGCGGGACCAGCGGATCGACGTGCTGGTGACGAAGGACTCCGGCGGCGCCTACACCAGCGCCAAGCTCGATGCCGCGGCCAGGCTGGGGGTGCCGGTCGTCGTGCTGTCCCGGCCGGACGCACCCGCCGGGTTGCGCGAGGTCAGCTGCGTCGACGCATGCGTCGCCGCGCTGCTCGGGTGACGAGACGCCCACCGACGACGAGTGCCAGGGCGATGGCGGCGGTGCGATGGTGCAGCCGGGCCGCGGCGTCGATGTCCGAGACGTCGACGTCGGGTCCGTCGCCCAGCGTGCCGCGGTCGTCGGTGACGCCGCGGTAGGTGTTGCGGCCCCCCAGGCGACGACCGAGCGCTGCCGCGAACGCCGCCTCGACCGGACCGGCGTTGGGGCTCGGGTGGGCAGGCGCGTCACGGCGTACGACATGGAGCACCCGACGCGACGCCGTAGGGGACCCGGTGGCCAGGGCGATCGACAGCACGGTCAGCCGCGCGGGCACCCAGTTCGCCACATCGTCCAGCCGCGCTGCGGCCCAACCGAACTCGCGGTAGCGCACGGAACGGTGCCCGATCGTCGCGTCCAGCGTGTTGACCGCGCGGTAGCCGATCAGGCCGGGGACGCCGGCGATCGCTCCCCAGAAGAGCGGGCTCACCACTGCGTCGGCGCCGTTCTCGGCGACCGATTCGATGCAGGCGCGGGCGAGCTCGGCAGGCGACAGTTGCGAACTGTCCCGCCCGACGAGATGCCGGATCCGCACTCTTGCCCCGGCGAGGTCGTCCCGCGCCAGCAGGTCGTGCATCGCGGCCGCCTCACGAATGAGGGAGCGTCCGCCCAGCACCGTCCAGGTGGCCAGGGCGACGACCGGCACCTGCGGGCGCACGCGAGCGGCGGCGCCGCCGAGGACGACGACCCCACCGACCAGCATGGCCTCGTGCAGGACGCCGCGGGAGCGGCGAGGCGCGTAGGTGCGCTGCTCCAGCGCCGCGGCCGCACTGCCGAAGCCGGCGACGGGGTGGCCGCGGCGGGGATCGCCGAAGGCCAGGTCGGCGGCGTACCCGACGAGGAGACCCGCGGCGATGGGGTCGGGTCTCACGGCGCCTTCACCGTCAGCACCTGCCCGGCCACGACGAGCTGCACCGCGTCGCAGGCGTCGGCGACGCGCTGATTGGTCAGGCCCAGCAGATCGGCGAACACCCGGGCCGAGCGGTGCTCGGGGACGAGCGTGAGGCCGACCTCGTCCGAGACGATCACGAGGTCGTGGGCGCAGTCGCGGACGGCGGTCGCGAGGTCGTCGATCAGCGTCAGCGCCGCGGGTTCCCAGTCCTCACGCGGCGCGTCCCAGGCCTGCAGTCGGTCGAGGTGGGCGGTGAGCCACGTGCCGAGCCCGTCGACCAGTGCGGGCCGGGTGAGGTCGGCGAACACGGCTGGCAGATCGACGGATTCGACCGTCGACCAGTGCGCGGGGCGACGCTCGCGGTGGGCGTGCACCCGGTGGGCCCAGTCGTCGTCCAACTCGGGGCCGGGGCCGGTCGCGACGTACGTGACGGCCGGTACGCCGGCGAGCGTGCGTTCGGCGACTGCGGACTTGCCCGATCGGATGCCGCCGAGGATCAGGGTCTTCACGCGCCACCCCGGGTGGACAGGACGAGCAGGCTCACGGCGAGGGCGATCTCGACCCCGGCGCCCATCACGTCTCCGGTGACGCCACCGAGCACCGTGCGGCAGCGGATCGCGAGCACCGACACCGCGACGAATCCGAGGGCGACGGCGACCGGGGCGAGCACGACGTGCCCGGCGACGAGACCCGCCGCGGCGGCGATCGCCAGCGTCACCAGCACCGTGACCGCGAGGGCGGGGCCGGGCACGTTGTCGGCCACGACGACACCGAGGCCGTCGGAGCGGGCGGGCGGCAGGCCGCGTACGGCGACCAGCGTGCAGGCAGCCCGGGACGCGAGCACGGCGACGCCGACGAGCAGCCACCCCCAGGAGTCCGGGGCAACGGCGGCAATGGCGGCGGCGTCGAGCAGCAGGACGACCACGAGCACGCCGACCGCCACGGGGCCCGTGTCGCCCTTGCGCATGACCTCCAGGGCGCGTTCGCGGCTCCACCCCGCGGCGAGGCCGTCGGCGGTGTCCGCGAGGCCGTCCCAGTGCATGGCGCGGGTGCCCCAGCCGAGCGCCGCGCAGACGACGATGCCGACCACCAGTGCCGGTAGGTGCACCATCGGTCCGACCCAGGCCAGCAGCCCGGCGAGCACCGCGACGGGCAGCGCACCCACGGGTGCCAGCACCATCGCCCAGCGTGCACTGGTGCGGTCCACCTCGGGCAGCGTGCCCACGGGGACGATGGACAGGGTGCCGACGGCGAGGCGCAGGCCGATCAGCAGCTGCCTCACGACGTGCCGGTGTTCTGGGGGCGCAGCGCGGCGACCGAGTGACCGATCACCGTGACGGCGGGTGGCCGGATGTCCGCGTCGTCGCCGATCCGGGCGATCTCGCGCAACGGGCCGCGGGCGACGCGCTGACTCGGCAGGCCGGCGTCCGCGACCGATGCCGCGGGCGTCTCCGGGTCGAGGCCGTGCGCGACGAGTGCGTCGGCGATGCTCCCGAGCGTCTTGACTCCCATCAGGACGACGACCGTCATCCGCGTCTCGGCGACCGCCCGCCAGTCGACGGTGCTGCGCGGGTCGTCGGGGGCGACGTGCCCGGAGACGACCACGAAACCCTGGATGACATCGCGGTGGGTGAGGGGGATCCCGGCGAGCGCAGGTGCAGCGATGGACGAAGTGACACCAGGGATCACTGTGACCGAAACGCCCGCGTCGACGCACGCGTTCCATTCCTCGCCGCCGCGGCCGAAGACGAAGCTGTCGCCGCCCTTGAACCGCACGACGTTGCGCCCAGCCTGGGCTTGCTCGACGAGGATCTCGTTGATCCGCTCCTGAGGCGTGAAGGCACCCGAGGGGATCTTGCCGACGTGGATGATCTCCGGCCGGGGATCCAGCTCGTCGAGTACTCCGAGCGGCGCCAGTCGGTCGCAGACCACGACGTCGGCCTCGCGCAGTGCCTGCATCCCGGCGAGCGTGAGCAGGCCGCGGTCGCCGGGACCGCCGCCGACCAGCACCACCCGCCCACCGGTACTGGGCCGTGGCGGCTCCTGCGCCTCGAGCGCCGGGTCGCGCAACACGACGTCGTACGCCGTGAGATCGGGTGCGGCGACCACCGTGACGAGGCGGCGCGCGGCCAGGTCACGCACCACCGGGTGCGTCCCGGACTCCTGTACGTCGACGACGGCTCCACCGTCGAGCAGGGTGTGCACGATCTCGGCCACGCGCGGCCCCGGGTCGCGCACCAGCACGCGAGCGCCGGTGCCGGGGATGTCGAGCCTCATCGGGCGAGCTCGGGTGCGGACGCGGCGGTGTGGGCGAGGACGTCGTCGAGCGCGGTCAGGAAGGCATCCGTCGTGGTGGTGTCACGCACGGCGATGCGGATCCAGGCGGCGTTCAAGCCTGGGAAGGTGTCGCCGCGACGGACGGCGAAGCCGTTGTCGCGCAGCGCTTCCCGTGCCCCCGAGGGCCCTTCGACAAGCACGAATGGGGCCACTCCGTCGACCGGCCGCAGCCCCCGTTCCTGCAGACCGCGGACGAGGTACGCCCGGTCGCTGGTCGCCTTTCGGGCGAGGTCGTCGGCCTGCTCGAGCGCGGACCGGGTCGCGGTCGCGGACATCACGACCGCCGCGGGCGTCGACACCGACCACGGCGGCTGGTGCTGCGCCAGGAGCGCGATGAGGTCTGGGTCGCCGACGACGTAGCCGGCGCGCAGTCCGGCCAACCCCCAGGTCTTGGTGAGTGAGCGCAGCACCAGGAGGCCGGGCATCTGCGCGCTGATCAGCGAATCGAGCTCTCCCGGCACGGCATCGATGAATGCTTCGTCGACGACGACGGTGCGACCGGGGCCCAGCAGGGACTCGAGGGAGGCGCGCGGGTGCAGGACGCCGGTCGGGTTGGTGGGGTTGCCGAGCAGGACGAGGTCGGCGTTCGGGTCGACCAGAGCCGGGTCGAGGACGAAGCCGGTGTCGCCGTGCAGGAGGTGGCGCTCGGGCACCCGGCCGACGCGGCGCAGCGCCGCCTCGGGCTCGGTGAACTGCGGGTGCACCACGAGCGGGTGCCTTCCGGGCACGGCGCGGGCGATGAGGGTGAAGGCCTCGGCGGCGCCGCTGGTCGGCAGCACCATCGTCTCGGGCACGCCATGGCGACGAGCGATCGCCGTACGCGCTTGCGAGACATCGGGATACGCGGCCAAGCGGGTGGTGCAGGCAGCGATCCGGTCGCTGAGCCAGACCGGCGGGACGGGCACCCGCACGTTGACGGCGAGGTCGACCAGGGTGCGTCCGGTGCCGCGGAGCTCGGCATCGCCGTGGTGGTCCAGAGGGTCGACGGCGTCCGCGGTGGTCGCGGGGTGCGCTGCCACCGGCGCGTGGTCGTCTGAAGGACGTGCACCCGTGGTCACGGGCTCGTATGCGTGCACCGCGTCGGCGAACGACGTCGCGAGGGATGGATTCCCGGCCCAGTGGACGTGCAGGTACGACGCGTGCACGGTCGGGCGGCCCGTTCCGGCGGGGTCGAGCGCGAACCCGACCGGTGCACCGTCGACCAGCCAGGCGCCGGGCCCGGCGGTCGGGGGAGTCGTCCGGGTGCGGTGGAACTCGTGGGCGTGCACTGCCGTGGCGGCGGCGCCCAGCATCCCGTCGACCGGGAGGACCGCGGTGCGGTATCCGAGGGTCAGGCGCGGATGCATCGCAGCAGCCGCGGGCAGGGCGCCGACCATGGGGTGGTCGTCGAGTGCCTCTGCGAGATAGAGCAGCCCGGCGCACTCGGCGACGGTCGGCATCCCGGACGCGACGGCGTCGCGCAGCTCGGCGAGCAGGGGCGTGTTGCGCGTCAGCGCGGGCGCGTGCGCCTCGGGGAAACCGCCGCCGAGGTAGAGGCCGCTGGTGCCCTGCGGCAGGGACGTGTCGGTCGCCGGGTCGAAGACGACCGGCTCGCACCCGGCGGCGCGCAGCAGTTCGTCGGTCTCGGCGTAGCGGAAGGTGAAGGCCTGCCCACCGGCGACGGCCACGACGCGCGGCGGCGTGGTGCGGTGGACGACCGGCGGGGTCCAGGGCTCGTCGGCCAGGTCCGGCGCGGTGCGTGCGAGATCCAGGACGGCGTCGAGGTCGAGGTGCTCGGCGATCTGGCCGGCGAGCCGGTCGAGTCCGGCCGCGGCCTCGTCGCGCTCGGCGGCGGGGACGAGTCCGAGGTGGCGGGAGGGCACGCTGACGCCCGCGTCGCGGGGCAGGACTCCCAGGACAGGCAGGCCGGTGGCCTCGACGGCGCGGCGTACCTCAGCAGCGTGCCGGGCGCTGCCGGCCTTGTTGAGCACGACGCCTGCGACGCGCACCGACGGGTCGTAGCTGGCAAGTCCGTGCACGCTCGCGGCGATCGTGCGGGCCGCCGAGGAGATGTCGATGACCAGCAGCACCGGTGAATCGGTCAGCGTGGCGACGTGGGCGGTCGAGGCGAAGCCGTCCGTGCCCATCTGCCCGTCGTACAGGCCCATGACGCCCTCGATGACCGACAGGTCCGCGGTGTACGGCGTGCGCGCTCCGTGCAGCAGCAGCGGCGCGATCTGCTCCGGTGAGGTCAGCCACGGGTCGAGGTTGCGGCCGGGGCGACCGGTCGCGAGCGCGTGGTAGCCGGGGTCGATGTAGTCGGGGCCGACCTTGGCCGGTGCGACCGCGAGTCCGCGGCGGCGCAGCGCGGCCATGATGCCGACGGCCACCGTGGTCTTGCCCTGACCCGAGGCGGCGGCGGCGATCACGACGCGGGGCAGCCGGGTCACCACTCGATGCCCTTCTGGCCCTTCTGGCCCTTGTCGAAGGGGTGCGCGATCTTGGTCATCTCGGTCGCCACGTCGGCGATCTCCAGCAGGCGGGGGTCGGGGTTGCGACCGGTGATGACCACGTGCTGGTGGCCGGGGCGGTCGCGCAGCGTGCTCACGACGTCGTCGACGTCGACCCAGCCCCACTTCATGACGTAGGTGAACTCGTCGAGGATGTAGAGCGTGTGGGTCTGCTCGGCGAGGCGCCGCTTGATCTCGACCCATCCCTCGCGGGCGGCGTCGGCGTGCTCCTGCTCGCTGCCGGCCTTGCGGGACCACGACCAGCCCGAGCCCATCTTGTGCCACTCGATCGGGCCGCCCTGGCCGGTCTCGGAGTGTACGACGTCGAGCGCTTCGAGGGCGCTCTGCTCACCGATGCGCCACTTGGCGGACTTCACGAACTGGAAGACACCGATCGACCAGCCCTGGTTCCAGCCGCGCAGCGCGAGCCCGAACGCGGCCGTGGACTTGCCCTTGCCGTCGCCGCCGTGCACGACGACCAGGGGGGAGTTGCGCCGTGCCCGGGTGGTGAGTCCGTCCGCCGCGGCGACGGGGGTCTGTCCCTTCGGCATCAGGCCACACTCCTCTCGCGGATGGCGCTGACCAGGCTGTCGGCGGCGAATTCTGCCAATGTCACGTGCTCGGCGCCCATCCGCTCGGCGAGGTCGGCGGCCAGGCCCATCCGGAACCGGCCGGTCTCGGCGTCGACGACCACTGCGTCCACCCCGGTGCTCGGCCAGCGGTCGGCGACCCAGCGGGCGCGCTCGAGGGCGTCCGGCCCGGAGGTCGCGCGGCCGTCGGTGACCAGGACGAGCAGCACCCGCCGGTGCGGGTCGCGGATGCGCTCGACCTCCAGGGCGCGGGCGGCGGCCAGCAGTCCCTCGGCGAGCGGCGTACGGCCGCCGTGCGGCAGGTCGGTCAGGCAGGCCGCGGCCGCCTCGACCGAGTGTGTCGGGGGCAGCGCCAGGTCGGCCTCGGCGCCGCGGAAGGTGACCACGCCGACCCGGTCGCGGCGCTGGTAGGCGTCGGTCAGGAGGCTGATGACGGCGGTCTTGACCTCGCGCATCCGTTCGCGCGCGCCCATCGATCCGGAGGCGTCGACGGCGATGAGGACGAGGTTGGACTCACGGCCCTGAGTCACCTTGTGGCGCAGGTCCTCACCGGCGACGTGCAGTCGCCCGGCGCCCGCCCGACCCGCGCCGCGCAGTGCGGCCGCCCGGATGGTGGCGGGCAGGTGCACCGCGCCGGTGCCGTCGCGCTCGGAGCCGATCGTCGCGCCCCAGTTGGTAATCGCCCGGCTGCGCCGGCCGGCCTCTCCGCGGCCCACGCCGCGCACGGTGAACGACCGCACCCGGTAGGGCTCCTCGGCCTGCGCGACCTGCAGGGCCGCGCTCGGCGCCTCGGGCGCCGCCGTGTCGAGCTCCTGCTCCTGGTCGGAGCGGTCGGCCTGGCCACCGTCCTGGTGCGGGGTCGGCGGGGCGGCGTCCTGCCCGGAATCGCCGCTGTCGGAGGACGACGAGTCACCACCGGACGGGGAATCCTCGCGGTCGGTCTCCTCGCCATCGTTCTGCGAATCAGGCTGCGGCTGCTGCGGATCCGGGTCGTCGTTCGTGTCGTCGGGTGTGGGATCCGGCTCGTCGTCATCACCGAGCAGTCGGTCGAGCAGGTCCTCGTCCAGGCCTGGCGCGTCGAACGGCTTGCGCCGGCGACGGTGCGGCAGGGCCAGCTTCGCAGCGACCCGGATGTCCTCGCGGGCGACACTGTCGCGGTCCTGCCACGCTGCGTGCGCCCGGGCCGCGCGAGCCGTCACGATGTCCGCGCGCATCCCGTCGACGTCGAACCCGGCGCAGACGGTCGCGATCTTGCCCAGCGCCCAGTCCGACAGCTCCACGTCGGCCAGCCGCTGCTGCGCGGCGGCCAGCCGCGCGCCGAGCGTGGCCTGCGCGTCGGCGTACGTCGTGGCGAAGCCCTCGGGGTCGGCGTCGTAGGCCAGTCGGCGACGGACGATCTCCACGCGCTCCTGCGGCACCCGGGACGCGGTGATCTCAACGGACAGGCCGAAGCGGTCGAGCAGCTGGGGTCGCAGCTCACCCTCTTCGGGGTTCATGGTGCCGATCAGCATGATGCGCGCGGCGTGGGTCACCGACACGCCGTCACGCTCGACGGTGTTGCGGCCCATCGCGGCGGCATCGAGCAGGAGGTCGACCAGGTGGTCCTGCAGCAGGTTGACCTCGTCGACGTAGAGCAGGCCTCGGTGCGCGTCGGCGAGCAGGCCCGGCTCGAACGCCGTCTGCCCCGATCCGAGCGCGCGGCTGAGGTCGAGCGATCCGGTGACCCGGTCGTCGCTGGCGCCGATCGGCAGCTCGACCAGCCGGGCCGGCCGTTGCACGGCGTCCTCGCCGGGTGTGTGCGGGCCGTCGGGGCACTGCGGGTCGGGCTCGCTCGGGTCGCAGCCGAACCGGCATCCGTCGACGACGTCCTGCTCGGGCAGGACCGCCGCGAGCGAGCGCACCATCGTCGACTTCGCGGTGCCCTTCTCGCCGCGGACGAGCACGCCGCCGACATCGGGGGCGACGGTCGTCAGGACCAGCGCGATGGCCATCTCGTCGGCACCGACGATGGCGGAGAACGGGAACTGCGGCACGGAATCCACGGGCCCTTCTGACGAGTGACCACGCTCGCCGGTCGAGTGGCCCGGTCGGGTCGCCGACCGGGCGTGACGCAGGCCGACATCCTGGCTCGTGCCGGATCGACTCCGGCAGCTCACAGTGGCGGGACCGCTCCGGATTCTCACCGGATTCCTCGCCCTGCGTCGCAGCGATCATGTCATATCGGCGCCCTCGCCTAGAGTGCCGACGTGATCGACGTCGTGGGCATTGGGGACGGCGGCGAAGCCGAGCTTTCCCCTCGGAGCCGGGCCCTGGTGATGGGCGCCCGGACGCTGCTCGGCGGCCGCCGGCACCTGGACATGGTGCCCGACGTGCCGGGCCAGACCCGTCGCCCGTGGCCCTCGCCGCTGCGCGAGGGACTGGCGGCGATGCTCGCCGAGGTGCACGCCGCCGACGCACCCATCGGGCACGTCGTGGCACTGGCCAGTGGCGACCCGCTGCGCTCCGGCATCGGGACCACCCTCATCGACCTGCTGGGGGCCGGCGCCGTGCGTGTACACCCAGGGCTGTCCTCCGAGACGCTCGCGCGGGCCCGGATGGGGTGGTCGGCCGAGCAGACGACCGTGGTGACGCTCGTCGGCCGCTCACCGGACGGCGTACGCCGTCACCTCGCCCCCGGTGCGCATCTGGTCGTGCTGTGCAGCGACGGGAACACGCCCGGGGTGCTGGCCCGCCTGCTGACGCAGCAGGGGTGGGGTGCCTCGTTGATGACGGCCTGGTGGCATCTGGGTGGCGCGGCCGAGGGGTCGTTGCGCGCCTCCGCCGCGGGGTGGTCGGCTGAGCGCACCGCCGACCTGGTGCTGGTCTGCGTGGAGGTCTTCGCGGTATCGGCGTCGCCGTTGACGGCAGCGGCGGTGGGTCCGGCTCCGGGGCGACCCGAAGCGTCGTTCGAGCACGACGGCCAGATCAGCAAGCGCGACGTACGCGCGTCCGCTCTCGCTCATCTGCGCCCGACGCCCGGCGGCCACCTGTGGGACCTCGGTGCCGGATCGGGTGCCGTCGGGATCGAGTGGGCCCTGGCCGCGCCCGGTGCCAGCGTGAGCGCGGTCGAGCACAACGCGGCGCGTGCCGAGCGGATCCGCAGCAATGCCAGGGAGTTCGGTGTCGTGTCGGACGTCACGGTCGTGGAGTCCGCGTCGATCGACGCGCTGGCGGATCTCCCGGATCCGGACGCGGTCTTCGTCGGCGGAGGCCTCTCTCCGGCCCTCATCGACGCCGTGCGATCGCGGTTGCGGCCGGGCGGGCGGCTCGTCGCGCATGCGGTGACCCTGAGCACGGAGGCCCTGCTCGTCGGTGCTCAGGAGCGCTTCGGCGGGGAACTGACGCGGATCAGCATCGAGCGCGCGACGTCCCTGGGCGCGCAGGTGTCGTGGACACCGTCGCGTGCCGTCGTCCAGTGGAGCTCCACGAAGGGAATGCCGTGACCGTGCACTTCATCGGCGCCGGACCCGGCGCCGCCGACCTGCTCACGCTGCGCGCGGTGCGGCTGCTCGAGCAGAGCCCGGTGTGCCTCTACGCCGGCACCTACCTGGACGATGCGGTGCTGGCGCACTGCCCGCCGGACGCCGAGCTCATCGACACCCAGCACCTCAATCTCGACGCGATCACGGAGCACCTGGTGGCGGCGGACTCACGCGGCGCCGACGTCGCACGGCTGTGCTCCGGTGACCCGTCGGTCTACTCCGCGATCGCCGAACAGACCCGGCGCCTGGACCAGGCGGGCGTGGACTGGGACGTGACACCCGGCGTCCCGGCGTACGCCGCGACCGCAGCCCTGGTGGGGCGGGAGCTCACCGTCCCCGAGGTCGCCCAGTCCGTCGTGCTCACGCGGGTGCAGAAGGACTCCACGAAGATGCCCGCGGGGGAGTCGCTCGAGGCGTACGCCGCGACGGGCGCGACGCTGGTGCTGCACCTGGCGATCCGGCACATCGACACCATCGTCGAGCGGCTGACCCCGCACTACGGCGCGGACTGCCCGGTGGTCATCGGCTCGCAGGTCAGTCAGCCGGCCGAGCTGGTCCTGCGCGGGACCCTGGCCGACATCGCCGGTCAGGTGCACGAGCACGGTCTGCGGCAGGCGGCGGTCATCCTGGTCGGACCCGCGCTCGGCACCGGTGACTTCGTGGAGTCGCACCTCTACTCCTCGCGCCCACCCGCCTGATTTTGGACATGCACCGCGGGTCACATCTGCCCCGCCGTGCATGTCCGAAACTCACTTCTGCCGGACGGGCTGTTGCAACTCGGTCACCCAGTCCTGCTGGTGCGTCGATTCGGCCCGCACGTAGAGCTCGCGGGCGGCTCCGTCGTACTCGTAGCCGTTGTCGATCAGCCAGCGGTGCAGCCCCTGCCAGGACTCCCGGATGCGGTCCATCGGGCCGAGGTGGACCCCGCACACCGCGTTCGCGGACGGCAGGTCCACGGCCTCCGCCCGGCCGGCGGAGTGCCCTCGTGGGCGTATCCGACGACCACGTCCATCCCGTCCTCCGCCTCGGCGTAGGTCGCCATCGGGGTGGACAGACTGGCGCCGGCGGACTGCAGCGCGGTCTGCACGCGGACGAACATCGGCTCGACGTGCTGACCTATCTCCGCCGGGTCGACGGTGGCGCTGACGGCAGCGAGCCGTACGGCCGGCACCTGCTTGACGACGTAATCCGTGGGCATGTCGTGCTCCTTCTCGATCGTTCTGTGCTCTTGTGCCCCTGACTCGGCCCGCCGCAAGCCGGGTGCCGGCGGCGCGCATCTCGTCCTCGAGCTCGCTGCGCCGCAACCGGAGCATCCCGTTCTGCTCCTGCACTCCGATGCGATCCGTCAGCAGCTGGCCGATCTGCTCCAGCGTGAGACCGAGATCCTTCAGTGCCACGATGCGATCGAGGACGGACAGCTGCTGGACGTGTCGACGCTGGCGGGCGTGAGCAGCCCGAGCGCGTCGTAGTGGCGCAGCATCCGCACCGACACCTGCCCGAGCCGAGCGAAGTCTCCGATCAACATGACACCGTTCTCCCGCCTGACACCGTGTGAGGGTCAAGAGTCGGTCGTCGGCGTTCGCTCGTGCATCAGGACGAGCCCCGGACTTCCGTTCGGGGCATCTGGTCCGTGGCCGAGCGTTCGCCATCCGGCGCGCCGATACAACCGTCGCGCAGGGGAATCGAAGTCCGTGGTCTGCAGCCAGGCGGTGTCGGACTTCGCCGTGTCGACGAGCTCTTCCAGAAGTCGCCGACCCACACCCATCCCGCTCGCAGCCGGCAGGACCGCAAGAAGTTCGACTGCGTACGAGTCGGCGATCTGCTGGGCGACGTTGTCTCCGATTCGCTCTCGCAGCTGAGTCGACCAGGCGTCAGCCTGCCCGCCCCAACTCCAGTCGTGGCCGTAAGCGAACCCCACCGGCGAGCCCTCGTCCAGGGCGATTGCCATGGCCAGGCCTGATGCGGCGCGAGCCCGCGCGTACAGCCCCGCATACATCGTCGCAACGACCGCCGGCTCGGAGAGAGGAGCCTGCGCGGAGGCTGCGGCGTAGATCTGCTCGACCGTCTCAGGGGACAGCATCCGATCCACCGAGTGGACGACGCGTACCTCGACCTGCCCGTCGACGCTCGAATTGCGCTCCGCGGTCATAAAGACAGGTTAGAGAGGAATGTCAGTCGGTGCCGGAGCCCACCACTCGAGTTTCGGACATGCACGGCGGGTCACATCTGACCCGTCGTGCATGTCCGAAAAGTCAGGGCTGAGCGACGGAGCGCGGAGTCCAGACCTGGCCGCCCGGCGTGACCCGGGTGGAGGACGCCCCGATGATCACCAGGCATTTCATGTCGACCGTCTCGGGGTCGAACTCGCCCAGCGTGGTTACGACGGCCGACTCCTCGGTCCGGCCGACGTCGCGCGCGATGACGACCGCGGTGTCGGCGGACTTCACGTCGAGTAGCGCGGCGCGTGCAGTGTGCAGCTGGTCGGGCCGGGAGCGCGAGCGAGGGTTGTAGAGCGCGATCACGAGGTCGGCGGCGGCCGCCGCGCGGAGGCGTGCCTCCAGCACCGACCAGGGCTTGAGCCGGTCCGAGAGGCTCATCACGGCGAAATCCGCGCCGAGCGGAGCCCCGACCAGCGCGGCTGCGGCGTGGGCAGCAGTGAGGCCGGGTACGACGTGGACGGGCACCTCGGCGTACGCCGTGCCAGCCGCCTCAGCGGCCTCGAAGACCGCAGCCGCCATGCCGAATACCCCTGCGTCGCCGCCGGATACGACCGCGACGTCGTCACCAGCGGCAGCCAGCTCGAGCGCGTCGCGCGCCCGGTCGACCTCGACCGTGTTGCCGCTCGCGTGCCGGGTGAGGCCGACGCGCTGGGGCACCCGCTCGACGTACGGCGCGTACCCCACGACATGGTCGACCTCGGCCAGGATCGCGCTCGCCTCGGGCGTGAGCCAGCGGTCCGGCCCCGGGCCGAGGCCGACGACGTGGACGGTGCCGGTGGTCGATGTGGGAGGCGCTTGCTCCGCCGCTGGGGCCGCACGTCCTGCGGCATCCGCCCGCCGGTCCTGACCGGGGACGATGACGATCGACATGTACGGGACGGTCGACGGATCGACATCGGCCGCGGGCAGCACGCGTTGGCCGTCACGGGTGGCGCGTTCGACGTAGACCGCCCGATCGAGCAGGCCGGCCTGCCGTAGCGCCTCACGCACGTTGGCGAACGTGCGCCCGAGCTTCATCACGACGGCGGCGTCGGTGTCGGCGAGGCGGCGGGCGAGCTCGGCGACGGGCAGCGTGCCCGACAGAACGGTCAGCACGTCCTCGTGTCGGGCGAGGGCGTGCGCGGACACGGCGGTTGCCCCGGACACCGCGGTCACGCCTGGGACGACCTCGGTGGGAAAGCTGTCGGCGAGGCGGTCGTGCAGATACATGAACGACCCGTAGAACATCGGATCGCCCTCTGCCAGAACGACGACCGAGCGGCCGGCCTCGAGGTGCGCGCGCAACCTGGCCGCGCACTCGTCGTAGAACTCCGCGAGCCAGCCGTGGTATCCGGCGGGGTGCTCCACCGCGCCGGTCGTGACCGGGTAGCGCAGCTCCTCCTCGTGGACGCCCGCCGGGATCAGGTCGGCGGCGATGGCACGCGCGATCGATGACTTGCCGGTGCCCGCGTGATAGGCGATCACGTCGGCGGAATCGATGAGCCGGGCCGCCTTGAGCGTGATCAGATCGGGGTCGCCGGGGCCGAGGCCCACGCCGTACAGATGCCCGATGATGTTGCTGTTCATGCGAGTTCGGACTCCGTGGCGAGCGCGTTGACAGCGGCCGACGCCATCGCCGATCCGCCGCGGTGGCCGTGCACGGTGATCCACGGGATCTGCCCACCGCCCGGCAGGACGTGTTCGGCCAGGGCGACCTTGGACTCGGCCGACCCGATGAATCCGACCGGCATCCCGACGATCGCCGCCGGTCGCGGGCCGCCGTCCATCACGACTTCGAGCAGGTGGAAGAGCGCGGTGGGTGCGTTGCCGATGGCGACGACCGCCCCGTCGAGGCGCTCGTCCCACAGCGAGACCGCCGCCGCGGCGCGCGTGGTGTGCCACTGCTTCGCGAGCGCAGGCACGCGGGCGTCGCGCAGGGTGCACAACACCTCGTTGTGTGCCGGCATCCGGCGAGCGGTGACCCCGGAGGCGAGCATCACCGAATCGGTGAACACCGCTGCACCCGAACGCAATGCGTGCCGCGCCGCGGTGACGACATCGGATGAGGCGGCGACCGCAGGCACGATGTCGACGTCCCCGCAGGCATGCACGATCCGGGTCACGACGACCCGCAGGTCGGCTGGGACCGCGGACAGGTCGGCCTGCTCGCGGACCATGCCGAACGAGCGGCGGTAGATCTCCGCGCCGTCGGCGACGTAGTCGTAGCGACGGGTGGGTGGGCTCGGGTCGGCGTTCATCGAGGGTCTCCAGAGGCGGCAACGACCTGGTGCACGTCGGTCGGTGCCACGAGGGTGAGGTGGTCGGACGACGGCTCGCCGCAACGGCGTTCGCATCCGACGACGTGGACACCGGGTCCGGCCCCGGTCATCTGCGCGGTCGCAGCGGTGGCGAGGTCGAGGGTGTGGGTCTGGGTGCGGGCGCAGTAGGGCGCGCCGACGCACGCGGTGATCCGCGACCAGGGGGAGGCGCCGGTGATGACCAACCCGGCGTCGCCCAGACGAGACGGGTCGGCCGCCGCGCCAGGTATGACGAACGACTTCCACGGGGTGAGCACCACCTCGTCGGCGAACGCGGCGATGGCGTCGAGATGGGCGGGTCGCAGCATCCCGAGCGGGAGACCGACCACTAGGTCGTCGCCGGCCGGGCCGGGCGGGAGCGGCGCGGGCGGGTGTACGCCGTACGGGTGCATGCCCTCGAAGACGGGGGAGCCGGTGGGTAGGTCGCGGACGTTCCATACGTCGTCGCCTGAGCGGTGGTCCAGGAAGAGGTGGGCGCGGCGGATGAGTTCGGGGACCGCGTCGACCGACCGGACCTCGAACGCGTGACCGCCGGCGAGGACGCGGCCCTCGTCGGCGTCGAGCGCCTGGTAGGCCAGGTCCCACCCCTCGGTGAGCACCGAGCCGGACGTGTCGCTGAGCGCGAAGAGGAACCGCCCCGGCAGCCCGGCGAGCACCGGATCGTCGGTGATCGCGGTATCGAGTGCTTCGACGAGCGGGCGCAGGGATGTGGCCAGCGGCGCGGACAGGATGTTGCGTACCCGCTCGTGGGAGGCGCTGGGCAGGAGGCCGGTGGCCTCGACCCGCTCGATCAGCACCTCGGGCAGCGGATCCGGAAGAGCGCGCAGCTGCAGGTTGCCGCGGCTGGTCAGCTGCACCACGGGTGCGCCGTACTCGGTGGCGATTCCCATGACCTCGCCGAGCACGTCGACACCGATCCGGCCGCCGGGCACGCGCAGCCGCACGAGGGCGCCGTCGCCCGCGACGAACGGGCGCAGCACCCCCGGGCAACGGTCGCCACCGTCGGGGCGGGCTCGGGAAGTCACCGGGTGAGCCTAAGTCGGCCCGTCGTGCCGGGCGTCAACTGCCCGACCGAGCCCCTGAGGTATGCAGGGGGAGGAGACACGTCGCCCGCAGGCCGCTGTCAGCCGAAATCGGGGCACATCTCCTCCCGCCGTACACGCGGCGCCGAGCGCACGACCGGACGGACGGCGTATGCAGCCTGTGGTGGGCCGCAACCTGGTCGGCGGGTAGGTAGGCTGCGGGCGGTACACGCTCGCGGAACCCGGTGAAAGTCCGGGACGGTCCCGCCACTGTGAACCGGGGACGTCGCCCGGTGAGTCAGGTATGCGGGCGCGCACCGCCGCCCCGGAACGGGTGCGGCCCTCAGCACGAACTGCCAGCTCGGGGCGCGGACCCCGGCCAAGGAGACTGATGCCTCGCGTCGCCCTGTTGTCCACCTCGGACACCGACCTCTTGAGCGCCCGGGCCAGCGGCGCCGACTACCTCTTCGCCAACCCGGCCCGCTCCGCGCACACCGAGATGGGTGCGGCGATCGAGGGCGCCGATGTGATCGTCGCCCGCATCCTCGGCGGCCCGCAGGATCTGTGCAGCGGCTTCCGCCGGTTCGCCGAGACCGATGTGCCGATGGTGGTGCTCGGCGGCGAGCAGACCCCGAACGCGGCGCTGATGGAGTGCTCGCGGCACGTGCCGGCGGGCATCGTGGCCGAGGCACACCGCTACCTTGCGCAGGGCGGCCCCGCCAACCTCGCCAACCTGCACGCGTTCCTGTCCGACACCCTCCTGCTGAGCGGTGAGGGCTTCGAACCGCCGTTGGAGCTGCCCATCTGGGGTGTGCTCGACCGCGCCGAACCCGCCCCGCTCGAGCGCGTACGACCGCGCGTCGGCGTGCTCTTCTACCGCGCCCAGCAGGCCGCGGGGAACGTCACGCACATCCACGCGCTCTGCGACGCGATCGACGCGGCCGGGGGCATCGGCGTCCCGATCTTCGCCACCTCCCTGCGCGACGCCCCACAGGACCTGCTGGACCATCTCGGCACGCTCGACACCCTGGTCACCACCGTCCTCGCAGCGGGCGGCACCCGCCCGGCCGGTGCGCAGGCCGGCGGCGAGGACGAGACCTGGGACGTGCAGGCGCTCGCCGCGCTCGACATCCCGATCATCCAGGGACTCGCGCTGACCTGGAGCCGCGCCGACTGGGCCGCATCGAGCGAGGGCATGTCGCCGCTGGACGTCGCCACCCAGGTCGCGGTGCCGGAGTTCGACGGCCGCCTCATCACCGTCCCGTTCTCGTTCAAGGAGGTCGACGCCGACGGCCTGCCGCACTACGTCGCCGACCCCGAGCGCTGCGACCGGGTCGCCGGGATCGCCGTCAACCACGGCCGCCTGCGGCACACCCCGGTCGGCGAGCGCAAGATCGCGCTGGTCCTCTCGGCGTACCCGACCAAGCACTCCCGCATCGGCAACGCGGTCGGCCTGGACACTCCGGTCTCCACCATCCGGCTGCTGCGCGAGATGCGCGCGGCCGGCTACGACCTCGGCCCGCGCGGCGCGATCCCCGGGCTCGACGACGTAGAGCCCATCGAGGGCGAGGCGCTCGACACCACAGCCGGCAACGCCCTGGTGCACGCTCTGATCGCGGCAGGTGGTCAGGACCCCGACTGGCTCACCCAGGAGCAGATCGAGGGAGCGCTCGTGCGGATCCCCGCGAGCCGGTACGCCGAGTGGTTCGGCCGGGTGCCGACCGACCTGCAGGAGGCGATGGAGCAGCACTGGGGCCCCGCCCCTGGCACGCTCTACGTCGACAAGACCACCGATCCTGACGGTGAAATATTCTCTGCCGCAATGGTGTTCGGCAACCTCGTCATCCTGGTGCAGCCGCCGCGCGGCTTCGGTGAGAACCCGATCGCGATCTACCACGACCCCGACCTGCCACCCACGCACCACTACCTCGCGACGTACCGGTGGATCGAGGAGGAGTTCGGCGCGCATGCGGTCGTGCATGTCGGCAAGCACGGCAACCTGGAATGGCTGTCGGGCAAGAACCTCGCGATGTCGCCCTCCTGCGGCACCGATGCGGCACTCGGCAACCTGCCGCTGATCTACCCGTTCCTGGTCAACGACCCCGGCGAGGGCACCCAGGCCAAGCGCCGCGCGCACGCCACGATCGTGGACCACCTGATCCCGCCGATGGCTCGCGCCGAGGCGTACGGCGACATCGAGCGTCTCGAGCAGCTGCTCGACGACTACGGCAACGCCTCGGTGATGGACCCGCCCAAGGCCGCCGCGCTGCGTGGGGAGATCTGGACGCTGATCCAGGCCGCCAAGCTGGACCAGGACCTGCAGCTGACCGACCGCCCCGACGACGAGTCGTTCGACGACTTCGTGATGCACATCGACGGGTGGCTCTGCGAGATCAAGGACGTGCAGATCCGCGACGGGCTCCACGTCCTCGGCGAAGCGCCGTCCGGTGAGGGCCTGATCAACCTGGTGCTCGCGGTGCTGCGCGCCAGCCAGGTCTTCGGCGGCCGCGACAACGGCGTGCCCGGGTTGCGCGCCTCCCTAGGCCTCGTCGAGGGCGCGTCGTCCGGTGAGACCGACCGCGTCGAAGCCCTGGCGCACGAGCTCGTACGCCGCCTCGCAGAATCCTCATGGCACGCCGGCTCTGTCGACACGATCGTGAACGACCTGGTGGGAGAACCGAATCCCGGTGCATCGGCATCACTGGAGTTCGCCTGCCGTGAGGTCGTGCCGCGTCTGGCGGAGACCACCCGCGAGCTGCCGATGGTGCTGCACGCGCTCGACGGCGGCTACGTGCCGGCCGGTCCGTCCGGGTCGCCGCTGCGCGGTCTGGTCAACGTGCTGCCGACGGGCCGCAACTTCTACTCCGTGGACCCCAAGGCGATCCCCTCACGCCTCGCGTACGGCACCGGCGCGGCCATGGCCGACTCGCTGCTGGCGCGCTACCAGGAGGAGAGCGGGGAGTACCCCGAATCGGTGGGGCTGTCGGTGTGGGGTACCTCGGCGATGCGCACCTCCGGCGACGACATCGGCGAAGTCCTGGCGCTGCTCGGCGTGCTGCCGGTCTGGGACGAGGCGTCCCGCCGGGTGGTCGGTCTCGACCCCCTGTCGCTGGCCGAGCTCGGCCGCCCGCGCATCGACGTCACGGTGCGCATCTCCGGCTTCTTCCGGGACGCGTTCCCGCACGTGATCAGCATGCTGGACGACGCGGTGCAGCTCGTGGCGGGTCTGGACGAGCCGGTCGAGTCCAACTTCGTGCGCAAGCACGCGCTCGCCGACATCGAGGCCCACGGTGACGAACGCCGTTCGCGCACCAGGATCTTCGGCTCCAAGCCCGGCGCGTATGGCGCGGGCATCCTGCAGCTGGTCGAGTCCGGCACCTGGCGCGACGACGCCGACCTGGCCGAGGTCTACACGCAGTGGGGCGGCTTCGCCTACGGACGCGGGCTGGACGGCGTACCGGCGCGCGACGACATGGAGCGCAACTACCGACGCATCCAGGTCGCCGCGAAGAACATCGACAACCGCGAGTCGGACATCCTCGATTCCGACGACTACTTCCAGTACCACGGCGGCATGGTCGCAGTCGTGCGTTCGCTCACCGGCTCCGAACCCAAGGCATACGTGGGGGATTCGACCTCACCCGACTCGGTGCGCACCCGCACTCTGCAGGAGGAGACCAACCGCATCTTCCGTGCGCGCGTGGTCAACCCCCGCTGGATCAGCGCGATGCAGCGGCACGGGTACAAGGGCGCGTTCGAACTCGCGGCGACCGTGGACTACCTCTTCGGATTCGACGTCACGGCCGGGGTGGTGCAGGACTGGATGTACGAGACCCTCGCCCAGGAGTACGTGCTCGACAAGACCAACCGCGACTTCATGCAGCACGCCAACCCGTGGGCGCTGCGCGGCATCGTGGAGAAGCTCGGCGAGGCCGCCGACCGTGGACTGTGGGAGTCGCCGGACCCCGAGCTCGTCGCGGCGATGCAGCAGGTCTACCTCGATGTCGAGGGGCAACTCGAGGAATGACCGGCGAGAAATGGCCGCGTCCCGTGCCGGTCGTGGGAGACACGACCAGCGCGCGGCGTCGCGGCGCCGACCCGACCGGATGGGCGATGGGCGCCGATGTCACGGACGCGCTGCGCGATGTCATCGACGCCCGTCGCGACATCCGCCGCTACCGGCCCGACCCGGTCCCGGAAGACCTGCTCACTGCCGTGCTGGAGGCGGGCCACCACGCTCCGAGCGTCGGGCACTCCCAGCCGTGGCGTTTCATGGTCGTGCGCGACCAGGCGACCCGCGATCGCGCCGCTCACCTGGCCGACCGCGCCCGGCTGGCGCAGGCGTCGGATCTGACGCAGGACCGCGCCGCGCGGCTGCTCGACCTCAAGCTCGAAGGTCTGCGCGAGGCGCCGGTCGGCATCGTCGTGGCGTGCGACCGCCGTACGCCGGCCGCCGGCGTGCTCGGTCGCGCCACCTTCCCCGACACCGACCTGTGGTCCTGTGCCACCGCGATCGAGAACATGTGGCTCACCGCCCGCGCGCACGGTCTGGGGATGGGCTGGGTGACGCTCTTCGAGCCCACGGATCTCGTGACGCTGCTCGACCTGCCCGCCGGGGTGGAGACGCTGGGCTGGCTGTGCCTGGGCTGGCCCGACGAGCGGCCGACCTCGCCGGGCCTGGAGCGGGCCGCCTGGTCGCGGCGTACGCCGTTGCAGGACATCGTGATCCACGAGCGGTGGCCGTCGTCGGGCTCCCCGGACGCGCCGGTGTCGCACGTCCGCGGCCCCGCGCAGGATCGCCTGGTCACGGCGACCGACGCCGCCGACGATCTGCTCTCGCCACCGGAGTCGCTGGGTCTGCTCGACCGGGTGCTCAACCGGGTGCAGGCACTGGCGCCCGGCGGTCTGTCCGGAGGCACCCTCGTGCTCGTCGCGGCGGACCACCCTGTCGCGGCGCTCGGCGTCAGCGCGTACCCCGCTCACGTCACCCACGACGTGGTGTCGGCCGCGCTGGCGGGCGGCTCGGTGGGCGCCGCGGCAGCGACCGCCGCAGGGTTGAGGTTGGTCGTCGTCGACGCGGGCGTCGACGGGGCTGCCATCACCGGCGCCGTGTCCTCTCGTCCACTCGGCGATCGCGGCGACCTGTGCACCACCGACGCACTGACAGCCGCCGACGTCGAGCGACTGCTCGAGGCCGGGCGTCGGACCGGCCGCTCCGCCGCGATCGACGGCCTGGTCGTGCTCGGCGAAGTGGGTGTCGGAAACACCACGGTCGCAGCGGCATTGGTCTGTGCGCTCATCGACCTCGAGCCGCGGGACGCCGTCGGGCTCGGCGCCGGGTCGGACGCCGCGATCGTGGCGCGCAAGGCGGACGTCGTCGAGGCCGCGCTCACCCGCGCGCGGCCGGCGCTCGACGCGGCGGCCGACGCACCGTCGTACGCCCTTGCCGCCCTGCGGATGCTCGGCGGCCCCGAGCTCGCCGTCCTCACCGGTGTGGTGCTCGGTGCCGCGGGTGCGGGAGCACCCGTGGTGCTCGACGGGCTCTGCGGATCGCTGCCCGGGCTGCTGGCCGTGCGACTCGAACCCTCCGTGCAGGCCTATCTCGTCGCGGGGCAGCAGTCCCGCGAACGCGCCCACGCGGCCGTGTTGCGCGAGCTCGGACTCGAGCCGCTCCTCACCCTGCGGCTGCGTGCGGGCGAGGGCGTCGGTGGCTGCCTCGCTGCATCGATGCTGTTGCAGGGGCTGAAGATCCGCAGTCTCGCCGCGCGTACCGTCGAGAATGTGCTCGATCCGCACCGATCCGACCTCGAAGGGACACCGCAGTGAGTTCGCTCGATCTGTCGCACTGTCAGGAGCTCGACCGCCAGGACCCGCTGGCCGCGGTACGCGATCGGTTCGTGCTGCCCGAGGGCGTCACCTACCTCGTCGGCAACTCTCTCGGAGCGATGTCCAAGGACGTGCCGGCCCGGGTGCAGGAGGTCGTGGCCACCGAGTGGGGCCAGGGGCTGGTCGGCAGCTGGAACACCGCAGGGTGGTTCGACAAGCCGCTGACCGTCGGCGATCGGCTCGCACCGCTGATCGGTGCGGGGGACGGGCAGGTCGTCGTCGGCGACAGCACCTCGATCAACCTCTACAAGGCGGTCGGCGCCGCCCTGGGGATGCGCCCGGACCGGGCCGTGGTGCTGTCGGAGGCCGGCAGCTTCCCCACCGACCTCTACATGCTGCAGGGCATGACCGCGTGGACCGGTCGTCACCGGCTGAAGCTGATGGACGCCGACCGCGGCAACCTGCAGCAGATGCTCACCCCGGACGTCGCCGTCGTGGTGCTCAGTCACGTCGACTACCGCACGGGCGAGCTGCTGGACATGCAGGCGATCACCGAGCAGATCCACGCGGCGGGCGCCCTCGTGGTCTGGGACCTGTGCCACAGCATCGGCGTCGTGCAGATGGATCTGGCCGGCTGCGATGCCGACTTCGCCATCGGCTGCACGTACAAGTACGTCAACGCCGGCCCCGGCGGTCCGGCTTTCGTCTACGTCGCACCGCGGCTGCAAGCGGAGGCGCAGCAACCTCTGTCGGGCTGGCACGGTCACAAGGCGCCGTTCGCCTTCGTCACCGATTACGAGCCGGGAGAAGGGGTCTCGCGTTTCCGCATCAGCACTCCGCCGATCGTGTCCTACGCGCCGCTCGAGGTCAGCCTCGACATGTTCGCCGAGCTCGACATCGCACAGGTGCGGAGCAAGAGCGAGGGGCTGACCGGGCTGTTCATCGAACTGGTCGATCAGGAGTGCGGCGGCTTCGACCTGGAGGTCGTCACCCCCCGGGACGCCGACCGACGCGGGAGTCAGGTCTCGCTGCGCCACCCGCGCGCCTACCAGGTGGTGCGGGCGCTGATGGAGCGTGGCGTGCACGGCGACTTCCGCTCGCCTGACGTGCTGCGACTGGGGTTCGCGCCGCTCTACCTGCGCTTCGAGGACGTCTGGGACAGCGTCGTGGCCCTCCGCGCGGTGCTCGAGGGCGAGGAGTGGCGTTCCCACCCCGAGCCGCAGCTCACCGCGGTGACGTGAGCGCGTAGACGTCCATCACCCAGCCGTGCCGCTCGCGCAGAGTGGCACGCAGCGAGGTGATCTCGTCGATCACATCGGCGAGGCGCCCGGCCCGCAGCTCCTGCTGCGGCATGCCGACGTACGCGCCCCAGTGGATCTGCAGGTCGGGCGCGCGCGGCACGAGATCGCGGCACGTGAGGTGGCCGTCGAGCATCACCACGACCGTGCCGACGCCCGGTGCCCACTCTGCGACAAGTCGACGTCCGGTGGTGATGTGCACCGGTTCGCCGATCTCGTGCAGCACGATGCCGTGCGCAGCCGCGAGGGCCTGGAAGGCAGAGATGCCGGGAATCACGTCGACGGACAGCGCCGTCCGCTCACCGATGCTGCGCACGACCCGGATCGTGGAGTCGTAGAACGCGGGGTCTCCCCAGACGAGGAAACCCACGACGGCTCCCTCCGGCAGAGCGTCGATCGTATCGGCGTACCTGTCGGCACGCGCGGCGTGCCAGTCACGGACCGCCTCGCCGTACGCCGCGTCGGCCCGGTCGGCGTCCACGCCGCGTGTCGGATCGGGCACCGTCACGAACCGGTACGGGTGCGCGGGATCGATGAACCGCTCGCAGATCGCCTTGCGAAGCGCGACGAGTTCGTCGGTGGCAGAGCGCTTCTCGGCCACGAGGAAGACGTCGACCTCGTTCAGCGCGGCGATCGCCTGCTGGGTGAGGTGCTCGGGCGACCCGGCGCCGATGCCGACGACCTGCACCCGGCGCACGCTCATGCTCCCGCCTCTTGGGCGATCGCCAGCAGCCGGTCCAGATCGAGGGCCTCGATCACGGCATCGGCGAGAGCGTCGATCTGCGCCTCACGTCGTGCGGCGAACGACGGCGCATCCGCGACCGGCGCCCACGACGAGCCGGCCGCCGCCGCCACCTCGGTCAGCCACGCACGCCGGAAGTCGTCGCCCTCCAGCGTGCCGTGCCAGATCGTGCCGTAGGTCGAACCTTCTCGCGTACCCCCGGGGAACGTGTCGGCCGCCGCCACGACGCCGTGGTGGATCTCGTACCCCTCGACCGGCCATCCCCGCCACGAACCACGGGACCGGGCCAGCACCTTCGAGGTTGCGAACGTCGTCGCCGCCGAGAGGAGTCCGAGGCCCGTCACCGCTCCCGCCGCGGACTCGACCGGGTCGTCGATGGTCTCGCCCAGCATCTCGTAACCGCCGCAGACCCCCAGCACCGGACGACCGTCCGCGACCCGCGCGGCGACCACGTCGGCGAGCCCTCGCGAGCGCAGCCAGCCCAGGTCCGACACCGTCGCGCGAGACCCCGGCAGCACCAGCAGGTGCGCGTCGCGGCACACCGCGGGATCGCTCGTCACGCGCACCCGTACCCCTGGCTCGGCGGCGAGTGCGTCGACGTCGGTGGCGTTGGAGGTGCGGGGAAACCGGACCACCGCGACGTCCAGGGTTGCGTTCGGATCCGCAGGCATCGAGCGGCCCACGGACAGCGCGTCCTCGGCGTCCAGCCACACGTCCTCCAGCCACGGGATGGTCCCGAGCCACGGCATCCCGGTGCGTTCGGTGACGACATCCAGGCCCGGCGCGAGCACCGACACATCACCGCGGAACTTGTTCACGACGTACCCCCGCAGCAGCGCGCGGTCGGCGTCGTCCAGCAGCGCCCAGGTGCCGTACGTCGCGGCGAGCGCGCCACCACGGTCGATGTCGGTGACCACGACGGTGGGCAGGTCGAAGCGCCGTGCGAGACCCATGTTCGTGTAGTCGCCGGCACGCAGATTGACCTCGGCGGGCGACCCGGCGCCCTCGGACACGACCAGGTCGACCGAGTCCGCCAACTCGGCGTACGCCGCGAACGCCGCCTCGGCGAGATGCGCCCGGCCCGTGGCGTACTCGCCCGCAGCAAGCTCACCGGCCGGCTGACCGCGCAGCACCACGAACGCGCGCCGGTCCGAGCCGGGTTTGAGCAGCACCGGGTTGTGCAGCGACGACGCCTCGACGCCGGCGGCCTGCGCCTGCAGGTACTGCGCGCGCCCGATCTCGGCGCCGTCCACGCAGACCATCGAGTTGTTGGACATGTTCTGGCTCTTGAACGGTGCGACGCGCACTCCCGCGCGTGCCCATGCGCGGCACAGCCCCGTCACGACCAGGGACTTGCCGGCGTCCGAGCTCGTTCCCGCCACCAGCAGACCTGCCACGCTGGCCGACCTTACAGTTGCGGTTGTGCCGATGCCGACCGAGACCCTACGGGTGCACCTGGTGCGGCACGGGGAGTCGACCTGGAACCTTGCCCACCGGATCCAGGGTCAGACGGTCCACCCCGACCTCACCCCCCTCGGCCGGACGCAGGCGGCTGCCGCTGCGCAGACTCTCATGCGACGAGTCGATGGCCGCGTCGTGCTGTGGAGCAGCGACCTCGTACGCGCCGCCCGCACCGCCCAGCTCATCGGTCGCGCTCTGCGGGTGCCGGTGCAGTACGACGAGGCGCTGCGCGAGCAGCATCTCGGCACGATGGAGGGGCGCACGGCCGACCAGTTGCACCCGGAGCCCACGCCACCGGGCGAGCACGTGAGCGAGGTGCGGTGGGCCGGGGGCGAGAGTACGCAGGACGTCGCCGCACGGTTCCGCCGGTTCGCCGCACGTGAGCTGCGCGCCACCTCGCCGCGGGTGCGCGATCTGGTCATCGTGAGCCACGGCGACACCATCCGGGTGGCCCGCGCCGTGCTGGCCGCTCGCAGCCACCGCGATGTGCAGTGGGATCCCATCGAGAACGGCAGCGTGCACACCGTCGAGGTGCCGCGTCAGTGAATCGCCTCGCCGCGCTCGAACTGCTCCACGAACGCGGCGATCCGACGGGCCCGGGTCTCGGGTCGTTTCGCGTCGTTGACCCGGTAGTAGACCGCGAAGTGGTTGGTCCGGTTGAGCGTCGCGAAGAACGCCTCCGCCCGCGGGTTCGCGGCCAGCGCCTCGACGAAGTCATCAGGCAGCTCGAAGTCGCTCTGGCCGGCGTACGCCGCGTCCCACCGACCGTTCGCCCTGGCCGCCTCCACAGCCGCGAGGCCGGTCGCGGTCATCCGACCCGCGGCCATCAGTGCCTCGGCCTTGCGTCGGTTGATCTGCGACCACGGGCTGCGCGCCCGGCGCGGTGAGAACGCGAGCCGGTAGCAGTCGTCGTCCAAGCGGCCCGCCTGCCCGTCGATCCAGCCGTGCATGAGCGCGAGCTCGACCAGCTCGTCGTACGTCGGGGTGGGCACCGACCCGCCCTTCTTGCCGATCGCGATGAAGACCGCGTCGGTGTCGTGCTGGTGCTCGGTGAACCAACGGAGCGCCGCTGCATGGTTTCTCAGCCGTACGAGGGGACGCTCGAGTGCCATGGCGTCAGCCGATCTGCCCGATGGGCTCGCGCTTCTCGGCCTGGAAGCGGTCCTCGGTGCGTCCGAAGGCCCAGTAGCCCGACAGGCTGACCGACTCCCGGGGGAGTGCCCGGTCGCGGAAGAGGATGTCCCGCAACGATTTCATCGACTCCCGCTCGCCGTGCGCGAAGACCTCGACGCCATCGGTCGGCCAGTCGAGGCCACGCACGGCGTCCGGCAGCAGGGACCCCTCGCCGGGGGTGGCGCCGTCGCGATGCAGCCATTGGATGGCGACTCCGGCCGGGGCCTGCGGCAGCAACTCGTCAGCCGCCGCGTCGACCTCGACGACCACCTGGCCGCGGGCATCGGTCGGCAGCGCTTCGAGCGCCGCGCTGATCGCAGGCAGCGCCGAGTCGTCGCCGATCAGCAGGTACCAGGACGCCTGACCGCTCGGCCGGTAGCCACTGCCCGGCCCGTTCGCCGCGACCAGGTCACCGGGCTGCGCGTTCATCGCCCACGGCGCCGCGATGCCCTGGTCGCCGTGCGTGACGAAGTCGATGCTGATGGTGCCGTCGGCGTGCCAAGTTCGGATCGTGTAGGTGCGACGGACCGGCTGGTGCTCGCGCGGCAACTCGTCCAGGTCGTACGGCGGGACGAGGCCGAGGGCCGGGTCGGGGAAGAGCAGCTTGAGGTAGCTGTCGGTCGCGTCGGGGCGCTCGGCGGCCATCGCCCGGACGTCGGCTCCACCGAACCGCACGCGGACGACGTGCGGAGTGACCTGCTCGCGGGCGATGACTTCCAGGACGTGCTGGCGACGCGGCTTCTTCGGGCTCATAAGGCAACCCTAAGTCGCCCTACCGACATCGAGCGGAGTGGTCCGGCGTCGAGCGGCGGGGACGACACCCTGCACTCGCGCGCGGACCACTCCGCTCGATGGAAGAACGACCTGCGACTACAGGCCGAGGCGGGCTTTCAGACCATCCAGCTCGATCTGCAGCTGGGTCGGCAGCGTCTCGCCAAACTTGGCGAACCACTCCTCGATCTGGGGGATCTCGGCCTTCCACTCCTCCGGGTCGACCGCGAGCGCGGCCTCCAGCTCGGCGGCGGTCATGTCCAGGCCCTCGACGTCGAGCGACTCCGGGGTGGGCACGTGACCGATGGGGGTCTCGACCGCGGCGGCCTTGCCCTCCATGCGCTCGATGACCCACTTGAGCACGCGGGAGTTCTCCCCGAAGCCCGGCCAGAGAAAGCCACCGTCCTGGTCACGACGGAACCAGTTGACGTAGAAGATCTTCGGCAGCTTGGTGGCGTCGGCGTCCTTGCCGAGGTTGACCCAGTGCTGGAAGTAGTCGCCGGCGTTGTAGCCGATGAACGGCAGCATCGCCATCGGGTCGCGGCGCACGACGCCCACCTCGCCCTTCGCGGCCGCGGTCGTCTCGGACGACAGGGTCGCGCCCATGAACGTGCCGTGCAGCCAGTCGCGCGACTCGGTCACCAGCGGCACCGTGGTCTTGCGGCGCCCGCCGAAGAGGATCGCCGAGATCGGGACACCCTGCGGGTCGTTGTACTCGTCCGCGAGGATGTCGCACTGCTCGATCGGGGTGCAGTAGCGGCTGTTCGGGTGGCTGGACAGCTCGCCGGAGTCCGGCGTCCAGTCCTCGCCCTTCCAGGAGATCGCGTGCGCGGGCTCGTTCTCCAGACCCTCCCACCACACGTCGCCGTCGTCCGTGAGCGCGACGTTGGTGAAGACCGAGTTGCCCTTGTTGATGGTCGTCATCGCGTGCGGGTTGGTGTGCTCGTTGGTGCCGGGTGCGACGCCGAAGAAGCCGAACTCGGGGTTGACGGCGTACAGGCGCCCGTCCTTGCCGAACCGCATCCACGCGATGTCGTCACCGAGGGTCTCCACGGTCCAGCCGGGGATGGTCGGCTTGAGCATGGCCAGGTTGGTCTTGCCGCAGGCGCTGGGGAACGCCGCCGCGACGTAGTAGACCTGCTGCTCGGGCGAGATGAGCTTGAGGATGAGCATGTGCTCGGCCAGCCAGCCCTCGTCGCGCGCCATGGCCGAGGCGATCCGCAGCGAGTAGCACTTCTTGCCCAGCAACGCGTTGCCGCCGTAGCCCGAGCCGTAGGACCAGATCGTGCGCTCCTCGGGGAACTGCACGATGTACTTCTCCTCGTTGCACGGCCACTTCACATCCTGCTCGCCGTCGGCCAGCGGGGCGCCGAGCGAGTGCAGGGCGGGCACGTACTTGGCCGCGTCGCCGAGCTCTTCGATGCGGTCCAGGATCTTGGTGCCGCAGCGCGCCATCACGCGCATCGAGACCACGACGTACTCGCTGTCGGTGATCTCCACACCGAACATCGGGCTGTCGGCCTCGAGGTGACCCATCACGAACGGGATGACGTACATCGTGCGGCCCTTCATGCACCCCTGGTAGAGGCCGCGCATGAGGTCCTTCATCTGCTCCGGGTCCATCCAGTTGTTGGTGGGCCCCGCGTCCTTCTCGTCGCGGCTGCAGATGAAGGTGCGCTCCTCGACCCGTGCGACGTCCTCGGGGGAGCTCGCCGCGTGGAAGGAATTGGGCTTGATGTCCTCGTTGAGCCGGGTGAAGGTGCCGGCGGCGACGAGTTTGTCGGTCAGTTCGGTCCACTCGTCGGCGGAGCCGGTGACCCAGCGCACCTCGTCCGGGGTCGTCAGCGCAGCGACCTCGGCGACCCACCTCGCCAGTCCTGCGTGCGTCGTGCCGGACTTTTCGGGTGCGTCCAAAGTCATGTGACCGTCCTTCGTAGGTGTTCGTCGCTGTTCGTACGCCGCATCGCACGGGGGGCCATGGCGCGTCGACCGAGCGGTCGGGTTGCGCGGCGTCGTACGCCGGGCGGATGCGGTGCTGTCGAACGTAACCCGGCCCCGAGCGGGCCGCCCAACGGGCGAAGAGCGCTCAGATGTGACCCCCGTCACACGTTCGGTGACCTGTGTCGCTTTCCCGCGGGGGGTCTCGACGAAGCCGACGCAATGCACCGTCGAATCAACAAAATCCGACTTCTTCGGTCGGGGGAACAGGTCGGTTAGATCCAGTCGCGGCGACGGAAGACGATGTACATCGTGGTGCAGGTGAGCACCATCAGCCCGATGGCCATGGGGTATCCCCAGTACCAGTGCAATTCGGGCATCTTGTCGAAGTTCATCCCGTAGATGCCCGCGATCACAGTGGGAGCGAAGAGGATCGCCGCCCACGAGGAGGCCGACTTGACCCGGTCGGACTGCTGATTGGCCGTCTCTGCCAGCCGCGTCATCTTCTCGTTCTGGGTCTGCGCGACGAGGGTGGAGTTGAGCGACAGGATCGACATCAGGGTCTGCCGGAAGCCGTCGACGCGCTCCGCGACCCCGGTCGCGTGGTCGGCGACGTCGCGCATGTTGCGACGCAGCTCCTCGTCGACGCCGTACTTCTCGTGACCCCTCTTCAGTGCTTCGAGGATGTCCAGCAGCGGCTTGGTCGCCCGCTGCAGCGCGAGCACCTCGCGGGACAGCTCGTAGATACGCCGTGACACCGCCGGGTCGGACTCGAAGACCTGCTCCTCGATCTCGTCGATGTCGTTCTCCAGACCGGCGATGACCGGGGCGTAACCGTCGACCACGAAGTCCAGGACCGCGTAGAGCACCGCCTCGGGCCCGAGGGCCATCAGGTGCGGGTCGTTGTCCATCCGCTTCCGGACCGGCGCGAGTCGCGGCTCGTCGGAGTGCCGGACGGTCACCACGAAGTCCGGTCCGATGAACAGGTGCAGCTCGCCGAGATGCACGGTCTCCGTGTCGTCGTCGTAGGTCGCCGGCCGGAGCACCACGAAGAGCGTGTCGTCGTAGCGCTCGATCTTGGGTCGCTGGTGCGCGACGATCGCGTCCTCGACGGCCAGCGGGTGCAGGTGGAAGATCTGCGCGACCTGCTCGATCTCCTCGGGCGCGGCGTTCGCGAGCCCCACCCATGCGACGGCCTGGTCGGGTTCGGCGAGCCGGTGCACGACGGCCCGGAAGCTGTGCGGATTGGCCTGGCGTACGCCGTGCAGATAGATGGCGCGCTCTACGACGGTCCCCTCGACGCCCTCCGGATGCGACGTGCCGAGGGAGTTGCGGTCGGGTTGCAGGACCCGTTCGGGGGCGTCCTGCGTCGACACCGGTGGCGTGTGATGCGCCGGGTGCGTACGGATCCGCGACCTCCAGGTGGACACGGCCCGACTGTAGTGCGCGAGGGTGCGCGGCCGCCCGTACGGCGCTGCCCGTGCTTAGGGTGCGGTATGACCACGCATCCGCAGTCCGCCCGCAGGACCCGGATCGCCGTCGTCGCCGGGGTGATCGTGGTCGTGCTGGTGATCGCCGCGGCCCTGGGGTGGTGGCTCACCCGTGACGACGGTCCCGCCGCGACGAAGCAGGTGCTGCCCAGCACGCCCACCGGCGTCCGCACTATCCAGGACCCGGTGCGGCTGGTGCGGGACACCTCCGGCATCCCGGGCGTCCTGGCGTGGGATCAGGGGCAGTACATGACCTTGGCGACCCAGGACGGGAAGGCCGTGCACCTGTCGCACGTTCGCGGCCCGGTGACCTACACGATGACGCCGCCCGCCGGTGGGCCGCACAACATCGTCTGGATGAACGCCGGTGTCTACACGAAACCGGTGCCCAGCGAGCGCGCCGTGCACAACATGGAGCACGGTGCCATCTGGATCACCTACGACCCGAAGCTGCCGAAGAGCACGGTCGCGAAGCTGGTCGCCTTCGTCGGGCGGCAGAGCCTGATCCCCGAGCCGAAGGGTCAGGGCGGCGTGAAGGTCTCCGGTCAGGCGAACCGCTTCATGGACCTGTCGCCGTGGGCCTCGAACTCGCTGCCCTCGCCGATCGTGCTGTCGTCGTGGGGGCACCAGTTGCGTGTGACGAGTGCCACCGACCCGCGGATGCAGCGCTTCGTCGACACCTTCCGGCACCGCAAGCCCTACAGCCCCGAGACCAACGAGCCGGTGGACGGCATACCGACCGGGACCGGGGGTGTCGCCGCGCGGTACGGCGGTGTGCAGCCCAACCCGTCGGGCACCAAGAACTGACCGACCTAGGATCGAGCACATGCCTGATCCCACGTCGACCGACCGCGCCGCCAAACTGGCGGCGCTGAAGAAGCAACAGAAGTCCCGCCCCGGGTGGCTGATCCCGGTGGTCATCGCGGTCGTGCTGATCGTCGTGATCGGTGGCGTCGCGACCTACGTGGGCACCCGCTCGAGCGGCAGCAGCAGTACGACGTCGACGGGTGCCTCCGGGGGGCCGAAGTACGGCAGGCAGGTGCTGCCGTCCGCGGTGACCGGTCAGACGACGACGCAGCCGAAACCGGCTCAGGTCGAGGACGACTCGGGCATCTCCGGGGTCCTCGCCTGGAATACCGCCGGGTACCCCGCGTCGGGCACCCCGAACTCGGGCACGGTGGGACACGACCACGTCCCCGGACCCGTGGCGTACGCCGTGACGCCGCCGATCGGCGGCCCGCACAACGCGACCTGGATGAATGCCGGCATCTACACCAAGCCGGTGCCCAACGAGCGCGCCGTGCACAACCTGGAGCACGGGGCGATCTGGATCACCTACGACCCCAAGCTGCCGACGTCCGAGGTGAATCAGCTGGTCGCGTTCGTGACGAAGCAGTCCCTCATCGCCGAACCGGCGTTGGAGCAGCAGGGCATCAGCGGGCAGAAGAACCGTTACATCGACCTGACCCCGTGGGCCTCGAACTCGCTGCCGTCGCCGATCGTGCTGTCGTCGTGGGGTCACCAGCTGCGGGTGAGCAGCCCCACCGACCCGCGGATGCAGAAGTTCGTCGACACCTTCCGCAACAGCCAGAAGTACACCCCGGAGTACGGCTCGCCCGTCGACGGAGTGCCGACCGGCACCGGCGGGATCGCCGCCCTTGACGGCGGCACCGTGCCGAACCCGGGCGGTACCGCGAACTGAGTCGGTGACAGGGCGACACACGTGGTCGCTCTGTCACTCGCTGGTGATGGGCTCCCGGCCGGCCGGTTGCGTCGGGCGGGGGGTCATCGGCTGCACCGGGGTGATGTCCCGGGTGACCGGTTCATCGGTGGTGAGCGTGAACATCTCGCCGTAGTGCGAGAGCTCGGTGTAGCCGTGCACGCCGTCCTCCAGCTCATAGACCGCGTGGTCGGGGTGCACGGTGACGCGCACCTTGCAACCGCGCCACCGGATCGCGAAAGCAAGTCGGGACAACCGTTTCGGCAACGCGGGCGCGAACGACAGCTTGCCGCCGTGGTCGCGCATCCCGCCGAAACCACACACCAGCGCCAGCCACGCACCCGCGAGCGACGCGACGTGCACGCCGTCTCCGGTGTTGTGCTCCAGGTCGCGCAGGTCCATCAGCGCGGCCTCGGTCAGGTAGTCGTGCGCAAGCTCCCGGTGACCCACCTCGGCGGCGATGACCGCCTGGGTGCACGCGGACAGGGATGAGTCGCGCACGGTGATCGCCTCGTAGTACGCGAAGGCCTTGGCCTTGTCCTCGAGGGTGAAGTTGTCGCCGCACCAGTGCATCGCGAGCATCAGGTCCGCCTGCTTGACGACCTGTTTGCGGTAGATGTCGAAGTAGGGATAGTTGAGCAGCAGCGGATAGTCGTTGTTGTTCGCCGTGCCCTTGAAGTCCCACACCTCGCGCTCAGTGCTGCCTCGATCCTGTTGGTAAACACCGCGTTCGACGTCGTACGGCATGGCCATCGCCTCATCGGCGGCGCGCCAAGTGGCGATCTCGCGCTTCGTCACACCGAGGGCCAGGGCCTCCTGCGGCCAGCGTTCGGCGGTGTCGGCGGCGTAGCGGAAGTTCAGCGCCGCCATCAGGTTGGTGTAGGTGTTGTCGGCCACGACCGCGGAGTACTCGTCCGGACCGGTGACGCCGTCGATGTGGAACTTGCCGTCGTCGCCGTGGTAGCCGAGGTCGGTCCACAGCCGGGCGGTCTCCACGAGCAGCTGCAGCGCCACGTCGCGGTCGAACTCCTCGTCCTGGGTCCAGAAGACGTACCGCGCGGCGGCCACTGAGATGTCGGCATTGATGTGAAACGCGGCCGTGCCCGCCGGCCAGTACGCCGAGCACTCCTGGCCTCGGATGGTGCGCCAGGGGAACGCCGCCCCGTGCAGCTTCAGCGTTGTGGCCCGCTCCGAGGCGAGGTCGATGATCGACTGGCGCCAGGTGAGGGCGTCGCGTGCCGCCAGGGGAGCGGTGGCGGTCAGCACCGGCAGGACGAACTGCTCGGTGTCCCAGAACGCGTGCCCGTCGTAACCAGGTCCGGTGAGGCCCTTGGCGAGGATCGCGCGGCCCTCGGCGCGGGCACCTGCCTGCAGCACGTGCCACAGGCCGAACCGCACTGCCTGCTGGACGGTCTCGTCGCCGTCGACCTGCACGTCGGCGCCGTCCCAGAACTCCTGGACATAGCCCTCCTGCTCCGCGACCAGCTGGTCCCAGCCGGTGTTCACGACCGCCGACAGTGCGCCGTCGACCTGGTCGCGCAACGCCGGAAGGGTGCGCTGAGAGGACCAGCCGTAGGCGACGAACTTCGTCAGGCCGAGCGTCTCGCCCGGGTCGAGGTGCGCACCGAGGGTCATCCGCGACCAGTCCGGCTGGATGAAGGTGTTGGGCTCGTAGTCGTGATCGCCGTGCAGCTCGTGGTCGCACGCGGCCGCCATCCTCAACCCGCTGCGCCGCGTGCTGTGGATCAGCTGCGCGCGGGTGACGCCGGCGAGGTGCTGCTCGGAGACCAGTGGGCGCTCGAGCGCGGCAGCCACCCGGGGGTCGGCCGAGGTCACCGGCAACTCCTCGTTGGCGACCATCTCGGACTGGATCACCACGCGTAGCGGTTTGTCGACGGCCTCGACCTGGTACCAGATCGCCAGGATGGAGCGCTGGGTGAAGGAGACCAGCCTCTTGGAGCGGACCCGGATGATGCGGCGCGCCGGGGACTCCCACAGCACGTCACGGGTGAGCACGCCCGTGCGCAGGTCGAGGGTGCGTTCGTGGTGGCGGATGGTGCCGTACCGCATGTCGAACGGCTCGTCGTCGACGAGCAGCCGGATCAGCTTGCCGTTGGTGACGTTGACGACCGTCTGTCCCGATTCGGGGTAGCCGTACCCCGCTTCGGCGTACGGCAGGGGCCGGGTCTCGAAGAAGGAGTTGAGGTAGGTGCCGGGCAGCCCGGCGGGATCGCCCTCGTCGAGGTTGCCGCGGACGCCGATGTGACCGTTGGCGAGCGCGAAGATCGACTCGGCCTGCGCGAAGTTGTCCGGTGCGATGCCGATCTCGCGGATCCTCCAGGGTTCGACGACGAAGCCCTCGTAGTCGGTGCTCACGCGGGTGCATCTCCATCGGTCGGCGTGGAATCCAGCAACTCGGACAGGTCCTTCACCACGACGGTCGCGCCGTGCTCGCGCAGCTCCTGCGCGTGGTCGACCCGGTCCACGCCGACGACGTAGCCGAAGTGGCCGGCCTTGCCCGCGGCAACGCCGGACGTCGCGTCCTCGAAGACGACGCACTGCGCCGGCGGCGCACCGGCGAGCTTCGCGCCGGCGAGGAAGGAATCGGGCGCCGGCTTGCCCTTGATGTGTTGTTGCGCAAGCGTCTTGCCGTCGATGCGACCTTCGACGTACTGCGCCAGACCGGTCACGTCGAGCACCATCTCGGTGTTGGCCGACGACGAGACGACGTACCGCTGCAGGCCTGCCGCCTGCGCCTGCTGCAGGTAGCGCCGCGACCCGTCGTAGACCTTCACGCCGTCGCGTTTGATGGCGACCTGCACGAGATCGTTCTTGCGGTTGCCGACCCCGTAGACCGTGTTCGCGTCGGGCGGGTCGTCTGGGCTGCCGTCGGGCAGGTCGATGTTGCGGGACTTCAGGAAGTCGCGGACACCGTCTTCGCGCGGTTTGCCGTCGACGTAGTCGTTGTAGTCGCCGGCGATGTCGAACGGCGTGTAGCCGTCACCGTCGCGCGCCTTGAGCAACGCGTCGAACGTCTCCTTCCACGCCGTGCGGTGCACGCTCGCCGTGTCGGTGAGGACACCGTCCAGGTCGAAGAGACACGTGGTGATGTTCTCTGGCAAACCCAGCATGGTGGTCCTCCGCTCGCGGGGTCGTCAGACCCCGTCGCAGGTTACTGCGGTGGAGCCTCCCGGAGTGGGCGACCCGCAGCAGTGCCAGAACATCGGTACCCGTGGTGCAGGGGCCCAACCTCGAAGGCGCCCCAACGTGACTCGACGGAGATGCGACAGGTCGGCCCGGCGTCACTGTCGGGCGGCGGGCCGACCTGTCGTGCGGGGTCAGGCGGCGGAATCGGCCGCCAGTCGCTCGTGCAGCTGGGTGCGCAGCCGGTCCACGTCCGTCATGGCGGACACCATCGCCCGGGTCGCCGGATCGTCGGAGTGCAGGATGGCGAGCACGATGTGCTCGGCGCGGAACATCGCGTGGAACTGTGTGCGACCGGACTGCCGGTCGTCGTCCTGCGCCGTGGCGCGCGCCTCCTGTGCCTGCGCCCGCAGGTCGCGGAAGATGCGCACGGTCGCCTCCGACGGGCGAGGCCCGCGGCCGAACCGGCGGCTCTGCGGACCCCGGCGCCCGCGGCCACGTGGACCGCCGAACGGGTTGAACTCCTGGAAGTCCGGGAAGTCCGCGAACCATTCCGAATTCGGGAAGCGCCCGAACCCGCCGAAGCCGGGACCGGTCGGCGGCATGCCCGGACCGGGGCCGCGACGGGGGCGATCCTCGTCGCGGCGGCCGCGACGGTCGTCCCGCTCGGCGCGCTCACGGCGCCGGCCCCAGGCGCGGGTGATGTCCTCACCGAACGCCTCGCCGACCGCCTCGGTCACCTTGTCCAGGTCGATGCCGATCGAGGCGAGGGCGTCCCGGTCGTCGTCCAGGTTCGCGGTCTGCGGACCATCGTCATCGCTGTCGTTGTCAGGATCACTTGCTTCCCCGCTGTGCTGGGCGGTGAGGATGTCCCTCGCAGCCGGATAGGTGAGTCCATGCTCGGCGAGCAACGGCGCCACGGGGGAGCGCAGGTTGGTCGTGAGTCCGAGCAGGATGTGGTCGGGGCCGACCTCGGAGTGTCCGAGCTCCGCTGCCACGTCGTGGGCCTGCATCATGGCGATGCCGACATCAGAGTTTCGTAGGTGAAACATGTTGTGCTCCTTCAAAATCGGTGGAAAGCAGCTCAACTCCGAGCGTGCTTCTGATGGACGGCCTGGCGGCTGACGTGCAAGACGTCGGCGATCGCCTGCCAGCTCCAGCCCTGGTCCCGCGCATTGCGCACCTGCACCTCTTCCAGTCGATCGGCCAGCGTCCGCAATGCGCGGATCGCGGCCAGACCTTGTGCCGGATTGGTGCTTGCGGCCGCGGCGGCCGGGTCCTGAGTCGTGTCCATGCGTCAACTAAACATGACATTGATCTGGATGTCAATAATTATTGACGAAAGATTCTCGACCTGGCTCGAGGGGGGACTAACGAGAGGTGACCGGAGGTTGCACCGGGGGAGCGCTCCGCGGTCCACAGTGGTGCGCCGCGACAGGAGGAGCAATGCGATGAAAGCTGTTCAGTTCTCCGAGTACGGCGGCCCTGAAGTCCTTTCGGTCACCGAGGTCGACGATCCGCACGCAGGGCCGGGGCAGATCCGGATCGCGACGCGAGCTGCGGGGGTGAACGCCATGGACTGGAAGATGCGCGAGGGCTACATGAAGGACCTGATGCCTCTGCAGTTGCCCGCCGGATCCGGGGCGGACGCGGCCGGCGTGGTCGACGAGGTGGGCGAGGGCGTCGAAGGCGTCGCGGTGGGCGATGCGGTGTTCGGCTCCGGGGCGAGCGCGTACGCCGAGCGTGTGGTGCTCGATCACTGGGCCGCGAAGCCGCAGGGGCTGTCGTTCGAGGAGGCGGCGGGCTACCCCGTCCCCGTCGAGACGGCGCTGCGCATCCTGCGGGAGGTGGGCATCCAGACCGGCCAGACGCTCCTGGTGAGCGGCGCGTCCGGGGGTGTCGGCTCATCGGTCGTCCAGTTCGCTGTCGACCGGGGCATCACGGTGATCGCCACCGCCGGCGAGAAGAACCAGGACTACCTTCGCGGGCTCGGCGCGACGGCGACGACGTACGGCGACGGCCTCGTCGAGCGGGTGCGCGCTCTCGCGCCGGACGGGGTCGACGCGGCCCTCGACATCGCGGGCTCCGGGGTGATCGACGAGCTGATCGAGCTCACCGGCGACCCGCAGAAGGTGCTGTCCATCGCCGACTTCGGCGCGGGTGAGAAGGGCGCGAAGGTCTCCACGTCCGGCTCCGCCCAGGAGGCGGCGTACGCCGAGGCGGCGCAGCTGTTCGAGGCGGGGAAGTTCAGCCTTCCCGTCGAGCAGACGTTCTCGCTGGAGCAGGCCGCCGACGCCCAGGACGCCAGCCGGGCCGGACATGCGAAAGGCCGGTCCGTCATCACGGTGTGACGACGAACCGGCCTCTTCACGCGCTCATTTCGTGGGGTGTTCAGGCGGTGCGTGCCCCTTCGAGCTTGGCCATCTCGGCCTGCACGAACTCCTCGTGCCGGGCGGCGTCCTCGCGCGCCTTGCGCGGACTCCACCGGCCGACCATGAGGAAGACGAACGGGATGAAGAGCAGATCGGCCAGTGCACAGATCAGCCACCAGCGCTTCCACTGACCGGGGCTGTCCTTCGCCGCCTTCTGCACCTTGTCGCCGTTCTTCTGCAGGTATGCCGAGTCGGCGGCTTTGATCGGGTGCGCGCCGAGGTACTTCAGCTGCGATACGGCGTCCGCCGGGGACTTCGCGGTCCCGGACTTCACCAGGTCGCCCACGGCGGCCGCCCCGGCACTCGATGACGTCGGATCCTTCTCCAGCGCAGCCAGGTTGGCCGGAGTGATGCCCTTCACCGTCCCCAGCTGCGTCTTGTACTCCGCCGCCAGCTCCTGCACCTTGGCACCCTTGTCGACCAGGACCGAGGTCGCCGGGAGCGCCGCGCCGAACCCGATTAGTGTCAGACACACGATGATCCGCAGTGTCCAGCCCCACGTCGCGAGACCCGTCGCCGTGGCGGCCGGGTTGTGCTTCTCGACCGTCTCGGTGAAGGAGGCCATCCACGCGCAGTAGGTCATGCCCTGCGAGGCACTGATGATGATGAGCAGCGTGCGGAAGGTCTCGTACGACGTGCCCGACGAGGTCGCCTTCATGGCGAAGACGACCAGGGCGATGACGCTGATGACCGAGCCGACGATCATCAGCGGCTTGCGCACGCCCAGCTTGTCCGAGATGAACCCGGCGACCACCAGGGCGATGGCGTTGGGCAGCCAGTACCAGTTGGCCAGGGAGTTGGCGCGCTCGGGCGTGTAGCCGAAGATCGTCGCGAAGTAGACGACGAAGAAGCCGACGGCGATGTAGTAGAAGATCAGGAAGATGCTGATCGCGAACGCCGATCCGACGACGTCCAGTTTCATCATCTGACGCCACTGGCCCTGATGCACCTGCGCCTCGTCGACGTCGGCCGCGCGCGCCTCGATCAGCTGCCGGTCACGCATCGAGACCATCAGCTGGTCGCGCAGGCCGGGGGACAGTTCGCGCAGGAAGAGCAGCGCGATGACCGCCACGACCAGCCCGACGATGCCGCACACGTAGAACTGGAACTGCCAGTCCGGATGCGATCCCAGCGTGTGGCTGGAGACCTCGGTGACCATCAGGGAGCCGAGCACCGGGCCGAGGGTCCAAAAGCCCATGGCGGACGCGCGTCCGAGCTGGGGGGAGAAGTCGCGGATCAGTGCCGGGGTGGCCACGAGGATCATGCCCTCGACGAGGGAGAGCACCGCGAACTCGAGCAGATAGACGGTGCCGTTCGGCGCATGGGGCAGAGCGAAGGTGACCAGCAGTCCGGTGAGGAAGAGCCCGACCACCACCAGATTGGCCCGGCCCCACCGGTCGGCCAGACCCGCCGCGAGCGAGCCGAACGCACCGACCAGGTTGCCGATCACCGAGATGAAGACGAACTGGTTGAAGCTGATGTTGAAGCTGGTGATGATCTGCGTCGCTACGGCGCCCGGGATGTAGAGCTCGTAGTAGAGGACGACCGTCGCGGCCACCGTGATCGCGAGGTAGGCGATGCGCTGCCCGGTGGCGGGGTACTTGGCCAACTGACGGTGCACGAGGGGGTTGCCGGTGCGGGGTGCCGAGCGTGCGGCGGGGGATGCTGCGCTGGACGAGGCCATTGGAGCCCTATCTGTCGAAGTGTGAGCCACCTCACAGTCCGCGCAAAGCCGTTGACTGTCAAGCACATCGAGGTCACGGTTCGGTGTGGCGTCGTCCGTAGGCATCGGAAAGTGACCGCAAGGTCGATAACCCACCGGGCTGCCGTACGCGCGTGCAGGTAAGTGACCGCCGTGCCCATAGCCCACCTCATCGCCCGGTCGGGTGGGCCGGTTTCGCAGTCCGGTGACGCCTTCAGGTGCCTGGAAGGGCACGCTCGCCCCGCCGGCCGCTACCGGGTTGCCCGCCGCGTAGGAAAGTGACCGGGCGGCCGATACCCCACCTGGCTGCCGCCAGCCGGCGTAGGAAAGTGACCGCGCGGCCGCTGCCCCACGCACCGAGCCACGCAGCGGAAGCCCACCGGAGCGGTCCCCGTCCGAAGCCGCCTGAAAACGCCCGCCGCCCGGTGCAGGAAAATGACCGCAGCGCCGCTGGCCCGCGCGGAAAGAAACGGCCCCGACCGGCGTTCTCACGCGATCGGGGCCGTTCTACTATCTCAACACAGCGTGCACCCGGAGAGATTCGAACTCCCAACCTTCTGATCCGTAGTCAGATGCTCTATCCGTTGAGCTACGGGTGCTGGTGTGGGCGCGTCAGGACGGCCCGTTCACCGGAGAGGTACGTTACCTGCTCGCTCTCGACAGCGGAAATCGGCGGCCCGCCGACCACCCATCGGCGTACGCCGGATGCCTCAGCCCGCGAACGGCCGGGCAGGGAGGCCGCCGATGCCGGGCTCGCAGGCGAATACCGCTCCGGCCAGGGGCTGTTCACCGTCAGGCACGTTCTCCCTGGTGGTGGTGATGTAGAGCGTGCGCAGCCCGTCGCCGCCGAAGGTGCACGCGGTGACGTTGGTCACCGGCAGTTCGACGACGTGGTCGAGCTCACCCTCGGGGGAGTAGCGGTGCACCGCGGAGCCGCCGTAGAGGGCGACCCAGACCCCGCCCTGCTCGTCGACGCACAGTCCGTCGGGGTCGCCGGCCAGGTCCTCCGGCAGCGTGACGAACGGTCGGCGGTCGGTGATCCCGTCCGGCGACCAGTCGAAGGTCGACACGACCCGCGTCGGGGTGTCGTTGTGGAAACCCCTGTCTCCCAAACCGGTCCAGCCGATCCCGTTGGAAACGGTGAGGTGGGTGATCACCTGCGACGCGAGCCCGTCGGAGGTGAGGAGATACAGGGAACCCGCGCCGGGCGTCTGGCCGTAGGCCATCGTGCCGCAGTAGAAGTTGCCCATCGGGTCGCAGCCGCCGTCGTTGAAGCGGATGCCCGGGTCGCTCCACAGCGGCTGCATCTGCTGCACGTCGGACAGGTCCGGTGCGCTCGCGAGGGCGAAGCCGCGCTCGGTGGCGATAATCGCGCCGCCGGCTCCGCGGGGTCGCAGCGCGGCGGCGACCTTGCCCACGTGCACCCGGTCGACTCCGCCGTCCGGGCGTGGCGCGAGGACGTCGCCGGCGAGCATGTCGACGTACTTCAGCCCGCCCCACTCGACGTCCCAGCAGGGCCCTTCGGCGTGGAAGGCGTGCGGTGCGGAGATCTCCTGGGCGCGCATGCCCGCACCCTATGCCGGGCCGTTGCGATGCCGCTCAGACGTCCTCGGCCTCTTGCTGCAGCGGATCCCACTTGGTGATCCGCGCGGACTCCCACCCGCGGGACTTGACCGCGTCCCGGGCCTGCGTGCGGTACGTCGGGGTGAGGCGCTCGACGTAGAGCTTGCCGTCCAGGTGATCGGTCTCGTGCTGCAGGCAGCGCGCCAGCGTGCCGCCCTGCGCCTCGACGACGACCTCGTTGCCGTCCAGGTCGGTGCCGGTGACCCGCGCCCAGTCCGAGCGCGCGGTGGGGAAGTGCTCACCGGGCACCGAGAGGCAGCCCTCGAGCTCGCCCGGGTCCGGATCGCCCGGGGGCACGGTGCCCTTCTCCAGCACCGGGTTGATCACGACGCCGCGCTGGACCACGTCGTCGTCTGCGGCGCAGTCGTAGACGAAGATCCGCAGTCGCACCCCGACCTGGTTCGCGGCCAGGCCCGCACCGTCCGCGGCCTCCAGGGTGTCGAACATGTCGGCCACCAGCTCGCGCACGTCGTCGGTGACCTCCCGGACGCGCCGGGTCGGCTGATGCAGCGCCTTGTGCCCGATGATCGTGATCGGCCGGACCGCCATACCTTTTTCACTCCTGGGTGTTGCTGCATCGCTGCGCGGATCGTTGCAGCGAGGAGTGTTTCACGGTCGGTCGTCGTCCGTGCGCCGGTCATGGCGCGGGCGGACGCGCTGGGGCGGCGGCGCGTCCTCGCGGCTGACCGACCAGCTGGCCTCCGGGTCGTCGGACAGCACGGTCGCGGCGCGTACGACGCGGCGACGGTTCGCGCCGTAGTCCGGGGGTGGCCGGTCCTCGAAACCGGAACGTACCGGCCGGCGTACGGGCACCGGGATGCCGTACGGATCGGTCGCATCGACCGGGTCGAGCGAGCGATGGTGGTGCTGCGGCTCGTTGCTGTCCTCGTCGACCGATTCCTCCTCGCCGAAGATCTCGGCGCAGATGGAGCGGTAGTGCATGTCGGCGTCGGGGATGTAGTCGATCTGCCGCAGCGCCTGGTCCTGTCCCGCGCTCTCCATGACGAAGGTGCCGTAACCGAGGAACCGCGCGGACACCGACTGGTTGAACGACATGTCGGTGACCTTCGCCAGCGGCATCATCGCCACTTTGCGCGACACCAGGCCGTAGGTCAGCAGCAGGCGCCGGTCGGTCGCGATGAACCAGTCGTGGCGCCACAGCAGCAGTTGGACCAGGCAGTAGACCAGCAGCGCCAGCCAGAGCCACCATGCGAGGTCGGAGACGAGCCCGGCGCTCGCGGGGGTGATCAACCCGATCGCCACGACGAGCAGCAGTCCGGCCACCGTGCCGGCGACGACCCCGGCGACACGGGACCAGTGCTGGTGGACCGCCACCACCATCCGCTCACCGTCGAGCAGATAGCGCCCCATCGCCCGTTCGGCGCCCGACGCCACCCCGTCCATGTGCGATCAGGAGTGCAGGATGTCGTGGTAGAAGTCGCCGATGTGCTGCACGCCGGACTGCAGGATGCTCCAGATGTTGTGCACGATGCCGGCCGAGTGGTGCGGGTCGGTGAAGATCGCGTAGAGGAGGAAGACGAAGACCGCCCAAATGACGATCTTCTTCACCTTGTCGGTGGCCATCGGTCCTCCGGAAGTGCGTGGGTGCCGACGGGACGTGCGGCACGATTCATGAGCCAGTGTGACAGGAGTGACGCGTGTGACGACACCGTCTGCCGCCGCCGGGAGTGTCGCGACCAGCGCCTAGGTGTCCGCAGGGCTCAGACCACGCCGTACAGCCGGTCGCCCGCATCGCCGAGGCCCGGCACGATGTAGCCCTTCTCGTTGAGCCGTTCGTCGATGGCGCCGGTGACCAGCGTGACCGGCACGTCCAGCTCTCGCAGCTGGTCGTCGAGGGCCTCGATGCCCTCCGGCGCGCACAGCAGGGTGACCGCCGTGATGTCGTCCGCGCCCCGGTCGACCAGGTACTGGATCGACATGGCGAGGGTGCCGCCGGTCGCGAGCATCGGGTCGAGCACGTAGCACTGCCGACCGGACAGGTCGTCCGGCAGCCGGTTGGCGTAGGTGATGGCCTCGAGGGTCTCCTCGTTGCGTTGCATCCCGAGGAAGCCCACCTCGGCGCTCGGCAGCAGTCGCACCATCCCCTCCAGCATGCCGAGCCCGGCGCGCAGAATCGGCACGACCAGCGGCTTCGGCGTCGACAGCTTGATGCCGGTGGCGGGGGAGACCGGGGTGTTGATCTCGAACGGTTCCACGCGCACCGAGCGGGTCGCCTCGTACGCGAGCAGCGTCACCAGCTCCTCGGTGAGCCGTCGGAACGTCGGGCTGTCGGTCCGCTCGTCGCGCAGATACGTCAGCTTGTGTGCGATGAGCGGGTGATTGGCGACCTGGACACGCATGGCCCAGACTCTACGGCGTGACGGCAGGCTTCCCTGGCGCTCCCGAGCCGCCGTACGACGCGTGGATGGGACTGGCGCTGCTCCGCGCCCGCGAGGCGCTGCTCACCGACGACGTGCCCGTCGGCGCCGTCGTGCTCGATCCGCATGGCGAGGTGATCGGCTCCGGGCTCAATCTGCGGGTCGGCGACAAGGATCCGCTCGCGCACGCCGAGATGCTCGCGATCCGTGCTGCCGCAACGCATCTGGGCCACTACCGACTCGACGACTGCCTGCTGGTGGTGACGCTCGAACCGTGTCTGATGTGCACCGGCGCGGTGATGCAGTCGCGTCTGTCCGGGATCGTCTTCGGCGCGTACGACGCGAAGGCCGGCGCCTGCGGGAGCGCGTGGAACGTCATCCGTGGCAACCCGTCGCCGCACAAGGTGACCTGCGTGGGCGGCGTACGCGAGCAGGAGTGCGCTGGGCTGCTGACCGATTTCTTCCGGTCCCGGCGTCGTCGCGGCGCGGTCGGTCGGTAGCCTGCGACGGTTATAGCACTCCTATCGACAATGCCCCCAGCGGGCCGGAAGGTGGCCCATGGCCTCCCCCAACAAAGCCGCCGAACCCACGACGAACACCGCCGACGGTGGTGATCCGCACCTCAAGCGGCACGTCGGCGTGGTCGGCCTCCTCTTCGCCAGCGTCGGATCCATCATCGGATCGGGGTGGCTCTTCGGTGCCCTCAACGCTTCGCAGGAGGCCGGGCCGGCCGCGGTCATCTCGTGGGGCCTCGGCGGAGTGATGATCCTGCTGATCGGCCTCTGCTACGCCGAGCTCGGCACGATGTTCCCGTTGTCCGGCGGCGTCGTGCGCTTCCCGCACATCGGCTTCGGGTCGTTCGCCAGCTACATGACCGGGTGGATCACCTGGGTGGCGTGCATGGCCGTCGCGCCGATCGAGGTCGAGGGCGCACTCACCTACGCCACCAAGTACGCGGCGTTCACCGAGAAGCACACGGTCGACGGTGCCGTCGTCCACACCCTGACCGGCCTGGGACTCGGTGTCGCCGTGATCGCAATGGCCGTCTTCGTGGTCATCAACTACTTCGGCGTGCGGTGGTTCGCGCGCGTCAACAACGTCCTGGTGTGGTGGAAGCTCGGCATCATCACCCTGGTGATCGTGGCCTTCCTGGTCACCAAGTTCAGCCCCCACAACTTCACCTCCCACGGCTTCAGGCCCGAGGGGTGGCACGGGGTCTTCACCGCGATCTCGACCTCGGGGATCGTCTTCTCCTTCCTCGGTTTCCGGCAGGGCATCGAGCTCGCCGGCGAGACCGACAACCCCAAGCGCAACGTGCCGGTCGCAGTGATCGGCTCGGTACTGCTGACCACCGTGATCTACGTCCTGCTGCAGGTGGCCTTCGTGGGTTCGCTCTCCCCGTCCGATCTCGCGCACGGCTGGGGCAAGGTGTCCTTCACCGACGACTTCGGCCCGCTCGCGGCCATCGCCAGCGTGCTGGGTCTCGGCTGGCTGGCCACCCTGCTCTACATCGACGCGGTGGTCTCGCCGGCCGACACCGGTCTGATCTACACCACGGTGACCTCGCGCATCTCCTTCGCGATGGCGCGCAACCGCAACGCGCCGCAGGCGCTGGCGAAGACGACGTCGAACGGCGTACCGCTCATCAGCATGGTCCTCGCGTTCGTCGTCGGGTTGATCCTCTTCCTGCCCTTCCCGAGCTGGCAGCAGCTGGTCGGCTTCATCACCTCCGCGACCGTGCTGTCGTTCGGCTCCGGGCCATTGGTGCTGCTGGCCTTCCGCAAGCAGCTGCCGGACCACCCGCGCTCGTTCCGGCTGCCCGGAGCGCACGTGCTGGCCTTCCTCGCGTTCTGGTCGGCCAACCTGATCGTCTACTGGACCGGCTGGAAGACCAACGAGAAGCTCTTCATGGCAGTGCTGCTCGGTGTCGTGCTGCTCGGCGTGATGTACGCCGTCAACGCCGTGCGGGGCCAGCAGCCGGAGTGGGACTGGGTGTCCGGTCTCTGGTACGTGCCGTGGCTCGGTGGCCTGGCGCTGATGTCCTACCTCGGCAACTACGACGGTGGGCGCAACGTGATCCAGTTCGGCAGCGCGTTCATCGTCACGTTCATCTTCTCCGCCGCGATCATGGCGCTGGCGTACTCCACCCGCCTGTCCCGCGTCTCGGTCGACCGCTACATCGCCGACTCCCAGCGTGAGGCGCAGATCGAGGAGGAGACCCTGGCCGGCTGACGGTCAGCGGTCACGCCCCGGGTCTCCCGGCGCGGGTATCAACGCAGAACGCCCACCCCGCCGTACGGCGGGGTGGGCGTTCTGCGTTGGTGGCCAGTGCTGCAGCCCTGGCCGCAGACGTAAGAGGCCCTCGCGGCGCCGCGCTCGACGGACCGGTGATCAGCGGCCGGTGGGCTCCGGTGTGGGGGTGGACGTGGTCGTGCTGTCCTGGAACGTGTCGCCGGTCATG
>NZ_JAGEKN010000002.1:0-54720 GCF_017565325.1 Allobranchiibius sp. GilTou38 | reverse complement strand
GAGCGCCAGCACCCGGCGCAGCGGGGTGGTGGATGTCGGTCGTCGACTGCGCCATGGCCCCTCCTGCGCTGGTGATGGCACCCCTTGCCATCTACTCTGAATCATACTCCTGTTCGATAGGTGGCGCAATGGAAAACATGACGAATATGCCTGCGGATGATGATGATTCGACCAGCCGGCCGCGCTTGCGCGCCGGCGCATCGAACTGGTGCTGCCGTGTGCCGGGTGGCCGGCCCTGGCCCTGTGGACAACTTCTGCGGGCTCCGGCGGTCTGCTCCTAACGTGCAACCAGTCGCACGCGGTGGAGGGAGACGGCGGTGGATCGACGAGGTCGATGGCAGGTGTCGCCGGACGCCCTGGAGCATGAGGCGGGGGCGCTCGGCGCGATCCCGCACCCAGCGGAGTACGGCGCCGCGCGGATTGTCCTGGCTCTGGCTGCGGCGGTGTCGGGAGCCGAGTCGCTCTCTGCTGCCGTGAGATTCGGTCAGCGGTCGACAACGGCATTCGCCGGGCTGGACGAGCAGCGCGCGGGTCTGACCTGCGCACTGCGGCGCGCCGCGGCGGCCTACGCAGGTCAGGAGGCCGAGGTCGAGGCCGGGATGCGGCCGGGGCCATGAACGGCCGGCGGCCCGACCCCGTCGCGATCCGCGCCGCGGCGCGTCAGATCATGCGCGCGGCGGAAGACCTGGAGCACGATGCGTCGGTCGCGGCCGCCTGTATCTTCCGTCTCGAAGGGCGTTGGACGGGGAGCGCCGCGTTGGTGCACGCGGGTGCCATCGGCGACTACACCCGGGGCCTGCGGGCCACCGCAACCCGGTTGGGGCAGGTCGCCGGAGAGGCGACCGCGGTGGCTCTGCACCTGGACCGGGATCTGGTCGACCTCGGCCGACTCGAAGCGCAACGCGCCAGCACGAGCGCCCCGGCCGCGTCCCATCTCGACGTCCGGATCGCGGAGGTGTGGTCCTCGATCCGCTGCCATCAGGCGCGATTCGCGCTCTCGCTGGACAGCGTGGACCTGCAGCGCGCCGCCCCGGTTCCCGGGGGCCGCATGCGCACGGGCCCGGTGCGGATGCCCGAACTGGGGGTCGTCGATCCAGGGCGTATGCGCACCGGACCGGTGCGGCCTATCGGCGCCGAGCCGCGCGCCGGCCTCTGGGGTCCCGGCCGTATGCGCACCGGACCGGTTCGACGGCTCCTGGCGGTCCAGCGGCCGGTGGTGCTCCCGTGACGGCCCCGCTGTTCCGGCTCACCGACGAGGAGCTGCAGCTGTTCGGCGCCGCGGACGATGTCGACACGCCGTACCTGGACCGGTTGGGCGCGGCGCAGCGGTCGGTCGCGGTGGACGTCGCCTACCGAGCCCTGTGCGCACACGGTGTCGCGCTTGAGGCAGGTGAAGGTCTGCTGATGCCGGACGAGCTGGTGCACCTGCTTCAGGTGCGTGCGAATCCCGAGCGTTCGTACCGGATCGAGGTATGCGCGGAGGGTGCGCGGTCGCTGCGCCACGTGTACGACGCAGGCGGCACCACGGTGTGCGAGGACATCTCGATCGACGGGTTGCACGACTTCGACGTGCTGCCGGCGGATCGCTCCGTGCAGCTGGTGCTCGCCGCGCTGACACCGGAGCTGCAGTCCGAGCCCGACGGAGTCTCCCTGCGTGGGAGGGTCGTCGTCAGCCCCTGGTCTACGTCTGAACCGGCGCCCTGGGGCCGCGCTCTGGCGACGGCCGACGTGACCGTGCGCGCACCCGGACAAGCGGCCACCACGGTGTGCGTCATCTGGGGCGACTCCGGCACCTACGTGGTGAGCCCAGCCGCCGATCTCACAGCGCCAGACGCCCGCGGACTGTGCCGGATGATCGCCGCGCACCTCGGCATCGAGCAGGCGAGCTGAGCGACGGCACCCCACCAGAGGTTCCCGGGCACAATGGCGCAGTGAGCACCGACGCCCGTCCCCGCACCATCGCCCTGCTCGGTTCGACCGGGTCGATCGGCACCCAGGCCGTCCAGATCGTGCGTCAGCACCCCGAGGCGTTCGATGTCGTCGCGATCGCTGCGGGCGGGCGGGATCTGGAGCTGGTAGCCAGCCAGGCGGTCGAGTTGAACGCCGAACTGGTCGCCGTAGCGGCCGGCGCCGAAGCAGATCTACGCCGGATGATCGATGACGTGGCGCGCTCGGCGGGCCGACCGTCGTACGCACCACGGATCGTGGTCGGGCCGGACGCGGCGACGCAGGCGGCTCAGTGCGGAGCCGACGTCGTCCTCAACGGCATCACCGGATCGATCGGACTGCGCCCGACGCTGGCGGCGCTGCGCGCGGGTTCGACGCTGGCCCTGGCCAACAAGGAGTCGCTCATCGTCGGCGGACCGATCGTGAAGGCCCTCGCCGCGCCGGGGCAGATCGTGCCGGTCGACAGCGAGCACAGCGCCATCGCGCAGTGCCTCAAAGCCGGCGACCACGACGAGGTACGCCGGCTGCTGGTCACGGCGAGCGGCGGACCGTTCCGTGGTCGGCCGCGAGAGGAGCTGCACGACGTCACCCCGCAGCAGGCGCTCGCGCACCCCAACTTCTCGATGGGCCGGGTGATCACCACCAACTCCGCGACCCTGGTCAACAAGGGTCTGGAGGTCATCGAGGCCCACCTGCTCTTCGACATCCCGCTGGAGCGGATCGACGTGGTCGTGCACCCGCAGCAGATGATCCACTCGATGGTCGAGTTCGTCGACGGCTCCACCATCGCCCAATGCGGGCCACCGAGCATGCTGGTGCCGATCGCGCTCGGCCTCGGGTGGCCGCGTCACGTGCCGGACGCCGGGCCCCGCATCGACTGGACCACGGCCTCCAGCTGGGACTTCGAACCGCTGGACGACGAGGCGTTCCCCTCCGTCGGGCTCGCGCGGCAGGTCGGTTCGGCCGGAGCGACGTACCCCGCCGTCTACAACGCAGCCAACGAGGAGTGCGTCGACGCCTTCCACGACGGGCGACTGCGCTTCACGGCCATCGTCGACACGGTGGCGAAGGTGGTCGGCGACCATCAGGCGCAGGCGGGGGAGTTGACCGTCGAGCAGGTGCTACAGGCCGAGGACTGGGCGCGCGCCCGCGCACAGGAACTTCTCGCGGCGCAGTGAGCGAGGCGGGTTTCGCCGCGCATGAGAACCTAGTCGGGTGATGTTCCTGCTCGGTGTCGTGTTGATGGTGATCGGCGTCGCCATCTCGATCGCGCTGCACGAACTCGGCCACATGGCGCCCGCCAAGAAATTCGGCGTGAAAGTCACCCAGTACATGATCGGTTTCGGGCCGACCGTGTTCTCGCGTCGCCGTGGCGAGACCGAGTACGGCGTGAAGGCGATCCCCCTCGGCGGCTACATCCGGATGGTCGGCATGTTCCCGCCCGCACCGGGCGAGGACCCCAACCGGGTACGCGCGTCCTCGACCGGCCGCTGGAGCCAGCTGGTCGACCAGGCTCGCGACGCGGCGTTCGAGGAGATCGAGCCGCACGAGGCCCATCGGGTCTTCTACAAGCTGCCGACCCACCGCAAGGTCATCATCATGTTCGGCGGCCCGTTCATGAACCTGGTCATCGCCGCGGTGCTGCTGATCATCATCGCCTGCGGCATCGGCCTGCCCACCCAGGTCACGGCCGACGTCGGCTCGGTGATGCCGTGCCTGGCCACCAGCTCCGGCAGCGCCCCGAAGACCTGCCCCACCCCGTCGCCCGCGGCCGCGGCCGGCCTGCGGACCGGTGACCGCATCGAGTCCGTCGACGGCGTCAAGGTCAGCACCACGACGGGCGCGACGAAGGTCATCCGGGCTCACCCGCAGCAGCAGATCCCGATGGTCGTCCTGCGCGACGGCGTCCGCCGCACCCTGCACATCACGCCCGCGCTGCGGACCCTGCCCAAGACCGACGCTCAGGGCAACCCGGTCCTCAACTGGTCCGGGCGCACCGAGACCATCCGCGGCGGCCTGATCGGCGCAGGCATCGGCGGCACGAACGTCGTACGTCGTCAGCCGCTCACCGACGCACCCTCCATCGTCGGCGACGGAGTACGGCAGACCGCATCGGTCTTCGTGAAGATCCCGCAGAAGATGGTCGGGGTCTTCAATGCGGCGTTCGGCAGCGGCCAGCGCGACCCGAACGGCCCGATGTCCGTGGTGGGCGTGGGCCGCGTCGCCGGTGACGTCACCGAGAGCCACCAGGTCTCGACCGTGGACAAGGTGGAGCTGCTGCTCGGACTCCTGGCATCCCTCAACCTGGCCCTCTTCGTCTTCAACCTCGTTCCGCTGCTGCCGCTCGACGGCGGTCACATCGCCGGTGCGCTGTGGGAGGCCGTCAAACGCCCGATCGCGCGGGCCCGCGGTCTCAAGGGTCCGATCTACGTCGACGTCGCCAAGGCGCTGCCGGTCGCGTACGGCGTCTCGATGGTGCTGCTCGTGATGTTCGGGCTGCTCTTCTATGCCGACATCGTCAACCCCGTCAAACTCAACTGACCTCCTTTCGAAGGAATGCTGGCCAACAGATGACCGTCTCGCTCGGTATGCCGTCCGCCCCCGCACCCGTCCTGGCACCGCGCCGCCCCACCCGCAAGATCAAGGTGGGCAAGGTGTTCGTCGGCGGTGACGCGCCGATCTCCGTGCAGTCCATGTGCACGACCCCGACCACCGACATCAACGCGACGCTGCAGCAGATCGCCGAGCTGACCGCGTCCGGGTGCGACATCGTGCGCGTCGCCTGCCCCAGCCAGGACGACGCCGACGCGCTGCCCGCGATCGCCCGCAAGAGCCAGATCCCGGTCATCGCGGACATCCACTTCCAGCCCAAGTACGTCTTCGCGGCGATCGACGCCGGCTGCGCGGCGGTCCGGGTCAACCCGGGCAACATCCGCAAGTTCGACGACCAGGTCAAGCAGATCGCCCAGGCCGCCAAGGACGCCGGCGTCTCGATCCGGATCGGCGTGAACGCCGGGTCGCTCGACAAGCGGATCATGGACAAGTACGGCAAGGCCACGCCCGAGGCGCTGGTCGAGTCGGCCGTCTGGGAGGCCTCGCTCTTCGAGGAGCACGGCTTCCACGACTTCAAGATCTCGGTCAAGCACAACGACCCGGTGATCATGGTGGCCGCGTACGAAATGCTCTCCGAGCGCGGCGACTGGCCGCTGCACCTCGGCGTGACCGAGGCCGGACCGGCGTTCCAGGGCACCATCAAGTCCGCGACCGCGTTCGGCGCGCTGCTGTCCAAGGGCATCGGCGACACGATCCGGGTCTCCCTGTCGGCGCCGCCGGTGGAGGAGGTCAAGGTCGGCAACCAGATCCTGCAGTCGCTCAACCTCAAGCCGCGCAAGCTGGAGATCGTGTCCTGCCCGTCCTGCGGGCGCGCTCAGGTCGACGTCTACAAGCTCGCGGACGAGGTCACTGCGGGTCTCGAGGGCCTGACCGTGCCGCTGCGGGTGGCCGTCATGGGCTGCGTCGTCAACGGCCCGGGGGAGGCCCGCGAGGCCGACCTGGGTGTCGCGTCCGGCAACGGCAAGGGCCAGATCTTCGTCAAGGGCGAGGTCGTGCGGACGGTCCCGGAAAGCCAGATCGTCGAGACCCTGATCGACGAAGCCATGCGCATCGCCGAGGAGATGGGCGAGCCGGTCGACGGCGAGGGCGGCGCCCCGAGCGTCACCGTCAGCTGAACCCCTCGGCGCGGGATCAGACGTCGGCGAGCAGCTGAGCCATCCAGTCGTCGGGGCGCCCCGCGAAGGGTTCGGCGCGGGCACCGACGGCCTCGAAGACGTAGGCGCAGTCGCGTTCGGCCGTCTGAATCACATCGTCCGGGTACCCGAACAGCTTCTGATGGTCGGCGAACTCGTCCTCGTCGTCGACGAAGACCCGGCCGTCGTGCTCCCGCACGATGTCGAGGTCGAGGTCGACGAGGGTGAAGACGAAACCGTCGGCGGACCGGGACCAGTCGCCGATGGTGGTGATGTCGACGTAGGTTTGGATCTGGTGGCCAGGTCCGTTGAACGTCGCGAACCAGCCGCCGTACGACGCCAGCTTCACCGAGTCGGCCTGGGAGACCACCTCGTACCCGGGGCGGTGGAACGTCGTACCGCGTCGCATGCCGAGCCACACTCCGTGCTCGTCTGTGCCGAGGTAGGTCGTCGGCTCCTGCCAGTGCTCGCGCCCGTCCCACTTGCGGAAATTCACGAGGACGGGCGTGCCGGGCACGGTCGGAGTCTCGTCGGGCATGGCGGCGACGCTACCAACCGCAGGGATACTGGTCGTTTGCACCATCTCTCCATCCGATCCGAGGCAGGCTGACACCGTGTTGCGTACCTCCAGTCCCGCGCGGACCCTCGGGTCGAGCGATTACGACGCCGCGCTCGCGCTGTGTCGTCAGGACGCGATGGGCAACGTCTTCGTGGGTGCGCGCCTGGTGGAGGGCGGTCCGGCGTTCGCCAGCTCGCTGCTCGGCCTGGGAGGCGCGGAGCTGACCGCGATGTGCTGGGTCTCGGCCAACGTCGTGCCCATCTCGTGCAACGACGCCGCACTGGACGTCTTCGCCGCGAAGCTGCGCCGCTACCGGCGCCGGTGCTCCTCGATCTTCGGCGAGGCGGAGCAGGTGCTCGGCCTGTGGGAGCGGCTGGAGCCGATGTGGGGCACCGCGCGATCCATCCGGCCCGAGCAGCCGATGATGGCGGTGACGACGTCGCCGCGTGAGGTCGGACGACCGATGGATCCGCGGGTGCGGCTCGCGCGGGAGGACGAGCTGGACCTGGTGATGCCCGCCTCGGCGCACATGTTCACCGCCGAGATCGGCTACCCGCCGTACGTGGGATCAGACCAGGACTACCGGCGGATGGTGCGCGGACTGATCCGCGCCGGCCATACCTACGTGATCAGCGAGGGCGGTCGCATCATCTTCAAGGCCGACGTCGGGTCGCTGGCCTTCGGCGTCGCGCAGATCCAGGGGGTGTGGGTCGCGCCGCAGGCCCGCGGGCATGGCATCGCCGAGCCGGCCATGAATGCCGTCGTGCAGCACGTCCAGGACCACCTCGCCCCCGACGTCACCCTCTACGTCAACTCCTACAACGAGCCGGCGCTGCGCACCTACCAGGCCACCGGTTTCGAGGAGATCGAGACCTTCGCCACCGTCATCCTCTGACGGTGCGCGGCGCCGCGTCTGCGAGGGTGGGCCGCATGCCACCGCTCACCAACGGGACCAAGGTCGTCGCAGCCCTCTTCGCGGGGTCCAGCGTGATCCACACGTTCCGTCCGCAGGTCTTCGAGGACACCGTCCCGCATTTCCTGCCCTACCACCGCGAGCTGGTCTACCTGTCCGGCGCCGCCGAGATCCTGTGCGCTGCGGGGCTCATGGTGCCGCGCACCCGGCACTACGCCGCGATCGCGTCAGCGGCGCTGCTCGTCGCGGTCTTCCCGGCCAACGTGCAGATGGTCGTGGACGCCGGCGAGGACCTGGTCCGCAACGGCGCCACCACGGCGCGAGGCGTGACGCTCGGGGTGCTGCTCGTGCGTCTGCCGCTGCAGTGGCCGCTGGTCCGCTGGGCATGGAAGGCACGGAGCGCTCGGTAACGCACGACCGGCGCGTCGTTCACCCTTCGGCTGCGCCCGGTTCGGCTGATCGACCCGGTTCGCCGCGGACCGCGCGCTGCGGCTCCCGGTCACCGCGGATCACCGCCACCATGTCGAGGACGCGTCGGGTCGCCAGTACGTCGTGGGTGCGGAAGACGGTGGCGCCCTGCCAGGCCGCCACGGCGGTGGCAGCGAGCCCGGCCTCCAACCTCTGATCGGTCGGCAGGTCGAGGGTCTCGCCCAGGAAGTCCTTACGTGAGATCGCCTGCAGCACAGGGAAACCCAGGGCAACCACGTCGGATGTACGCCGCAGCAGGCTCAGGGAGTGCCGTGTCGTCTTGCCGAAGTCGAGGGTCGGGTCGATGAGGATCCGCTCTCGGGGGATGCCCGCGTCCATGGCGACGCGAGCGGCCCCGGTGAGCCGAGAGCGCACGTCGCGCAGCAGGGCTTCCTCCTCACCGGCGTCGCTGACGTCGCCGCCGTCGGTCCGGGCGTAGCGCACCGCGACCGGATCGGTGCGCGGCGGCAGTCCACCGGTGTGCGAGCACACGATGCCGGCGCCCATCCGCGCGGCCACCTGCACCAGCCGCTGGTCGTGGCCGGCCCACGTGTCGTTGATCAGGTCGACCACACCCTCGGCCGCCTGTGCCACCTCGCTGCGCCAGGTGTCCAGGCTCAGCACGAGGTGCGGGTACGCCGTGCGCGCAGCCTCGAGGAACGGCAGCACCCTGCGGCGTTCGAGTGCGGCGTCGACCGCCGGGCCCTCCTGGCCGGCCCGCACTCCGCCGACATCGATGATGTCGGCACCGTCGGCGACCGCCAGGTGCAGCGCATCGATGGCCGCGGACAGGTCGTGGTGGCGGTTGCCCTCCCAGAACGAGTCCGGCGTGCGGTTGACGATCGCCATCACGGCGGGGTTCGCGGCGTCGTAGGTGCGGCCGCGCAGCACCAGCGCCGCGGGCGGCGGGGTCGCGCTCAGTCCCACGTCACCTTCATCCGGTCGCGCCAGAGGGAGAGCACATCGCGCCCCTCCCAGCGGATCTGCGCGCCACGGTTCCACAGCGCCAGATAGAGCTCCACGGCCGTGCCCTCGATCGCGGCGTCGGGATGATCCGCGGTCCGGTCGCGCTGCGCCACCGGCAGCTCGTCTCCGAAGGAGAGAAGCCACGAGTCGCCGGTGTCCGTGCTGTGCACCGTGACGGTCACGGGGCTACTGGAGCGCAGATCGAACCTGCGCCGAGGCATGAAGGAACACAACAGCTCATCCACGCCGTCCGCCGCAAAGCCCGGTGACAGGTCCACCTCGTCGGCATCCGCCCGCTGGCCGAGCCGCGCGGCGAGGGCGTCGATCGAGTGGATGGTGGTCTCGTGACACTGTCGTCGCGCCCAGCTGTCGCGGCCGCCCATCGGGCTCTCCATGAAGAACGCGACGTCCGCGTCGGCGGGTACGGCCCGCAGGCAGCCGACGAGCTCATCGCACCCGTCCTGCAGCCAGACGCCGGGATCGATGGTCTCCAGACCCTCCCGTTCCACCTCCTCGGTGTCGGTCTCGGGGCCACCTGCCAGCACGCCCGCGGCCCACCGGTGCACCATGCCCTGATGGGCCACGAGGTGGCCCACGTTCCACTGGGGACAGGTGGGGACGGTCGCGAGCGACCCGGCCTGCCAGGCCTCTTCGCGCAGACGGGCGGTCGCCTCGTGGATGCCGTCGAGGTAGGTCTCGAAGCTCAGGGTCGACGCCATGGCGACGACGCTACCTCCGCTCCCGGCTAATCTCCGCCAGATGAGCCATGCGGACCCGTTCGAGCGCAGCCCCGACAATCAACCGCCACCCCTGGAGGGCTACGACGCGATCGCCTCGGACGCCGCGCTGCTGGATGCGATCCGGGCCCAGGCGCCCGAGGGTGGGGGCGCTGAGATCCTCGCGTCGTTGCGGGAGCTCGGCACCGCCGCCGGCTCGGCGGAAGCGCGCGAACACGGTCGGCTCGCCAATGCCCACCCGCCCGTGCTGCGTACGGCGGACCGGTTCGGCCTCCGCATCGACGAGGTGGAGTTCCACCCCAGCTGGCACTGGATGCTGCGCACGGGTGTCGGTCTGGGGCTCGCCGGAGCCGCGTGGACCTCGGACGAGCCGGACGCCCACCTGAGGCGCGCTGCCGGTTTCGTCGCGTGGACCGGGATCGAGCCCGGCCACGCCTGCCCCATGACGATGACCTACGCCGCCGTGCCCGCGCTCGCGGCCGACCCCGCCCAGGCCGCCCGGTGGACCGCGCTGCTGGCCTCTGCGACGTACGACCCAGGACTGCGCGAGCCCACCGGCAAGGCGGGACTGCTCGCCGGCATGGGCATGACCGAGAAGCAGGGCGGATCCGACGTCCGCACGAACAGCACTGTGGCCACGGCTCGTTCGTCAGGTGACTACACGCTGCGCGGGCACAAGTGGTTCACCTCCGCGCCGATGAACGACCTGTTCTTCGTGCTCGCGCAGGCACCCGGCGGGCTCAGCTGCTTCGTCGTGCCGCGGGTGCGCCCCGACGGCTCGCGCAACGCGGTGCGCATCGTCCGGCTCAAGGACAAGCTCGGTAACCGGTCGAACGCGTCGGCCGAGCTGGAGTTCGAGGACGCGCACGCCGTACGGCTGGGAGAGGAGGGCCGCGGGGTGCGCACCATCATCGAGATGGTGGCCGCCACCCGGCTGGACTGCGTCCTCGGGTCGGCGGCCTTGATGCGGCGAGCGGTCGCGGAGGCGAGCTGGCACGCGGCGCACCGGTCGGCGTTCGGTTCGGTGCTCATCGAGAAGCCCGCGATGTCAGGTGTGATCGCCGATCTGGCGCTGGAATCGGAGGGGGCGACCATGCTGGCGTTGCGCCTCGCGCACTCGGTCGACAGGCGCACGGATCCGCACGAGATCGCGCTACGGCGGATCGCTCTGCCGCTCGCGAAGTTCTGGGTCTGCAAGCGCACGCCGCCGGTGTGCGTCGAGGCGATGGAGTGCATGGGTGGCAACGGGTACGTCGAGGAGTCGGGCATGCCGCTGCTGGTGCGCGAGTCGCCGCTCAACTCGATCTGGGAGGGCAGCGGAAACGTCAACGCGCTGGACGTGCTCCGTGCGGCGACCCGTTCGCCCGATGCGGTGCAGGCGTGGCGTGACGAGGTGGCACTCGCTGGAGCGGCAGCTCTGGATGCCGCTGCGGAATCGGTGGTCGACGAACTGCGCGCTGCAGCAGCGGATCCCGTGACGGGAGAGGGACGGGCGCGGCGGATCGCCGCACGGATGGCGGTCGTGCTGCAGGGCTCGTTGCTGGCGCGGCACAGCACGTCGTACGTCGCCGACGCGTTCCTCGCGTCCCGGGTCGAGGTCGGCGACCGCGGGGTATTCGGGGCGCTGCCGCCGAGCGTGGGTCCTACGGACACCGCGGCCATCGTGCGCCGCGCCCTCCCGCACCCCTGACCCTTCCGCTCGACGGGGAGGGGGTGGGCGGAAACTCGGGAGAGGGACGCCTCGCCGGGCGGATATCCTCGTGGCGACCCGTTCACCGCACCGATCAAGGAGTGCCCACCCGTGGCCCTGCGCATGTCGACCCTGTTCCTGCGAACCCTGCGCGAGGACCCGGCCGACGCGGAGCTGCCGGGGCACAAGCTGCTCGTGCGCGCCGGGTACGTACGCCGTGTCGCCCCCGGCATCTACACCTGGCTGCCGCTCGGCATGAAGGTGCTGGCCAAGGTCGAGGGGATCATCCGCGAGGAGATGGAGCAGATCGGGTCGCAGGAGGTGCGTTTCCCGGCCCTGCTGCCGCGCGAGCCGTACGACCTCACCGGGCGGTGGAACGAGTACGGACCCAACCTGTTCCGGCTGCAGGACCGCAAGGACGCCGACCTGCTGCTCGGCCCCACCCACGAGGAGATGTTCGCGCTCGCCGTCCGGGACGCCTACTCCTCCTACAAGGACCTGCCGCTCAGCCTGTTCCAGATCCAGAACAAGTACCGTGACGAGGCGCGCCCGCGCGCCGGCATCCTGCGCGGCCGCGAGTTCATCATGAAGGACTCCTACTCCTTCGACATCGACCAGGCGGGACTGCAGAAGTCCTACGACTCGCACCGCGAGGCCTACATCAGGATCTTCCAGCGCCTCGGCTTCGAGTACGTCATCGTGCAGGCCGACTCCGGCGCGATGGGAGGTTCGGCGTCCGAGGAGTTCCTCGCGGTCAGTCCGCACGGCGAGGACACCTTCGTGCGCGACGAATCCGGGTACGCCGCCAACGTCGAGGCCGTCGTCGTGCCCCAGGCCGCCGAGGTCGAGGTGACCGCCGGCCCGGCGCACGTCGAGGACACCCCCGACACGCCCACCATCGAGACCCTCGTGACCGCGCTCAACGCGAAGCACCCCCGAGACGACGGCCGGGCATGGACGGCGGCCGACACCCTCAAGAACGTCATCGTGATGCTCGAGCACCCCGACGGCGTGCGCGAGCCGCTCGCGATCGGTCTGCCCGGCGACCGCGATGTCGACCCCAAGCGACTCGAGGTCAAGGTCCAGCCCGCCGAGGTCGTCCCGTTCGAGGAGAAGGACTTCGCCGCCAACCCGAGCCTGGCCAAGGGCTACATCGGTCCGGGCGTGCTCGGCGCGGACAACGCCAGCGGCATCCGCTACCTGCTCGACCCGTCCGTCGCGCGCGGGTCGGCGTGGGTGACCGGCGCCGACGAGCACGGTCGGCACGTCATCGACCTGGTCCACGGGCGCGACTTCGAGGCCGACGGCATCATCCAGGCCGCGAACATCCGCGAGGGCGACCTCAGCCCGTCCGGCCACGGCACCCTGTCGCTCGCCCGCGGCATCGAGATGGGCCACATCTTCCAGCTCGGCACCAAGTACGCCGAGGCGCTCGGCCTGAAGGTCCTCGACGAGAACGGCAAGCTCGTCACGGTGACGATGGGCTCGTACGGCGTCGGCGTCACGCGCGCCGTCGGCGTGATCGCCGAGGACAACGTCGACGACATCGGTCTGATCTGGCCCCGCGAGGTCGCGCCGGCCGACGTGCACGTCGTGGCGACCGGTAAGGACGAGTCCGTCTTCCTGCAGGCCGACGAGATCGTCCACGGGCTGGAGGCGCAGGGCCTGGAGGTCCTCTACGACGACCGGCGCAAGGTGTCGCCCGGTGTGAAGTTCAAGGATTCCGAGCTCATCGGCGTACCGACCATCCTGGTGCTCGGCCGGGGCCTGGCCGACGGCGTCGTGGAGCTGAAGGACCGCCGTAGCGGCGAACGCCGGGAGGTGGCCGTGGGCGACGCGGTCGCCGAGGTGCTCGCCGAGGTGCGGCCCACGGCGTGAGCCGCGTCGACGCGGTCATCTTCGACTGGGGCGGCACCCTCACCCCGTGGCACGAGGTCGACCTGGAAGCGCAGTGGCAGGTCTTCGCGCGCGCCGTGCACCAGGAGGAGGACCGGGCCCGCGCGCTGGCGTCGGAGTTGCAGCGCGCCGAGGGGGAAGCGTGGGGCCGGGCGAGGGAGTCCCAGAGCAGCGCCGCGATGGACCAGATCCTGGCGGACGCCGGACTCGGCGGGGTCGAGCACGCTGCCGCGCGGGCTGCGTACGAGAAGTTCTGGGAGCCGCACACCTTCACCGACCCGCAGGTCGAACCGCTGTGGACGGCGTTGCGGGACAACGGCATCCGTGTCGGCGTGCTGTCCAACACGATCTGGTCGAGTGACTACCACCGCGCCATCTTCGAGCGGGACGGCGTCGCGCACCTCATCGACGCAGACGTCTACTCCAGCGAGATCGCCTGGACCAAGCCGCACCCCGAGGCGTTCCGCGCTGCGGCTGCCGCGGTCGGCGTGCCTCCCGAGCGGTGCGTCTACGTCGGCGACCGCCTGTTCGAGGATGTGCACGGGCCGCAGCAGGTGGGGATGCGCGCGGTCTGGATCCCGCACTCGATCATCCCCGCCGCGCAACGCGTGCAGGTCGACGCCACACCCGACGCCACCGCCCAGGAACTGATGGACGTGCTGGCGATCGTGCAGGAGTGGAACGCCGGCAGCTGAGCCTCAGTCGGCCCGGCGGCTGGTCGCGGAGTCGTGATCGACGACGTCCGAGTCGTCGTCCTCGGCCACCAGCTCGGGCGGGTCGGTGAACAGCAGCCCGAAGACGAGCACGAAGAACAGCACGAAGGTGATCACGTGCACCCCGGTGCACCACAGGCAGATCGCGTGGATCCGGAAGAACTCCGCCCAGATGAGGTAGAACACCATCACCAGGCCGACCCCGGTCGCCGCGATGCGCGCCAGGTCAACCCACCGCGGGGCACGGCGCCACACGGGCGGCAGACACAGCGCCGTCATCGCCACGAAGAAGAGCAACCCGAGCATGGCGACGGGGATGCCGAAGAGCTTGGACCACTGGCTCGTGGTCACCTTCAGGCAGTCGACCTGCCCCGATCCGGAGCACGCGAGGGTCGAGGACCCGGTGAAGTGCTCATACGTGAGGTAGATCGACACCGCGAGCCCGAGCACGCTCAGGCCGAGGCTGACCGGTGGCAGCCACCGAGGGCGACGGGGAAGGTCGCGCATGACTCAGCTGGCGAGCTTGGCGGAGGCCGCCTTGACGCCGGAGGAGGAGCACACGTTCGCAGGAGCACCCTTCGTGAGCACGCAGATCTGCGCGGAGATCACGTTGCTCGCGCCGAGGATGCCCTTGCTGATGGCCGTGGTGGGCGACAGCATCTGCTGGGTGACGGCTGCGCTGCTCATGTTCTGCAGCGCCGTCCCGTCGTACGTCGCGCCGGAGCTGGTGTAGAGACCGCCGTAGAGCAGGAACGGGATGCTGCCCTGCGAGTCGTACTTGTTCTGCAGGGCTGCGTCGGCCGCGGAGACCTTCTGCAGCGGCTGCTCGTCGCGGGTCTCCGTCTCGTAGCTCTTGAACGCGATGTACTGCGAGGTGTACGACGCGTTCAGGTAGGTCATCGTGGGAATGTTGGCGACGGTGTCGGTGGGCGACGACACCGCGCTCGCGACGCCCTTGAAGGTGCCGAAGCGGGACAGCGCCGAGGTGAGGGCCCAGCGCTCCATGCCGCAGTAGGGGCAGTACTCGGCACCGATGTAGAGGATCCGCGGTTTTCCGTCGACGGTGTCCGCCGATCCGTTCGTGGCCTTCGGCGCCTGCGACGCGGTGCCGGCGCCCACGGTGTCGAAGGTGGCGGCGGGGACGTTCTCCACCTTGCTGATGAACGCCGAGTCGCGGGCGTTGGCCTTGGCCTTCGCGTCGTTGTCCTTCTGCTGCTGACGCGACACGAGGTAGAAGCCGGCGACGACCACGAGCACCACCACGACCACCGCGGCCGTGATGGCCGCCATGATCTTGCGTTGCCGCTCGCGCTTCTGCTCGGCCTGCAGGCGAGCCAGCTTGGCCTTGCCGGTCTCTCGGGCGTTCGAGGTGCTCACAGATGTCCCTACGTGTCGGTCTCGATGGCGGCGCCAGAGTAACCCAGCCCCCTGTCAGACCGGCTCACTCCTGCATGGCCTTCGCCGCCGTGAGGTAGCACGACAGCGTGCTCTGGTCCGGCGCACCGGACAGCCACTCGCCGAGCGCGTTCAGCACGAGCCGTACGAAGGACCAGTGTCGTGCGAGGTCCTCGTCCAGACCGGCGCTCTCGCAGAGCACGCCGAGGCGGGTGCGCAGGTGGGCGCGCACGCTGGTCGCCCGCAGCGCCTCGTCCCAGCGGTTCCAGATGACGGGGGCGACCGCGAACTCCCACCGTGCGTTGATCGGCTTCGGGTCGATGGCGAGCCACGGCTCACGATCGCCGGCGAGCACGTTGGCGAAATGCAGGTCCTGGTGGACCAGATCGGCGCGGCTTCCCTCGGCGAGATCGCCCAGCAGCGATGCGGCCTGCTGGGTCATCCGGCGCGGCACCTGCGGCGACCCTGCGCGGCACAGCTCCCGCCACCTCCTGCACTCGTCGGGCAGATTCGTCACCCGTGCCATGGGTGGGGCGTCGAGACGACGGAAGAGCCCTCCGATCACCTCGCACGCGTCCAGTATCGGGACGGTCTCGAGGCTGGTGTCGCCGTGCAGCCGTTCGAGCACCATCGCCCATCGGCCCGGGTCTGCCGCGAGGAGTCGTACGGCGCCCGTGCCGTCCCAGGTGCGCAGGGCCAGGTGCTCGTACTTCGCCTCCGGGTGTGGCCAGGTGACCTTCAGCACTGCCGGCTCGCCGTCGCGCCGGCACGGTACGACGAGAGCGCACTCCCCGTGCCGGGTCGCCGACGGGTCGTCGTTCAGCTCGAGCTGCCACAGGTCCGCGCTCTCCTCGACGAGCCGGGGCAGGCTGGCCAGCCAGCTGGTGCCATCGGGTCCACCACCCTCGGCCGGTCGCCCGTCGACCTTCGCGAAGAACGCCGGCGGGATCGTGACGGGCAGGCCGCTCACCCGATCAGACCGGGGAACGGTTCGGGCGGCAGACCCCACCGCCAGCCGAGGGCGGTGGCGTCGCTCCACAGGTGCGCGAGCGCAAGGAGGTCCCCACGGGTGCCCCGCGCCGTCCCGACCTGGGCGGCGCAGGCCGTGACCACGTCGCTGAGCAGATCGCGCGCCAGCGTGGTGCGGGCGTCTTCCGTCGTGGGCTGTACGGCAAGTGGGTAGACCAGTCGGGCGGGCGGGGCCTCCGTCCCGGCGGCAGGTTCGAGCCGGGACCGTGCGGCGTCCATCGTGACGACGGCGGCGGAGGGCAGCGCGCGGGCGCGCGAGGGCGTCCTCGCCGCGACGATCTCCAAGCCGTAGACGGCGGTACGGACCGACGGCAGTAGCGCGGCGGCGGTCGACCCGGACACCTGCTCGTCGCCCCAGGCCGGCGCGGCCCCCTGCACCGTCGCACCTGCAGCGTCGAACGCCAGCAGCGCCGCGAGCATGGCCGTGTTCGCGGAGGTGGCGTGCACGGCGTCGTCGTACGCGGTGGGTGACAGTCCCGCCCGGATCGCCGCACCGAGCTGCGCGGCGCTGAGAGCAGCGGCCGGGGGAGTGGTGGAGGCGGTCGGCACTCTGATCCCGTCGGATGCCATCACCTCGGTGAGGCGGTTCGCCGCTGCGCCGTACGCCGCATCCAGCTTGGGCGCCCACAGGCCATCGGCGCGGGTGGCCGCGACCTGCAGCCCGCGCACCGAGGCCAGCGCACGCAGCAGGGCGGCCTGGTCGGGCGGCGGCGCCTGGTGGGCGATCCCGGGAACCGCGGGTGACCCTTTCTGGAGCCGGATCCCGCAGCCCGTCAGGCTCGACGCGGCGCCCAGAGCAAGAGCCCCGAGCACGGTGCGCCGACCCGGGCGGACGGTCTGCGGACGGGTCACGCTGCCGATCGTAGGTGAGACCGCGGTCTCGACGTCTGAGACACATCAGGCATCATTTGACCTTGGATCAACCAAAAGGAAAGGTTATGGGCATGTCGACCGTCACGCGCAGCAACGGCCAGTGGGCCCTCGGAGAGCGCGAGCCCTTGAACCCGAACGAGGTGTTCAAGCAGGAGGACGACGGACTCAACGTACGTGCCCGCATCGAGGAGATCTACTCCCGCGAGGGATTCGCCTCGATCGACCCGTCCGACCTGCGCGGCCGGATGCGCTGGTGGGGTCTCTACACCCAGCGCCGCCCGGGTATCGAGGGCGGTCGCACGGCCTCCATCGCCCCCGAGGAGCTGGACGACGAGTACTTCATGCTCCGCGTCCGCATCGACGGCGGCACCCTCACCGCCGAGCAGCTGCGGGTCATCGGCGAGGTGTCCACGCAGTACGGCCGGGACACCGCCGACCTCACCGACCGGCAGAACATCCAGCTGCACTGGATCCGCATCGAGGACGTACCGGCGATCTGGGAGCGGCTCGAGGGTGCCGGTCTGACCACGGCCGAGGCCTGCGGCGACACCCCGCGCGTCATCCTCGGCTCCCCGTTCGCGGGCGTCAGCGCCGACGAGGTCATCGACGCCACTCCCGCCATCGACGCGATCCGGGAGCGCTTCATCGGCGACCCGGAGCTGTCCAACCTGCCGCGCAAGTTCAAGACCGCCATCTCCTGGCTGCCCGACACCGCGCCCGAGATCAACGACGTGTCCTTCGTGGGCGTCGTGCACCCCGAGCTCGGCCCGGGGTTCGACCTGCTCGTCGGTGGCGGCCTGTCGACCAATCCCAAACTGGCCACCCGGCTCGGTGCCTTCGTCCCGCTGGAGGAGATCCCGGAGGTGTGGCACGGGGTCATCCGCATCTTCCGCGACTACGGCTACCGCCGGCTGCGGCACCGCGCCCGCCTGAAGTTCCTGGTCGCCGACTGGGGCGCAGAGAAGTTCCGCGAGCTGCTCGAGACCGAGTACCTGCAGCGTGCCCTGCCGGACGGCCCGGCGGCGCCGCTGCCCGAGCAGCCGCTGGACCACGTCGGTGTGCACGAGCAGCGCGACGGACGCGCGTACGTCGGGTTCGCACCGATCGCCGGACGGGTGTCCGGCACGGTGCTCACCGAGATCGCCGCCGCCGCGCAGGCGTCCGGCTCGGACCGGGTGCGGCTCACCACCCATCAGAAGCTCGTGGTGCTGGACGTCGATCCCGCGCGGACCGACGCGCTGATCGATCGCATGGCGACGGCCGGGTTGCACGCGAAGCCGTCGCCCTGGCGCCGTTCGGTGATGGCCTGCACGGGCATCGAGTTCTGCAAGCTGGCGATCGTCGAGACCAAGGCCCGCGCGCAGACACTGGTCGACGAGCTGGAGCAGCGCCTGGACGACCTGCACCTGGAGCAGCCGCTCGCGATCCACCTCAACGGCTGTCCCAACTCGTGCGCCCGCATCCAGGTCGCCGACATCGGGCTCAAGGGTCAGATCGTCACCGACGCGGCCGGCAAGCAGGTCGAGGGTTTCCAGGTGCACCTCGGTGGCGGCCTCGGGCTCGATGCCGGATTCGGCCGCAAGCTGCGTGCCCTCAAGGTCACGTCGGCGGAGCTGGGCGACTACATCGAGCGAATCGCCCGCCGCTTCGACGAACAGCGCACTCCCGGAGAACGATTCGCGCAATGGGCCGTGCGTGCCAACGAGGAGTCGCTGCGATGAGCGCCAACAACCGGGTCGTGCCGTTCCACTGCCCGTACTGCGCCGAGGAGGATCTGCGTCCGGAGGTCGAACCCCGCGGTGCGTGGAGCTGCGGCAGCTGCCTGCGGGTGTTCACCGTCCAGTTCCACGGGCTGCGCGGGCAGGCGGCGTCGTGAGCGTCGCCACGGATGCGCGGGAGGTGGCGGCGAACGCTGCACGCGAGTTGGAGGGTGCCTCGGCGTCCGACGTCATCGGCTGGGCCGGCACGACGTTCGGCGATCGGTTCGCCGTCGCCGCGTCGATGCAGGACACGGTGCTGCTGCACCTGGCGAGCAGCATCCTGCCCGGCGTCGACGCGCTCTTCCTCGACACCGGGTACCACTTCGCCGAGACCCTGCAGGTGCGCGACCGGGTCGCTCGGGACTACCCGGTCAACGTGGTGTCGCTGACGCCCGCGCAGACGGTGGCCGAACAGGATGACACGTACGGCGCACGCCTCTACGAGCGCGACCCCGACCTGTGCTGCGCGCTGCGCAAGACCCACCCGCTGGACGACGCCCTCGACGGCTACGACGCCTGGGCCACCGGACTGCGCAGGGTGGAGAGCGCGTCGCGGGCGGACACGCCCGTCGTCTCCTTCGACGAGCGCCGTGAGCGGATCAAGATCGCGCCGCTGGCCGCGTGGAGCGACCAGGACATCGAGGACTACGTGCGCGAACACGGCGTGATCATGAACCCGCTGCTGTCGCAGGGGTACCCATCGATCGGGTGCGAGACCTGCACGGCCCGCGTGGCGCCGGGGGCCGACCCGCGGTCCGGTCGCTGGTCGGGCACCGACAAGGTCGAGTGCGGTATCCACCTGTGAGCGGGCAGACGATCTGGATGACCGGGCTGTCCGGCGCCGGCAAGACCACCGTGGCCCGCGAGTTCGCCGCGCAGCTCGCGGCCGACGGCGTGCCGGTCGAGATCCTCGACGGCGACGAGCTGCGGACCAACCTGTCCGCAGGGCTCGGCTTCAGCCGGGAGGACCGGGACACCCACGTCCGGCGGGTCGGATTCGTCGCGGAGCTGCTCGCTCGGCACGGCGTGACGGTCGTCGTCCCGGTGATAGCGCCCTACGCCGACGCACGCGCCGTAGTCCGCGCCCACCACCGCGACCGCGGGACGTCGTACCGCGAGGTCTACGTCTCCACCCCGCTGACCGTGTGCCAGGAGCGGGACGTCAAGGGCCTGTACGCGCGCTCCGCGGCGGGCGGACTGAGCGCGATGACCGGCGTCGACGACCCCTACGAGCCGCCCACCGATCCCGATCTGACCATCGACACCAGCCGCGTGCCGCTCGACGACGCCGTCGACGCGCTGCACGGTCTGGTCCGCGCCGAGAGCGAGGTCGCATGACCATCGAAGCCGCACCACCACTCGCCACCGACGTCGCCGCCCTGCGCGACCTGGAGTCGGAGGCCATCGAGATCATCCGCGAGGTGGTGGCCGAATTCGACCGTCCCGCAATGCTGTTCAGCGGCGGCAAGGACTCGGCGATCGTGCTGCACCTGGCACGCAAGGCCCTGTGGCCGGCGCCGCTGCCGATCACGCTGCTGCACGTGGACACCGGGCACAACCTGCCGGAGGTCATCGAGTTCCGTGACCGGGTCGTGGCCGAGGCCGGCGTCAACCTCGTGGTCGCCCGGGTGGAGGAGTGGATCGCCGACGGTCGGCTGCAGGAGCGCCCCGATGGCACCCGTAATCCGCTGCAGACCGTTCCGCTGCTCGACACGATCGCCGAGCACCGCTTCGACGCGCTGCTCGGGGGAGCCCGCCGCGACGAGGACAGGGCGCGGGCCAAGGAGCGCATCTTCTCGATCCGCGACGCCTTCGGCGGCTGGGACCCTCGCCGCCAGCGCCCCGAGCTGTGGCACATCTACAACGGGCGCCACGCCCCGGGCGAGCACACCCGCGTCTTCCCGATCTCGAACTGGACCGAGCTGGACGTCTGGCGCTACATCGAAGCGGAGGACGTCCCGCTGCCCAGCATCTACTTCGCGCACGAGCGCCCGGTCTTCGAGCGCGACGGGATGCTCCTGACGCCCGGACCGTGGGGCGGCCCGCGCGCTGCGGAGACGCTCTCGACCCGCTCCGTGCGCTACCGCACCGTGGGCGACGGGTCCTGCACCGGCGCCGTCGAGAGCGAGGCCTCCACGGTCGCCCAGGTGATCGAGGAGGTCACCGTCAGCAGGCTCACCGAACGCGGTGCCACCCGTGCCGACGACCGACTGTCCGAGGCCGCCATGGAAGACCGCAAGCGCGAGGGATATTTCTGATGAACACCACCACTGTGTCCACCGTGTCCCAGCACGCACCGCTGCGCCTGGTCGTGGCCGGTTCGGTCGACGACGGCAAGAGCACCCTCGTGGGTCGGTTGCTGCACGACAGCAAGTCGATCCTCGCCGACCAGTACGACGCCGTCGAGAGCGCCAGCCGCAGCCGCGGCGCCACCGAGTTCGACTTGGCGCTGCTGACCGACGGCCTGCGCGCGGAGCGCGAGCAGGGCATCACCATCGACGTGGCCTACCGGTACTTCAAGACCGACCGGCGAAGCTTCATCCTGGCTGACACACCGGGACATGTTCAGTACACCCGTAATACTGTCACCGGTGCCTCGACGGCCGATGCCGCTGTCGTGCTGGTCGACGTACGGAACGGTGCGTCGGCCCAGACCCGGCGGCACTCCGCCCTGCTCTCCCTGCTGCGGGTGCGGCACGTCGTGTTCGCCGTCAACAAGATGGACGCGGTCGACTGGTCGCAGGACCGCTTCGAGCAGGTGCAGGCCGAACTGCACGAGATCGCCAGGGGAGTGGGCCTCGGTGACGTGGTCGCGGTCCCGGTGAGCGCGCTCACCGGTGAGGGCGTCGTACGCGCCGCGCCGGACTGGTACCTCGGCCGCCCGCTGCTCGCCCTCCTGGAGGAGCTGGACACCGAGCTGGAGGACACCGCCGAGCCGTTCCGGATGCCCGTCCAGCTGGTCATCCGGCCCCGCACCGCGCAATACCCCGACTACCGCGGGCTCGCCGGCCGGGTGGCCTCGGGTCGGGTGCAGGTGGGCGACGTCGTGCACGCCAGCCCGTCCGGCACCGGCTCGACGGTCATCGCGATCGACACCCCGACGGGGCCGGCCGAGGTCGCCGTCGCGGGTCAGTCCGTGACCATCCGCTTGGCGGAGGAGCTGGACATCGCGCGCGGCGAGGTGCTCACCACCGACGACCCGATCGCCGTCACCCGGGTGCTGGACGCGGTCGTCACCTGGATGGGCGACGCGCCGTCGGCAGCCCGGCAACGCGTGCTGGTCAAGGCAGGCACCAAGACCGTCCGGGCGATGCTCGGGCCGGTCACCGACATCTGGGACGTCAGCGAACTGCGCTGGACGCCGAGCTCGGCACCGTTGCAGCTCAACGACATCGGGCGATGCACCGTTCAGCTCGCCGAGGACGTCGCCATCGACGAATACCGGCGACTGCGAGGCACCGGAGCCTTCGTCGTCGTCGACCCGGCCACCGGCGCGACGCTCGCGGCCTGTATGTCGGGCGCCGACCTCGGCGCCCTCGTCCCCTGAGCCTGCCTGGCCCCTCCTCACCCCCCCCTCTTGTCCCCGATAGGAATCCGATGTCTGCTCGTTCTCTCATCCGACCTCTCGCGACGACCGGTGCGGTCGTCGCCCTCGCAGCCGCCGCCGGCATGAGCCTGACCGCCTGCGGCTCGTCGGCCGCCGCCGGCGCCCCGAAGGGCGCGCCCTCAGGCACCGCCGGCACCCTGAAGCTCGGCTACTTCGCCAACGTGACGCACGCCGTCCCGGTCGTGGGGGTCGGCGACGGCAGCTACGCCAAGGCCCTCGGCTCGACCAAGCTGAGCACCACGATCTACAACGCGGGGCCCACGGCTGTCCAGGCTCTGTTGTCCGGTGCCATCGACGCGGCGTACGTCGGCCCGAACCCGGCCATCAACGCCTTCATCAAGAGCCATGGCACGGCGGTGCGGCTGATCGCGGGCGGTGCGTCCGGCGGTGCGGCGCTGGTCGTGAAGCCGTCGATCACCGACGTCTCGCAGCTGGCGGGCAAGACCGTCGCCGATCCGCAACGCGGCGGCACCCAGGACATAGCGCTGAAGTACTACCTGAAGAACCACGGGCTCGGGTTCACCGGCAGCGGCGGCAAGAACGTCAACGTCGTGTCCCAGGACAACGCCCAGACGCTCACGCTCTTCAAGCAGGGCCGCATCGACGCCGCCTGGCTGCCTGAGCCCTGGGTGTCGCGTCTGCAGCAGCAGGCCGGGGCCAAGGTGCTGGTCGACGAGAAGTCGCAGTGGCCAGGTGGCAACTTCGTGACCACCAATCTGCTGGTGTCCACCAGCTACCTGAAGAAGAACCCCAAGACCGTGTCAGCGCTGCTCGGCGCGCAGGTGGCGACCGCTCAGTCCATCACCGCCGACCCCACCAAGGCGGCGACCGAGCTCGACGCCGACCTCGGCAAGCTGACCGGCAAGAAGCTGCCCGAGGCCGTCGTGGTCGCCGCCTTGAAGAACGTCAAGGTCGGGTGGGACCCCTACGCCTCCTCGCTGAAGGAGCTCGCCTCGCACGCCGCGGCCGTCGACCTGCTCAGCAAGGACGCCGACCTGCAGGGGATCTACGACCTCGGCCCGCTCAACGCAGTGCTGCAGAACAAGAAGCTGGCCGTCGTCTCCGACGGCGGTCTGGGTGCCGAAGGGAGTTCGTGATGACGGTAGTCACCAAGCAACCGGGACCGCGGGTGGACGAACGCCGTACGCCGGCCGTGCGAGTACACGGGCTGCGCAAGGCCTTCGGGAGCGCGCGTGAACCCGTGCTCGCGCTCGACGGGCTGGATCTGGACGTCGCCGCGGGCGAGTTCGTCACCGTGCTCGGCGCCTCCGGGTGCGGGAAGAGCACCCTGCTGCGGCTGCTCGCCGGGCTGGAGCAGCCGACCGGCGGCGAGGTGGACGTGCAGGGCGGTCAGCCCGCGCTGATGTTCCAGGAATCCGCCCTCATGCCGTGGCTGACCGCCGAGGGCAACCTGCAGCTCGCGCTGCGCCTCGCGGGAGTGCCGCGCCAGGAGCGGGCGGGCCGGTGCAACGAGCTGCTGAACACGGTCCGTCTCGGCAACGTGGCGGGCCGTCGGGTGCACGAGTTGTCGGGAGGGCAACGCCAGCGGGTTGCCCTGGCGCGCAGCCTTGCCCAGGGTTCGCGGGTGCTGCTGATGGACGAGCCCTTCGCGGCCCTCGACGCCATCACCCGCGACCTGCTGCACCAGGAACTGCTGAACGTGTGGCGGGCCGACGAGTTGTCGATCGTCTTCGTGACCCACAACGTGCGAGAGGCCGTGCTGCTCGGCCAGCGCATCGTGCTGCTGTCCTCGCGGCCAGGCCGCGTGCTACGTACCTGGGACACCCGCGACCTGCCGCCGGATGACGTGCCCGCGCTCACCGACGAGATCACCCACGCCCTGCGAGAGGAGATCGGTCGTCATGCCCACGCGTGAGCAGAGCTCGATCCAACACACCGAGGGGGACGGGAGCGACGTGGACCTGGCCCAGCTGGCCGGCGGGCTGGACGCCCTCGACGCCGCACCCGACGGTCGCCGCCGCCACCGGTTCGACGTCACCGGGGTGCTCGCGCCCCTGGCCGTCGTCGTCGGCCTGATCCTGCTGTGGCAGCTCGCGTGCTGGGCGCACCTCAAACCGACGTACATCGTCCCGACACCCGCGTCGGTGGGCTCGAACCTGTGGAGCCTCATCACTCACGGCACCGCCTGGGAGGCGATCTGGGTCAGCGTGCACCGCGGCCTCATCGGCTTCCTCGCCTCCATCGTGATCGGCACGGTGCTGGGCGCGCTGGTGAGTCAGGTCGCCCTGCTGCGCAAGGGATTCCGGCCGTTGTTGTCGGCGATGCAGTCGCTGCCGTCGGTGGCCTGGGTGCCGTTCGCGCTGGTCATCTTCCAGGGCGGCCCGGCCTTCATCTACGCCGTCGTGCTCCTGGGTTCGGTCCCGTCCATCGCCAACGGCCTCATCGGCGGCGTCGACCAGACGCCACCGCTGCTGCGCGAGGCCGGCACGGTGCTCGGCGCCGGACGCTTCGAACTGATGCGCTCAGTGCTCCTGCCCGCCGCCCTGCCCACCTACCTAACCGGACTCAAGCAGGGCTGGTCCTTCGCCTGGCGCTCCCTGATGGCCGCCGAGCTGGTCGCCACGTCGGCGCAGCTGGGCACGGGGCTCGGGGGACTGCTGAGCAACGGCTCTCAGGACTCCGACATGCCGACCGTCCTCAGTGCGATCATCCTGATCCTGCTGGTGGGAGTCGTGGTCGAGCTGGCGGTCTTCGACCCGATCGAGCGCCGCGTGCTGCGTCGACGGGGGCTGACCTCCTCCAGTCTCTGAATCCCTCGGTCTCTTTCGGGTCTCTCTGTGGCTCTCTGAGCCTCTCTGAGCGGAGGCACCCCCCTGCGGCGAGTAGTGTGTCCCGTCGTACGGCACACAACAGAACACAGGAGGTCGCTGGGATGGATCCGTCCAAGGGCAGCACCGAACGCTCCCGGCACATCGTGGCTGTCCTCTCTCCTGTGGTCGCCCGCAGCGGCATGACCATCGAGGACGTCACCGTCACGCCCGCCGGCAAACGGCGCCTGGTCCGGGTCCTGGTCGACCGGGACGTGACCGTCGACGACGCCGATCGCGAATCTCCTGTCGAACCCCTCAGCCTCGACGAGGTGGGCGAGGTCACCCGTGCCGTGAGCGATGCACTGGACGAGTCCGATGCCATGGGGGAGGCGGCGTACGTGCTCGAAGTCAGCTCGCCCGGCACGGACCGGCCGCTGAACGCCCCCCAGCACTTCCGCCGCAACGTCGGGCGTCTGATCGCCCTGACCACGACCGGCGAGGAGCAACTGACCGGCCGGCTCACCGCCGCCGGCACCGACTCGTTCGACCTCGCCGACGACACCGGCGCGACCCGCACCTTCGGGTACGCCGAGTCCTCGCGCGCCCGCGTCGAGCTGGAATTCAACCGGCCCACCACAGCCGACGTCACCGAGGAGCAGGACTGATGGACATCGACATGGCCGCACTACGCGCGCTGGAGCGCGAGCGGGAGATCCCGATGGATGTCATCGTGCCCGCCATCGAGCAGGCGCTGCTGGCGGCCTACCACCGCATCGACGGCAGCTACCGCGACGCCCGGGTCGAGCTGGACCGCGCCAGCGGTCGGGTTACCGTCCTCGCCCGCGAGGAGCCCGCCGCGTCGCCGGACGGCGAGGACGGCCCCGTCGTCCCCGAGCGTGGGCCCGAGTTCGACGACACCCCCACCGACTTCGGGCGGATCGCCGCCGCCACCGCACGTCAGGTCATCGTCCAGCGGATGCGCGACGTCGAGGACGAGGCGATCCTGGGTGACTTCCGCGGGCGTGAGGGAGACATCGTCGCCGGCGTCATCCAGCAGTCCGGCGACCCGCGCAACGTGCACGTCGACTTCGGCACCATCGAGGGCGTGCTGCCCCTCGCGGAGCAGGTGCCCGGTGAGCGCTACGTGCACGGTGAGCGGCTGCGCTGCTACGTCGTGGCCGTGAAGCGCGGGTTCAAGGGCCCGTCCATCAACCTCTCGCGCACCCACCCCAACCTCGTGCGCAAGCTCTTCGCGCTCGAGGTACCCGAGATCGCCGACGGCAGCGTCGAGATTGCGGCGCTCGCCCGTGAGGCCGGGCACCGCAGCAAGATCGCGGTGCACTCCACGGTGCCGGGTCTGAACGCCAAGGGTGCCTGCATCGGCCCGATGGGTTCGCGGGTGCGTGCGGTGATGACCGAACTGCACGGGGAGAAGATCGACATCGTCGACTTCGCCCGTGACCCGCGTGACTTCATCGCCTCGGCCCTGTCGCCCTCGCGGGCGCAGTCGGTGCAGATCGTGGATGAGAAGGCGCGCGCGGCCCGGGTCATCGTGCCCGACTTCCAGCTCAGCCTCGCGATCGGCAAGGAAGGACAGAACGCCCGCCTGGCCGCGAAGCTGACCGGCTGGCGGATCGACATCCGGTCCGACACCGCAGCCGCCGAGCCCGAGGCCACCGCCGCACCGGGCGGGCCGGAGAGCAGCGGCGCGGACGGCCCTGCCGGTCGGCTGCGCTAGACTTGGTGATGGTCGAGCGGAGACGCGACCGTCGTTCCACACCCCCGCCAGTCGCTCATCGCGGCTTGCGCACGTGCGTGGGATGTCGGCAGCGCGCCGATCGGTCGCAGTTGTTGCGGATTGCCGCGATCGCAGTGGACGGCGCCTGGTGCGCCGTACCCAACGGGCGCGGTAGGCATCCGGGCCGTGGGGCCTGGCTGCATCCGCGCGCGGACTGTCTCGAACAGGCAGTGCGCCGTCGTGCGTTGCAGCGGGCTCTCCCGGTGCCACGCGACGGTGACCTGGATGTCGAGGCTCTGCGCGACGACTGTGTGCCTGCCACTTGACCACGTTGAAGATGTAGCGACCTGCCGCACCGTGCGGCACGACAAGACCGGAAGCGGGTTTATCGCTATGAGCACCCGATGAGTCCTCACTAATGAGCATTCACTGACAGACGGTCTGTGCTGCCCCGGATGACCTCCGGACCGCCGCTCGGACCGTCACATTTCCCGAACAGGAGAAGCGTGGCAAAGGTCCGAGTGCATGAGCTCGCCAAAGAGCTCGGAATGCAGAGCAAGGAACTACTGAACTACCTCAAGGAGCAGGGCGAGTTCGTCAAGACCGCCAGCTCCACGATCGAAGCGCCCGTCGTGCGCAAGATCAAGGAGAACCCGCCTCCGGGTGCCGGCACCGCCGCGCCCGCCAAGGAGGCCGCTCCCGCCGCACCGAAGCCCGGCGGTCGTCCGTCCGCTGCCGCCCCGGCAGCTCCCAGCGCGCCCGCCGCGGCCGCGACCGAGGCAACCCAGCCGTCGGCGCGCCCGAGCGCCGTTCCCGGTGGCACGTCGGCCCGGCCCGGCCCGGCGGCCCCCGTGGCGCCCGCGGCTCGGCAGACCCCGGCCCCCAGCCCGAAGCCGGCCACCTCGGCGCCCGAGGTCCCCGCGGCGCGTACGTCGCAGCCGGCACCCGCGCAGGAGTCGGCAGCAGCTGCTCCCGCTCCCGCTCGCCCGGCCGCTGAGGCCCCTGCCGCGAGCAGCGGCACCGGTGGCGGTGCTGCCCGACCGGCGGCCCCCCGTCCGGCCGGTCCGCGCCCGGGCAACAACCCGTTCGCTCCCAGTCAGGGCATGCGCACCGGTGGTCAGGGCGGCGCCAACGCGCGCCCCGGCAACAACCCGTTCGCTCCCAGTCAGGGCATGCCCCGTCCCGCCGCAGCCCGCGGTGCCGGTGGCGCGGCAGGCCCGCGTCCCGGCGGCGCTCCGCGTCCCGCGGCAGCTCGCGCCGGTTCGCCCGGCGGCGGTCCGGGTGGGGCACGTCCGAACCCGGGCATGATGCCCGATCGTGCGGCGGCAGCTCGTCCGGGCGACCGCCCGGCACGCGGCGGCGGTCGTGGTGCGCCCGGTGCCGGTGGCGGTCCCGCTCGCACCGGCGGTTTCGCCGGTCGTCCGGGTGGCGGCCGCGGGCCGGCCCGCGGCGCTGCGCCCGGTGCCTTCGGACGCGGTAGCGGCAAGGTGCGCGGGCGCAAGTCCAAGCGTGCCAAGCGCCAGGAGTTCGAGCAGATGCAGGCGCCCACCATCGGTGGCGTCAGCGTGCCGCACGGCGACGGCAACACCGTCGTGCGCGTGCGACGCGGTGCGTCCCTGAGCGACTTCGGCGACCGCATCAACGCCAACCCGGCGAGCCTGGTCACCGTGCTGTTCCACCTCGGTGAGATGGCCACGGCGACCCAGTCGCTCGACGAGGACACCTTCATGGCGCTCGGTGCCGAGCTGGGCTACCAGATTCAGGTCGTCTCGCCCGAGGACGAGGAGAAGGAGCTGTTCGGCGCCTTCAACATCGACCTGGAGGCCGAGGCCGAGGCCGAGACCGACGAGGAGCTGCAGGCTCGTCCGCCGGTCGTGACCGTCATGGGTCACGTCGACCACGGTAAGACGCGACTGCTGGACGCCATCCGCAACGCGGAGGTGGCCGAGGGCGAGGCCGGTGGCATCACCCAGCACATCGGCGCCTACCAGGTGCACGCCGAGCACGAGGGCGTGGACCGCGCGATCACCTTCATCGACACCCCCGGTCACGAGGCCTTCACGGCCATGCGTGCCCGTGGTGCCAAGGTGACCGACATCGCCATCCTGGTCGTCGCGGCCGACGACGGCGTCATGCCGCAGACGATCGAGGCGCTCAACCACGCCCAGGCGGCCGACGTACCCATCGTCGTCGCGGTCAACAAGATCGACGTCGACGGCGCCAACCCGGACAAGGTGCGTCAGCAGCTCACCGAGTACAACCTGATCGCCGAGGAGTACGGCGGCGACACGATGTTCGTCAACGTCTCGGCCAAGCAGGGGCAGAACATCGACGGTCTGCTCGAAGCGGTCCTGTTGACCGCCGATGCGGCGCTGGATCTGCGCGCCAACCCGGACAAGGAAGCTCGCGGTGTCGCGATCGAGGCCAACCTGGACCGCGGTCGCGGTGCGGTGGCCACTGTGCTGGTGCAGTCCGGCACGCTGCGCGTGGGTGACTCGATCGTCGCCGGCGTGGCGCACGGCCGTGTCCGCGCCATGCTCGACGAACACGGTGGCAACGTGCAGGAGGCGGGTCCGTCCCGTCCCGTGCTCGTCACCGGTCTGGCAGCGGTGCCCCGCGCCGGCGACACGTTCATCGTGGTGCCGGACGACCGCACGGCGCGTCAGATCGCCGAGCAGCGCGAAGCCGACGACCGTCGCGCCTCGCTGATCAGGGCTCGCAAGCTGATCAGCCTGGAGGACCTGGACCAGACGCTCGCACAGGGCAAGGTCGAGACCCTCAACCTGATCCTCAAGGGTGACGGTTCCGGTTCGGTCGAGGCTCTGGAAGACGCCTTGATGCAGATCGACGTCGGCGAAGAGGTCGAGATCCGCATCATCGACCGCGGTGTCGGCGCGATCACGATGAACAACATCAACCTCGCTGTGGCCGCGACCGCCGTCATCATCGGCTTCAACGTCCGGGCCGAGGGCCAGAACGCCGCGTTCGCCGAGAAGGAGGGCGTGGAGATCCGGTACTACTCGGTGATCTACCAGGCCATCGAGGAGATCGAGGCGGCCCTCAAGGGCATGCTCAAGCCGGAGTTCGAAGAGGTCGAGCTGGGCACGGCGGAGATCCGCGAGATCTTCCGCAGTTCCAAGTTCGGCAACATCGCCGGTTCGCTGGTGCGCTCGGGGCTCATCCGACGCGGTTCGAAGGCGCGGATCACGCGAAACGGCGTGGTCATCACCGAAAGCCTGGAGATCGCCGGTCTGCGGCGCTTCAAGGACGACGTGACCGAGGTCCGCGACGGATACGAGTGCGGTATCAACCTCGGGTCGTTCAACGACCTGCAGGATGGTGACCTCATCACGACGTACGAGATGCGCGAGAAGCCGCGCAGCTGACGAACACGCAGCGGAGGTTGTCGACGAGGCGCTAGCCGAGTCGGCGGCCGAAGCGGAGTGTGAGGAAGCGGAGCGGAGAAGGCTCAGTTCGTCCTGTGAAGGACGAGTGCATGCACGAACGGCCCGACACCCACGAGGGTGTCGGGCCGTTCGTCGTCTCGGGGCCTCGAGCCCTCATCGGTGGCCGCCGCCCGCCGATGAGGGCAACGTAGCCCCGCCCTGCGGCAGATAGCGTGTGCTCCCGTGACGGAGCTGCTGTTGATGATCGCCCCCAGCGCCAACCGGGTGTACGCCGGCGCCGCCCGGGCTCTGGTCGCCGCGGAGGCGCGCGTCCTCACCGGGGTGCTGTGCGACCGTCCGGTCGAGGTGGAGCCCGCCGACCTGGCCGGCGTGGAGTATCTGGCGGCGAGCGCCGATGGCGACGCCGGCGAGCTGGTCGACGTGCTCTCCAACCTCTCGGCCAGCGCAGCCCTCTTCGAACGGGAGGGCGAGCTGCTGCGGCCGGTGCCGTTGCGGCGCAGGGAGATCTACCCCAGCGACCTGGTGACGATCCCCAAGTACTCCGGTAAGACCAACGAGCAGTGGACCCGGCTGGTGCTCGGTGTCACGGCTGCCGCGACCGCACGGCCGCAGCGCTGGCTGGACGGTTCGCTGAACGTGCTCGATCCGATGTGCGGGCGCGGCACCACGCTCAACCTGGCGTTGTCCCTCGGCTACGACGTGACGGGCGTCGAGATCGACCGCAAGGATCACGACGCGTACGCGGCGTTCATCAAGACCTGGATGCGGACCCATCGTTACAAGCACACCGTGCAGGAGAGCGCGCTGCGCACCGACGGGCGGATGCGCGGTCGGCGGCTGCAGATCGAGCTCGCGGCGAGCAAGGAGAGTTTCCGCGCCGGTGAGGTGCAGCGGGTGGAGTACCTCAACACCGACACCCGCGACCTGGACGGGCTCCTGCGGGCTCGCAGTGTCGATGTGGTGGTGGCCGACGCGCCGTACGGCGTGCAGCACGGCTCCCAGGCCGACGAACTGGCCCGCAGCCCACTGGAACTGCTCGATCAGGCGCTTCCGGGGTGGGTGCGGGTGCTGCGCGGCGGGGGAGCGGTCGGCCTGTCCTACAACCGGCATGTCGCGCCGCGGGACGCGCTGGACCAGCTGCTCGCCGAGCACGGCCTGCAGGTCCGCACCGGCCCCGGGTACGACGACCTGCGGCACCGTGTGGACGCCTCCATCGACCGCGACCTGATCGTCGCTACCAAGCCGTAGGCCGGTTTGGTGCTGGACCGTGTCGCGGTGCGAGAATCGCGCCATGGCCGACCCCGCACGCGCACGCAAGATCGCCGAACGCATCAAGTTCCTGGTGGCCGACTATCTCGAGCACCGGCTGAAGGACGAGCGTCTCGGCTTTCTCACCATCACCGACGTGCGGGTCACCGGTGACCTGCAGCACGCCTCGGTTTTCTACACCTTCCTGGGCACGGACCAGGAGCGCGCCGACAGCGAGGCGGCGTTGGAGGACAACCGTGGACGGATCCGCTCGCACGTCGGCAAGGGCCTGGGCATCCGGCTGACGCCTGCCCTGGAGTTCGTGCCCGACGCCATCCCCGAGGGCGTGGCGCAGATCGAGGACGCCCTGCGGGCAGCGCGTACCCGCGACGAGGAGCTGGCTGAGAAGAAGCGGCAGGCGAGCTTCGCCGGCGAGGCCGACCCGTACAAGAAGTCGGAGTAGTCGGATCGACGGACTGCTGCTCGTCGACAAACCCGCCGGCTGGACCAGTCACGATGTCGTCGCGCGCTGCCGGCGCCTGGCGGGCACCCGGCGCGTGGGCCACGCGGGCACCCTCGACCCGATGGCCACTGGGCTGCTGATCATCGGCATCGGACGGGCCACGAAGCTGCTGACCTTCCTCGTCGGCTGTGACAAGACGTACACGGCGACGGTCCGACTCGGCCAGAGCACGGTGACCGACGATGCCGAGGGCGACGTGGTCGAGTCGCTCGGTGCGCGGAACGTCGACCCGGCCGAGCTGGAGCGGGCCGTCGCGTCCTTGACCGGCGACATCGAGCAGGTGCCGAGCAGTGTCAGCGCCATCAAGATCGACGGGGTGCGCTCGTACGCGCGGGTGCGCGGCGGCGAGGAGGTCGAGCTCAAGGCCCGTCCGGTGCGGGTGGCGCGGTTCGACGTCCGCGCGCAACGCGCCTCTGCCGTGGACGGTCTGCCGGTGCTCGACCTGGATATCGAGGTGCAGGTGAGTTCCGGCACGTACGTGCGTGCGCTGGCACGTGACCTCGGCGCGGATCTGGGGGTGGGCGGCCACCTGACCGCGCTGCGCCGCATCCGGGTCGGGCGCTTCGACATCACCGCCGCGGACACGCTGCAGGACCTCACGGCCCTGCGGGAAGAGGGCGCCGCGCTTCCCGTCCTGCCGCTCGCGCAGGCCGCGCGAGGGCAGTTCGCGGTGCGGGAGCTGACGGCGGACCAGGAACGCGACCTTCGGCACGGGAAACGCATCGCGCACGACGGCGTACGGCAGGACCCGGTCGCAGGCATCGGCCCGGCCGGGGACCTGGTGGCCATCCTCGACGAGTCCGGGGACTCGACGAGATCCCAGGTCGTCTTCCCTCCTTTCGAACAGGTTTGACGACGCACTTGCGACTCAGTCGCATCTGAGCTGTAGGGTCGTCGGAGTCGATTAATCACTCCGGGAGGCATCACGTGGTCCAGTCCGTCGCAGACCTCTCCACGGGCGGTCGGCCGGGCCGGTTGCGTTCCTTCGCAGCCGAATTCACGCCGGCGGACCGCCGGTCGGTGGCCGGGATGGCGCTGGCCGTCCTCGCGCTGCACGTGATCGGCTTCGTCACCCTCTTCGCGGTCATCGCCCCCCATCATTACAAGGTCGGCAGCCAGGGCGTCTTCGGCGTCGGCCTCGGCATCACGGCGTACACCCTCGGCATGCGGCACGCCTTCGACGCCGACCACATCGCCGCGATCGACAACACCACCCGCAAACTCCTGACCGACGGCAAGCGCCCGCTGAGCGTCGGCTTCTGGTTCTCCCTCGGTCACTCCTCGGTCGTCTTCGGCCTGTGCGTGCTGCTGTCCTTCGGGGTGCGCGCACTCGCCTCGTCGGTCAAGAACGGCGGATCCACGCTGCACACGGCGACCGCGGTCGTCGGCACCTCGGTGTCCGGCCTGTTCCTCTGGCTCATCGCGCTGCTCAACCTGGTGGCGCTGGTCGGCATCGTGCGCGTCTGGCGGCGGGCGCGCGGCGGCGAGTTGGACGAGGAGGCACTGGAGGAGCACCTGCGCAACCGCGGCTTCTTCAACCGCTTCCTCGGCAGGCTCACCCGCTCGGTCACCCGACCGACGCAGATGTACCCCATCGGACTGCTCTTCGGCCTCGGCTTCGACACCGCGACCGAGATCAGCCTGCTCGTCATCGCGGGCGGCGCCGCCGCGGTCGCGCTGCCCTGGTACGCCATCCTCACCCTGCCGGTGCTGTTCACCGCGGGCATGAGCCTGCTGGACGCCGCGGACGGGATCTTCATGGGCAAGGCCTACAAGTGGGCGTTCGCCAAGCCGCTGCGCCGGCTGTACTACAACGCCACCGTCACCGGGCTGTCGATCTTCGTCGCGGTCGTCATCGGCAGCATCGAGCTGTGCTCGATCTTCGCCGACCAGCTGCGCATCACCCGTGGCCCGATCGCCGCCGTCGGGTCGATCAACCTCGACGGCATCGGCTTCGTGATCGTCGGCGTGTTCGTCCTGACCTGGCTCCTGGCCGTCGGCGCCTGGTACGCGTTCGGCCTGAACAAGAGGGAACTGACCGCCAGCTAGAGTTGCGGCGTGCTGCGCCTGACCGAAACCGCCGACCTGCCGTCGGAATTCGGTCCCAGCGTGGTCACCATCGGCAACTTCGATGGCGTACACCTCGGGCACCGCACGCTCCTGGCGGCCGTGGTGCAGCGAGCGCAGCGCGAGGGGCTCGCCAGCGTCGCGGTCACCTTCGAGCCGCACCCACTGGCGGTGCTGCATCCCGACCACGCCCCGGTGCTCGTGAGCTCGCTGGAGGACAGGCTCGCCACGATGGAGCAGATCGGGCTCGACGCGGTGCTGGTGATGCCGTTCACCCTGGAGCTTGCCGCGATGTCACCCCGCGACTTCGTGCGAGAGGTCTTCGTCGACGGATTGCGTGCCCACGCGGTCGTCGTCGGCCGGGACACCCGGTTCGGCGCCCGCAACGAGGGCGACGTCGACACGCTGCGCGAGCTCGGGGCGGAGTTCGGCTTCGAGGTGCAGGTGCAGGAGGACGTCGGCGAGGGAGGCCGTTACTCCTCGACCGAGGTCCGCTCGGACCTGGTGGCGGGCGACGTCGCTGCCGCGTCCCGCATCCTGGGCCGCCCGCACGCCGTGACCGGCATGGTCGTTCGCGGTGCGCAGCGTGGACGCGAACTCGGTTATCCCACTGCGAATCTCGCCCAGGACGCGACCGGCTTCGTGCCCGCCGACGGCGTCTATGCGGGGTGGCTCGTGCGCATCCAGCACGGCGGTGAGCGGCTCCCCGCGGCCATCTCGGTCGGTACGAACCCGACGTTCGACGGCACCCAGCGCACGGTCGAGGCGTACGTGCTCGACCGCACCGACCTGGACCTGTACGACGAGGTGGTCGCCGTGGAGTTCACCGACCGGTTGCGCAGCAACGTCCGGTTCGACTCGATCGAGCCCCTGATCGAGCAGATGGGTCATGACGTCGATCGGGCGCGGACGTTGTTGACCGGGCAGTAGGGTGGCCCACGCCGTAACGGCACCCCCTCGAACCCACCGTGGAGCAGCCAGCACATGATCAGCGCGCAGGACGAGAAGTACGACCAGTCCGCCATCGACGGGCGAGCACCGTCGGTCGCCCGACTCTTCCTCGACCGGGTCAAGCAGACCCCGTCGGCGCACGCCTACAGCTATCCGTCCGGCGAGGACTGGACGCAGCTGACGTGGGCGCAGGCCGAGGAACGGGTGCGCGCCATCGCCGGCGGCCTGGTCGCCGTGGGAGTCCAGCCGGGTGACCGCGTCGCGATCGCCTCCGCCACCCGTGTGGAGTGGGCGCTGGCCGACCTCGGCGTGATGCTCGCCGCTGCAGCGACCACCACGATCTACCCGACCTCGACCCCGGACGACGTCCTCTACATCGTCTCCGACTCCGGCAGCACCGTCGTGATCGCCGAGGACGAGGCCAAGGTCGCCCTGCTCAAGCAGGGCCGCGACGCCATCCCGGACGTTGCCAAGGTGGTCGTGATCGACGGCGAGAGTGACGGCGACTGGGTGCTGTCCCTGGCGGATCTGGAGAAGCTCGGCACCGACTACGTCGGCGACCACGAGGGCGTCCTCGAGGAGCGGGTCGACCAGCTCGGGCCGCAGGACCTGGCCACCCTCATCTACACCTCGGGCACGACCGGCAAGCCGAAGGGCGTGCGGCTGCCCCACGACGCGTGGATGTACGAGGTCGCGGCGACCGGCTCGACGGGTCTGCTCACCCCCGATGACCTGCAGTACCTCTGGCTTCCGCTCTCGCACGTCTTCGGCAAGCTGCTGCTGACCCTGCCGATCCAGGTCGGCTTCCCGACCGCGATCGACGGTCGTGTCGATAAGATCGTGGAGAACCTTGCCGTCGTCCGCCCCACCTGGATGGGCGCGGCACCGCGGATCTTCGAGAAGGTCTACGGCCGCATCACCACGATGATGGACGACGAGGGCGGGGTGAAGGCCAAGCTCTTCCACTGGGCCAGCGCCAACGGCAAGCAGGTCGCCGAGCGCCGCTCGGAGGAGAAGCCGGTCGGCGCGCTCCTCGGCGCGCAGCACCGGATCGGCGACAAGATCGTGCTGGCCAAGATCCGCGAGCGCTTCGGCGGGCGCGTGCGCTTCTTCATCTCCGGGTCGGCCGCCCTCAACTCCGAGGTCGCCAAGTGGTTCGACGCCATGGGCATGCCGGTCCTGGAGGGCTACGGCATGACCGAGACGAGCGCCGCGACCTGCGTGAACCGCCCGTACGCCAACAAGATCGGCACGGTCGGGTGGCCGCTGCCGGGCACTGAGCTGAAGCTCGCCGACGACGGAGAGCTGCTGGTCAAGGGCCCTGGTGTGATGCAGGGCTACCGCGGGTTGGACGAGGCCACGGCCGAGACCCTGACCGACGGCTGGCTGCACACCGGTGACATCGCCGAGATCCTCCCCAGCGGCCACGTGCGCATCACCGACCGCAAGAAGGACCTTTTCAAGACCTCCAACGGCAAGTACGTCGCGCCGGGTCAGATCGAGGCCACCTTCAAGGGGCTGTGCCCCTACGCCTCCCAGTTGGTGGTGGAGGGAGAGAGTCGCACGTTCGTCTCGGCCCTCATCACCCTCGACGAAGAGGCCATCACGGACTGGGCGAAGAGCCACGGGATGGCGGGCCAGGACTACCGCACGATCGTGACCTCCGCCGCCGCGCGCGAGATGGTGCAGGGTTACGTCGACAAGTTGAACGCCGGTCTGAACCGCTGGGAGCAGATCAAGCGCTTCCTCATCCTGGACCACGATCTGACCGTCGAGGACGGCGAGATCACGCCCAGCCTGAAGCTCAAGCGCAAGGTCGTCATCACCAAGTACAGCGACGACCTGGACGCGCTCTACGCCTGAGCGGCGAACGCCCGGCGGGTGTGCCGCCGGGCGGCTCTACCCTGGTGGCATGCCGGGCGCGTCGATCTTCTATGACCTCGAACCACTGCTGGAGCAGGTGAGCAAGCCGATCCAGTACGTGGGCGGGGAGCTCAACTCCACCGTCAAGGACTGGCAGTGCGGCGGGTACGACGCCGACGGTCACGAGCTGACCGTGCGGTGGGCGCTGATGTACCCCGACGCGTACGAGGTCGGCGTGCCCAACCAGGGCGTGATGATCCTGTACGAGGTCCTCAACGAGCGGACGGACACCCTCGCCGAGCGCACCTACTCGGTGTGGCCCGACATGGAGGCGGCCATGCGTGCCGCCGAGCTGCCGCAGTTCACCGTCGACGCGCACCGTCCGGTCGGCGATTTCGACGTCTTCGGGCTCTCCTTCTCCACCGAGCTCGGCTACACCAACATGCTCACCGCGCTGGATCTGGCCGGCATCCCGTTGCACGCGGCGGACCGTGGCGAGGACGACCCGATCGTCCTGGCCGGTGGCCACGCGGCGTTCAACCCCGAGCCGGTGTCGGACTTCATCGACGCCGCGGTCGTCGGCGACGGGGAAGAGGCCGTCCTCGCCATCACCGATCACATCTCCGCCTGGAAGCGGCAGGGCCGACCCGGTGGCCGACGGGAGCTGCTGCTGCGCCTCGCGCGCACCGGTGGTGTCTACGTCCCGGCGTTCTACGACGTGGACTACCTGCCCGACGGGCGCATCCAGCGCGTCGCGCCGGCCGCGGACACGGTCGGCGTGCCGTGGCGGGTCTCCAAGCACACCGTGATGGACCTGGACGCCTGGCCCTACCCCAAGCAGCCGCTGGTGCCGTTGGCGGAGTCCGTGCACGAGCGCATGTCGGTGGAGATCTTCCGCGGGTGCACCCGCGGCTGCCGCTTCTGCCAGGCCGGGATGATCACCCGGCCGGTGCGCGAGCGGTCCATCACCGGTATCGGCGAGATGGTCAAGAAGGGCCTGGAGGCCACCGGTTTCGAAGAGGTCGGGCTGCTGTCGCTGTCCTCGGCCGACCACTCCGAGATCGCCGACATCGCCAAGGGTCTCGCCGACCGCTACGAAGGCACCCAGACCGGGCTCTCCCTGCCGTCCACCCGGGTCGACGCGTTCAACATCGACCTGGCGAACGAGCTGACGCGCGGCGGGCGCCGTTCCGGCCTGACCTTCGCACCCGAGGGAGGCTCGGAGCGGATCCGCAAGGTCATCAACAAGATGGTGAGCGAAGAGGACCTGATCAAGACTGTCGCCGCGGCCTACGGCGCGGGCTGGCGGCAGGTCAAGCTCTACTTCATGTGCGGTCTGCCCACCGAGACCGACGAGGACGTGCTGCAGATCGCCGACCTGGCCAAGCGGGTCATCGACGTCGGCCGGGAGGTCAGCGGTCGCCGCGACATCCGCTGCACCGTCTCGATCGGCGGTTTCGTGCCGAAGCCGCACACCCCCTTCCAGTGGTGCGCGCAGCTGGACCCCGAACAGACCGATGCTCGCCTGGCCAAGCTGCGGGAGGCGATCCGCTCCGACAAGCGCTACGGCGCGGCGATCGGCATGCGCTACCACGACGGCGAGCCGGGCCTGGTCGAAGGACTGCTCTCCCGCGGCGACCGCCGGGTCGGGCGGGTCATCGAGGCCGTCTGGCGCGATGGCGGCCGGTTCGACGGCTGGAGCGAGCACTTCTCCTATGAGCGCTGGATGCGGTGCGCGACGGCTGCGTTCGAGGGCACGGACGTCGACGTGGCCTGGTACACCACCCGGGAGCGCAGCGAGCACGAAGTGCTGCCGTGGGACCACCTGGACTCGGGGCTGGACAAGGACTGGCTCTGGGCCGACTGGCAGGACGCGCTGGATGAGACCGAGGTCGACGACTGCCGCTGGACACCGTGTTTCGACTGCGGCGTCTGCCCTCAGATGAACACCGACATCCAGGTCGGGCCGACCGGCAAGAAGCTGCTTCCCCTGAGTGTCGTCTGATCGGGGCCTGAAAGCCCCACGCACGCTCCGCGGTCGATATTCTTCGGCGGCGGCATCTGGGCCGCCCCTCCGCGAAACGAGTTCACAGCGATGCCCCGTGCCCTGCCCGTCGTCCTGACGGTGTGCGCCTCCCTCATCCCCGCCGCCACGATCGTCGCGCCCGCGCATGCCGCGCCGGCCATCGTGAACTTCCATGGCTGCGACAACATGCACAAGAAATACCCTCACGGGGTCGGCCGCAAGGGCGCGCGTGACACCGGTCCGCACGGTGCGCGTAAGAAGCACCCGGTGACCAACTTCTACGTCAACACCGCGCTCTACAACGCCAACAAGCACTCGGACGCGGACAAGGACGGCATCGCCTGCGAGCGCTGAACCCTAGCGGGACGGCGCCGGCCGGCGACCCGACGCGTGACGCTGACGGTGTTCGTGACGACTGACGGCGTTCGAACGCCGTCGATGAACGCGAACGCCGTCAGCGTGCGACGCCGGCCGACGGCTACCGTGGCCTCCCGTGCCACCCCGTCAACGCGTCCCGGACGGGCCCGCCCCCGACCCGGCCGTCCAGAAGCTGCGCATCCAGTACGCCAAACGCGGACGGCTGCGGTTCTCCTCCACGCGTGACTTCCAGCGCGCGTTGGAGCGTGCGTTGCGACGGGCGTCGGTGCCGATGGCGTTCTCGGCCGGCTTCCACCCCCACCCCCGGATCAGCTACGCGAACGCCGCCCCGACGGGTACGGCGAGCGAGGCGGAGTACTTCGAGATACAGCTGCGCGAGCACCGCGACCCGGCGGTGCTGCACCGCGACCTGGACGAGGCGCTCCCGGACGGCCTGGACGTGGTCGTCGTACGGGAGGCGGCCACCGGCGCGCTCGCGGACCTGCTGGAGGCGAGCGACTGGGTGCTGGACTTCGCCGACGTGGACCTCGCGACCCTCACCGCGGCCACCGACCAACTCCTGGCGAGCGACCGCATCGAGGTGACCCGGATGATGAAGCGCGGTCCACGCACCTTCGACGTCCGCGAGGCGGTGCTGCACGCGCAGGCCGGACCGGCCGACGGCCCGCCCTACGCCTCCCGACTGGGTCTGCGACTGCGCCACCTGACCCCCGCGGTGCGCCCGGACGACGTCCTCAGCGCGCTCGTGGAGGTGGCCGACCTTCGCCCGGCACGCCCCCCGTTGGTCACCCGGTCCCGTCAGGGACCGCTGCGCCCGGATGGGACCGTCGCCGATCCGCTCGCGGCCACGCCGGACGAGGTCCGCGCGCCGGACTGATGTTGCCGCGGAATCGGATGCGCACAACCGGACCCGGTAGGGAGTCGGCCGGGTTTAGGGTCGGGTGCATTCAGAGGCGTTCCAGAGCCACCGGCGGCTCTCGCACGAGCGGACCAGCACGGTCTCCGGCCCGCAGGACGGTCACGAGGGGATGGGCACCGACGAACATTCGGCTGGGGAACGGGAATGCGGCGAGGCGCCGCTGATCTCGATCTGCATACCCACCTACCAGGGTGAGCGGTTCCTCGCCGAGACCGTCCGCTCCGCGCTCGCCCAGGACAGCGACGACTTCGAGGTCGTGGTCCTCGACAACGCGAGCACCGATCGGACTCCTGAGATCCTGGACGGCTTCGACGATCCGCGACTCGTCGTGCAGCGCAATCACGAGACCGTCGACCTGCCGACCAACTGGCGGCGCGTCATCGAGGTGTCCCGCGGTCGGTACGTGAAGCTGCTCTGCGCCGACGACCTGATCCATCGCTCGGCCACCCGGCTGCAGGCTGCGGTGCTCGCGGAACACCCCGAGGTCAGCGTGGTCGCGAGCAGGCGCGCCCTGATCAACGAGGACGGGCGGGTACTCGCCCACGCCATGGGACTGTACGGCCTGCTCGGACCGCAGACCGGTCGGCGCATCGCGCGACGAACGGTGCTCGGTGGCGGCGTGAATCCGGTGGGGGAGCCGGCCGCCGTGACGTTCCGCCGGCGGGACTACGACGCCGTCGGCGGATGGGACGGCTCGCTGGTGCACCCGATGGACCTGGACCTGTGGGTGCGGCTGTTGAGCAGGGGAAGCTTCATCGGGCAGCCCGACGAGCTCGCGGCCTTCCGGGTCAGCCCGCAGGCGCTCTCAGCCGCGCACTCGCCCGAGCAGTACCAGGAGTTGGGCGAGCTGGTCAGGCGGATCTGCGCCGACCCGGCCTGGGGCCTCCCCAGACGCGATCGAGTCCTGGCAGAGGTGAGTCGCAAGCTCACCTGGACGGTGCTGCCGGTGCGTCAGCGGTGGATGCGCGCCGGGGCTGTCTGGCCGACATGACCGTGCCCGAGGGCGGCGTTGGACGTTGCCCGGCGGATCGCGCCGACACTCGGTTAGGGTCCGAGACATTCATCAACTCGACGGGAAGAGGTCGCCTCGGCATGCGCATCAAGGGGCCGATCTTCGCTGTGCCGACCGCGCCCGTCTGGGCCGGCGCCACGTGGGTGGGTGAGGTGTTTCTCGACGATGTGCCCTCGCAGGAGGCTCCTGTCGACTTGGTCCTGGACGGTGCCGACGGATTCGCCCGGGCGCGTCTGCTCGTGCGGGGTCGGCACCAGGTGTGGGGTTTCGTGACCGTCGACCTGTCAAACGGGAGGGTCGATGCCGATCGGCTGGCGGCCGAGATCGCGCGACTGCCGGAGGCCGCCGCGCCGCAAACGGACCAGCGACCGGCCAGGTCCGAGCCAATCAGCGTGGTGCTCTGCACGCGCGACCGACCGACCGACGTACGCACCGCACTGCGGTCCCTGCTCCATCAGGAGTACGACGGCGAGTACGAGATCGTCGTGGTGGACAACGCACCGGTCACCGACGCCACCCGCGAGGTGGTCCGTGCGCTCGGCGACGAGAGGATCCGGCTCGTCACCGAGCCGGCGCCCGGTGTCTCGCGGGCCCGGAACGCGGGGGTGGCGGCAGCGCGCCACGAGCTCATCGCGTTCACCGACGACGACGTCGTGACCGATCCGCTGTGGCTGACAGGGCTCGCGTGCGCCTTCGCTCGCGAAGGAGACAACGCGTGGTGCGTGAGCGGTCTGGTGCCCACCGGCGAACTGCGTACCCCGCCGCAGGCCTGGTTCGACCAGCGCGTCGGATGGAGCCGGGATCTGCTGCCGCGGACCTACATGTTGCGCGAACCGCCGCAGGATGTTCCGTACTTCCCCTTCGAGGTGGGCCGCTACGGCACCGGCGCCAACTTCGCGGTGCGCCGCTCGGCGGTGCTGCGGCTCGGCGGCTTCGACCCCGACCTCGGTGCGGGCACCCGCAGCAAGGGAGGGGAGGACATCGATTTGTTCTACCGCGTGATCGCCCGAGGCGGTTCCCTCGTCTACGAACCGTCGGCGCTGGTCTGGCACCGGCATCGCGACACCCAGGAGGCGTTGGAGTCGCAGATCGACGGGTACGGCTGTGGGCTGGCGGCGTGGGCGACCAAGCTGTTGCTCAGTCCTCAGGACCTGGTGCGTGGGGTGCGGGTGCTCGCCCGTCGGGAGGCCCGCGCACGCGGGAGGTTGCGTGCACACCGCCCCCTGCTCGCACGCACTCCCCGGCCGCAGGCGCCCGGCGTCGTCGACGTGTCGTCGATCGAACACCGCGCTCTGCTGTCCGGGCCCTGGGCCTACATCGGATCGCGGTTCTTCGGTCGTTGAGATCCTCCGGCGCGTGGTGTCGTCCTCCAGGTTCGCGATCCGCACCCGCGCGTATGAGACAATCGCATCGGTCGTTCGGCGCAGCACAACGTGTCGAATGCCCCGTCCTCCCCGCACTCAGCGGCGGCGCTGACTTCGCCGCTCCTGAAGCCGGGTCCAAGGACGACGGTCACCTCGGTGCCGCGCTCCGCGCGAGCCAGGCAGACCGCAACAGCCGACTTTTCGGTCGCGACATCCCGCGACCGGCCATACCCGCACCACGCGGGCGTGCGGGCCTTCGGGCCCCCTTGTTGTGGACGCACCGCGTGCTGACGCGAAGGAGGGGCCATGGGCCCCGAGAACGACCAGACCAGCACGAACAACACCGACGACACCGCGAACGCGCCGTCCGCCCCGGTGGTGCCCCCGGCGTTCGGGTTGCTGTTCCAAGCACCCGACACCACCGCACGGGCGCCGCGCATCCCCGCCTCGCCCCCGCCGGAGGACACCTCCGACGAGCGCTGGCGGGCCCCGGAGGACAACCGCGACCGCTCCAACGTGTCCAACGGGTCCAACTCTGACGCCGACCCGGACGCGGGCGACGGTGCCCGGCCCCGTCGCCGCGGTGGACGCGGACGCAAGAGCAAGAGCGAGGGTGCGCCGTCGGCTGACACCGAACAGGGTGACGGCACTCAGGACGAGGGCGGTCGCAAGAACCCGCCGCGTACGGCGAAGAAGCAGTCCGGCGGGGATGACGCCGACGCCGACGCCGGCGACGCCTCGGTCGACGAGACCGGCCCCGACGAAGCCACCGACTCCGAGGGCCGCGCCGAGGGTGACGGCCGCCGCCGCACCCGCCGCCGTCGGCGCAGCGGCTCCGGGGGAGGGGACAGCGAGGACCCGCCCGGCACCGTGACCAAGGTGCGCGAGCCGCGCGCCGGCCGCGACGAGGTCACCGCGATCAAGGGCTCCACCCGATTGGAGGCCAAGAAGCAGCGCCGCCGCGAGGGCCGCGAGGCCGGTCGTCGCCGGACCGTCATCACCGAGGCCGAGTTCCTCGCCCGTCGCGAGAGCGTCGACCGGGTGATGGTCGTGCGTGAGCGCGACGGCCGCACCCAGATCGGCGTCCTCGAGGACGGCGTCCTCGTCGAGCACTACGTCTCCCGCGACTCCCAGCAGTCCTCGATGGCCGGCAACATCTACCTCGGCCGCGTGCAGAACGTGCTGCCCAGCATGGAGGCGGCGTTCGTCGACGTCGGTCGCGGTCGCAACGCCGTCCTCTACGCCGGCGAGGTCAACTGGGATGCCGCCGGCCTGGAGAACGGGCAGGCCAAGCGCATCGAGAACGCCCTGAAGTCGGGCGAGACGGTGCTGGCCCAGGTCACCAAGGACCCCATCGGTCACAAGGGCGCCCGCCTCACCTCGCAGATCTCCCTGCCCGGCCGCTTCCTGGTCTATGTGCCGGGTCACGCCATGACCGGCATCTCCCGCAAGCTGCCCGACACCGAGCGAGCCCGGCTGAAGAAGATCCTCAAGGAGGTCGTGCCCGCGGACGCCGGTGTGATCGTCCGTACGGCGGCCGAGGGCGCCAGCGAAGAGGACCTCAAGGCCGACGTCGAGCGACTGCAGGGCACCTGGGACAAGATCCAGTCCGACGCCAAGACCGGACACGCCCCGTCGCTGCTGCACGGTGAGCCGGACCTTGCGCTCCGCGTCATCCGAGACGTCTTCAACGAGGACTTCACCAAGCTCGTCATCTCCGGTGACCGGGCCTGGGACCAGGTGCAGGGCTACCTGCAGGCCGTCGCCCCCGACCTCGCCGGACGCCTGGAGAAGTGGACCGGTGAGCAGGACCTGTTCACCGTGCACCGCGTCGACGAGCAGCTCGCCAAGGCCATGGACCGCAAGGTCTGGCTGCCCTCCGGCGGATCGCTCGTCATCGACCGCACCGAGGCGATGACCGTCGTCGACGTCAACACCGGCAAGTTCGTCGGCTCCGGCGGCAACCTGGAGGAGACGGTCACCAAGAACAACATCGAGGCCGCCGAGGAGATCGTGCGCCAGCTGCGGCTGCGCGACATCGGCGGGATCATCGTGGTCGACTTCATCGACATGGTGCTGGAGTCCAACCGGGATCTGGTCGTACGCCGCCTGCTGGAGTGCCTGGGGCGCGACCGCACCAAGCACCAGGTCGCCGAGGTCACCTCGCTGGGGCTGGTGCAGATGACCCGCAAGCGGGTCGGATCCGGCCTGATCGAGGTCTTCTCCGAGGAGTGCACCGCCTGCGGTGGACGCGGGATCATCGTGCACGACCACCCGGTCGACAAGGGTGGGGACACCTCGGGCTCCACCAGCGGCTCGGGCAGCAGCAACGGCAATGGCAACAACATCGGCAACGGCGGTCGCGGCCGGCGCGGCAAGAACCGCTCCGAGGCCCCTGCGGCACCGCCGCAGCAGCCCGCACCCACCGGCCCGTCGGCGGCGCAGATCGCCGCGGCCGCGCACGCCGCCGCGCTGAGCGCGGGGGAGAAGGCCGGCGACGCGGCGCAGGAATCGATCGAGGCCGTGCACGACGACGTGCGCCGGGTCGAGGCCGCGGCCGGTCCCGCCCCCCAGGCCGAGCCCGCCCCCGAGCAGCCCGCTACCGTGCTGGCCTCCGAGGCCCCGGCACCCGCCGTGGCGCAGCCGGCACCCGTGGTGGCGACCGCCCCCGCGACGGCCCCGCCGGCGCGTCGCAAGCGTAAGCGGGTCGTGGCGCCCGCCGGACCCCCCGTCGCCGGGGATGCGGCGAATTTGGAAGCCGCCATCACCGACCAGTAGAATCGAACGCTGGCGCGCCCACCGTCCCGACGTCCTGCACCGCAGGGTCGCTGTCGGGCGGTCTCACCAGAGCGAGTGCGCCTCAACGAAAGGCAGTTTCGACGTGTACGCGATTGTTCGCGCAGGCGGTCGCCAGGAGAAGGTCTCCGTGGGCGACGTCCTCATCATCGACAAGGTCTCCGTGGAGGCCGGTCAGAGCATCGACCTCAAGCCGCTGCTCCTGGTGGACGGCGAGACCGTCACCAGTGACGCCGCCAAGCTGGCGAAGGTCACCGTGAAGGCTGAGGTGGTGAAGGCGGCCAAGGGCCCCAAGATCACCATCATCAAGTACAAGAACAAGACCGGTTACCGCAAGCGCCAGGGCCACCGTCAGCCGCTGACGCAGGTCAAGGTCACCGAGATCAATTCTTGAGTTCGGTCTGACCGACTGATCGTCTCTCCCCTCCACACGTAAGGCTTCAGACATGGCACACAAGAAGGGCGCGTCGTCCTCCAAGAACGGCCGCGATTCCAACGCGCAGCGACTCGGCGTGAAGCGCTTCGGCGGTCAGGTCGTCAGCGCCGGCGAGATCATCGTCCGCCAGCGCGGCACCCACTTCCACCCCGGTGTGAACGTCGGCCGCGGCAAGGACGACACCTTGTTCGCGCTCGTTCCCGGCGCTGTGAAGTTCGGGCAGAAGGGCGGTCGCAAGACTGTCAACATCGTCGATGCACAGCTGGCGGACGTCTCCGTCTGAGACGTTCAGCCACGTTGTGACGGGGGCGGGTCCGGGTCGGACCCGCCCCCGATTTTTCTTTGAAGGAGTACCTCCGTGGCCACTAATTTCGTCGATCGCGTGCAGTTGCATGTGGGTGCGGGCAGTGGTGGTCACGGCGTCGCGTCCGTGAAACGCGAGAAGTTCAAGCCGCTCGGTGGACCGGACGGCGGCAACGGTGGCCGTGGCGGGGACGTCGTCCTCGAGGTCGACCCGCAGTCGACGACCCTGCTGGAGTACCACCGCAGTCCGCACCGTGTCGCCGGCAACGGCCGTCCCGGCGCCGGTGACGAGCGCAACGGCGCCGACGGCGAAGATCTGGTGCTGCCGGTCCCGGAGGGCACGGTCGTGACCAACGGTCAGGGCACGGTGCTGGCCGATCTGGTAGGGATGGGCACCCGCTACATCGTCGCGCGCGGCGGTCGCGGCGGCCTGGGCAACAAGTCGCTGGCCTCGCCGCGTCGTAAGGCGCCCGGGTTCGCGCTGCTGGGGGAGCCGGGGGACGCGCTCGACATCGTGCTCGAGCTGAAGACGCTCGCCGATGTGGCGCTGATCGGATTCCCGTCCGCCGGCAAGTCCAGCCTGGTGTCGGTGATGTCGGCGGCCAAGCCGAAGATCGCCGACTACCCCTTCACCACGCTGGTGCCGAACCTGGGCGTCGTGACCGCCGGGTCCCTGAGGTACACGATCGCCGACGTCCCGGGTCTGATCCCCGGCGCGAGCCAGGGCAAGGGCCTCGGGCTGGAGTTCCTGCGGCACGTGGAGCGCTGCTCGGTGCTCGCCCACGTCGTCGACTGCGCCACGCTGGAACCGGACCGCGATCCCATGTCGGATCTGGACGCCATCGAGCACGAGCTCTCGGAGTACGTCGCGGACGACTCCCTCGGCGGCCGGCCGCTGTCCGAGCGCACCCGCATCGTGATCCTGAACAAGGCCGACGTACCGGACGCCCAGGAGCTGGCCGAGATGGTGCGACCGGACCTGGAGGCCCGCGGACTGCAGGTGTTCATCGTCTCGGCCGCCTCGCACGTGGGCCTGCGGGAGTTGAGCTTCGCGCTCGCCGCGCACGTACAGGAGGCCCGCGCCGAGGCCGCCGAGATCGTGCCCCAGCGGATCGTGTTGCGCCCCCGGGCCGTGGACGACTCCGGCTTCGAGGTGCGCCGCGAGAACACGCCGGACGGCGAGCTCTTCCGGATCGTGGGCGACAGGCCCACCCGGTGGGTGCGTCAGACGGACTTCGCCAACGACGAGGCCGTCGGCTACCTCGCCGACCGCCTGGCGCGGCTCGGCGTGGAGGACGCGCTCTTCAAGGCCGGCGCCGTGCCCGGGTCGACCGTGCTCATCGGGCCGGTCGAGAACTCCGTGGTCTTCGACTGGGAGCCGACGATGGCCGCCGGCGCGGAACTGCTGGGCGCGCGCGGCAGTGACCTGCGGCTCGACGAGCCGGCCCGCCCGACCCGCGCCGAGCGGCGTGATCAGTTCCACGCCCGCAAGGACGGCCAGCGCGAGGCCCGCGAGGATCTGGCCGCCGAACGACGCGCCGAGGTCTGGACCCACCGCGATCCCGTCGAGGTGACCGAGTCGGCGGATTCCGACGATGACGGCTGAGGACGAGCAGGGGCTGCGGCAGCGACTCGCAGCTGCCTCGCCCCTGGTCGTCAAGGTCGGTTCCAGCTCGCTGACCGATGCCCGCGGGCGCCTCGACCTCGCCGCGCTCACCGCGCTGGTGGACACCCTGGCAGCGCACCGCGCCGCGGGACGTTCGGTCGTGCTGGTCTCCTCCGGCGCCATCGCGGCCGGGATGGCGCCCCTGGACCTGCCGCGGCGGCCCAGCGACCTGCCGACCCAGCAGGCCGCGGCGAGCGTCGGGCAGGGAGTGCTGCTCGCGGCGTACACCGCGGCGTTCGCGGCGCGCGGCCTGGTCGTCGGGCAGGTGCTGCTGACCGCCGACGACGTGACCCGGCGCGGTCACTACCTGAACGCGCGGCGCACCCTCGAGCGACTGCTGACGATGGGCGTGGTGCCGGTCGTCAACGAGAACGACACGGTCGCCACGCAGGAGATCCGCTTCGGTGACAACGACCGGCTCGCTGCGCTGGTCGCGCAGCTCATCGACGCGCACGGCCTGCTGCTGCTCTCCGACGTCGATGCGCTCTACGACGGTCCGCCGTCGCTGCCCGGGAGCGTGCGCGTGCCGTTCGTCCCGACGGTCGATGCGCTGCAGGACGTGCGGATCGGCGGGTCGGAGTCGGGAGTCGGCACCGGCGGCATGGTGACCAAGGTGGAAGCGGCTGCGATCGCGACCTCGGCCGGTGTGCCCACGCTGCTCACCTCCGCCACCCAGGCCCGTGCCGCACTGTCGGCGGCCGACGTGGGCACGGTCTTCGCGCCGACCCGCGGCCGTGGCCGCGCCCGAAGGATCTGGCTCGAGCACGCGACCGCTCCCCAGGGCCGGCTGGTGCTCGACGACGGAGCGGTCGCCGCGGTCACGGAGCGGCGTAAGTCGTTGCTGCCCGCCGGGATCCGAGCCGTGGAGGGAACCTTCAGCACCGGTGACGCCGTTGACGTCGTGGACCCCTCCGGTGGGGTCGTCGCACGAGGACTGGTGAACTACGACTCCCGCGAGCTGCCCGCTCTGCTGGGGCGGGGCACCAAGGAGCTCGCCCGGGAGCTCGGGCCCGCGTACGAACGTGAAGTGATCCATCGCGACGATCTCGTGGTGCTGAGCAGGAGGCGTCGATGAGTGGCACCGATCCGTGGTCGGCACGCCCCGATCTGCCGCCGGGGCAGAAGCCGCCGGCCGCGGTGGACCTGACCAAGCCCGTGCGCCAGAGGGTCCGCTCCGAGCCCGGCGAACTTCCGCCCGTCGAGGAGGACGCGCCCCGGGAATGGTGGGACGACCCGCGGATGCCATGGACCGGCAAACCCGGACGCAAGGACCTCTGGTGCTGGGGGTGCATCGCGGTCCTCGGCATCTACGGCCTGGCCACGCTGCCCCTGCGTGCCTTCCTGCTCGGCCTCAACACCTACGCCCTCGCGGCATTCAGCGGCTCCAACATCGCGATGGTCGACATCGGCGCCCGGTTGCGCACCGGGCACCAGCCGTACTGGTGGGTCGGCCTGCTGATGGCCGCTCTCACGTCGATCAAGTTCGACTGGATCTTCTGGTGGGCCGGGCGCCTGTGGGGGCACGGCATCATCGAGGTCGTCGCCGGGCGATCGCGCTGGGCCGCCCGGACGGCTGCCATCGCCGAGCGACTGGCGAAGCGGTTCGGTGGCCCGGCCGTCTTCCTCGTCTGGTTCGTGCCCTTCCTCCCCTCTGCCATCGTCAACGCGTTCGTCGGCGACGTGGGTATGCGGTTGCGCAGGTTCCTGCTGATCGACTTCGCGGCCGCCATCGTCTACCGGGGGATCTGGATGTACGCCGGCTATCAGATCGGCGCTCCCGCCAAGGACTTCGTGCACACCCTGTCCCGCTACAGCACCTACCTCACGTACGCCACCATCGCGATCGTGGTGGTCGGCACCATCGTGCGCAGCCGGCGACAGCCGATCCGGCGCGCCTGAGATGCACTCGGGGCGCGGGCAGCCCCGCCCTAGAATCGCGCCATGACGAGCACCGCGGACGCCCGCGTACGCGCCGCGGGGGAGCGCGCCCACACGGCGAGCCGCCGGCTCGCGCTGCTGTCGCGCGCCGAGAAGGACGCGGCGCTCATGGCGCTGGCCGACGCGGTCGTGGCGGCGAGCGACGACATCGTGCGCGCCAACGCCTGCGACCTGCGCCGCGGCGCCGAGGCCGACATGCCCCAGAGCCTGCAGGACCGCCTGCGGCTGACCTCCGGACGGGTGGAGGCCATCGCGGCCGCCCTGCGTGACCTGGCCGGACTCGCCGACCCGGTGGGCGAGGTCGTCCGCGGCTCGACCCTGCCCAACGGTCTGCAGATACGTCAGGTCCGGGTGCCGATGGGCGTCGTCGGGATGATCTACGAGGCCCGCCCCAACGTCACCGTCGATGCGGCCGGCCTCGGCCTGAAGAGCGGCAACGCGATGATCCTGCGCGGCGGCTCCGCGGCCGCCGACAGCAACGCCGTCCTGGTGGCGACGATGCGGCGCGCCCTGGAGGAACGCGACCTCCCGGCGGATGCGGTGCAGTTGCTCTCGGGCGACCGCGACGAGGTCACCGCGCTGATCACGGCACGCGGGCTCGTCGATCTGGTCATCCCGCGTGGTGGCGCGGACCTGATCCGGACGGTAGTCCTCGGCGCGACGGTGCCGGTGATCGAGACGGGCGTCGGCAACTGCCACGTGTACGTCGATGCCGGCGCCGACCCGGCGATGGCCCGCGACATCGCGCTCAACGCCAAGACCCAGCGGCCCAGCGTCTGCAACGCCGCCGAGTCGCTGCTCGTGCACCGCGACGCGGCGGACGCAGTACTCCCAGAGCTCCTGGCAGACCTGCACACCGCGGGGGTGGTCCTGGACCTCGACGCGCGCGCTGCAGCGTACGCCGACCGGTCGGGTACGCCGTACCGCGCGGTGACCGAGCAGGCCTGGGCGGCGGAGTTCCACGGGCTGGAGATGAGTGTGGGAGTGCTCGACTCGCTCGAGGACGCGATCGCGCACATCGACCGCTACGGCACCGGTCACACCGAGGTCATCGTCACCGAGGACCGGGCGCGGGCCCGGCAGTTCGTCGCACAGGTGGACGCCGCGGTGGTCATGGTGAACGCGTCGAGCCGTTTCACCGACGGCGGGGAGTTCGGCTTCGGCGCCGAGATCGGCATCTCCACCCAGAAGCTGCACGCCCGCGGCCCGATGGCGCTGCAGGAGCTGACCAGCACCAAATGGGTCGTCGAGGGCGACGGGCAGATCCGGCGCTAGAACTCCGCGGACGGGTGACGCGTCGCCGTCTCCGAAGGGAGCAGCGCCTCCCCGGAGGTCGGCCCGGAGCGGGCGCCCTGGTCCGCGATGAGCGAGTCGTACGCGACGTAGTACGTCGGCCGGCCCTGCAGGCTCGCGTGGATGCGTCCGACGTACTCCCCGAGGATGCCCAGGCACAGCAGCTGCAGGCCGGCGAAACCGGCCACGATCACCACGGTGGAGGGCCACCCCGAGACGGCGTCACCCTCCAGCTTGCGGACCACGGCGAGCACCAGCATCGCGAAGGCGAGCACGAAGCCGCCCAACCCGAACCAGGTGGCGAAGCGCAGGGGGGCCTGGGAGAAGCCGGTGATGGAGTCGAGGGTCAGTCGGAGCATCTTGCCGAGCGGGTACTTCGAGCTGCCCGCCGCGCGCTCGTCGCGCCGGTAGCCGACGGATGCGGAGGGGAAGCCCAGCGTCGGCACGACGAGGCGGATGACCCGGCCGTGGGAGGGCAGCGCGTTCACCGCATCGACCGTGGCCCGCGACATCATCCGGAAGTCGCCGGCGTCGACCGGAGCATCGACACCGGAGATGCGTCGCATGGTGCGGTAGAAGAGTCTGGCGGTGCCGCGCTTGAAGGCGGTGTCGGTGCTGCGGTCGGTGCGCACGCCGTAGATGACGTCGACCCGTTCACGACGCCCCACGTCGAGCATCTCGGCGATCACCTCGGGCGGGTCCTGCAGATCGGCGTCGATGGTGACCATCCAGTCGCCCCGCGCGGCGACCAGCCCTGCCGAGATCGCCGCCTGGTGCCCGGAGTTGGTGCGCAGGCGCAGCACCCGCAGCTCCGGCCAGGTCCGCTTCATCCTCTGCAGCGTCGCGGCGGTGAGGTCACCGGACCCGTCGTCCACGGCGACCACCTCGTACGTCGCGCCGATCCGGTCGAGCACCGGCCGCAGCCTCTCGACGAACAGCGGGAGGACCGCCTCCTCATTGAACATCGGGACGACGACGGACAGCTCGACTCTCATGGCAGGGTCAGAGTATCCGGCGCGGCTGCGGGATTGCTGAGCTAACCGGCTACGCTGCGGCTATGAAATCCTCGCTCGTCTCCTTCGCGACGGACGACTCGGTGCCCGCGCTCAAAGAGCACGAACTGCCGATGGCGCACCTGGCCTACGGGGCCATCGCGTTCTGTGTCTTCCTGGCGCTCCTCGCGGTGCTGTGGTCCTTCCGCAACACCGCCGGCAAGCCGCGCTCGCAGGCCGGTCGGAAGATCGACCACTGACCATCCGGCTCGGGGTGATGGGCGGCACGTTCGACCCCATCCACCACGGCCACCTGGTCGCCGCCAGTGAGGTCCAGACGCTGCTCGGACTGGACGAGGTGGTCTTCGTGCCCACCGGTCAGCCCTGGCAGAAGGCCAACCAGCGGGTGACGCCCGCTGAGCACCGGTATCTGATGACGGTGATCGCTACGGCGTCCAACCCCAGGTTCAGCGTCAGCCGGGTCGACATCGACCGGGAGGGCCCGACGTACACCCTGGACACGCTGAAGGACCTGCAGCGCCAGCGCCCGGACGCCGAACTCTTCTTCATCACCGGCGCCGACGCGTTGTCGCAGATCCTGTCCTGGCGCGGGGTCGATCAGATGTGGGACATGGCCCAGTTCATCGGCGTGACCCGGCCGGGGCATCTGCTCTCGGACGCGGGGTTGCCGCGGGAACGGGTGATCCTGAAGGAGATCCCGGCCATGGCCATCAGCTCCACCGACTGCAGGCGACGGGTCCAGTCGGGTCAACCCGTCTGGTACCTCGTGCCGGACGGCGTCGTGCAGTACATCGGGAAGTACAACCTCTACCGGCCAGGTGCCGGTGAGATCAGGGAGGACTGAGTGGCTGCCACGCAGCAGGCCGTCGATCTGGCCAGGGCCGCCGCCGCGGCCGCGGACGACAAACTCGCGACGTCGGTCATCGCGATCGACGTGAGCGACCAACTGGCCCTCACCGACGTCTTCGTCGTGGCCGCGGCCGGGAACGAACGGCAGATCGCCTCCATCGTCGACGGCGTGCTCGAGCGCCTGCACACCCTCGGCGTGAAGCCGATCCGGCGTGAGGGCCAGCGCGAGGACCGGTGGGTTCTCCTGGACTTCGGAGACATCGTGGTGCACGTGCAACACGAGGAGGAGCGCGACTTCTACGCGCTCGACCGACTGTGGCGTGACTGTCCGGTGATCGAGCTCGAGGCATGAGTACCACCGCCGGTGGGGAGTCCGCGGGCTCCCGGGCGGCGGAAGCGGTCCCACCCCGCCGCATCATCGTGCTGCGGCACGGGCAGACCACCTTCAACGCCGCCGGCATCTGGCAGGGACGGCTGGACGCACCATTGTCCGACCTCGGCCGGCGGCAGGCGCAGGACGCGGCGGCCGCTCTCGCGGCGTACGACATCGAGGTCATCTACACCTCCGACCTCTCACGCGCTCTCGATACCGCTCGGGCCCTTGGCGCGGCCGTCGGAATCGACCCGGTCTGCGACGCGCGGCTGCGCGAGATCGATGTCGGGGAGTGGGCCGGCATGACGACCACCGAGGTCACCGAGCAGTTCCCCGACGAGCAGGCGGCCATCACGGCCGGTGACGACCTGCGACGCGGCCGCACCGGCGAGTCGGTCGCCCACGTGGCGACGCGTGTCGACGCCTTCATCGAGGATGTCGTGTCGACGCTCCCACCCGGCGCGACCATGGCCGTCGTCTCGCACGGTGTCACCGGCCGCGCGCTGGCCGCGCAACTGGTCGGCATGCAGCAGGGCGTCGCGTGGCACTGCCTGGGCGGCCTGTTCAACTGCCACTGGGCGCAACTCGTCGAGCACCGCTCCGGGTGGCGCATCGAACGCTGGAACGCCGACCGATGAGCGATCAGCCGACGAAGTCGCGCAGACACTTCACCCCGCAACGGCTGAACCGGCTGCTCAACCTGTGGCCGCCGATGCTCGGCGCGGGGATCCGAGTGCAGGAGATCAACGACGACTGGACCCGGGCGCGGGTCAAGCTCGTGCTCACCCGGATCAACCGCAACCAGCACGGGACGGCCTTCGGCGGCTCCATCGGCGCGATGACCGACGCGTTCTACGCGCTGCTGCTCATGCACCAGCTCGGCAAGGACTACAAGGTCTGGGACCAGGCCGCGCAGCTGGAGTACGTCTCACCGGGCACCGGGACGGTCTACGGAGTCTTCGAGGTGCCGACGTCGGTCGCTGCACAGATCCGGGAGCGCTGTGACGCGGGGGAGAAGGTGCTGCACTGGTTCGAGGTCGACCTGACCCTCGCCGACGGCACCGTCGTCGCCCGTGCGCGCCGTCAGGTCTACGCGCGCAAGAAGCGCGAGGCGATGGAGCGGGACACGCCAGAAGGGGTTGGATCGGCTTGATACGACGCCGATTTGGCTCGCGCTGAGGCGCCGGATAGAGTGTGCCGGTCGTCCACCGCGGTGGACCACGGGGCTGTGGCGCAGTTGGTAGCGCACTTCCATGGCATGGAAGGGGTCAGGGGTTCGAATCCCCTCAGCTCCACTTCACACACGAGAAGTCCCGGACCACGTGGTCCGGGACTTCTCGCATGCGGTCGGCGGCGTGGGCCTTCGCCACGTCCTCGACCCTCACGCCGCCGTCGATCGAGTGGACATCCATGAATCGAGGCATCGGTGACTCCTTGAGAGTCTTCCGGCGGGGCCACTGTGGCACCCGGTCGGGACTCGCCGGCCC
>NZ_JAGEKN010000018.1:0-62160 GCF_017565325.1 Allobranchiibius sp. GilTou38 | reverse complement strand
GAAGACCGACGACGACTCCGGCAACGCGAACGTGTGGGTCAACGCCACGCACGTGAGCGGTGGCGCGAACGACGCGAGGATCCCCGGGATCCCCGCCTGCTGACCCGGTCTCGCAGATGAGAAGGGCAGGACGCATGGAGCGTCCTGCCCTTCTCATCTGCGTCATCTGGGCGCGGCGAGCTACCGAAGGTTTGCGCATCTATGCAAATGCTGGTCGGCAGCGTCACGAATTGGTCTGGTGGAGCTAGGGAAACGATCGTTTCCCCACGGACGAGGAGGAGGACATCATGCGTACCACCAAGAAGGCTCTGGCCCACTGCACGGGCGTGGCAGTGCTCGGCGGGGGCGCCCTCATCGGGGGCGTGGGCGTGTTCGGCAGCACGGCCGCGCACGCTGACGCCGGGTGTCAGGCGTACGGCGCGACCAGCGCGGTCGCGGCCAAGGAGGTCCAGGCGGCCTGCGCGGAGGTCGACAAGGGCACGCCGTACTCGTGGTCCGGCGGCCACAAGGCGGCTCCCGGCCCCTCGACGGGGCAGATCTACGACGTACCGCCGGAGTACTACGACGACCGCAACAAGGTCGGACTGGACTGCTCGGGACTGGTGCGCTGGGCCTACTACGAGGCGTCGGGCACCGACTTCGGCCCCGTCTCGACCTACGACTTCGACTCCGCGCTCACGAGCCACGGTTTCAGCCGGGTGGACGCGCCGACCCAGCCCGGCGACGTCATCGTCTGGGACGGGCACACCGCCATCTACCTGGGCAACGGCCTGATGGCGCAGGCCGAGGGCGACGACGCCGGACTCAACGTGCGGACCGTCGCGAGCCACGGCGGCACCCCGACCGGCGTCTACCGCCCGGGCGGCGGCACGACCACGCCTCCGCCGCCCTCTGGGGGGTCGAAGGTGTTCAAGGACGTGTGGGCCACCGCTCCGTCGGTGAACAACCCCACCAACGGCGCCGTGGTGGGCACCTTGAACAAGGGGTCGAACTACTTCTACTGCCAGACGCAGGGGTCGGAGACGTCGTACGCCGGCTACCACAACGACTGGTGGCTGAAGACCGACGACGACTCCGGCAACGCGAACGTGTGGGTCAACGCGACCTACGTCAGCGGGGGAGTGGACGACGGGCAGATCCCCGGCGTACCGACCTGCTGAAACCGCAGCAGCCGCAACGCAATCAGTACGGACGACACGAGAGACACCTGAGACGCAAGGAGAACAGATCATGAAGATCCAGACGCTGAAGAACCGCCGGTACGCGCGCCCGCTCGTGGCGCTGGCCGTCGCGGGCACCGCACTCACCGGTTTCGCGACCACGGCCTCGGCACACCCGGGCCACCACCTCCCAGGGCCGGCAGGAGTCCCCGGTACGGCCGGCCCTGCCCGCGCGGGAGCGCACGGACACGCGCGGGCGTTCGACCTCGGGACGGTCGCCTGTCCCTCGTCGCCGGGCGATGCCGCCACGGCGGCGAGCCTCTCCGGACATTTCTCCGGAGCGCGGATGGGGACCTCGATCGATGCCGGGCAGATCGCCTGTGCCCGCGCCGTCATCGCGGCCACGAAGGGCGCTGGACTCGACCAGCGGGCCGCCCTCGTCGCGACCATGACCGCGATGGCCGAGAGCACCCTGCACAACTACACCGGTGGCGACCGCGACAGCATCGGGCTCTTCCAGCAGCGCCCCTCGCAGGGGTGGGGATCGGTCGACCAGGTCCAGGACCCGACGTACGCCACGCAGAAGTTCCTGTCGGTGATGCAGGCCAAGTTCCCCGGCGGGGGCTGGGAGAGCGGTGATCCCGGCGCGATCGCGCAGTCGGTGCAGGTCTCCGGCGACCCCGGGGCGTACGACGACGAGCAGTCGCCGGCGACGACCGTCGTCAACGCGCTCTGGGCCGGTGGCGGCACCACGCCGCCTCCGCCGCCCTCCGGGGGGTCGAAGGTGTTCAAGGACGTGTGGGCCACCGCGCCGTCGGTGAACAACCCCACCAACGGCGCCGTCGTAGGCACCCTGAACACGGGGTCGAACTACTTCTACTGCCAGACGCAGGGGTCGGAGTCTTCGTACGCGGGCTACCACAACGACTGGTGGCTGAAGACCGACGACGACTCCGGCAACGCGAACGTGTGGGTGAACGCGACCTACGTCAGCGGGGGAGTGGACGACGGGCAGATCCCCGGCGTGCCCACCTGCTGAGCCGCCGACCCGGCGGTCAGTGGCCGAGGTGGGTGTAGAGCACCGCGGCGGCCTTGGTGATCAGTGCTCGACCCGCAGCGTCGGTGGCGTTGCGGGTCGAGAGGATCGCGGCGGCGTAGTCGCGGCCGGCGCCCTGCACGTGGCCGATCGAGTTGTCGTGCCACGACCCGGGGTTGTAGGGCAGCCAACCGTTCTTGACCTGGACGGTGACCCCCTTCACCCCGGCGGGCAGGGTGCCGATCCCGAACTTCTGACCGGGGTCGACCCGTCCCATCAGATCGAAGATGTAGGCACGGTCGGTGTTGTCGAGGAACGAGTGCCCGTAGGCGAGGGCCCGGACCATCATCACCTGATCGGGCGCCGTGGTGGTCGTCAGACCCCACCGCACGTTCGGGCGAGTGCTCATCATTCCAAGGGCATTCGCGACGCGCTGAGCGGCAGGAGCCCCGCCCCCGCGGCGGTAGAGCTCCGTCGCCGCATCGTTGTCGCTCTCGGTGATCATGTCCTCGGCGAGATCGCGGTCGCTCGCGGTCAGCGACCCCCCGGCGGCGCGACGGGTGTGCGCGACGCTGGTCAGGATCAGCACCTTCATGATGCTCGCGCAGACGTTCTTCATGGCCGGGTGGTAGGAGAAGGTGGCGCTCGAACGTCGGTCGTACGCGGTCACGCTGACGTCGCCGGCGCGTGCGCCCAGGGTCGCATCGAGGGCACGCGTGAGGATGCCCGGGTCGGTCCGGGTGGCGGTGGCGCGCGATGCCGACGTACTCTTCCGGTGCGTTGCGCCACTCGAACTTCCTGTCGACACAGCGGTATTCGGCCGGCCGTCGTGCCGAAGAGGATGCCAGGCGATCAGTCCCACCAGCGCAGCCGCTCCGCTCCCCACGACGAGTCGGCGCCGGACGTAGACGTCTCCCATGGCTGGGAAGCATAGGGGGACAACAGGTCTCGCGTGGCGGGGCGCGCAGGACGAGGCCGTGTCGTCCGTCACGCTGGGTCACTTCCAGGTCGGACCGGCACCTCGATCGTTCGACCGGGTCGGCGAACTATGGTCGGAACCATGACGCAGACCGCCCCGATCCTGCACGTCCGCGGCACCGTCCTCACAGGTCCGCACGAGGTCCGTGAGGAGATGTGGGTGGTCGGTGGCGCGGTGACTTTCACCCGCCCCGCCGGGACCGACGACGTACAGAGCGTCGAGGGATTCGTGCTGCCGGGGCTCGTCGACGCGCACTGTCACGTCGGGCTCGAGGCGCAGGGCGGAGTGGGGCCCGAGAGGGCAGAAGAGCACGCGGTGGCCGAACGTGGGGCGGGTGCGCTGCTGCTGCGGGACGCGGGCTCGCCCGTCGACACGCACTGGATGGACGAGCGCGAGGACCTGCCCCGGATCATCCGCGCGGGACGCCACATCGCCCGTACCAAGCGCTACATCCGCAACTTCGCGCACGAGATCGAGCCGGAGGACCTGGTCGCGTATGTGCGCCAGGAAGCCCGCCGAGGCGACGGGTGGGTCAAGCTCGTGGGTGACTGGATCGACCGGGACCGCGGCGACCTCGCGCCGTGCTGGCCGCGTGAGGCTCTCGCCGCCGCGATCGCGGCCGCTCACGAGGAGGGTGCGCGGGTGACCGCTCACTGCTTCGGTGAGGAGTCGTTGCTCGACTTCGCGGCCGCCGGTACCGACTGCATCGAGCACGCGTCCGGGCTGCAGCCGGACAGCATCGACCTCTTCGCCCGGCAGGGCATCGCGATCGTGCCGACGCTCATCAACATCGAGAACTTCCCGAAGTTCGCCGAGGCGGGTGAAGCCAAGTTCCCGGCGTACGGCACGCACATGCGCGACCTCTACGCTCGCCGGCACGCCACGATCGCCGCGGCGCACGAGGCGGGCATCGCGGTCTACGTCGGCACCGACGCCGGCGGGCAGCTGCCGCACGGGCTCGTGGCGCGCGAGGTGGCCGAGCTGGTCAAGGTGGGGATGACCGAGCTGGAGGCACTGGACGCGGCGACGTGGGGTGCCCGCGCCTGGCTCGGTCGCCCGGGTCTCGACGAGGGTGAGAGCGCGGACTTCGTTGTCTACCAGGAGGATCCACGAATCGATGTGCGAGTGCTGAGCGCGCCCCAGCACGTCGTCCTGCGCGGAAGGGCGATGCTGTGAGCCGCGAACGTCCCCCGGGCCCGCTGCTCGCACGGGGGGAACGGGTGTGGGTCCGCACCGTCGTGCACGACGACCTCGCCCCCTACCAGCAGGCCGTGCGCAGTTCGTGGGACCGCATCGGGGCCTGGAACCCGGTCTCCGCAGGTGATCTGGAGTGGCACCTGGGTCGTCAGAGCACCGAGCACCGCACCTTCCTCATCCACGCCAACGAACCGACGGGTGAGCACGACATCGTCGGAAAGGTCAACGTCAGCAACGTCGTTCGTGGCAGGTTCCAGAACGGCACCATGGGGTACGACGCCTACGACCCCTACGCCGGGCGAGGCATGTTCGCCGAAGGGTTGCGCCTGGTGGTGGGTCTGGCGTTCGCCGGAGCGGGACAGGGGATGGATCTGCACCGCGTCGAGGCCAACGTGCGCCCCGGCAACACCCGGTCGGCGGGGGTGCTGCGGTCGCTCGGTTTCCGCCGGGAGGGCCATATCCGCTCGATGCTCCTGCTGGAGTCCGGTGGTGAACCCGCGCAGTGGCGTGATCACGACGCGTACGCCGTGCACCGCGGGGAGTGGCCCGCGACGCCGTACGCCGCTCACCGACCTGCCCGAATGGCGTTGCTCGTCAGTGACTTCGGCGCACCCGACCGCTCCGAGTCGTCCGGGCTGGCTCCCGCCCTGGCCGCAGAACTGGGCCTGCCGCTCTTCCCGCGTGCCCTGGTGCCCGACGATGCTCTCTGGGAGCTGCTCGCCGCATCGCCGGTCGGGGGAGTCGTCGAGGGCGTCTGGCCACGGGAGGCGGAGGCGTTCGTGCACGAAGGTCTGCAGCGCGCGGGGTTCGATCCCGCGGTCGTGCCCCGACTGCGGGGCGACGGACGGTTCGCGGACGACCCGCCCGACGGTGCGGCGCCCATCGAGGTGTCCGCAGCGCTGCGTCCCTCCGACGTGAGCCGGGTGGCCCTGCGCGTGCGCGCGGCATTCCCCTGAGGCGTGTCGCGGCGGTCTGTCGCCGGCAGGGTCTACCTTGGGCGTCGTACGTGATCCACGTCACACACCCATCACATGGAGTCAGCCATGTCCGCACTGCCTTCCGCACGCACTCGTCTCTCCCGCCGCGTCGCCGTCGCCCTCACCTCCAGCGCCCTCGCGCTCGGCACCGGCTACGTGAGCGCCCCGGCGCGCGCCGCCACACCGGGGGCGGCGACCGACGGTCCGGGCGCCGCGAGCTACCAGGCGCAGTCGCGCAAGGACTGTGTCGGCACGGCACGCAACCGGACCTCGAAGGTCTGGTACACCGTCGCGAACGGCGTGCTGTCCGACGTCTTCGCGCCCACGGTCGACGCCACCAACGTCAAGACGATGCAGTACATCGTGAGCGACGGCAGCTCCTTCACCGACCTGCAGACGCGCGACATGACCTACACGGTGCGCGCCGACGCGAGCGGGATGGCGTGCACCGTCACGTCGACCGCGAAGAGCGGCCGGTATCGGCTGGTGACGACGTACATCACCGACCCTGAACGTGATTCGGTCGTGACGCACACCCAGTTCCAACCGCTCACCACTGCGGCCGCGGCCTACAAGATCTACGTCCGTCTCGACGCGAACGCCGGCGGCAACGGCGGCGGCGGCACCTCGAACGCCGGCGCCGACACCGCGGTGGTCGACACCTCCGGCGGACACCCGGTGCCGGTCAGCTACGACACGAGCACCAAGAGCCAGGCGACGGGCCGCTCGTACGCCGTGCCGTCCTTCCTCGCCCTCACCGGCGACCGGCCGTTCACGCAGGTGAGCAGTGGGTTCGTCGGCGCGGGCAGCGACGGGCTGACCCAGCTCGACGCCACCCACACGCTCAGCCCGACGTACGCCACCGCGGCCGACGGCAACGTCGAGCAGACCGCCCAGGTCGCGCCGGACGCGCAGCGGTCCTTCACCCTGGCGCTCGGGTTCGGCACCACGCAGGCGTCCGCGGTCTCCACGGCGTCGGCATCGGCGCGCGGGTCCTTCGCGGCGACCGCCGCGAGCTACACCGCCGGGTGGACCGCATACGACCGCGGTCTGCGCAGGGTCGACCGGCTGCGTGGCGGGTGGCACAGCGACCCGACCGCCGTCCGGGACTACTACCAGTCGGCCAATGTGGTGAAGGCCTCGGAGGACAAGACCTACCCCGGCGCGATCGTCGCCGGCATCGACAAGCCGTGGGGCCAGTCGACGCCCGCCAACGACCCGGACAACCTCTTCACCACCAGCTACTGGGAGGTCTTCCCGCGCGACCTCTACGAGGCGTTCACGGCGCTGTTGGTCGACGGTGACCGCGCGACCGCCCAGGACACCGCGCGTTTCTTGCTCACCAAGAGCCAGCTGGCCGACGGGTCGCAGCCGCGCAACTCACTGCTCAACGGTGTCAAGGCCCCCGACTCGTTCAACACCCAGCCGGACGAGACCGCGTACCCGCTGCTGATGGCCTGGCAGTCCGGCCTCGCGGGTGACAAGACGCTCTACCCGCACGTGCGCGCCGAGGCGAACTATCTGGTGGCCAACGGACCGAGCTACGGCGTCGAGCGCTGGGAGGAGCAGACCGGCTACTCACCCTCGACGATCGCCGCCGAGATCGCAGGTCTGGTCGCCGCCGCGTCCATCGCTCGCACCCAGGGTGACGCGGCCGCCGCGCGGATCTGGCTCGCGACCGCCGACTCCTGGCAGCGCAGCATCAAGAAGTGGGGCGTGACGACGACCGGGGCACTCTCGTCGTCCCCCTACTTCATCCGACTGTCCAAGACCGGCGATCCCAACGCCGCGATCAGCTACAACGTGGGCAATGGCGGCCCGACGCTGGACCAGCGCAGTGTGATGGACCTGGGCTTCCTGGAGTACGTGCGGCTCGGCATGCTGCCCGCGAACGACGCCACCATCGCCAACAGCCTCACCGTCGCGGACAAGGTGCTGCGCAAGGACACCGCATCGGGTCCGGGCTGGCTGCGGTACAACGGCGACGGGTACGGCGACTGCGCCGTCCCGTCGTCCAGCAGCTGCACGGTCGCGGGGGCACCCTGGACCAACGGCAACATGGGCACGGGGCACCCGTGGCCGGTCCTCGGCGTCGAACGCGCTCAGCAGGATCTCGCCACCGGTGACCGTTCCGGTGCTCTCAAACTGCTATCGACCGTCAACGCGATGAACTCCGGACCTGGGCTGGTGCCCGAACAGGTCTGGGACTACCCGTCACTCGCGGCCTCGCCATACGGCAGCAACCCAGCGACCGCGTCCATCGGCTTCGTCAACGGCAAGCCCGACGGGTCGGCCTCCCCGCTGACCTGGGGCGCCGGTGCCCAGGTGCGGCTGACCGCCGATCTGGCCGCGGGCAGGAGCCTGGAGCAGCCGAGCATCACGGTCGACCGTTACGTCACCCACCACCAGCAGACGACGCCGCTGACGGTCACCGCCCCGGCGGACGGCTCGTCGGTGGGCAAGACCGTCACCGTGAGCGGCCGGGCGGCGCCCGGGGCGACCGTCGACATCTCGATGTCGGCGACGGACGCGTCCAACGCGACGACCGTGCGTACGCTGCGGGTGAGCGCGTGGGGCGGGTTCACGACGACCGTCCCCGTGAGCGGCGGCACCGACGTGATCGCGGTGAGCAGCACGGCGCGGGGCGGCGGCACCGCCCAGGTCGTGCGCCGGGTGGTCAGCGACGTGGTCGACGGGAAACTTCTGTACTCCGTGACCGACCCCATCGGCGACGACAACGGGCCGGGCCACTACGCCTACCCGACAGATTCGGCGTTCCATGCCGGTGCGTTCGACCTCACCCGGTTCGAGGTCTACGACACCGGGTCGACCATCACCTTCCGGGTGCAGACGCGCGACCTGACCGCCACCTTCGGTCAGCCCAACGGCGCCCAGCTCGTCGACGTCTACGTGCACAACCCCACCGCCTCCGGGACATCGACGAGTTCGTCCTACCCCGGCATGAACTACCGGATCGCCGATGCCGCCAGGTGGAGCCGGCTGATCGAGGTGCAAGGGTTCGCCGGCAGCAAGTTCGTCGATCCCGACGGCACGTCCGCGGGTCCTCTGACCACCTCCGCGAACTCCGTCTCGCGCTACATCACCTTCTCGGTCCAGAAGGACTCGCTGGCTGGGACGCCCTCCGCCGGCTGGGGATTCACGGTCGCGTTGACCGGTCAGGACGGCACACACGGCACCGACCAGACACGCGCGTTCGCCGCGACACCCCAGCCGTACGCGTTCGGGGTGTGCGCGACCGCGTCCACCTCACCGGCGTGCAGCGCCGACCCGGCGTCGGTGCCGAAGGTGCTCGACACCATCACCCCCGCCGGCACCACGCAGGCGGACGAGCTGGACTACACGGCCCACAACCCGGTCACCCTCACCGACGTCGTCATCCCATAGGGCGCCCCGCGGTCGCTTTCCCGCGCCGCCGGCCGCCTCCGTCCAGTGGCATGGAAATGTCTCGAGTGGCGCACCAACAGGTGCGCCACTCGAAACATAGGTCTGCCACTCGGCGGTGAGAGGGACGTGGTCAGGCGGGAGCGTGCACCCGCTCGGATTGGTGCAGATCCGCCTCGTCGACACCGGGCTGCATCCGCAGCGACGTCTCGGTGAGGAAGCGCACGTAGCCGTAGTTGGTGAAGAAGCCCGGCAGATGCGGCTGCAGCGCCACCCGCTCGAGGATCTCGCGGGCGCCGTCGTAACGGGCCACGATGTCCTCGTCCTGGCCGCGGGTGAGGATGGCGAGCTCCTCCTCGACCACGCGGTCGAGCAGCTCACGGGTCACCTGCGGTCCCTCAGCCAGCTGGGAGTTGTGGAAGAGCCACTGCCACAACTGGACCCGCGCCATCTCGACGGTGGCCGCGTCCTCCATCAGGTTGTCGATCGCGACAGCACCCCGTCCGCCGATCCACGACGCGAGGTACTGCAGCGCGACCGAGACGTTGGTGCGCACGCCCTGCAGACTGATCGTCTGCTGTATCCCGACGAGCGAGACCAGGTCACGCGCGGTGGTGCGGCTCGGCCGCTGGATGTCGCGCTGGTCGTGCTTGGTGCCGAGCACGGCGGCGTACGCCGAGCGGCACACCTCCACCAGCGCGGGGTGGGCCACCCAGGAGCCGTCGAAGCCCTCGGCGGCCTCGCGTTCCTTCTCCGAACGCACCTGGGCGAGTGCGCGCACCCGCGCGTCCTCGTCCTGGCGGGTCGGGTTGACCGCGGCCGGGCCGGCGATGGCGAACGCCCCACGTCGGTGACACGTGGACACCAACAGCTCGACGTACGCGCGCAGGAACGGCGTGGCCATCGTGATGTGGTCGCGGTCGGGCAGCACGAACTCGACGCCGCGGTGGGCGAAGGTGCGCACGTAGCTGAAGAGGTAGTCCCAGCGGCCGTCGGCCAGACCCGCGCAGTGCTCGCGCAGTTCGTAGAGGATCTCGTCCATCTCGAACGCCGCGGTGAGGGTCTCGATCAGGACGGTTGCCCGCACCGTGCCCTGCGGGATGCCGAGCGCGTCCTGGGCGAAACGGAAGACGTCGTTCCAGAGCCGCGCCTCTTCGTGCGACTCGATCTTCGGCAGGTAGAAGTACGGGCCGGCACCGCGTTCGATGAGCGCCTGGGCGTTGTGGAAGAAGTACAGGCCGAAGTCCACCAGGGTCGCGGAGACCGGGCGGCCGTCGACGCTGATGTGCTTCTCGCACAGGTGCCAGCCGCGCGGGCGGAGCACGATCGTCGGGGTGTGCTCGGGCTGGCGGCGCACCTGCCCGTCCTCCCGGCGCAGGTTGAGCTCGCCGCGTGCCGCGTCGTACAAGGTGACCTGGCCCTGGATGAGGTTGGACCAGCTCGGGGCCATCGCGTCCTCGAGGTCGGCGACCCAGACGGCGGCACCGGACTCCAGCGCGTGCATGGCCGTGTTGCGGTAGACCGGCGCGACCAGCTCGCAGCGTCGGTCCTCGAGCCCGGGGCCGGGGGTCGCGACCTGCCAGCTGCTGTCGGCGCGCACCGGCGCCGTGTCGGCCTGGAACTCCAGGTCCTCGCCGGCGTTGATGGCGCGGGCGCGCTCCCGGCGGCGGGCGAGCAGCTCGGCGCGACGCCCGGCGAACTCCCCGTCGAGTGCGGAGACGAACGCCAACGCGTCCTGGGTGAGGATCTCGTCGTAGCGATCGCCGAACGCGCCGCGGATCTTCGGTGAGCCGTAGGTGTCGCGCATGATCTGACCTTCCCTGCTGCGGGTGCTGATGTGGTGGGCGGGAGATGGAGGGGGAGACTCAGGGCCCCCACGGCCGGAGCCAGGTGGCCGTGGGGGCCCTGAGCGGTACTAGGTGGAGACGGAGAACTTCGTGGGGTGAACTCAGTGGAACTGGGCGTTCTCCGTGCTGTCCTTCAGGGCGGTGGTGGAGCTGTCGGGGTTCAGCGCGGTGGAGACCGCGTCGAAGTAGCCGGTGCCGACCTCGCGCTGGTGCTTGGTCGCGGTGTAGCCGCGGGCCTCGGAGGCGAACTCCTTCTCCTGCAGCTCGACGTACGCCTTCATCTGCTCGCGGGCGTAGCCGTGGGCGAGGTCGAACATCGAGTAGTTCAGGGCGTGGAAGCCGGCGAGGGTGATGAACTGGAACTTGAAGCCCATTGCGCCGAGTTCACGCTGGAACTTGGCGATCGTCTCGTCGTCCAGGTGCTTCTTCCAGTTGAACGACGGGCTGCAGTTGTAGGCCAGCATCTGGTCGGGGAACTTGGACTTGATGCCCTCGGCGAACTTCTTGGCGTGCTCCAGATCCGGGGTGCCGGTCTCCATCCAGAGCAGGTCGGCGTACTCGGCGTAGGCGAGGCCGCGCGCGATGCACGGCTCGATGCCGTTGGTGACCTTGTAGAAGCCCTCCGCGGTGCGCTCACCGGTGATGAACGGCTGGTCGCGCTCGTCCACGTCGGTGGTGAGCAGCGTCGCGGCCTCCGCGTCGGTGCGGGCGATGACGATCGACGGCACGTTGCTGACGTCGGCGGCCAGGCGCGCGGCATTCAGGGTGCGCACGTGCTGCTGGGTCGGGATGAGCACCTTGCCACCGAGGTGGCCGCACTTCTTCTCCGAGGCCAGCTGGTCCTCCCAGTGCACACCGGCGGCGCCGGAGGCGATCATCGACTTCATCAGCTCGAACGCGTTCAGCGGGCCACCGAAACCGGCCTCGGCGTCGGCGACGATCGGCACGATCCACTCGTCGACGGTCTTGATGCCCTCGGCGTACTCGATCTGGTCCGAGCGCATCAGCGCGTTGTTGATGCGACGCACCACCTGCGGCACCGAGTTGGCGGGGTAGAGCGACTGGTCGGGGTAGGTCTGGCCGGCCGCGTTGGCGTCACCGGCGACCTGCCAACCGGACAGGTAGATGGCCTTCAGTCCGGCCTTGACCTGCTGGACGGCCTGGTTGCCGGTGAGCGCGCCGAGGGCGTTCACGTAGTCCTCGGTGTGCAGCTTCTCCCAGAGCTGCTCCGAGCCACGGCGGGCCAGGGTGAACTCCTCCTGCACCGAGCCCTGGAGCGTGACGACGTCGGCGGCCGTGTAGTCGCGAGCGACGCCGCTCCAGCGGGGGTTGGCGTCCCACTCCTGCTGGAGGGCGGCTGCAGCCTCGGCCTTGCGGTCGGCGGCAGCGGTGCTGGGGGCCTGGTTGATCTCATTGTCGGGAATCGTGGAGGTCATGGCTCCGGGCAGTCCTTTCGGGGTGCTCAGTGGGCCGCTTCGGATACGGCGTTGTGACGATCCTGCGGGATGTAACCGGCAAGTACGAAGAAATTCGCAGTCAAAAAGTGCGCAAATTGCGCTAGGGTGCGCTGATGCCAGGTCTTGACCGCCGCAACGCCCCTCGCACGGGCGTCAAGAAGCGCAACTCTGTCCAGATGACCACCGCCGGTCCCACCCCTCCCGAGGTCGACGGCGTCCCCGATGCGCCGACGGGTCGCCTGACCTCACCGCACCCCGCCCCGAGCACCAGCGTCGGCGGCGGTGACGTCCCCGATCCGCTCACGGTGGGCCGGCGCCTGCGCCACGTGCGCCAGGAGAGCGGTCGCACCCTCGGCGACGTCGCCGCGGAGATCGGGATGTCGGCGTCGGCGTTGTCGCTCATCGAGAACGGCAAGCGCGAACCTCGGCTGTCCGTGCTCAACGCGCTCGCCCAGGCGCTCGGCACCCAGCTGTCGGAGTTGCTGACGACGGCCCCGCCCTCGCGGCGCGCGGCTCTGGAGATCCGCCTCGAACGCGCCCAGCGCGGGGAGGGGTACGACGCGCTCGGTCTGCCCCGGGTCAAGATCGGTCCTCGTCTGCCGACCGAGGCGCTGGAGGCGCTGGTCGGCCTGCACGAGGCGATGGCGGCCTCGTCGGCCGAACGCGCGGCGACGCCGGAGCACGCACGACGCGCCAACCTGGGGTTGCGCGAGCGGATGCGGGCCGCGGACAACTATTTCGGCGAGATCGAGGACGAGGCGGCCCAGCTGCTGGGTGCCATCAACTACACCGGCGGTCCGGTGGGTCGGGTCTCGGTGGACCGGATGGCCGCGCACCTCGGCTTCTCCCTGGTGCACACCGGAGACCTGCCCGGCTCCACGCGCACCGTGACCGACCTGCAGCACAAGCGCATCTACCTGCCGCAACCCGAGGCGGGACAACACGATTCGCGCTCGCTCGCGCTACAGGCATTGGGACATCTGGTGCTGGGGCACGACGTGCCGGTCGACTACGCCGAGTTCCTCACCCAGCGGGTGGAGATCAACTACTTCGCGGCGTCCGTGCTGATGCCGCAGGAGGGCGCGGTCCAGCTGCTACGGCGGGCCATGGACGCCAAGGACATCGCGATCGAGGACCTGCGCGACGCGTTCGCCGTCTCGTACGAGACTGCCGCCCACCGCTTCACCAACCTCGCCACCCGTCACCTCGGCATCCCGGTGCACTTCATGCGCATCGGGCAGGACGGCGTCATCTACAAGGCGTACGAGAACGACGGGGTGATTTTCCCCAGCGACGCGACAGGGGCGATCGAGGGCCAGCGGGTCTGTCGCGCGTGGACGGCACGCCGGGTCTTCGAGCAGCCGGATCTGTCGCAGGCGTTCTGCGCGTACACCGACACCCGGTCCGGCACCTACTGGTGCACCGCAGCGATCGACCGGACGCCGGCGGGGGTGTTCTCGGTCAACGTCGGGGTGCGCTACCAGGACGTGAAGTGGATGCGCGGCCGCGAGACCACCCACCGGGCGACGTCCCGCTGCCCGGACCCGACCTGCTGCAACCTGCCGCCCGCCGACCTGGCCGACCGGTGGAGCGGCAATGCATGGCCGAGCGCCCGGGCGCACTCCCACCTGCTGGCGGCCATGCCGCCGGGTGTGTTCCCCGGAGTGGACGACACCGAGGTCTACCGCTTCCTCGACCGACACGCTCCGGCGTGACCGGGAAGATCGCGCGGCCGATGCAATAGCGTGCCGGGATGGGACGAGGCCGGGGGACCCGGGGCAGCGCGGTGGTCGCCGCGACGGCGATGGTCGCTCTGTGCGGCTGCAGCCCATCGCCCCACGCGCGCCCGTCACCGACCCCGTCCTCCGGTACGAGCGCCGGCGGTTCGAGCGCGAGCGCCGCGAGCGCCCGCTCTCGCACGCCGAGCGTCACGGTGAGCGGGAGCGGCGACATCCTGCTGCACTCGCCGCTGTGGCGGGAGGCCGCGGCGTACGCGAAGGCCGCGGGTCGCACCGGCTACGACTTCGATCCCATGTTCGCGCAGGTCAAGAGCGCCATCAGCGCCGCGGACATCGCGATCTGCCATCAGGAGACCCCGATCTCCTCCACCGATGCGGATCTGAGCGCCCCGGGTTCGACGTCCTTCAACGTGCCGCGGGAGATCGCCGGCACCTTGAAGCGGGCCGGGTACGACGGGTGTGACGCGGCGTCCAACCACACCATGGACAGGGGAGTGGCGGGCATCGTGTCGACCCGTCGGCAACTGCAGGCGGCGGGGCTGAAGGTCGCGGGGCCGACGGGCGCGCCGGGGCTGCTGGGCATTCCGGCGATGTACGAGGCGAAGGGCGTCGAGGTCGCCGATCTGGCGTTCACCTACACGCTGCCCAACTCCGCGACGCCCACCACGCACGTGCCGTCCGACGCGCCGTGGCTGAAGGCCTATCTGTGGCCGGCCATCGGGGCCTCCGCGATCATCGCCGACGCCCGGGCCGCCAAGAAGGCGGGCGCCGACATCGTGGTCGTCAACATCCACTGGGGCAAGGAGGGGGTGCAGCACCCCACGCCGGCCCAGACCACGCTGGCGGGCCGGCTGCTCGCGTCGCCGTACGTGGACGCGATCTTCGGCACCCATGCGCACGTCGTGCAGCCGTGCACCACGATCCACGGCAAGTACGTCTTCTACGGCCTCGGCAACTTCATCTCTAACCAGGGTCCGACCCGTGGCGGGGGCCAGACGGACTCCAACCAGGACGGCGTGCTCGCGCAGATCACCTTCACCAAGACCGCCTCGGGCACCTGGAGCCAGCGGGCGCGCTACCAGCCCACCCGTGTCGACGACGCGGACAAGCACACCGTCCGGCTGTCGACGCCGCAGTCGGACCCCGCGTCGTGGGGCCGCACCACGCGGGCGATGAACGCGCTGGGCTCCTGCCCCGCGGTCGCGGCGGGCTCATGAGGGTGTGCGTCGTCGGTGCCGGCGCCATCGGCGGCACCCTCGCTGCGGCGTTCGCCCGCGGCGGCGCGCAGGTCTCCTTGCTCGCGCGTGGCGTCACGCTCGCCGCCCTCGCCCGTGACGGTCTGGTGCTCCATCACGACGGCGCCACCGAACGCCATCCCCTCCCGGTGAGCGCGGACCCGGCCGACCTCGGCCCCCAGGATCTGGTCGTCCTGGCGGTCAAGGCGCCCTCCCTGCCGGCCGTCGCCACCTCGGTCGCGGCGCTGCTCGGCGACCACACCAGGGTGCTGACCGCGATGAACGGACTGCCCTGGTGGTTCCTGGACGGGGGATTCGGCGGCCCGGTCTCCGGCCGCACCCTGCGCAGTGTGGACCCCGAAGGTGCGCTCGCACGCGCGTTCCCGAGCGAGCGCGTCATCGGCTCCGTCGTGCACCTCGGCGCCAGTACGCCGGCGCCGGGGGTGGTGCGGTGGGAGACCGGGGACGGCCTCGTGTTGGGCGATCCTGCGGGCGGCGCCGATGAAGTGACGCAGAGCGTGGCGGGCGTGCTGGGCAGCGGTGGCCTGTCGGTGACCACGTCACAGCAGATCCAACGCGACGTCTGGTGGAAGCTGTGGGGCAACATGACCATGAACCCGGTCAGCCTGCTCACGACCGGCACGATGGACACGATCCTCGACGACGACCTGGTGATGGAGCTGGTCGACGCCGTCATGTTCGAGGCCAAGGCCCTCGGTGCGACGCTCGGGATCCCGATGGACCAGGACCCTTCCGATCGGCACCGGATCACCCGGCGGCTCGGAGCGTTCCGCACCTCGATGCTGCAGGACCTGGACGCCGGACGACCGGTGGAGCTCGATGCGCTGCTCGGCGCCGTCGTCGAGCTGGGGGAGCTGACCGGTGTGCCGCTGCCGATCGCCCGCATGCTCTTCGGGCTGGCGCGCAGCAGAGCGCGCGTGTCGGGGCTCTACCCGGCGTCGTGACGATTTCGGCGCGGCGCGGCGTTCTGGCAGACTGATCGGCGTACCCGCGTGCGGCCGGCCCTTTTTGTGCCCGCGCGCCTACCCCGAGCATCGGCTCCCCGTGTGTTCCCCACCCGGTCTCGCCGCGCTCACCAATGAGATACAGGAGACACCACCAACGTGGCCGTCAAGATTCGTTTGAAGCGACTCGGCAAGATTCGCACCCCCCAGTACCGCGTCGTCGTCATGGACTCGCGCACCAAGCGCGATGGCCGGGCGATCGAGGAGATCGGGAAGTATCACCCCAAGGAAGACCCCAGCCTGATCGAGATCGACTCCGAGCGCGCGCAGTACTGGCTCGGTGTCGGCGCGCAGCCCACCGAGCAGGTGCGTGCGCTGCTCGGCGTGACCGGCGACTGGCAGAAGTTCAAGGGCGAGCCGGGTGCCGAGGGCACGCTGCGCGTGAAGGAAGCCCCGCGCGACAAGAAGGCCGCGTACGAGGCCGCCTTGGCCGCCGCCCAGAACGCGTCCGACGACGCGGGCAAGGGCAGCGCGACCACCACCCGTAAGAAGGCCGCCGCGGCTCCCGCCGACGACGTGCCCGCCGCGGAGAAGTCGGACAAGGCGGAGAAGTCGAACGAGGCTGACGCCAAGGCCGCGGACGACACCGCCGCCCCCTCGGAGAGCTGAGCACCTTGCTCGAAGAGGCGCTGGAACACCTGGTCAAGGGCATCGTCGACCACGATGACGACGTCGTGGTCCAGCACAAGGACGGCCGCCGGGGCGAGATGCTCGAGGTGCGCGTGCACCCCGACGATCTCGGCCGGGTGATCGGACGCTCCGGTCGCACCGCGTCCGCGCTGCGCACCGTCGTGGGCGCTCTCGCGAGCGGCCGCAACATCCGCGTGGACATCGTCGACACCGACCAGGTGCGCTGACCGGCTCGACAGCACTCCAGCGACGCCAGGTGGCCCGGGAACATCCCGGACACCTGGCGTCGTCGTTTTCCCACCTCGAAGGAACCCGCTCATGCACTCCGTACGCCGCCCGGCTCTCGGGAGCTCCTCCGCTCTGGCAGGAGTGCTCGTGGCCTTCGTCGCCAACGGATTCGGGTACGGCGCCGTCGGTGCGCTGACCCCGGCGCTACGCGAGCAGCTGCACACCGACGCGCTCGGCATCGGCGTGCTGCTGATGGTGCTGGGGCTCGCCGCCATCGTCGGTATCAACCTGGGCGGGCGTCTGTCCGACGCGCACGGCGCGCTGCGCCCGATGCAGGCCGGCACCCTGGCGATGGCCCTCGGCCTGCTGCTGCTCCCGTGGGCGGGATCGGTGTGGACCGCCTGCGTGGCCGGGGTCCTGCTCGGCGTGGGCAACGGAGCGCTCGACGTGTCGATGAACGCGCTCGCGGTGCAGGTCGAGCAGCACCGCGAGCGTCCCGTCATGAGCCGGTTGCACGCCTTCTTCTCCGTCGGCACGCTCGCCGTGTCACTGCTCGTACTGCTGCTCGGCCGCGCGCACCTGTCGGGTGGCCACCTGGTGCTGGCCGCGATGACGGTCGTGGGCATCACGTTGCTGGTCAGCCTGGTCTTCCAGGAGCGACTCTCCGCGCAGTCCCAGATCGTCGGACACGCCGACGCGCACGGTGCGCGCTCCGCCATCCCGCGCGCCGCCTGGCTGCTGGGCCTCATGGCGATCTGCTTCGCGGTCGCTGAGGGCACGGCCATGGACTGGTCGGCGTACGACGTGAAATCGATTGCCAGCGTGTCTGATTCGACTGCGGCACTCGGCGTGGTCGCGGTCTCGGCGACCATGGTCACCATCCGGCTGTGCGGTGACGCGGCCGTGCACCTGATCGGACGACGTGCCGTCGTGCGGTTCGGCGCCGCCGTCGCCGCGGCGGGATACCTGATCGCCGTCATCGCGTCGCCGCTGTGGCTGCTGCTGCTCGGGTGGGCGGTGGTCGGCCTGGGCATGGGTCTGGTCGCCCCGCAGGTCTACGGATCCGCGGGCAACCTCGCGGGGGGCCGCGGGCTGTCCGTCGTGGTGTCGATGGGATACGCCGCGGGGCTGCTCGGCCCGGGGGTCATCGGGAGCCTGGTGCACGCGTTCGGCATCGCCGACGCGTTGATCGTCCCGCTCGTGCTCGCGGCCGCGCTGTCCGCGCTGAGTGTCGTGATGCCCGACGTGCGCCGAGATGCCGAGCCCGAACCGACCCCGGTCGCGAGCGGCGCCTGAGACACTGACGGCATGACCCAGCTCGGAGCAGTGCCCGCGCAGTCGTCGACGACCTACGACGCCGCATCGCGCGATGCCACGTCGCCGTGGCGCCGCATGCGTCCGCTCGCGGTCGGCGGACTGCTCGTGGGCGTCGCCACCGTGGCACTGCACTTTCGGGATCCGCACCAGCACGGGTCGTGGGGGATGTGCCCGCTCTATGCGCTCACCGGGATCTACTGCCCGGGGTGCGGGGGCCTGCGCGCCGTCAACGACCTCACCAACAGCAACCTGCGGGCCGCGCTCTCCAGCAATGTCTTCGTGGTGCTGCTCATGCCGGTCGCCGTCGGCTGGTGGCTCACGGCACTGCGCAACCGCTGGCGCGGCGTGCCCGGAGCACCGTTCGCACGGCAGCACGCGACGGTCCTGACCTATGTGATCGCCGTCGTCGCGGTGATCTTCATGATCGTGCGCAACACGCCCTGGGGGGCTGCGCTCGCTCCCTGACGGGTGGCATGCGCGAACGGCGGGCACCGGGGATCCCCGGTGCCCGCCGTTCGATGTCAGACGGCTCGCGAGGTCAACGGAGGCGGATGATCCCGGCGATCACGTTGAGGACCAGCGTCAGCACGCCGACGGCGATCGCCACGATCGCCAGCGTGCGCTGGTTCTCGCGGCCGGGGGTCTTGGACTCGTTGAGGCAGATGACACCGAGCACGATGCCCACGATCGAGAGCACGCCGCACAACAGGCCGAGCACGCTGAGGACGACGGCGACGACGCCCTTGGTGTTCTTCTGAGGCTGCACGTAACCGCCGCCGGGACCGCCGCCCTGGCCGTAGTCGCCGGGCGGGGGCGGTGGCGCTGACTGGTCGTAACTCATGCTTCCTCCGAAAGAAGTGACGGTTGCCGGATGGCCGATCGTGCGCCGATCCAACCACGTACCAGACCGCTTGGGGCCGATAGCGGCAGACGGGTCGAGGCGGCGTCGAGCGGTAGCTGGGAGACTTTCCGGCATGGACGAGGTGATGGTGGCCCGCATCGGCCGCGCGAACGGGCTGAAGGGCGAGGTGACGGTCCAGCTGCACACCGACCGGCCGCAGGAGCGGTTCACCCCCGGTGCGCGCTTCCGCACCGAGCCGTCGATCGGGGAGTTGACGGTGCGCTCGGCGCGCGTGCAGGGCACGACGTGGGTCCTCGGTTTCGAGCAGGTGCACGATCGCACCGGCGCCGAAGGCCTGCGAGACACCCGGCTCATGGCCGCGCCGGACGAGGACGAGGACGACGGCTGGTACGAGGACGATCTGGTCGACCTGATCGTCTACGACGTCGACGGCACTCTCGTGGGGGCGGTCGTCGCGTTGCTGCAGCGCCCGGCACAGGACCTGCTGCAGATCGCGTTGGAGGGCGGCGGTACCGCGTACGTGCCGTTCGTCGAGCAGATCGTGCCCGTCGTCGACATCGAGGCCGGTCGGATCGAGATCGACCCGCCGCCCGGCCTGCTCGACCTCGGGCGGGACTGACCGGTGCGCATCGACGTCGTCTCGATCTTCCCCGACTATCTCGCCCCGCTCGACCTGTCGTTGATCGGCAAGGCGCGGCGTGACGGCCTGCTCGACATCCGGGTGCACGACCTGCGCGACTTCACCCACGACCGGCACCGCACCGTCGACGACACGCCGTACGGCGGCGGCGCCGGCATGGTGATGAAGCCCGAGCCGTGGGGTGAGGCGTTGGACGCCCTGGCGATGCAGGGTGATCCGCGGCCCGTCCTGATCGTGCCGGGGCCCGGTGGCGAGCCCCTCACCCAGCACACCGCCCGTGAGCTCGCGGACCGGGAGTGGCTGGTCTTCGCGTGTGGTCGCTACGAGGGCATCGACGAGCGGGTCTACGAGCACGCCGCCGACCGGATGGACGTGCGCGTGGTCTCGCTCGGCGACTACGTGCTGAACGGCGGCGAGGTCGCCGCGCTCGCCATCATCGAAGCGGTCGCTCGGCTGCTGCCGGGCGTGATCGGCAACGCCGCGTCGCTCGACGAGGAGTCGCACGAGGACGGATTGCTCGAATACCCCGTCTACACCAAGCCCGCGCAGTGGCAGGGCCGTGCCGTGCCGGACGTCCTGCTCTCCGGCGACCACGGCGCGATCGCCCGCTGGCGCCGCGAGCAGCAGCTGCATCGCACCGCCCGTCGGCGCCCCGACCTGCTGCACGCTTCCGCCGCGGCGGATCCCGACGACCTGGCACTCGTCCCGGCCGGCCCGGGCGACGTGGGGGAGCTGCTCACCCTGACGCACGCCTGCTGGCTCACGACCGGCATCGAGAACGACACCCTGCAGATCCCGGCCCAGCACGAGACCTACGAGTCGCTGGCCGCCTCGCTGCTGACGACGTCGACGTACGTCGCGCGCTCCCACGGCCGGCTCGTCGCGTCGGCGCGGGGCAGGCTCGACGGTGACGCGTGGGAGATCGAGCGGGTCATGGTGGCGCCGGACCTGCGCGGACGGGGCCTCGGGCGATGGCTGCTGGAGCAGATCGAGGCGCAGGCGCCCGCCGAGGCGACGGCGTACAGCCTCTTCACCGGCGAACGCAGCCTCGGTCCGCTGCGGATGTACCGCAGGGCGGGATACCGGCGCGCCGGGCAGGGTCCGTTCGGGCGGACCGTGCGGTTGCGTAAGCCGCGCGTCTGACCCGCGCCGGTCCGGTGTGCTCGATTTCAGCCCTGGCGCCCCGGTCTGGCAGACTGTGCAGTCGCGCCGTGCACGCAAGCGGACCCCCGCCACAGGGGGACGTGACCCCGAGAACCTTCGGGGCATGTGGTCCGAGCAGCTCGACGCACTCCCCGTTCATCAACGGTGGCGACCTGTGGCGCCACGAGGAAGTAGCTCGTCATGCATAAGTTCGACGCGATCGACGCCCCCAGCCTCCGCAGCGACATCCCCGACTTCCGCGCCGGTGACAACGTCAAGGTGCACGTGAAGGTCATCGAGGGCACGCGCAGCCGCGTGCAGATCTTCCAGGGTGTCGTCATCGGCCGTCACGGCGGCGGGATCGGCGAGACCTTCACCGTCCGCAAGGTCAGCTTCGGCGTCGGCGTGGAGCGCAAGTTCCCGCTGCACACCCCGGTGATCGACCACATCGAGGTCGCTTCCCGCGGCGACGTGCGCCGCGCGAAGCTGTACTACCTGCGCGACCTGCGCGGCAAGGCCGCCAAGATCAAGGAGAAGCGCGACGTTCCTTCGGTCAAGCCCGTCAAGGCCTGAACCGCCCGAGTCATCGACTCAGCAAGCACCGACGATGGCGCGATCCCCGCGGGGGTCGCGCCATCGTCGCGTTCGCCGCGACTCGCCGCCCCGCTGAGGTCGTCCCTGCACGGCCCCGTCCCATCTTCGTGGGGCACACTCTCGTGGTGACATCCGATCCCGGGGGCAGAGGACGCGGACCCAGACGGTGGTTGCGTCCGGGTACCCACGCCTGGAAGCTGCCGGCCGGCGCCACCCGCCCACAGAAGGTGCTGGGCCCGCTACCGGGCCCCGCGCAGCCCTCCACCGATGGCTCCGACACGACGGACGCGATGCGGGTCGGTCCCGTCCAGGACCCCGCCGACAGCCCCACCCTTCCCCAGCGCAGGCTCGGGCCGCTCCCGCAGTCTGCGTCTCCCGTCGCCGCTGACCCGGCCGACGAGCCCACCCTCGGTCTGCGGCTGCACCGGCCTCCCCAGCCCGGCCCGGAACCGACCGCTGACGCCACCGCGACGCAGATTCCGCGCAGCGACGTCCCGGTCCCAGCGGCGACCGAGGAGCCGGTGCAGGAACCGGCCCCCGCCGCGCCGCCACGTCGTACGCAGCGCTGGCTCGTCGCGATCCGCGAACTCGTGCTGGTCGTGGTCATCGCGATGCTGCTGTCGTTCGTCATCAAGACCTTCCTGCTGCAGCCCTTCTGGATCCCTTCGGAGTCGATGGAGCCGGCGCTGGTGCCCGGTGACCGTGTCGTGGTCAGCAAGCTCACACCGGGACCGTTCGACCTGCACCGCGGAGACGTCGTGGTCTTCGATGATCCCGACAACTGGCTCGGTGACGAGGGGAGCGCCCCCAATCCCGGCCCGGTGCAGAAGCTGCTCGAATTCGTCGGTCTCTACCCCGCGGGGGACAACCACCTCATCAAGCGGGTGATCGGGATGCCCGGTGACCATGTGACGTGCTGCGACAGCGCCGGCAAGATCACCATCAACGGCGTGGCGATCACCGAGCCGTACCTGGCGGCGGGCACCAAGCCCAGCCTCACCCGATTCGACATCACCGTTCCGGCGGGCAGGATCTGGGTGATGGGTGACAACCGCGGCGACTCAGGGGACTCGCGCTATCACGACGACGGGTCGGGTGCGACCGGGTCGGTGCCGATCAAAGACGTCACCGGGCGGGCCGATGCAGTGGTCTGGCCCCTCGACCGCATAACCTGGCTCGGCAACTACTCCGCGACCTTCGCGAAGGTTCCTTCCCATTGACGGACGTATGACTGACGACTCCCGCAACCGCCCCCCATCGGGCGCCTCCTCCGACGCATCGGCGCACCGCGCCGCATCGGACACCCCCGACGACCGCCCGGCACCGGGTGAGGTACCAGCCACCGCCGAGCACCCCCGGCCTCATCACCGCTGGGTGTTCCTGCGGGAACTGGCCATCGTCGTCGTCATCGCGCTCGCGCTGTCCTTCCTGGTGAAGACCTTCCTGGTGCAGCCGTTCTCGATCCCGTCGCCCTCGATGGAGAACACCCTCATCACCGGCGACCGGATCCTGGTCAGCAAGTTCACCCCGCAGCACTCGGCGCTGCACCGCGGCGACGTGGTGGTCTTCTCCAAACCGAACACCTGGGGTCCGGACGAGTCGAATCCCGGCCCGGTCAAGCGGATCGTCAAGGACGCCCTGATCGGCGTCGGGGTGCTGCCCGGGGGGCCGGACCACCTGGTCAAGCGGGTCATCGGACTGCCCGGGGACCACGTCGTGTGCTGCAACTCCAAGGACCAGATCACCGTCAACGAGTACGCGATCACTGAGAAGTACCTGCCGCCGGGCGAGAAGTCCGACGACGGACCCGACGCCCGGTTCGACATCACGGTGCCCGCCGGGAAGGTGTGGGTGCTCGGCGACAACCGCGCCGACTCCGCCGACTCGCGTGTGCACAATCTGGACGGCAAGGGCGTCGACGGGACGGTGCCGATCTCCGACATCACCGGTCAGGTCGTCGCCATCGCCTGGCCGATCAGCCGTATCGGCGGATTGCCGACGTACGGCTCGGTCTTCGCCGATGTGCCCAAGCCGAGACCATGACGCCATGACACCCGCTCGACCGAGCCTGCGCGTGGAACGTGCGTTGCAGCGCGAGGGCCATCGGTTGCTCTGCGGCATGGACGAGGTCGGTCGCGGTGCTCTCGCCGGGCCGGTCTCGGTGGGCGCCGTCGTCATCGACGAGCACTGCCCGACCGCGCCTCAAGGGGTGCGCGACTCCAAGCTGCTCACCCCCGCAGCGCGCGAACGGCTGGTGCCCCGGCTGCGTCGGTGGGCGGTGGCGTACGCCGTCGGCCACGCCAGTGCCGCCGAGATCGACCGCATCGGCATCATGGCCGCGCTGCGCCTCGCCGGCCGACGTGCCCTGGCGATGCTCGACGTGCAGCCCGACCTGGTGATCCTGGACGGTAACCACGACTGGCTGTCGGATCGCGAGGCGGCACCGGTGCTGCTGTCCGTCGAGCAGGTGACCGGGGCCCAGCCGGATCTGACGGCGGCCGGAGCGGACGGTGTCGGCCGCCCGATCCCGCCGGTCACCACGATGATCAAGGCCGATATGAAGTGCTCGTCGGTGGCTGCGGCCAGCGTGCTGGCGAAGGTCGAGCGTGATGCGATGCTGCGGGACTTCCACGAGGCGTATCCGCAGTTCAACTGGGCCGGCAACAAGGGATATTCGGCGCCCGACCATCTGGCAGCCATCCAGTTGCACGGGCCGTGCGAGCTGCATCGGCGCAGCTGGCGACCGTTCGGCGGTATGGGCGACGGCGCCGATGGCGCAATCGTCCGCGCGTCCGCCGGCGCCGCCGATACGGTCGAACAGGGTGCACCGGACGCGATGAAGGAGTGGGCGTGAGCGCGGAGGACCTGGAGAAGTACGAGACGGAGCAGGAGCTCGCGCTCTACCGCGAATACCGTGACGTGGTGGGCTTGTTCAGCCATGTCGTGGAGACCGAGCGCCGGTTCTACCTGTGCAACGAGGTCGACGTCCTCGTCCGCGGTGAGGGCGCCGAGGTGTTCTTCGACGTGCGGATGAGCGACGCGTGGGTCTGGGACGTCTACCGTCCCGCCCGGTTCGTCAAACAGGTACGCGTCATCACCTTCAAGGACGTGAACGTGGAAGAGCTGCCGGCCCGCGAGATGGAGCTGCCCGACTGAGTGGGGGACGTCAGTGTCGGGGCAGTGCGGCCTGCAGGCGCAGCAGCCGGGTGGTCTGGGTGGCGCTGAAGTTGTCGTCGGAGATGAGCAGCACCTGCGCATCGCGACCGTGCCGCGTCTCGATCGTCATGCCTTCGTAGTTGTCCATCAGCGGGTTGCTCTGGGGCTCCTTCGCGGTGGCCCCGAGGCTCGGGCACGCGGTCACGTTCGACACCAGTGTCTTGCGCAGCACCGCGTGCGGAGAGTTCCCGAGGTCGCCGATCGCGCTGACGTCGCGGGCGTGGCGGGTGTGCACGGCGTACAGCTCGATCGCGTTGCCGGTGGCGGGCTCGTACGCGGCCTCCATCACCAGCAGCCCGTCGCGACCGTAGGCGGCGACCTCGGAGATCCGCATTCCCGGATCGACGTGGTAACCGAGCTGCCGCGTGAGTGCGTAGCCGTAACGGCCCTTCGTGTAGACCAGGATCCGGCGGTAACCGGCATCGCCGGTGGATGAGACGTCGCCGCTGAGGGTGCCTTCCATCGCGGCGTAGATCGTGGCCCCGTCGGGGGAGATCGACAGGCCTTCGAGGGTGGCGTTCGGCGTGGCCTCGCCGGTCGGTGGGACGTGCAGGCGCGCGGGGACGGGCAGCTGCCCGACCTCGCGTCCCGACCGGTCGAAGACGCGGATCGATGGCTCCACCTCGGAGCTGACGAGGTAGTCGCCGTTCGGCAGCACCGCGAGGCCCTCGGCATCGAAGTCGGCACCGGTGTACGGCGTCCCGTCGGCCTGCGTCAGGGTGAGGGTGCCGGTCACCTGGGGGTGCGCGGCATCGCGGAAGAACCACATCCGGGACGCCTGGTCACCGGAGTGGTCCTCGATCGCGGCGTACGCGTGGCGGCGGGCGTCGTACGTCAGTGCCGACAGCCCGCCCACCTCGGCGCCCAGGATGTTCAGCTTGTCGAGGGCGTCGCTGTAGCCGACCGCGCGGGCGCGCGGCGGGCAGTCGTAGACCGGCCGGTGCCCGTGGCCGTGCCGCTCCGCGCTCGCGGCCTGTGCGGTGGACGTGAGGGGGCCGGTGACGAAGACGGCGGCCAGGGTGGCGGTGCAGATGGTGGCGGCATGAGTGATGCGACGAGCGTTCATCGGGGGTCCTCGCGACTCGGGAACGGTCCGGTCCAGTCCGTCCGACGGTAGCGGCGCGACGGCATGTCGTCACGGGAGTCCGTGCTCGTCCACATCCCCCTCCGCTGTCGCAGCCCGTCCACAGCCGCGATGACGGCGGCTGCCGGCCCTGGCGCTCCCACGCCAGGGTCGGTGGCGGAGGTGATGAGGGATGAAGAGTTCGGGACCAGCACATCGGGTCGATCCGCGTCATGCGCTCGGGCGCGCGGGTGAGGACTACGCCGTGGACTATCTGCGGTCGCAGGGCATGGTGGTGGTCGAGCGCAACTGGCGGTGCCGCGAAGGTGAGTTGGACGTGATCGCCTTCGACGAGGCGCACGACACTCTCGTCATCGTCGAGGTAAAGACCCGCCGCACCACGACGTTCGGATCACCGGTCGAGGCGGTCACCCGGCTGAAGGCCGCGCGACTGCGGCATCTCGCGCACGCCTGGTTGCGCGAGCACCCGGTCGGTGTGGCAGCGGTGCGCATCGACGTCGTCGGCATTCTGGTCCGGCCGCACAGTGCACCGGTCGTCGAGCACGTCCGGGACGTCTGGTGAGCCTCGGGAGGACCCGCAGCGTCACGCTGCGAGGGATCGACGGGACGGTGGTCGACGTGGAGGCCAACGCGTCGCAGGGCCTGCCCGCGTTCACGATCACCGGGATGCCGGACGCCGCCTGCCGGCAGTCGCCGGAGCGCATTCGCGCGGCCTGCGGCAACAGCGAGCTGGAGCTGCCCTCGGGCCGCATCACGGTCAACCTCTCGCCGGCCGCCCTGCCGAAACACGGATCCGGCTTCGACCTGGCGATCGCCGTGGCCGCGCTCGCGGCCACCGGCGCCGTCGACGGCGAGGTCGTGCGCGACATCGTCCACCTGGGCGAGCTCGCGCTCGACGGGTCGATCCGCCCGGTGCACGGTGTCCTGCCCGCGGTGCTCGCCGCGGTGGCGGCAGGGGTGACGCACGTCGTCGTCCCTGCTGCGAACGCCGCGGAGGCTGCCCTCGTGCCGGGTGTCCTCGTGACGCCGATGCGCACGCTTCCGGAGCTGGTCGCCCGCTACGACCTGGTCCGGAAGCGACGCCCGCTGCCCGACCTGCCGATCCACCCGCCGGCGGCCGCGGTCCCCCGAGCGCTTCCCGACCTGTGCGACGTCTCCGGGCAGCAGGAGGCGCGGCATGCGTTGGAGGTCGCGGCCGCCGGTGGGCACCACATGGCGATGATCGGCCCGCCCGGTGCGGGTAAGACGATGATCGCCGAGCGGCTGCCGGGCATCCTGCCGCCCCTCGAGCGTGCCGAGGCTCTGGAGGTCACCGCCATCCATTCGGTGCTCGGGGCGCTCGGCGCAGAGGTGCTGATCGAGCGGGCGCCGTTCGTCGCACCGCACCATGGTGCGTCGATGGCCGCGGTGATCGGCGGCGGGAGCGGCCCGATCAGGCCGGGCGCGGTCAGCCGCGCCCACCGCGGGGTGCTCTTCCTCGACGAGTCGCCGGAGTTCCGGCGCGACGTCCTCGACGCACTAAGGCAGCCGCTGGAAGCCGGGCGGGTGACGATCGCCCGCGCGGACCGGGTCGCCACCTACCCGGCACGGTTCCAACTCGTGCTGGCCGCGAACCCGTGCCCGTGTGGCAAGAACTTCGGCAAGGGCGGTGCGTGCAGCTGCTCGGTGCTGATGCGTCGCGGTTACCTGAACAAGCTGTCCGGTCCGTTGATGGACCGTGTCGACGTGCATCTGCAGGTCGCGCCGGTGACCCGCGCGAGCCTTGCAGGACCAGGTGGCGAGCCGAGCGCCGCCGTGGCAGCGCGCGTCGTACGTGCCCGCGAGCGGCAGGCACGTCGCTGGCACGGCTGCGGGTGGCTCATCAACGGAACGGCACCGGGGCCGGCGCTGCGGGGTCGTTGGCGCCTGCCGCGGGAGACCACCGCGGTGCTCGACCGCGCCCTGGAGACCGGCACGCTCACCATGCGCGGCTACGACAGGTGCCTGCGTGTCGGGTGGACCCTGGCCGACCTGCAGGAGTCGGACGCGCCCGGCCCGGAGCATCTGCTGCAGGCCCTGGCCCTGCGCACCAGTGCGGCGGCGGCGTGAGGACCGCGAAGGCACAGCCGGACGACCGGTCGGCCCGGGTGGCCCTGTGCAAGGTGTGTGAGCCGATGGACCCGACGATCGCCACCCTGGTCCAGGAGAGGGGGACGGTCGGCGCGTGGCAGGCGATCGCCACCAACGCCGACGGTGCCTACGACCGATTCGCCGCCCGCGTGTCCGACCTCGATCTGGCCCGGGTCCTGCACGCGGCCGACCGCCTCGGCATCGAGGTGCTGGTGCCCGGCGACCCGGGGTGGCCGCGCGGGCTGGATGATCTGCAGCTGGCGCCGCTGTGCCTGTGGGTGCGCGGCTTCGTCGATCTGGCCGCCGTCCTCGCGCGCAGCGTCTCGGTGGTCGGTGCGCGGCTCGCGACGGCGTACGGCGAGTCGGTCGCCGGCGAGATCGCCCACGATCTGGCCGTGCGCCGCTTCGCCGTCGTGTCCGGCGGCGCGTACGGCATCGACACCGCCGCCCACCGCGGCGCACTGGCCGGTGACGGCGTGACGATCGCGGCCATGGCTGGCGGCGTGGACCGGCTCTATCCGGCCGGCAATCACGATCTCCTCGAGGAGATCGCCCGCACCGGTGCCGTGGTGTCCGAGTGCCCACCGGGCGCGTCACCGCAGCGTCACCGTTTCCTGGCACGCAACCGCCTGATTGCGGCGATGACGCCGGGCACCGTGGTGGTCGAGGCGGGCATCCGGTCCGGCTCGCTCAACACGGCGCGGAACGCCGAGCGGCTGCACCGGGTCGTGGCCGCGGTGCCGGGGCCGGTGACCTCGACGGCGAGCGTCGGCACGAACGAACTGATCCGGCAGGGAATCGCGTCGCTGGTGACCGACGCGGCGGAGTGTGCGGAACTCTTCGGAGAGCTCGGCGCGGACCTCGCGCCACGGGTCGAGGGGGCGCCGGCGGTCGGAGACGACCTGCCCGAGGTGCCACGTCGCGTGCTGGAGGCGTTGCCGGTGCGCAGATCCTCGACGGTCGACCAGTTGACGCGATCCGCCGGGTTGTCCGTGGGTGACGTGCTCGGCGGACTGGGGGCACTGGAGATGCGCGGGCTGGCGGCGCGCTCCTCGGACGGGTGGCGGCGCGCGGGCTAGCGTGGCCGGGTGACGAGCGACGCATCGGACGTGAGCACGGCACCCAGCGAGGTGCTGGAATCCCTGCCGGCCTTCGAGCGCCACCTGCGGTTCGAGAAGGGCCGTTCGGAGCACACCGTCCGCGCCTACCTGACCGATCTGCACGGCCTGGCCGACTTCCTCTCGAACGCCGGCGTCACGGCGCTCGCCGACATCGGGTTGGCGGATCTGCGGTCCTGGCTCGCCCAGCAGGACCGGGCGGGCGCGGCGCGCACGAGCATCGCCCGCCGCGCCGCCGCGGCGCGGGGCTTCTTCCGCTGGGCCCGGCGCTCGGGCCGGATCGAGGTGGATCCGGCGCTGCGCCTCGTCTCACCCGCCCGCGGCCGTCATCTACCGGCCGTCCTGCGTCGCCAGGAGGCGGACGAGCTCCTGACACTGGCCGGTACGGCGGCCGACGACAGCGACCCGGTGCGGGTGCGCGACCACGCGATGCTCGAGTTGCTCTACGCCAGCGGGATCCGGGTCGGCGAGCTGGTCGGGCTCGACGTCGACGACGTCGACCTGGCGACGGGGGTGGTCCGCGTGATCGGTAAGGGTGACAAGGAGCGCACGGTGCCTTTCGGGGTGCCGGCGGCCGACGCGATGCGCCGGTGGATCTCCCACCGGCCCACGCTGGTCACCCCGGCTTCCGGGGCCGCGATGTTCCTCGGCCGCCGCGGCGGTCGGGTCGACCCGCGCACCGTGCGCACCAGCCTCACCGCCCTGGTGCGGGAGATGCCGCAGGCCCCGGCGCTCGGACCGCACGGCCTGCGGCACAGCGCCGCCACACACCTGCTCGAAGGCGGCGCCGACCTGAGGATGGTGCAGGAGCTGCTGGGTCACGCCAGCCTGTCGACCACCCAGATCTATACCCACGTGTCCGTGGAACGGTTGCGGGCCTCGTACACCCAGGCCCACCCGAGGGCCTGAGAGGTCAGTTCACGACGTACACGTAGAAGTAGACGGGACGATTGCCCGGGAACGTACGTCGTCCCTGAGCGTCCAGCATCTCGAACTTCACGTAACAGGTCCGAGCCGTCGACGGTGCGGTCACCGCGATGGAGACGACGGCCGAGTGTCCGGGTGCGGTGGAGGGGACCACGGCGCGCTTCGGTGTCCGACAGTCCGTGGCGCCCTGGGGCGGACCCATCCGCGAGAGCGAGCGACCGGTCCACGTGACCGACCCGACGTTGTCCAGGCGCCACTCCTTGGTGAACTTCTGCCCCACCTTCACCGTTGCGCAGTCCGGATAGGAGATGTCCGCACCGAACGTCGAGGAGTCCCCGGGGGTGACCGGCGACATCGGCGACGCTGCTGCCTTCGAGACCACGCATCCGGACGAGCTCCCGCCCGACTGGCCGGGGTCCGTCTGCCCCGCGGCCACCTGCGGAGCGGCCGTGGACGACGTTCTGGACGGGCTCGCGGAAGAGGAGCGCCTGCTCAGGGCGAGGAAGAGGCCGGCGACGGCGATCGCCGCCACCAGCACGATCGCGACGGGCACCCAGGTCGGCTCCCACCAGCGGTGGCGGGGGCGGTCCGCCGAGACCGCGGCGCCGGTCGTGCCGTCAGCCGGGGGTGGGCCCGCGGAGGCCGCAGACGTGGCGACGGGCTCGGAGGCTACGGGGGAGGTGCTCGGTGTGGCGGGCTCCGTCGACGGGTCGACCTGGCGCGCGGCCGCGTGCCAGCGTTCCTGCCACGGCGCGGGGTCGGCACCACACGCGAGGACGAACTGCTTGGTGGTGTCCCATGACGGGAAACGATTGCCCGAGGCCGCCTCGTGCAACGTGGTGTGCGAGATGCACCCGGAGGTCTCGGCCATCTTGCGGAACGAGGGGCTGCCGACGGACTCCCGCAGCGCGGACAGCTCGTCGGCGAATCGTTGCACCGTCTGCTGACGGTCGTTGGTCGGCACGCTCGTGCTCCTCGGTCGTCGCGTCGTCCAACCGTCCCCCAACGGTTGCTCCCGCCGCAATGTAACGGCAGAACGTGTCTGTAAGACGGTGTCAGGTGTCGTCAGGTTCCGTCCACGGGTGCCGAACAGCCCGTCCTGCCTGCGAACTTCGTTGCCATGCCGCGCATCCGGCGCAGCGACGAAGGAGGCATCGCATGTCCATCCGTACCAGCACCAGAACACCGCTTCGGATCCTCACGGTGGCGGGCCTGACCGCTGCCATCGGGGTCACCACGGTCGGTCACGGGATGAGCGCCGACGCGGCCACCCGATCGTTCCCGGCGAAGGTGACGCTCAACGGGCGCCAGCACATCGGGGACAGCGCCAACGCCAAGGGCGCCGTCGTCGACAAGTACAAGGCCGGCCACCAGGTGCCCGTCACCTGTCAGGCCGCTCACAAGGGCACGCTGTGGGACAAGACGACCGACAAGCTCTGGGTGCCGGACAAGTACCTCACCACCGGCACCGACGGCTACGTGTCCGGGATGTCCAAGTGCGCCCAGGACGACGGTTCGCTGGCGTCCAAGCGCTATGGCCGGATCGACGGCCCGCGCGGGCCGCAGGGCGGCACCCACGAACAGAAGGTCGACCGGGTCATCGCGGCCGCCACGTCCCAGACCGGCAAGGGCCTCACCTACTCCTGGGGTGCAGGCGGCAAGGGCGGCCCCGCGTACGGCGTCGGCACCTCCCCGAGCGGTTACCACGACTCGAACCGGTTCGGTTTCGACTGCTCCGGCTTCACCCTCTACGCGTTCTGGAAGGGCGCGGGCGTGGACGTCGGCTCCAACACCACGGCGCAGTACGCGCACGCGCACCGGGTCAAGCGATCCCAGATGCAGCGGGGCGACCTCGTCTTCTGGGGCAGCGGATCGAGCACCCACCACGTCGCGATCTATCTCGGCAAGGGACGGATTCTCGAGGCCGATGTGCCTCGCGACAGCCACAGCGTCCGTGAGGCCTCGCTGAGCGCACCGGGCTCGGACCTCATGCCGTACGTCGTCCGACCTGTGTGAAACCTGAACGCGACTCGCTACGTCACATCGCAACGTCAACCCCGAGAACCCAACCGTCACAAAGGAGCACGATCATGAGCACCACCATCACGAAGTACGCCACCCGAGCCGGAGCCGTCGCGGGCATCGGCGCCGCCGGCCTGCTGGCCCTCAGCGGAGCTGCCTCCGCCGCGGGTCACGCGGGGACCGTCCACACCCACGGGTCTCCGTTGACGGCACGCGCGTCGGCGTCGACCTCGGCGCGCAGCACCGGCAGCTACGCCAATGGTGCCAAGGTGACGATCTCCTGCCAGACCAACGGATCGAAGGTCACGGGGATCTACGGCACCAGCACCCTGTGGGACAAGGTCGGCAAGGGCTACGTCTCCGACACGTACGTCAAGACCGGCAGCGACGGCCGGGTCGCGCCGCAGTGCGGCAAGACCCCCGCCCCGCCGACGTCCACCAAGGGCTGCTCGACCAAGGGTCTCAACGACCCGCACTCGTGTGGTGCAGCGGTGGCGTGGGCCAAGGCCCACCTCGGCCGGAGCAGCTCGGACTACGCCCACCGGTGCGACCACGTCGTGGCCCTGGCCTACGGATTCGGCGCGAGCGGCTCGCAGTCCGCCAACTCGCACTGGGCGGCCATCCCGGGCAAGTACAAGCACAGTGGTGACACGACGGTCCCCGCGGGCGGCCTGGCGTTCTTCCACAGCAGCAGCTTCGGGCACGTGATGATCTCGCTCGGCGGCGGCAAGTTCGCCTCGAACGACATCCACGGCAACGGCACCTACACCACGACGACGATCGCCGAGATCAAGAGCAAGTGGGGCGAGCACTACGTCGGGTGGGCGCAGCCCTGGTTCCAGGCGAACCACTGACAGATCGAACGGCAGCAGCGGGCCGGCACTCGTCCGACGATGGGTGCCGGTCCCGCGCGTGCACGTGAATCGTCACGGTGTCAGCGGGACCAGGATCGGGACGAGAGCCCGCAGCAGAGTGAGCGGATCTCGGTAGACGTCCGGCGCGACGAGCAGCCCCCAGTGCAGACAGGCCCGCGGCGCGCAGTGGCTGTGCACCGCGGTGAGGGTGGCGATCTGCTGACCGGCACGCACCTGCGTCCCGACCGCGAGACCGCCGGCGACCGGCTCGTACGTCGTGTGCCACCCGTTCGGGTGCGCGACCGTGAGGACCCCGCGTCCGGAGACCGCCCCACGGAAGAGCACGACTCCGTCACCGGCGGTGAGCACCGGCTGACCGGGACGACCCAGTAGATCCACCCCGCGGTGCCCGGCCGCCCAGGGCTGCGGTGGCGCGTCGTACCCGCGCACGAGGCTCGGTCGCGGGTCGAGCGGCCAGACGTAGCCGGTGGTGGGAGCGGGCACCGCGGCGGGGCCGGCCAACAGTGACCACACGGTGGCGAGTACCAGCATCAGATCCATGGGCAGCAGCGTGGATGCGGGGCGCCTGAACGGTCATGGGCGACGCGGGCGCCTGTGGATCGCCGAGGGGGATGTGGACGAGCGGACTAGGGGCGGCCGGCACGCGGCACCGACACGGTGACCGCCTTGATCTGTGCCTCGCGGGCCGCGCTTCGGGCGTGCTCGTCGAAGTCGGGCGCACACGACATGAAGAGGGTGGTGCCCTCCGAGCCGCCCAGCATGCACGCGAAGACCCCTGTCCCCGGATGCACCTCGTCGACGATCTCGCCGCCCTCGCGCACCCGCACGACCCGCCCGTAGGTGGCGTCCGCGATCCAGAGGCAGCCCTCGGCGTCCAGCCCGCACCCGTCCGGGGCGACCACAGCCTCGGGTACGGCGGTCGCCAGGTCGCGCGCCGACGGCAGCTCGCCGAACTTCGCCCAGTCCCGGCGCGGGCCGAGCGACCCGTCGGCGCCGATGTCGAACGCGGACACCCGGTTGCCGAACGTCTCGTCCACCAGCAGCACTCCGTCGTCGGTGATGACGCTGCCGTTGGGGAACCACAGATCGTCGGCGACCTTCGTCACGGAGCCGTCCGGGTCGACCCGCAGGAGGGGAGCCGTCTCGACGTCGTCGCCGGACATCAGGTCGAAGCCGAAGTTGCCGACGTACGCCCTGCCCTGCCCGTCGACGACCATGTCGTTGGGGAGCCCGGCCACATGGCGCGCCAGGTCGGCGTGCTCCACGAGCGACCCGTCCGCGGTCCGGCGCAGGATCTTGGCGTCCTTCATCGAGACCACCAGCAGATCTCCACCCGGCAGCCAGCCGAGCCCCGAGGGCTGGGCGGGCACGTCCGCCTCGACCCGCAGGCCGGAACCGTCCTCGGCGACCGAATACACCTGGTGCAGATAGAAGTCCACGAACCACAACCGACCCTGGTGCCACCGCGGGCACTCGGTGTAGGACATCCCGGACAGCACCGTTCGCACCGCGTGATCGCTCATCGCTCGAACGTAGACCCGCTCAGTCCGCCAGGTGGGCCAGTCGCCGTACGCCCTCGGCCAGGACGTCGTCCTGCTTGCAGAACGCGAGCCGCACGAGCGACGCAGCAGCAACCTCGGCGGCCGGGTCGGCGGGTCTGTCCATGAACGCGCTCACCGGCACGCCTGCCACCCCGACCTGCGTCGGCATGGCCCGGCACAACCGCAGCGCGTCGGGGTCGAAGCGGGCGAGGTCGGCGATGACGAAGTAGCCGCCCGCGGGCACGCTGACCGGCACGTCCAGCCGCCGCAGCCCGTCGACAAGCAGGTCGCGTCGACGTCGCATGGTGTCGCTCAGCTCGGCGAAGAAGCGGTCGGGCAGCCCCAGGCCGACGGCGATCGCCGGTTGGAACGGTCCACTGGCCACGAACGTGAGGAACTGCTTCACCGTGCGGACGGCCTGTACGAGCTGCGCCGGCCCGTGCACCCAACCGACCTTCCAGCCGGTGGTGGCGAAGGTCTTGCCGCCCGAGCCGATGGTGAGGGTGCGCTCGGCCATGCCCGGCAGCGTCGCGACCGGGATGTGCTCGCCGTCGTAGACCAGGTGCTCGTAGACCTCGTCGGTCACGACCACGGCGTCGTGCTCGCGGGCCAGAGACGCGATCAACTCCAGCTCGGAGCGGCTGAAGACCTTGCCCGTGGGGTTGTGCGGGGTGTTGAGCAGCACGAGCCGCGTCCGGTCCGAGAACGCCGCGCGCAACGCGTCCTCGTCGACCGCGAAGTCGGGGAAAGCGAGCGACGTCGTGCGGCGTACGGCGCCCGCCAGCGCGATCGAGGCGGCGTAGGAGTCGTAGTAGGGCTCGAAGGTGACGACCTCGTCACCCGGCTCGCAGAGCGCGAGGATGGTGGCGGCGATGGCCTCCGTGGCCCCCGCGGTCACCAGGACCTCGGTGTCCGGGTCGACGTGCAGGTCGTAGAACCGTCGCTGGTGGGCGCTGATCGCCTGCCGCAGCACCGGCACGCCGATGCCCGGCGGGTACTGGTTCTGGCCGGAGTCGATGGCACCCTTCGCCGCGTCCAGCACCTCGTGCGGACCGTCCGCGTCGGGGAAGCCCTGGCCGAGGTTCACCGCCGCGGCCGCGGCCGCACGTTGGGTCATCTCGGCGAAGACGGTCTCGCCGAAACCGCGCATCCGGGCGACCAGGGCCGCGAGCGGCACCGGGGAAGCAGTCATCCCGCCATGCTAGGCGGGCCGATTCGCTCCACGGCCCGCGTGCGCCATACACTGGATCCACGGCCTTGGCGAGATCACCTCGGGTGATGTTGCGAGGGTCGAATTCGCGTGTCCACGTCCGGCGCCGCGCTTCCTCCGGGAGGTGCATGCCGGGGCGCACCCGTCAGTCCGTCCGCAGCACTCGCTGGGCGAGCGGTCCGGGTCGTCTGGACACCAGGTTCGCCGGCGCACCCGTGCCGGTGGAAGACAACTGGAAACATACGACGAAAGGACTTCGGCATGGCCGTCGTCACAATGCGCCAGCTCCTCGAGAGCGGCGTCCACTTCGGGCACCAGACCCGCCGTTGGAACCCGAAGATGAAGCGCTTCATCATGACCGAGCGCAACGGCATCTACATCATCGACCTGCAGCAGTCGCTGACCTACCTCAACGAGGCCTACGACTTCGTCAAGCAGACCGTGGCGCACGGCGGCACGATCCTGTTCGTCGGCACCAAGAAGCAGGCCCAGGAGTCGGTCGCCGAGCAGGCCACTCGCGTGGGCATGCCCTACGTCAACCACCGCTGGCTGGGCGGCATGCTCACCAACTTCGGCACCGTCAGCAAGCGCCTCGCGCGGCTGAAGGAGCTCGAGGAGATCGACTACGACGACGTCGCCGGCTCCGGTCGCACCAAGAAGGAACTTCTGGTGATGAACCGCGAGAAGGTCAAGTTGGAGCGCACCCTCGGCGGTATCCGCGACATGGCCAAGGTCCCCTCGGCCGTCTGGATCGTGGACACCAAGAAGGAGCACCTTGCCGTCACCGAGGCCCGGAAGCTGAACATCCCGGTCATCGCGATCCTCGACACCAACTGCGACCCCGACGAGGTCGACTACAAGATCCCGGGCAACGACGACGCGATCCGCTCCGTCACGCTGCTGACCCGCGTGGTCGCCGACGCCGTCGCCGACGGTCTCATCACCCGTTCGCAGGGTCGCTCCGGCGAGGGCGAGGCTGCGGAGCCGATGGCCGAGTGGGAGCAGGAGCTGCTGAACTCCCAGACCGCTGCCGCCGACACCGACACCGCTGCCGGTCCGTCGCAGACGGCCGAGGCCGCCGTGGAGACCGCCGACGCCGATGTCACCACCGGTGACGCCGCGGGTATCGAGGCCGCCACCGCAGCCGCCGCTGCCGAGACCACCGGTGAGGCTGCGGCCGCTGCCGAGGCTCCGGCTGCCGAGGCCGCGACCACCGAGGCACCGGCCGACGACACCGCGGGCGCCTGAGCGTTCGCTCGTCGTACCCACTTTTCACGACTCTTCGCGAAGGAGCGAGGCATAGCTATGGCGAATTACACCGCCGCTGACATCAAGGCGCTGCGCGAGTCGACCGGCGCCGGAATGCTCGACGTCAAGAAGGCGCTCGACGAGGCCGACGGCGACCAGGCCAAGGCGACCGACATCCTGCGGGTCAAGGGCCAGAAGGGCGTCTCCAAGCGTGAGGGCCGCACGACGGAGAACGGCCTCGTGGCCGCCTCCGCCGGTGACGGCGTCGGCACGCTCGTGGAACTGCTCTGCGAGACCGACTTCGTGGCCAAGAGCGCGAAGTTCGGCGACCTCGCGGACGCCGTGCTGAAGGTCGCGGTCTCCTCGGGCGCCCCGGACGCGGAGAGCCTGCTGGTGGCGACCGGCGAGGACGGCAAGACCGTCAAGGAGTTGCTGGACGACGCCAACGCCACCATCGGCGAGAAGATCGAGATCAAGCGGGTGGCCCGTGTCGAGGCCCCCGTCGTGGCCGCGTACCTGCACAAGACCAGCCCCGACCTGCCTGCGCAGATCGGTGTCCTGGTCGGTGCGAGCGGCAGCGAGCAGACCGCCCGCGACGTCGCGATGCACGTCGCGGCGTTCAGCCCGACGGTCCTGCACCGCGACGACGTCGACGAGGAGACGGTGGCCAACGAGCGCCGCGTCGCCGAGGCGACGGCCCGCGAGGAGGGCAAGCCCGAGCAGGCCCTGCAGCGGATCATCGAGGGACGGGTCAACGGCTATTTCAAGGAGAACGTGCTGCACGACCAGCCGTTCGCCAAGGAGCCGAAGAAGACCGTCGCGAAGGTCGCCGACGAGGCGGGCGTGCAGATCGTCAACTTCGTCCGCTTCAAGGTCGGGGTCTGACGAGACACGCAGCGCAGGGTGTGCCGAGCGTAGCGAGGCGCGCCCGCAGCGAAGTGTGAGGAAGACGCCGAGAAGGCTCGGGGTCTGACGAAACACGCGGCGCAGGGTGTGCCGAGCGTAGCGAGGCGCGCCCGCAGCGAAGTGTGAGGAAGTCGCCGAGAAGGCTCGAGGTCTAGTCACACCGCGCAGCACCGGAACGCGTGAACCGCGCGGGATACGAGGGTCAGCCCTTGGATCCCGCGCAGTTTTGCGCGTACGGGGGTCCGCAGCGACGAGGCCGCGGACGTCGGCGTGGCAGCACTTCGAGAATCTGTGGAAGTATCTACCGACCCCTGGACGCCGATCACTCGGGAGTAACCACGTGACCACCCAGACCCCCATCGACCGCCCGGCTCGGGTACTGCTCAAGCTGTCCGGCGAGGTCTTCGGCGGGGGAGCCGTCGGGGTCGACCCCGACGTTGTGAAGGACATCGCCGAGCAGATCGCCGTCGCTGCGCGCTCCGGCGTGCAGATCGCCGTCGTGATCGGCGGCGGCAACTTCTTCCGCGGCGCCCAGTTGCAGCAGAAGGGTATGGACCGGGTCCGCGCCGACTACATGGGCATGCTCGGCATCGTGATGAACTGCCTGGCCCTGCAGGACTTCCTCGAGAAGGAGGACGTCGACACCCGGGTGCAGACGGCCATCGCCATGGGCCAGGTCGCCGAGCCGTACATCCCGCGCCGCGCGATCCGCCACATGGAGAAGGGCCGCGTCGTGATCTTCGGTGCGGGGATGGGCATGCCCTTCTTCTCCACGGACACCGTCGCCGTGCAGCGTGCCCTGGAGAGCCGCTGCGACGTGGTGCTGGTGGCCAAGAGCGGCGTGGACGGGGTCTACACAGCCGACCCGAAGCTGGACCCCTCAGCGACCCGGATCGACGAGCTCACCTACGCCGAAGCCGTCGAGCGGGACCTGAAGGTGCTCGACCAGACCGCGTTCGCGCTGTGCGCGGAGAACAAGCTGCCGATGGTGGTGTTCGGCATGGAGGGTCAGGGCAACATCGCCCGCGCGCTGCAGGGTGAGAGGATCGGCACGCTGGTGTCGCCGGCCTGACCCCTCGGTCGTACGACGCCCACCCCTCAACCACGCAGTATCGAAGGAGTTCCCCACCATGGACGGCAGCATCGACGAGAGTCTCTTCGACGCCGAGGAGAAGATGGAGAAGGCCGTCGAGGTCGCCAAGGAGGACTTCTCCGGCATCCGCACCGGCCGTGCGAACGCGGGGATGTTCAACAAGCTGCTGGTCGACTACTACGGGGCCCCGACTCCGCTGCAGCAGCTCGCGTCGTTCCAGACGCCCGAGGCGCGCACCGTGCTCATTCAGCCCTTCGACAAGGGCTCGATGGCCGCGATCGAGAAGGCGCTGCGCGAGTCCGATCTGGGCGTCAACCCCGGCAACGACGGCAACCTGATCCGGATCCAGCTGCCCCAGCTGACCGAGGAACGGCGCCGCGACTACATCAAGCTGGCCCGGAACAAGGGTGAGGACGCCAAGGTGTCCATCCGCAACATCCGCCGGCGTGCCAAGGAAGAGATCGACAAGCACGTCAAGGACGGCGACGTCGGCGAGGACGAGGGCTCCCGCGCGGAGAAGGAGCTGGAGAGCACCACCAAGAAGTACGTTGACGTGGTCGACGAGATGATGAAGAGCAAGGAGTCGGAGCTGCTCTCGGTCTGAGCGCGCTCCACCCCACCCTGCCCATGCCCGATCAGTCGCCGCCTCCCGGACCGCTGACCCGACGGGACGCACGAGCGGGCCGCTCCGACGCGGCACCCGTCGACGCCACCGCCGACAAGAGCAACCCCACCCCGCGGGCGGGTCGCAACCTCTACGCCGCGGTCGGCGTCGGCGTCCTCCTCGGCGTGCTGGTGCTCGCCTCCCTTTTCATCCGCAAGGAGTTCTTCGTCGCACTCGCGACGCTCGCCTCGGTCGTCGGGGTGTGGGAGCTGCTGCGCGCGATGCAGCACGGTCGGATCTACCCGCCGGCCGTTCCGACGCTCGTCGCGGCAGCCGCCGTACCGGTGATCGCCTATCAGTGGGGACCGGTCGCGCTCGCCTCGTCGGTCGTGCTCGCCGTTCTGGTGGTCGTGGTCTGGAGGTCCTTCGGCGACGAGGAATCAGCCGTGCAGGACGCCGCGGGCGGCACCTTCGTGGTGCTCTACGTGCCCGCCCTGGTCGGTTTCGCGATGCTGCTGCTCGACGAGCACGACGGGCCGCTGCGCATCGTCACCTTCGTGCTGGTCACCATCGCCAGCGACGTCGGTGGCTACGCGGTCGGCGTCGTCTTCGGCAAGCACCCGATGGCCCCCAGCGTGTCGCCGAAGAAGTCGTGGGAGGGCTTCGGCGGGTCGGTCGCCTGCTGCATCCTGGCCGGAGCTCTGTCGGTCGCCCTGCTGCTCGACGGGCGCTGGTGGATCGGCGCGCTGCTCGGGGCGCTGGCTGTCGTGACCGCGACGGTCGGCGACCTGTGCGAGTCGATGATCAAGCGCGACCTCGGCATCAAGGACATGAGCAACCTGATCCCGGGCCATGGCGGCCTGATGGACCGACTGGACTCGTTGCTGATCACGGTGCCGGTCGTCTGGGCGATCCTCACCCCGTTCGTCTCCTGATCCGCGAGGCTGGGAGTTTTCGCGGCTCGGCCCGCACCTGGGACGATGGTCGTATGCCGACCGTCGATCTGCCCGCCCCGACCCCGCGTCCCACGCCGGGGCAGCTGACCTTCACCGCGCCCCGGCGCTCCAAGCCGCCGACGCACCTGGCCGATCTTGACCCTGCCGGTCGCAAGGCGGCCGTCGAGGCGCTGGGGCACAAGGGTTTCCGGGCAGCCCAGCTGTCGACCCACTACTTCGAACACTTCGTGGACGACCCGGCGCAGATGACCGACCTGCCGAAGGCGGAGCGGGCGAGTCTGGTGCAGGAGCTGATGCCGCCATTGCTGACGCCGGTGCGCACGCTGGAGGCCGATGACGGCCAGACGATCAAGAGCGTGTGGCGCCTCTTCGACGGCGCCCTGGTGGAGTCGGTGCTGATGCGCTACCCGGGGCGGGTGACCATGTGCATCTCCAGCCAGGCCGGGTGCGGGATGAACTGCCCGTTCTGCGCCACCGGCCAGGAGGGGCTGACCCGCAACCTGTCGACCGCCGAGATCGTCGAGCAGGTCGTCGCGGGCGCCCGGATGCTGCGGTCGGGCCAACTGCCCGGGGGCGTCGACGAGGACCGGGAGTCGCCGTTGCGGGTGTCGAACGTGGTGTTCATGGGCATGGGCGAGGCGCTGGCGAACTACCGGCGCGCCATCGACGCGATCCGCCGGCTGGTCGAGCCGCCGCCCTCGGGCCTCGGGATGAGTGCCCGCGGCATCACGATGTCGACCGTCGGGCTGGTGCCCGCCATCGACAAGCTCGCCGCCGAGGGCATCCCGGTCACGCTGGCCCTGTCGCTGCACGCCCCCGACGACGAGCTGCGCAACGAGCTGGTGCCGATCAACAACCGGTGGTCGGTCGACGAGGCCCTCGACGCGGCGTACCGCTACTACGAGAAGACCGGACGTCGGGTGTCCATCGAGTACGCGCTGATCCGCGACATCAACGACCACGCCTGGCGCGCGGACCTGCTGGGGGAGAAGCTCGCCGCCCGCGGCAGCGGCTGGGTGCACGTCAACCCGATCCCCCTCAACCCGACGCCGGGCTCGAAGTGGACCGCATCGCGGCACGGCGTCGAGCAGCAGTTCGTCGAAAGGCTGCGCGCCCGCGGCATCCCGACCACCGTGCGCGACACCCGCGGCTCGGACATCGACGGCGCCTGCGGGCAGCTGGCGGCCTCTACCGCCTGACCCAGAGCCTCAGCGTCGGCCGTTTCGTCGCAGGATCAGCTCGGCCGCATCCTGCGTGGAGTCCACCAAGTGCACGGCAGCGGACATCGGGCGGTCGGCGGCGAGCGTCTTCAGCAGCTCCCAGACCGGCACGTCGCGGGTCCACTGCCGCTCGCCGACGAGCACCAGCGGTGGCAGGGGATCGGTGGCGTCGGAGGGCGTGGCGTAGTACATCCGGGTGACGGCCTGGAAGATCTCCTGGACGGTGCCGGCCGCGCCCGGCAGGACGACGATGCCGGAGTCGCAACGCGCGAGGAGGGTGTCCTCTCGCAGCGCGTTGCTGAAGAACTTGGCAATGCCGGCACAGAAGACATGCGGCGGTTCGTGGCCGTAGTACCAGGTGGGGACGGCGATCACCCGGGCCCGGTGCACCGCGTCGGTGTGGCGCTCGCGCACCGCCAGGGCGGTCGATGCCCACCGCCCGATGTCCGGCCGGTACGACGGCACACTCGCCAGCTCCTGCAGGGCCGACCGCAGGGCGGCCTCATCGGTCACACAGCCGCCGAGGCTCGCCGCCTCCATCGCACCGGGGCCGCCTCCGGTGAGGACGAGACAGTCGCCGTCGGCGAGCGCGCGTCCGAGTCGCGCAGCGTCGGCGTACGCCGCGCTGGTGCGCGGCTCGTCGTGGCCGCCCATCACGCCCACGACGCGCCGCCCCTCCAGTCGTTCGTCCAGCGCGTCGTCGATCGACTGGTCGTGGACGGCCCGCATCACCGTTGCGTAGACGTCGTGGGCAGTGACGGGGTCGAGCAGCCAGTCGTACGCACGCCGATCGGGCGTGCCGTCATAGCCGTGGGCGGTAAGTCCGGCGTAGAGCGCGCGCGGCTCGTACAACCGAGACCTGTAGGGGTCGACCGGCAGCGACGGGTCCGGCGGGAAGACCAGGGCGCCCGCCACCCGAAGGTGTCGTACCAAGATGTCCGGGACGATGCCGCCGAGGACGACCAGACCGGTCAGGTCGGTCATGCGCAGCAGATCGGGCACCGCGTCGCGCAGGTCCACGTCCTGCAGCCGCAGCCCTCGCAATGAGTCGCCGCGGGCGATCCGGCTGCGTAGCGCCCGACTGTCGGTGATCTCGCGGGTGCTCACGCCTCCATCCTGCCCGGTGGGATCACGGTTCGGTCTCGAACCCGCGGGCGAGACAACCTCTTCGGGGGTTCGTGCGTCTGACCATGTGCCGGCGGACATCGCCGGCGTACTCGGGGAAGCGGCCGATCGGTCGCAGAGCAAGGGAGTAGGACAGCAGATGAAGCGTGCGATGTGTGTGGTTCCGGTGGCTGTGGCGATCGCCGCGGCGGGGGCGGTCTCGGTGGCTCAGGCGACCCCGGCGGCACATCCGGTGAAGCACACGACAAGCGTGACCAGTGTGACGAAGGCCGTCGTTCACCGCACGTCGCCCGCCGCCGTGACCCATCGGGGGATCACGACGAGCGCTGCGATCACGTCGGCCATCGACCACAGCGCCCTGCTCGGGGACGTGCCGGCGTCCGATGTCTCGGTGCGCTCGATCCGGGTGGCCTCGGCCAACACGTCGTGGGCATCGGCCGTGGTGCACCCGATCGACCAGCGCACCGACGACGCGTTCGTCGCGCTGCACCGGGTCGACGGTCGGTGGACCGTCGTCACGCTCGGCACGGCGGGGGTCGGCTGCGCCGTGCCCGCCTCGCTGCGGTCGGACTTGCACCTGGTCTGCGAGGCCGGTTACTGACCGGGCCGCGTCATACCGGGGGTGGTCGGCCGCCTCCGCGTGGAGAATGACGGGCATGAGCAGCGGCGCGTACGAAGCGGCATACGAAGCGAGCATGCAGGACCCGGAGGCGTTCTGGGCAGAGGCCGCTCGAGGCATCGACTGGATCAACTTCCCGAAGACCGTTCTGGACGAGTCGAATCCGCCGTTGTACCGATGGTTCCCCGACGGCCGGATGAACACCTGCTTCAACGCGCTCGACCGGCACGTGATCGCGGGACGGGCCGACCAGCCCGCGGTCGTCTGGGACAGCCCGGTGACGCAGGACAGCCGGACCTACACGTACGCGCAGCTGCTCGACCTGGTCGGGCGGGCCGCCGGGATGCTCACCGCGCTGGGGGTGCAGAAGGGTGACCGCGTCGTCATCTATCTGCCGATGATCCCGGAAGCGGTCGTCAGCATGCTGGCCTGCGCGCGCATCGGTGCGGTGCACGCGGTCGTCTTCGGCGGGTTCGCACCCGCGGAGCTGGCCGCGCGCATCGACGACGCACGCCCCAAGGTGCTCATCACCGCGTCCTGCGGAGTCGAGCGCACCCGGGTGGTGGAGTACAAGCCGATGGTCGATGCGGCGATCGAACGCTCGCAGCACCCGCCGGAGAGCGTCGTCGTGCTGCAGCGGCCGCAGGCCGAGGCCGCGATGGGGGAGCGGGACATCGACTGGCGTACGGCGATGCGTCCCGATGGTGTCGGCGCCGCGGGCTGCGTGCCGATGCTGGGATCGGACCCGCTCTACATCCTGCACACCTCCGGCACCACCGGTCGGCCGAAGGGGATCGTGCGCGACAACGGCGGGCACGCGGTCGCGCTGCACTGGTCGATGGGGCACATCTTCGGGATGCAGCCGGGCGATGTGTGGTTCACCGCATCCGACGTCGGCTGGGTGGTCGGGCACTCCTACATCGTCTACGCGCCGCTGCTCGCCGGCTGCACGACTGTGCTCCTGGAGGGCAAGCCGGTCGGCACACCCGACGCGTCGACGTTCTGGCGGATGATCGAAGAGCACAAGATCGCAGGCCTTTTCACCGCTCCCACCGGCATCCGGGCGATCAAGAAGGAGGACCCGGAGGGCACGTTGATCGCCGGTCGCGACCTGTCGAGCCTGCGCACCCTCTTCCTCGCGGGCGAGCGCACCGACCCCGACACCTGGCAATGGGCGACGGACCGCCTGCAGGTGCCGGTCATCGACAACTGGTGGCAGACCGAGACGGGCTGGCCGATCGGCGCCAACCCGATCGGCACGCAGCTCTTCCCGATCAAGCCCGGCTCGGCGACGATGCCGAGCCCGGGGTACGACGTGCAGGTGCTCGACGCGGAGGGCGAGCGGTGCGCACCGGGCCAGGAGGGCGCGCTGTGCATCAAGCTGCCGATGCCGCCCGGCACGCTGGAGACGCTGTGGGGTGACGACGACCGCTACGTCGAGTCCTACCTGTCGGCGTACGACGGCTACTACCTGTCCGGCGACGGCGGATACATCGACGACGACGGGTACGTCTGGGTGATGGGCCGCACCGACGACGTGCTCAACGTCGCAGGGCACCGCCTGTCGACCGGCGGCCTCGAGGCCGTCGTCGCCGGCCACCCGGCTGTCGCCGAGTGCGCCGTCATCGGAGTCGCTGACGAGCTCAAGGGTCAGGTGCCGCGAGCACTGGTGGTGCTGAAGGGCGCTGAGGAGCCCACCGAGGAGGAGCAGGAGCGCATCCGCGCCGAGCTCACCCGACTGGTCCGTGACCAGGTCGGCGCCATCGCCGGTCTGCAGCGGGTAGACATCGTGGCGGCGCTACCGAAGACCCGGTCGGGCAAGATCCTGCGGCGCACGATGCGTCAGCTCGCCGACGGCGACGAACCGCAGGTGCCCGGCACCATCGAGGACACAGCGGTGCTCGACGCGCTGGCCCGGGTGCTGCGCCGCCGGTGAGGGACGCCGCGGCGACCGTGTGAGCGATTTGCGTTCGTGGTCAGGGCTGCAGCACTGGCCGCAGACGCAGAACCCCCCCTCGTCAGACGCGCTCGGCCTGCACGGTGAAACCGCGGTCGCGCAGTCGTGCGGCATAGACGTCGCCGAGCGCCGTGGCGGGGGTCAGCACGCCGCCGGTGAGACCGTCCGGCAGCGGGCACTGCTCGCGCTGGGTCGCCAGCGCGAGCGCGGCCTCCCCGAGCATCACGCACGTCGCGGCGTAGCCCGGATCTCCCTGTGCCGCAACGACACTGCGGTACGCGCTGCCGTCCGTGGTCGTCGTGCGGGCATCGACCTTGAAGAAGCCCTTGGCGCGTGCTTCGGCGCCCGGGCCCTCACCGGCCTTGGGCAGCGCCCGGTTGACCAGCGGCCGCAGCGGCGACAGGCTCAGCGCACCGACGGCGACCGCGAGTCCGCCGGCGAGCGCGTACGCCGTGGCGCGTCCCGCGAGGCCCGCTCCGGTCTTCTGCACCTCGCGGTAACGGAACGCGCTGCCGTAGTCGTGACCGCGAAGGGCGTTGCTGCGCCGCACGATCCGGGTGTTGAAGGTGGACATGACGAACGGTCCCGTCCACGCCTTCACCTCCGGCGCGTACCGCACGGAGACGCTGTCGCGCCATTCGCCCTTCGGCTCCGCCGAGCGGTCGGGGGACAGCGCGAACTTGTCGACGGCGACCGCGCGCTTGGCCTTGTCGGAGCGCACCTCGTCGATCTGACCCTTCATCGAGTCCAGGGTCCCGCCGCTGGCACCGCCCTTCATCGTGACGAAGAGGGTGGTGTCGGTGAGCTCGCCCGCGGAGTCCTGCGCGATGCGCTCGGCCAGGGTCAGCACGGCCAGGTCGGAGGGCACCGAGTCGAACCCGCAGGAGTGCACGATGCGGGCTCCGGAGGCGGCCGCGGCCTCGTGGTAGCGATCGATCGACTCGCGCACGAAGAGCACCTCGCCGGTCAGGTCGACGTAGTCCGTACCGGCCTCGGCGCAGGCCTTCACCAGGGGCAGGCCGTACTTCGCGTAGGGGCCGACGGTGGTGATGACCACGCGGGTGCGCTCGGCGAGCACCGCCAGAGCGGCGTCGTCATCCGAATCCGCGGTGATCAGAGGCCAATCCGAAGCCGAGGGGCCCAGCGACCTACGGACGTCCTCCAGCTTGCCGGTGTTGCGCCCGGCGAGGCCGATGCGCACGCCCTCGGGCGCGTACGCCGCGAGGTGCTCGGCGGTCAGCTTCCCGACGAAACCGGTGGCGCCGAAGAGGACGATGTCGAGCTCGCGTTGGTCACGGGGAGTTGCCATGGACCGAAGGCTATCGATCCCGCGCTCTGGTACGGACCGGTGACCGTCAGCGGGCGGGCATGCTGAGCCGGGCTGCTGCCAGGCGCCTGCTCGGCGGGTGCTCGAAGAGCTCGACCCGCGGCGGCGCTCCCGGCTTCATCGGCGCCGACCAGGTGCCGACGGCACGCGCGCCGTCCAGGACGACGGGCCGGAACATCCCGTTCCCGCCCGGCACGATGTGGTCGGCGAACCGCGCGGGAACGGTCGCGGACCGGTCGGCGTACCCGAGCAGGATCTCGTCGAACGCCGCGGTCAGCAGTGGAGCGAGGGTCGCGCGGGACATCGCGGCCTCGACGACCTCTGGTGCCGCGTAGAGGCTCACCCCGTCCAGGGTGAGCTCGTCCAGGCCGTCGACGATCTGCTCCCAGGCGGGCGCGACCTCGCGTACCAGCAGCTTGATGCAACTTCGCTAGGAGTGATGTTGCCCTTCGGCGATTTCATCTCACAGGCGGTATTTCGCACACGTGAGTGCTACTCCACCGACTCAGGCGGGCCATTTCCCCGACGGCACTCAGGTGGGATAGGCCACTCCACCCCCACCACTCAGGCGGTGTAGGGCCTTGCATTGCGGCGTGAGTGTCTGTCTCGCTGTCTAGCATCTGACCATGGCCGACAGTCAGCAGGGTTCGGAAGTTTCCACCGAGGATCAGCCTCGTTGGCTGACGGCGGTGGGTTTCGCTCTCATCGTCCTGATCGGCGCGCTCGTGTTGTGGTTGCTGGTGCGCCTCGCCTTGTTGCTAAGGCAGCTACAGGGGCCGGTCGGTGCGGCCGTCATCACCGGCCTGGTGACCATCCTCGTTGGGTCCTTGACGCTCATTGTCGGACAGGTGATGAGTGCGCGGGCAGCGCGGAACGCCACGCGGCGCGACCGGGTATCCCCGGTGTATCAAGCATTCGCAAGTGAGCTGTTGCGGGCCATGGGTGCGACCGTGCCGGAGTCGGATCGCAAGCTGGACACCGACGAGATGCGTCGAGTGTTCGGCAGGTTGACGGAGGGCATGATTCTGTGGGGTTCGCCAGCAGTGCTGCAGGCCATCCGGACGTGGAAGGCCGAGGCTGGACTCGACAGTCTGGGTGCCCGCTCGAAGCTCCTAAGCCTTGAGCGGGTGTTCTTGGCTATGCGGGCCGACGCGGGTCAGTCCAACAAGGACTTGAAGCCCGGCGACCTCCAGCGACTGTGGGTCACTGACTGGGACGATGTGACCGACGATGAAACGGATGGCAACCCCCAGGGGGTAGACCCCCAGCCGACCGGATCTCGTTGACCAGTCGTACATAGTCGCCCCTTCCGCGCGCAGGTTGCAAGGTGCTCTCAATCAGAGCCGAATGCCGATCCACCTCATCCAAATCAACATTAGAGCGGGCCAACTTGGGCCTGTCGAGTGAATCTCCAAATTTGTCGAAGCCAACGGTGCCTCACGTTGTTTCGTAGGCGTCGACTAGCCGCGTCCAGTACGAAGCCGCTTACCAGCTTCCGTCATCATGCGCGCTGCGGCCTTCCGCTCGAGTCTTGTCGCTGCAAGCCTTCGCCCGGACAGGCTCAAGTGTTGATCAAATGCCCAAGCCGCGTTCGGCCCCCTGCGCCATTCCAAGAGTGCATCTATGGCTCGCACACCTTGACTCTCCCCTTCATGCTCTAGCAAACTGATGTCTTTCAGTGACATAAGTGCCACTGGTGCTAGGTCTTCCCCCTGCAGGAGCCCATCCCGGCTCGTCCGCTTCTCTACTTCGAGGGCAATAAAAGGGCCCCAGCCCAGACCCTGATCTGCCGTAACGACTATCGGCACGAAAATTGCCTCCACATCGACACCTTCTCCGGTCAGCAGGTGCATCTGTGTGCGTAGTAGGTCGATTGTTGATTCAAGTTGCTCTATTTTCCGGTCGAATAGCACCCGGTTTAGCTCTTCCTCGATACCTCCGGTGCCAGCTACTCCCAGCACAACGTCTCTACGGAGCGCACGTCGAGTAGCATCGACGACTAGCCAAATATGTCCAACTCGCACGACGTAGTCGCACATTTTCGGCTTATGAGCACTAGAGAACGATGCAGCCAGCGTTGTGTTCAATGCCTTCTCATCCCACACCTGCCCGCCGCGTCTATCAAATGTTCTCCTAAGGGCCTCACCCACGTCATACTCCAACCGCGCCTGAATACATCGGTCGAAGTGCTTTACTCGAGATGAGGTATGTTCAACATCGAACCTGCGAAGACTCTCTCGGATGTCGAAGTAGGTGATATCACTCAGGCCACGCTCGATAAGCCACCCAAGTCGTAATATCAGATAGCAACCATCGTCAAGTCGCAAGAGGGGCCATCGACGCATGGGATCGAAGGACCACCGCGATAACGCAGACTCGCCATCGAGCGCGCGTCCCAGGCTGGCGGCGTCCGTGCTTATAAGGTTTAAGACATTGTGGGTCGAGTCCACGTCAAGGCCAATTCTCGAGAAGAATTCTTCTGGGAATCGCAAATATCTGTGCCGCATACACTGAACAAACAAATGAACAGCTACATGATGCAGCGTGCTTGGATCCACGCCAGTAGCTTCGAGGAAGAGTTGATCAGGTTGTCCTCCGACCCCGGATACGTCTGCGGCTGGGGTGATACTCGGCCAGTGCTCACTCCACCTGCGCTCCGCCGCAGCCATCAGGTGATGCAGCGGAGAGTACCGGTTGAAGTGCTGATTGGCGATAAGATCGGTTGCGAGGCGCGGATCAAGGCCGCCCCACAGCTCGGCGGTTGGGGGAGAGCTGGCAAGAGCGTCATCGCCTACCTCGAGGTCGTCAGCTATGCCGAGCAGACACGCCAAGATGCCGTCCGTGCCTTTGAAGGAATCCTCTTGGATCCCATCAGGGCAGAATCGAATAGCCTCCCCGACGGCAGAAAGCAGCAACTGCGGTGCCAGCAGGACACTCTGGCGGCCCGACACGGGCCGTAGACCAAGTTGGATGCGCGTCCTTAGAGATGGAGTTGTTACGCGCGATGCCCATGCTTCGTCGGCTTCGTACTGAATGGGTCCGGGAAGCACAGACAAATCCACATCAGCCAACATTTGCGCTAGCAAGACCAGCGCCTGGTCGCGTGGCAACCTAGACCATATCTCGCGGCGAGTCTCGGTCCCAATATTTCCCAGCCCCACGGATCGGGCTGATAGATAAGCCTTCATAAAAGGAGGCTCTCGACGGATGGGTGACGACCGCTGGGGGCGGGTCATCTACGCAACCGACGAGTCTCATCCCGGAAGGACTCACCAGAGTTGCCCATTTATAGCTTCCCCCCGTAGAGAATCCGACCCGACATCCCTAACGCGCTCAGGTCTCCGGCTTCACTACTTCCGGTCCTTAGACCCAATTCTAGACCTAGGACCTTCAGTCGGACGCTTGGAACTAACTTAGCAGGCCAATGAGTGGTCTCGAGTTTGGTCTTGTTCCACAGTTTAGAGACCAGGGACCTAGGAAGGCTGACTCCCAGGTCGTGGCCCCGCTGAGGTTCTGTTCCAGGTCCCCGGTTCTCTTCCAGGTCCAGACCCAGGTCCCGGTCCCCGGTTCTGTCCGGGTCCAGGTCCAGGTCCAGGTCCAGGTCACGGTTGAGGTTCTGTTCCAGGTCTAGACCCAGGTCCCGGTCCCCGGTTCTGTCCGGGGTCGAGGTCCAGGTCCAGGTCCAGGTCACGGTTGAGGTTCTGTTCCAGGTCTAGACCCAGGTCCCGGTCCCGGTTTTGTTCCAGGTCTAGACCCAGGTCCCGGTCCCCGGTTCTGTCCAGGTCCAGGTCCAGGTCCAGACCCAGGTCTAGGTCTGTTCCAGGTCCAGGTCCAGGTCCAGGTCCAGGTCCAGGTCCTTGGTTCTGTCCGGGGTCCATGTCCAGGTCCAGATCACGGTTGGGGTTCTGTTCCAGGGTCAGACCCAGGGCCCGGTCTGTTCCAGGTCCAGGACGTGGTCTCTGGGCTAGGCCCTTGATCCTGCGCGTTGCTTCCTCTCGGAAACGCCAGCGCTTGAACGAGGTCGAGCTTGGGCGTGAAGCGGCTTACGGTCACCGGTTCCCGCTCGCCTAGGGGCTCGCGGGCCTATCGGATACCGCCGCCGCCGACGAACCCAGGGCATTTGGCACTCGGGCCTGTAGGGCCAGAACTGCAACGTCGGATTGCATAGCCAATAAGGAGGTGCCCTCTAGCCTTGCAACTGCACGGTCAGGTGGCCGGTTTATCCGGTCGTTTGAACGAAGCCACGCGTCCAAGACTTGGGCCTAGTGCCAGCACCAGGGGTGCCGCCACGGGCGAAGGCATCCATTCGATCAAGGTCACGCCGGCCGTCTCGGTACTCCTTGGTGTGACTCGTGGTCGCCTCAGCTTCGCGCTCGCGTGCCAGAGCCGCTGCCGCGTCCGCGAGGAGTCGCCTGTCCAGAGCGTCTGCATGGATCGGGCACGGCGCAGCGTCGCTCCCTGGCCCTTGCCAGATTCCGGGGTACGGAACGATGAGGCACTGACGACACGACCCCTCGGCAACCATTCCATTTGCTATTGCCTCCCGGATAGCGTCGTTCACCCGATTGCGTGGGAGAGGCTCCAGAACCTGGCCGGTCTCCAGGTCGATCTTGCCGAGCCAGTCCGCGATCTCACCTGGGCTGAAGGTCGCGTGCCCATTGGCCATGTGTGTGCCATTGGCCAGCCACCCCAGGCGTACCCAGTTGGGCGCCTTGGTGATGGTGACGACCTGGTCCCGGTAGTACCCCTGCTGGTGAAATGCGTAAGTCATCTCGGTCCTCTCGCTCTTGGTCAAGTCCGCGCAAGTGTCACCCGGCCCACTGACACCCGCGTCCCGGACGCAGACAGTGCGACCGCTGGCTGGACTCCGCTCGTGAAGTTGAGTCGCGGAACCTGTCAAACCTCGTGCCTTGGGTTCACCACTCAGGGCAGATTGGGACAGCACTTGCCCTCTGAAGCGGGCCCATCGGGACCGGTGCGCGTGGCCAGTCAGGTCGAGTCGACCATAATGTCCAAGTGACGACTGAAACTGTGCTCGCTCGTTTGCGGGCGCAAGCCCTTGACCCCGACTTTGCCACGACTGACGTGCTGAGGACAGCCTTGGCGCTTGGAGGGGAGGCAAAGTCGGAGAAGCTCAAGAGTTGGGCGCGTCAGGAACTCAACGGTTACGGGTCGCCTGACAATGTTCCTGACTACCGACGCTTGGCGGCAGCCATAGCGTTAGATGGCATATCTGGATATTCTCAGATCAGAGGCCAAGCGATGAGCGTCTGGGACCTGCCTAAGGATGCTCGCGAACGCGTTCCGGAGCGGCTGCCACTAACTCAACCACTTGAAGAAATCGAGAGTCTTGGGAGGGTTGAGGGTGGGTTCACGAAGATGGGGCACGGCTCGCTAGAAATCGCACGTCTATACATGAATCGTAGCAGCGACTCGCTTCAACACGTCGACCGAATATATTTCACAGTATCCTCTGCCTCCATCCGCGCTCTCGTGGGGCGCGTACGCACTGCCCTTGTCGAGTTGGTTACCGAGCTGGCTGCATACGACCAAGATCTGGCCACCCCTACGACCGAAGCTACCGACCGAGCGGTCACCCTTTTCATAAATCAAGGAGTCAGTAACGTGAGCGACAATTACACCGTCAATGCCGAGAACAACCAAGGGGTCGTCGGGCAAGGGAGGCATGTTCAGCAGGTCGTTGATCAGAGTCATCACGATGGGGATGTCGCGGACGCACTCGCAACCCTCAGGCAGGAGATAGGCCAGATCGCGGACGATGACCTCCGGCAGGATCTGACCCTCTCATTGGAAGATACGGAGCGTGCTCTCGGAGAGGACGGGGGAGAGCGCGGTCGACTCGTTCAGGAGCGGACAGGAGCGCTTCGACGGTTAGCTGAGCGTGCGGCGATTCCGGCGCTAACTGTTGCGGTGAAGGTGCTTATCGCGAACCTGAGTTAGTCATGCTGGAAGGGGGATCCGAAGGAAGAGGGTGCGGCCTTGCCATGGCGTCTTCATCCATGGGTTTTCGTCATCTCAAAGATCGCGGCGTAGTTTCATGCCCGGTCAGCTTCAATGCTTGGCGGGCTCGCTAGCATTTCGAGTTCCCCTCTATCGTCGTGGCCGCTTGCCCGTGCCCTTGACTTTGATGTCCACAAGGTCATCCCGCAGGCCCTTCTGGCCCTTCCCACGCGGGTGCAGGGTGATGGTGCAGACCGCACCGATGAGGGCTCGCGCTTCGTCGTTCCCGCGCTCGGTGAGCACCTGCCACACGTATTCCTCATCGGCTAGCTGGTGGGCAAAGCTGGCAGCCTCTCCCACGGTGGCTAGCTCGGCGTCGAGTTCATCCAGACGCGCTCGGACGCGCTCAGTTCCCCGGTGCATCTGCTCACGGGTGATCGCGCCGTCTGCGTAGTCGTCCGCAAGCGCTTCGAGCCGCTCGGCTAGCTGTGCCCGCTCGGTGATGAGGGCCGCGCTGTTGTCGGTGTCTTGCCCAGTGAAGGTGGACCAGTGGCGCTGATGATCGGCCAGGACGGCAGGCATCGCCGCGAGGACCAGCCGGTCCACCCAGGGCTCCGGAAGGCTAAAGCACCCGTTCACACAGGAGTAGGTGGCCTCGCCCTTGAATGGACCGGTGCGCGCGCGGGAACTGCCCTTGACGTTGCTCTCGCACTTGGCGCAGGTGGCTACGCCCGTCAGGAGCCGGGACCGTCTGCTCACGCCGCCAGCGCGCCGCTCGGGACGGCTCAGGATGTCTGCCACGGCGCGGAAGGTCGCTTCTCTGACGATGGGCTCCCACTTCCCGGACCCGTGCTCTTCCCCCAGGTGGACGAGAATCCCGGCATTGCGCGGTGACTTCAACACTTCGGCCAGCCGTTGCCCTGACCACGCCCGACCCTGCGACGTGAGTACGCCCTGGTCATTCCAGGACCTGGCGATCTTGAATACGCCGATCCCGGCGATGACCGATTCGTACGCCGCCCGCAGGAGCGCAGCCTCTTCCTCGCGGATGCTCAGGTCTCGGTTGTAGCCGAAAGGTCGGTAGACCCACTTCGGCATCCCGGCGTCGGCGCGTTGGTCAGACTGCAACTCCTGACGCAGGGTCTTCTGCTCGCCTTCGTACTGTGCCCACGCCGTGACGGTCATCGCCGTGGCCCGACCGGCAGGAGTGCTCAGGTCCAAGTGCCCAGCCGTGACCGCATTCACTGGCACGCCAAGTTGAATGACCCGCTCTAGCTCTCTGGTCAGTCGGACAAGGCGGTCCGTGTGCCAGACAACGATGCGGGTCGGCCCGTCCGTGAGTAGCCGCTCAAACTCAGGCCGCCGTCGTCCGGTCGTCGCTGAGATGTCGTTGTCCACGTATGTGTCGGCCACTTCCCAGCCGTTGCTGGCGCACAGGTCCCGACAGGCGGCGATCTGCCTATCCACACCCTCACTCGTGCCCTTGCGGTCACGCGACAGCCGCGCATAAATCACGGCGGTCTGGTCGTCTTGGCGCTGTGTCCGCCTGCCTCGTGTCCTTCCCATAGCGACACCCTAAGCGAAGTAGAAGCTTGGTCCACCACAGGAAGTCGGCACGGGCGGCCGGACCGTGGGACAGCAGGTACCGCCGTGCCCAGGCCGCGACCGGGTCGGGAGGCGGCTGCACCTTCGGCAACCACTCGTCGCAGAGAACGAACCGCTGGACCCCGTCGCGGATCGGTCCGAGGCAGACGACCGTGTCGATCGACAGGTCGACCAGCAGGTGGGCGCCCCGCTGGCCGCTGACGTCGAGGCCCGCCGCGGTCCAGGCGTCCAACAGCTCACGGCGGGTTAGCGCCGCACCGCCGTGCAAGAGCTCGCGGGTCAGGTCACGCACCCCGTCGAGCTGCGCGGCGTCGACCCCGAGGCCCGCGAGACGCGTGGCGTACTGCGCGCGGATGCGGTCGGACGTCAGCGCCAGCAACCACCGCAGATCGGTGGCGAGCACGGTGTGCAGCGTCCCGCGGACGGGCCAGGAGCGCACGATGCGGCCGGCGTCGTACGCCGCGTCGACGGCCTGCGCCGAACGCGCAGTCGTGCGCGCCGCGAGGGCGATGCGGCAGGCGCGCCAGTCCTGGGACTGGGTGCAGGTCAGATGCCGCACGACGTCCTCGGGCGTCGGCAGCGATCGTCCGGCGAGGCACTGCGCGGCCAGCCGCATCCGCGCGACCTGCTGGTGGGTGACCGCGCGGGACATGCGCCGAAGGTTAGGGGCAGTCACTGACGGACGAACAGGGTCGTCGCGCGCCCGATAGAGCGCGCGACGACCCTGATCGGTCGTGCATGAGGCCTAGAGCATGTCCCAGGCGCGGGTCAGCACGTCGCGCAGCATGCCCTCGATCGCGTCGAACTCGGTGGGCCCGATGATGAGCGGCGGGGACAGCTGCACCACGGGGTCGCCACGGTCGTCGGCGCGGCAGTAGAGGCCGGCGTCGAAGAGCGCCTTGGAGAGGAATCCGCGCAGCATCCGCTCGGACTCGTCCTCGTTGAACGTCTCCCGGGTGGCCTTGTCCTTCACCAGCTCGATGCCGTAGAAGAACCCTTCGCCGCGGACGTCGCCGACGATGGGCAGGTCCTTCAGCTTCTCCAGCGTCGCGCGGAACGCCGGGGCGTTCTGGTGCACGTGCTCGGTCAGGCCCTCGCGCTCGAAGATGTCGAGGTTGGCCATCGCCACCGCGGCCGAGACCGGGTGACCGCCGAAGGTGTAGCCGTGCGGGAACGCCGTCGTGCCGTGCTTGTAGGGCTCGAACAGCTTGTCGCTGGCGATCATCGCACCGATGGGGGAGTACCCGGAGGTCATGCCCTTGGCGCAGGTGATGATGTCGGGCTGATAGTCGAAGTCGCGGCAGGCGAAGATCTCGCCGATCCGGCCGAACGCGCAGATCGTCTCGTCAGAGACCAGCAGGACGTCGTACTCGTCGCAGATCGCCCGGACCCGCTCGAAGTACCCGGGCGGCGGCGGGAAGCAGCCGCCGGCGTTCTGCACCGGCTCGAGGAAGACGGCGGCCACGGTGTCGGGGCCCTCGAACTCGATGGCCTCACCGATCCGGTCGGCGGCCCAGCGACCGAACTTCTTCGGGTCGTCGCGCAGGTCGTCGTGAGCGCGGTAGATGTTCGTGTTCGGCACCCGGAACGCGCCGGGCACCAGCGGCTCGAACATCTCCTTCAGCTCCGGGATGCCGGTGATCGACAGGGCGCCCTGCGGGGTGCCGTGATAGGCGATCGCGCGGCTGATGACCTTGTGCTTACCGGGCTTGCCCTGCAACTTGAAGTAGTGCTTGGCGAGCTTCCACGCCGACTCCACGGCCTCGCCGCCGCCAGTCGTGAAGAAGACCCGGTTCAGGTCGCCGGGCGCATACGCCGCGAGCCGCTCGGCCAGGTCGATCGCCGAGGGGTGCGCGTAGGACCAGATCGGGAAGAACGCGAGCTCCTTGGCCTGCTTGGCCGCAGCCTGCGCGAGCTCCTCGCGGCCGTGGCCCACCTGCACGGTGAAGAGGCCGGCGAGGCCGTCGAGGTACTTGCGGCCCTCGGCGTCCCAGATGTACGCGCCGTCGCCCTTGACGATCACGGGCACGTTGGCGCCCTGGCCGCCGGAGGACGTCGGCTCGTAGACCGACTGGCGAGTGAAGTGTCCCCAGAGATGGTCGCGGGCCGCCTCGTAGCGTGGCGTGCCGGCAGGCGTGGTGCCCGCGCCGGTGCTGGACGTGGCGTGTGCGGTGGTCTCTTGCGCAGTTGTGGTCATCTCGTGCCCCAGTCGTAGCGTTGTTTGTGCAATTTCAGGTAGACGAGCGTCTCGGTGTCGGTGACGCCCGGCATCGTGCGGACCGTGTCGGTCAGAAGCTCCAGCAGGTGCTCGTCGTCCTCGCAGACGACCTCGATGAGCAGGTCGAAGCGGCCGGCCGTCATCACGACGTACGCGATCTCGGGCAGCTCGCCGAGGCGTTGGGCGACGTCGCCCAGAGCGCCGGTGACGCGCAACCCGATCATCGCCTGCCGACGGAAACCCACCTGGGCGGGATCGGTGACGGCGACGATCTGCAGCACCTCGGCGTCCAGCAGCCGCTGCACCCGTCCGCGGACGGCGGCCTCGGACAGGCCGATCTCGCGGGCGATCGAGGAGTAGGCCGCGCGACCGTCCTGCTGCAGGCGCGCGATGATGGCCTTCGACGTGTCGTCGAGCATCACCGGCGAGGTACGAATAGCATCGTTCACACCGGTAGGTTTTCACGAAATTCGGAGGTAGGCAAGGCGTATGAGACCGATTTCGTTGTCGGATAGCCTACTCAGCGGTACTTTGCGAAGGTCGGCGCGACGTCGGCCGGGACACGGCTCGACCCGACCTGCAGGAGGTGGCACGCCATGGCTCTGAGTGCATTCGATCTCTACTCCATCGGGATCGGCCCCTCGTCCTCCCACACGGTCGGCCCGATGCGCGCGGCCGGCACGTTCGTCGCGGGGCTGCGCCGCACCGAGATCCTCGACCGGGTCACCCGGGTGCGCGCGCAGCTGTTCGGGTCCCTGGGCGCGACCGGTCACGGGCACGGCTCGGACAAGGCGGTCGTCCTCGGCCTGATGGGCGCGGTGCCCGAGACGGTCGACACGGACACTGCCGACGAGCAGGTCGCTGCCGTCCGCGAGGTCGGTGAGCTGCTGCTCGGCGGTGAGCGACCCATCCGCTTCGACCCAGCGGACGACGTGGTGATGCACCGGCGCAAGTCGCTGCCGGCGCACCCCAACGGCATGACCTTCGAGGCGTACGACGGCGATCACCTGCTACTCGAGCGCACCTACTACTCGGTCGGCGGCGGGTTCGTGGTCGACGGTGCGGCGACCGGCGCGGACCGCGTCGTCCTGGACGACACGCAGGTGCGGTTCCCCTTCACCACCGGTGGGCAGCTGCTGGCGATCTGCGAGCGGGAGGGGATCAGTGTCAGCGAGGTGATGCTGCACAACGAGCTCAGCTGGCGCACCGAGCCGGAGATTCGCGCCGGACTGCTGCATCTGTGGCAGGTCATGCGCGAGTGCGTGCAGTCCGGACTGCGGCACGGCGGCTGCCTTCCCGGCGGCCTCAAGGTGCCGCGCAGGGCGCCTGACCTCTATGCCGCGCTCACGGTCGGTGAGCTGCGCGACGACCCGCTGCGGGTCATGGACTGGGTCAACCTGTGGGCGCTCGCGGTCAACGAGGAGAACGCCTCCGGTGGCCGGGTCGTCACCGCGCCCACCAACGGTGCAGCCGGGATCATCCCCGCGGTGCTGCACTACTACGCGACCTACGTCGAGGGCGCGGACGACGACGGCATCGTCCGGTTCCTGTTGACGGCTGCCGCGATCGGCATCCTCTTCAAGGAGGGCGCCTCGATCTCCGGCGCCGAGGTGGGCTGCCAGGGCGAGGTCGGCTCGGCCTGTGCGATGGCCTCCGGTGCCCTCTGCGAGGTCATGGGCGGCACGCCGTCCCAGGTGGAGAACGCCGCCGAGATCGGCATCGAGCACAACCTCGGGCTCACCTGCGACCCCGTCGGCGGGCTGGTGCAGATCCCCTGCATCGAGCGCAACGCGATCGCCAGCGTGAAGGCCATCAACGCGGCACGCCTGTCCCGCAACGGCACCGGGATCCACACGGTGAGCCTGGACAAGGCCATCAAGACCATGCGCGAGACCGGTCGTGACATGTCCGTGAAATACAAGGAGACCGCCCGGGGCGGGCTCGCGGTGAACGTCATCGAGTGCTAGTACGAACACGACGCCCATGATTCGCAGCCACAAGGAGAGCAGCACCATGACCGATTCCCCCCGCCAGTTGCGCAACTTCATCGGCGGCGAGTACGTCGACGGTCGAGGCGAGGAGCGCCTCGACCTGATCAGCCCCGTGACCGCGAAGGTCGTGGCGCAGGCGCCGATCTCCGGCCAGGCGGACGTCGACGCGGCGTACGCGGCGGCCGAGAAGGGCTTCGCCGAGTGGGGCCAGGTCACCCCGAGCGAGCGCCAGCAGGCGCTGCTGAAGTTCGCCGACGCCATCGAGGCGCGTGCCGACGACTTCGTGAAGCTGGAGGCGCAGAACACCGGAAAGCCGTTCGCGCTCACGGCATCCGAGGAAGTGCCGCCCATGGTGGACCAGCTGCGCTTCTTCGCCGGCGCCGCGCGGGTGCTGGAGGGTGTGTCGGCAGGGGAGTACCTCGCCGGGCACACCTCGTGGATCCGCCGCGAGCCGATCGGTGTGGTCGGCCAGGTCACCCCGTGGAACTACCCGATGATGATGGCGATGTGGAAGATCGCGCCGGCGCTCGCCGCGGGCAACGCGGTCGTCCTCAAGCCCAGCGACACCACCCCCGAGACCACACTGCTGCTGGCCGAGCTGGCGGCGCCGTTCCTGCCCGCGGGCACGTTCAACGTCATCACCGGCGACCGTGAGACCGGTGCGAAGGTCGTGGAGCACCCGACCCCGCAGCTCGTGGCCATCACCGGTTCGGTGCGGGCGGGCATGCAGGTCGCCGAGGCCGCATCGCGCGACCTGAAGCGGGTGCACCTGGAGCTGGGCGGCAAGGCTCCGGTGATCGTCTTCGACGACGCCGACATCGAGGCCGCCGTCGAGGGCATCGCCACCGCCGGCTACTTCAACGCCGGGCAGGACTGCACCGCAGCCACCCGGGTGCTGGTCTCGCCCAAGATCCACGACGAATTCGTGGCGGCGCTCGCGGCGTACGCGAAGAACGAGGCCAAGGTGGGCCTGCCGGACGACGAGGACGCGCTCTTCGGCCCGGTCAACAACGCCAACCAGCTCGCGCACGTGACCGGGATGCTGGACCGGCTGCCCGACCACGCGAACATCGCGGCCGGTGGGCACCGGATGAGCGGTCTCGGCGACGGCTACTTCCTGGAGCCGACCGTCGTCTCCGGGCTCACCCAGGACGACGAGATGAGTCAGCACGAGATCTTCGGGCCGGTCATCTCGGTGCAGCGCATCGAGGACGAGCAGGCCGCGATCCGGGCGGCGAACGGTGTGGAGTACGGCCTCGCGTCATCGGTGTGGACGCGTGACCTCGGTCGCGCGCTGCGGGTCAGCAAGGCACTCGACTTCGGCTGTGTCTGGATCAACACGCACATCCCGCTCGTCGCCGAGATGCCGCACGGTGGTTTCAAGCACAGCGGCTACGGCAAGGACCTCAGCCGCTACGGGTTCGAGGACTACACGCGCATCAAGCACGTGATGGCCAACATCAACAGCTGAGCGATTCATCACGGCGTTCGACGAGGAGATGACATGACCGGAGCGGTCGAGCAGGTCACAACGCAGTTGTTCATCGGTGGGAAGTGGCGTGACGCCGAGGGCGGAAAGACCCTCACGGTCGACAACCCGGCCAGCGGGAAGGCACTCGCGACCGTCGCGGACGCCTCCCCGGCCGACGGTGTCGCGGCGCTCGCGGCCGCCGCTGCGGCACAGGCGGATTGGGCGCGTACGCCGCCGCGCGACCGCGGAGAGATCCTGCGGTCGGCGTTCGAGCTCATCACCCAGCGTGCCGATCACTTCGCCGAGCTGATGACGCTGGAGATGGGCAAGCCCCTGGCCGAGTCCAAGGGCGAGGTGACCTACGGCGCGGAGTTCTTCCGCTGGTTCTCCGAGGAGGCGGTGCGCATCTCCGGTCGCTGGTCGACGGCACCGAACGGCGCGACGCGGCTGGTGACGATGAAGGCTCCGGTCGGTCCCACGTTGATGATCACGCCGTGGAACTTCCCACTGGCGATGGGCACCCGCAAGATCGGGCCGGCCATCGCGGCCGGCTGCACGATGGTGGTCAAGCCCGCCGCCGAGACGCCGCTGACGATGCTGGCGCTGGCGCAACTGCTGGAGGAGGTCGGGCTACCTGCCGGCGTGCTGAACGTCGTCACCACCAGCGATTCCGGCGGCGTCATGGAGCCGCTCATCCGCGACCCGCGCACCCGCAAGCTGACCTTCACCGGTTCCACCGCGGTGGGCCGCAAACTGGTCGAGCAGTCCGCCGACCAGCTGCTGCGGCTGTCGATGGAGCTGGGCGGCAACGCGCCGTTCATCGTGTTCCAGGACGCCGACGTCGACGCGGCCGTGGACGGGGCGATGCTCGCCAAGATGCGCAACATCGGCGAGGCATGCACGGCGGCCAACCGGTTCCTCGTGCACGCTGACGTGGCACAGGAGTTCGGCGACAAGCTCGCCCAGCGGATGGGCGCGATGGTCGTCGGTAACGGCCTGGACGACGGGGTCACTGTCGGACCGTTGATCAACGCCAAGGCGGTCGACAAGGTCGCCGCCCTGGTGCGTGACGCGGCGGAGCGCGGCTCCAAGGTCGTCTGCGGCGGAGAGCCCGGCGACGGCGAGGGGTTCTTCTACCCGCCGACCGTGCTGACCGGCGTACCGGCTGACGCCGACCTGGTCCGGGAGGAGATCTTCGGACCGGTCGCGGCCATCCAGACCTTCACCGACGAGCAGGACGCGATCGACCGCGCCAACTCCACCGAGTACGGCCTCGCGTCGTACTTCTACACCCGCGACCTCTCCCGCACGATCCGGGTGAGCGAGGGCCTGGAGTACGGCATGGTCGGGGTCAACCAGGGAATCATCTCCAACCCGGCTGCACCGTTCGGCGGCGTCAAGGCGAGCGGCTACGGCCGTGAAGGCGGCTTCGAGGGCATCGAGGAGTACCTCGAGACCAAGTACGTCGGGCTAGCCCTCTAGCGTTCGTCCGCACCGCCAGCCCCACGTCGCACGCTGACGGTGTTCGCGTTCGTTGACGGTGTTGCAACGCCGTCAACGAACGTAAACAGCGTCAGCGTCAGGCTGGTGGGTTCTGGCCGGGTCGGGTGGGCATGAGTCCGGGAGTGAGGTCCCAGGTGACGCCGGTGGTGGTGACCTGGGCGGTGAGCAGGTCGCGGTGCACGATGGTGTGGTGGCGGGCGCAGAGCAGTGCGGCGTTGGTCAGTGTTGTCTCGCCGCCGGCCCACCAGGGCCTCACATGGTGGGCATCGCACCAGTCGGGTGGTCTTTCGCAGCCGGGGAAGGTGCAGTGCTGGTCGCGGTGGATGATCGCGGTGCGTAGTCCGCCGGTAAACAGGCGTTTCGCGCGCCCGACGTCCAACGGTTCCGACTCGGTGCCCAAAACAGCCGGGATCAGATCCGCATCGCACGCCATCCGTCGCAGAGTCCCGGCGTCGAGATGCTCACCGTCGGTGGTGCGCCCGATACCCGGCAGGTAGGTCGGTGCGAATCCGCCTCCACCTGAGCTGTGTTGGCCGAGCCGGCCGGCGTCGCGAAGCCCCTCGTACAACGTCGCGTAATCCATCGTGACCAGGATCTTGGCGGTGCCGCCGAACTCCCCGACCGGCCGCGGGGCCGTGCCGTCCACCACCCCGGCCGCGGTATCGACCAGTCGGACTAGGGCATCGGCCCGGCGCTTGGCGGGCGTGCGGGTGTCCCATTCGGGTGCCGCGTGTTCTGTGGTGTCAACAGTGCAGGGCTGTGGTGCGGGTGCGGACAGGGCGCGCA